>JBHLLF010000001.1:0-205675 GCA_048885865.1 Candidatus Hermodarchaeota archaeon
CATACATGTCTTGGTCTTCAAATGCTCCTATCATGATGGTGTTCTGTCAGTTCAACAGGTTATACTTCAAGATCTATGATCCAGTGTTGAAGGAGTGGGGTGCCGCTGCAGTGGTCTATAGTGGTGATTATGGGATGGGCGCAGGCAATTTCATTGACTATGAGCCATCGCTATTCCTTCACTCATCTGGAACTCTCTACCTAGTTTGGAAAGCTGACATCCATACTTCAATCACAGACAACTACAACTTCTACATATCATACTGGAATCCAGGTGGTGGCAATTGGGTAACCCCTGCATTCGTTTGGGGTAGCTACATCAACTCTCATTACCCATCTCTATTCGAGTTCGGTGATGGGACACTTGGGGTTTCATTTGTCGAAACAACTGCTCATGTGTCTGGATATTTGGTTTCCTCGGCATGGAATGTTTGGCCTCCAACTGGAAATTACATCATGTTCAAGAACTGGGTCTGGTACTATGTCTACTCTCAGGACGTTATTCGTTTCCACGATGGGTCGGAATACAGATACGCCCTGGCCATATCCGGAAGAAATCGAACCCTAGCTAAGACCGATCTTGACATATTTGTTGCCACATGTAACAGCTCCTTCATTTGGAACGACAGTCCCATGTACCAGGCTACGTCCTCCTACAACAACGAGATTAATCCTGATCTTGGGGTTCTTGCAGCTCCAGAGAGGTCACTTGTAGTAGTGTATGAATCAGTTGAAGCTGATATCGAAGACAGAATCCAGATGAGCTATAGCAATACGTACATGATGTGGAGACAGTCAGAGCCCCTGGCTACTCTACCTCAATACATTATTCGCTATGAACTTCCTGAGGGACAGGTTGTATATAGATTCGCCTGGAGTGAGAAAGTCTACGCCCCACTTGCACTCTGCCCGAGTGTTCTGGGACTCTATGGAGGCGGCTTCATGCAGACCCATACCTTCGACTTCTTCACGCGATCTGACACTGCCCTCAATACAGAAGCCACTGAGGGAGCGATTCGAGATACAGGATGGTATGAGGACAAGATCATGGTAGAGAACAATGACATCTTATGGGGAATCAATCCATCATCACGATTCACTCATTTCAACATCCGTGGTGTCGTTGACCTTGATGTCGGAGACACTGATGGCGACGGGCGTCGTGAGGTCATTGCTGGTTTCGATAACAGAGCAGGCGTATATGAACTGACACACTCGAATGTCGGCAATGAAGTCATGGAACATGAGGAAAACTGGCTTTCTAACTCGTTCATCTATGATGTGACTGGTGTGAGTGTCTACGATTCGAATGGCAATGAATTCGAAGAGATTGCTGTTTCATGCGAGCGTGGCGAGGTCTACGTGTTTGAGTATGAGGATGCCAGCACTGGAAAGTCTCCATTTCTATACAGCGAATCTCTATGGACGAGTAATCTAGGGTCGTCTGTTTGGGAGTCGTTTACCGGATTTTCACACGGAATAGTTGTGTTCGACCTTGATGGTGACGGAAAGGATGAGCTCATCCGTGGTGAAGCTCTCGGAGCGATACGAGCCTTTGACGATGACGGAACTGAGTTATGGGCTAACGAATTGTACACAGGTCAACCTCTGTGGCTTACCGTTGCGAATCTGACTCCTAGTGGACAGCCATTCGTTGCTGCCCATAGATGGGATGGAAATCTGACCATAATTGATGGAACGAATGGAGTGGATACTGCTCATATCCAGATGTCGCCCATTCTTTTTGGTTCTGTGATGTTTGGTGATGTCTTAGGTGATAATACAAGAGAACTGTTGGCAACATCAATCTACGGCTATGTCGTGGCAATGAGGGTCGATGGCACCGTGCTTTGGAATACAAGTCTCGCTTCTGTGGATGGATTGTCTGTAGCATACGGCAACTTCACAGGACGTTCAAACTATGATGTGGTTGTGAGCCATACAAATGGTTCAATGTCATTCCTATATGGCAACAATGGCACATTGTTCTATCACAATAACGCATCAATGGGTGGGGACTTGATCATACCCGTTGCAGTAGACCTGAATTATGATGGAATAGACGAGGTCGTCGTGGCAAAGGACCATGTCTGGGTTGTCGATCCGCGAAATCAGTCAATCTTCTACAACTCTACATTCTATCCAGATGGAGATCCCGATCCTCCAAATGAGCTAATTGGGTGGTTATGGGCTGAAGACGTAGACGATGACTCCACGCCTGAGTTCATCTATGCAACAGGGGACGGTGTCTATATGGAGGAGTTCACATCGGGAAGGGCAGTATGGTCCTACAAACCTGATGTTGGTCTTATCACCGATGCAATGTTGGGATCATTCATTGACGGTCGCCTAGGCCTTGGAATATGCACCGATGAAGGCGCATTGATAGTTGTTGATGCACTTACTGGTAATCCGCTATTCTTTGACCTTAGCAGTATGGACTACAATGAGGTCGCTGTGGGTGACTTTGATGGCGACGAACTCGACGAACTTGCTGGCTCTCATTCGACCAATGGTGAGATATTGGCGATAAATGAGGTCGTGCCAATTGTGCCAACCAGACCTGTGCATACAAACTACTATTGGACAGAATACTGGAACGTGACAAGCACAGTTCCGGGTATATACGAAATGGATGGGGTATGGACTCATGACATCGATAACGATGCAATTGATGAATTTGTCCTCTGTCGTAGTGATGGAGTCATTGAGCTCTATGATCCAGTAGTTCCAACACTGGAGTGGCAAGTGGATATCAATGCCTCTGTTTATGACCTGCAGTTTGAAGATTTCAATCTAGATGGTGTTAAAGATCTACTACTTCTAGCGGTTGATAACATGAATGGATGGGACATTTACTATGGTCTTGATGGTACTTCAGGCGCGTTCTTGCCTGGAATGCAGATAACCGGAGGTGCTGCCATAAAGCTTCCATTGCTGGGCATTGGTCAGTTTGATATTGGAACTGCTGCACCAGAATTTGCTTTGTTTGTTACTGATTCCGATAATGTAACCGGAATTGTGTTCTACGACAACACTGGTAGTTGGTACGCAGTGACAACTGTTCTTGCAGATGATTTCTGGCCTATCAAGGCTGTAGTTGGACACTTCAACAACACTTTCGACAATGATGAAGACATAGCTGCAATAGGCCTTACAAGTGATGGTAGAGGATCCACGTGGATCTGGCATGGGGACGGAGTCTGGGATTGGAATTCCACAAACGTTGCAGGTATAACTGTGGTAGACATTGCCACTGGTAATCTCGATAATGCAAACGAGCAAGACCTAATCAGTGTCTATAGATACGACATTCCAAACTTCGGAGTCTACGATTTCGTCCTGGCATGGGAGCCATGGAATACTACCGGGGCATTCTGGGGCAAGCTGTTCAATACCAAAGTGCATGAGGCAAAGGCAGTCAACTTCGACTTCACCAGCCCAGATGAGGTTGCGGTCAATGTTGAAGGTGAAGGCATCATAGTGTATGCAGGCTCGCACGATGCAGAGCTTTGGAGGTATAATTGTCCGTCTGCTCTGCCAAACTTCTTCTCCTTTGATGACATTGATGGTGATGGCGACATGGACATGGCAGTGCTAATGGACACGAGGATTGCACTCATCGATTGCAGCTCAAGTGAGCCATTTGCTGTATACTACGGAGAGTATTCGATGTCATCTTTAGCAGTAGGCAATTTTGATGACCAAGATGGTTTCGACTTAATCACCTATTCGGGCAGGACTGTCTACTGCCTCACAGACGGAACGATACCCCCATTTGCTGCAGCGCTTGAAAATCTGTTTGCGGAGGCTATACTTGAGGCTACTATACTGGTATGCATCATAAGCATTCCATTGATTTTCGCGTTTAGTCCACCTGTTAGACTAGTGCTGGCAAAGCGCAAGAGAAAGGAGCTTGGATGAATCTGTGCCTGGGGAATTGGCCTCTATCATGAGGCCAACTCTCACTTTCTTTCACCCGACTGATTCACCAAATCGAAGGAGTTCTGACTTAGCTTTTTCGTTGCCAGGATCGACAACAAGAGCCGCTTTAAAGAATCGGATAGCATCCTCCTCTTTGCCTAGCTCCTCCAGGCAAATACCTGAATTGATTAATGGGAATGGGTCTCTGGGGCTATAATCAGATGCTTTTCTATAATAGACCAGTGCGTTGTCATAGTCTTCCTTCATATGATAGCAGACACCAATGTTGTTCCATATCTGTGGGTAATCTGGCTCGAGTTTTGCTGCTTTCCTATAGTACTTGATGGCATCATCATACTTCTCCATCTTCCGTAGCACATTGGCAAGATTGAACCAGGGCTCGGTATATTCAGGATCGGTTCGGCAAGCCTGCATGTAGCATTCTGCCGCCTCTTTGAGCTTTCCAGCTGCTTCCAGAGCCTGACCCTTGTTGTTGTTTGCATACTTGTGTTTCGGGTCCATCTCCAAAGCCATGTTACAGCTGTGGACTGCTTCAAGATATCTTCCAAGAGCGATAAGACATGCACCATGGTTGTTCCAACCCATAGGATCGCCCGGGCATATTGTGGTGTATCTATTGTAACAGGTTAGCGCCTCTTGGAATTCCTGTTTTTCAAACAAGCTATTGCATTCTCGGAAGACTGCCTCACATGACTCAGTCCTCTCATATGGCAAACACTCTCACCTCAATCGAGTCTTATTTTGACAACGGCGTATTTGTACATTCCCCTATTTGTCCCCATTAACCTGCATGTCAGGCTATGCTGCCGCACAAGTCCTCACCATAGGTGCTTCTGGTGTTGTCTTGTGCCTAGACTTGCTAAAATCTCATATCGCAACCTTGAAATTCCAGTCCAGCAACTATTATATACTACTATACCGTATTATACATGCAATGCTTAGAGTGCGCCACGACGAACACGTATTTTAAGTGGGGGTTGGGGCGCAGACCAAAACCTTAATGCGGTTACGTGACAAGTTAGGGTGGAGCCACCATACTGTTTATGTAACACATTATGGCTGACTCTATAGCAAGGGCGCAGCACAACTGATGTGGGTCGGTCTCGGATTCTGGCGTGCGATCCGGACCTCGCATATTGCTCCAAAATGAGCTCTATGGAACGTGACGCACAAATCATTAGGTGGTGGCGCGGCAAGCGTTACGTTGCCCATTTGGGCTGTGCCCACCTCATTCTTCTTATTGAGTAGAACAGAATGCTAGCTCTTATTAGGGCGACCTATGATTAGGCAAGACAACTAGGGGGTTGGGTTTATGGATGATGATATGAACGGTGTTCTTCCTTCCGAGTCAGAGAAGCTGATTGAAGAGGCAAAGACAGCGCTGTCGCGCGATCAGTATGCTGTCGCCTACAAGAAAGCTGAGGAGGCAATAGAGATTGAACCTAGTTCGGCAGTTGCTTGGAAAATCCTTGCACAGGTTGAGGTAGGTCGGAAGAATCTCAATGCAGCGATTAAGGCGTTCAAGAAATCTGTTGAACTGGACTCCGATGACTGGGAGAATTGGAATAACCTCGGTGCATTATTACTGCATGATGGAAAATCTCAAGAAGCGAAAGGTGCACTTGAAAAAGCTGCGCGACTCAATCCGGGAGATACTGGCGTCACAAACAATCTTTCCTTTCTCTATGAAAAACTAGGTGAATTAGATAAAGCTGAGAAATTACATCAGGAACTGGTTGAGAGGCGTCCTATGGAATGGACCGCATGGAGCAACATGGGTGCCTTTTTGATGAAAGTTGGAAGATATGACGAATCTGAGAGTGCCTTAAGAAAAGCTATTGAACTAGGCCCCAAGGAAGACAGTCCTAGAACGAATCTTGGGTCATTGCAGTATCTTCGAGGCGATACAAGAGGAGCGATTGAAACCCTTACTGCAGCAGCAAAGCTGAACCCGAAGAGTCAATCAGCAATCTTGCAGCTTGCCAAAGTCTTGGCCGAAATGCGGAGACTCACTGAAGCTGAGAAGCTTTTAACGAGGGCTGAAGAACTTGGCCCTGTGGATCCAGAATTCAAGTTTTATGTAAGGATGGCTCTTGGACAGCTAATTATGCAGGAAGAGCAGCTGCGAAAGAAAACGAAGCGCCATAGCGAATCATCAACTCCATGGATTGAATTGGGATGGAATCTTGTTCAGCAAGGGAAGCTAAAGGATGCTGAAAAGATTCTGAAGAAAGCCACGAAGAAGGTTCCACCGAGTGCGGCTGCTTGGTATTATCTCGCAGGAACTCAGAGTGAGATGGACAAGTTGAAGGAGTCGGTAATTTCTTTTCGCAAGTCACTAGAGCTTGATCCTTCCTTGAATCAAGCACGATTCGAATGCGCCAAGGTTCTTACTCGTATGAAGGACGATGAACAAGCGGTGACTCTTCTTCAGGAGGCAGTGAAGGTTCAACCAGACTGGGCTGATGCATGGGGATTGTTGGGGACCACACTAGGTGCTCTGGAAAAGTATCAGGATGCACTTGAAGCCTTTGAGAGGCTAAGCAAATTGACGCCTGATGATCCATTTGTCTGGAATATGATTTCACTCTCTTATGAGAAGCTTGGGAAGACCAATGAAGCCAAAGAGGCTTCTGCGAAAGCGAGGAAATTGAGATAGTTGATTGGATTTCTCAGCTATGCCCAGCAAAGCAAATCAGGAGAGTAGGCATTATTGGTGTAAGGGACGCTTATCCCAATCTGAAGAATGCAATTGATGGATGGCAGCAGCGATTTGCTGAAGAATCAGAAGAATGCAAGTACGTTTCAATATCGCGGAACTAGCCTTCCAGATCTTGGATTCTCTGCATCCATACATTGATGGAAGTGCTTTTGTATAGGCTATGTGTCAGCGATTGTTAATGGAGGAGAGATTGCATTGGAAGATGATGTATACAGAGCCCTTCAAGAACACCTGGATAGAACACCTATGGGATTTCCTCCGGCTGAATCTGGTGCTGACATCCGACTTCTGAAGTGTCTATTTACCCCGGAGGAGGCACGAATTGCCACCTATCTGACCTACTCAACCTACGCCGTTGACGACTTGGACACAATCTATCGCAGAATGGAACCTGCTGAGACTTCAATCGAGGACCTTGAGATGGTCTTGGATGGGATGGCAAGTAAGGGACTTCTACACTTCAAGTCCGAAGGAGGAAAGAAGTTCTACAACAATGCAAATTGGGTTGTTGGCATTTACGAGTTTCAGGTCAATAGACTGTCAAAGGAACTCCTCCAGGCAGTTGGAGAATACAACGCCGAAGCATATAGCAAGGCATTCTTCAGTGCGCAGCCAACACAGCTAAGAGTGATTCCTGTACAGAAGAGCTTTACGCCTGAGAGCCCCGTGGCTCAGTATGACGATGTACGAAAGCTCATTGAGGGCGCAGATGGGCCGTTCATGGTCACTAATTGTATCTGTAGACAATCGCATGCACTCAGAGATGATCCATGCAAGGTCACTCAGAGAGAGGAAACATGTATTGGTGCTGGTCCGTTTGCTAAAATGTATCTCAGCTTGGGATGGGGACGGGAGATATCCAAGGAAGAGTTGGTTCAGATTATCGATCAGAATGAACAAGAAGGTCTTGTGCTTCAACCCAGTAACTCAGAGAAGATGGATTTCATGTGTAGCTGCTGTGGATGCTGCTGTGGACTCCTACGCGGCAAAGGGGCTATGCCAAAACCCATAGAATTCTTCACAACCAACTTCTATTCGGATGTAGACCATGACCTCTGTTCTCAATGTGGAACCTGTGTTGATCTTTGTCAGATGAAGGCACTGAGCTTCCAAGATGACTTGTTGATGGTCAACCTCGACAGATGCATTGGGTGCGGTGTCTGTGTCGCAAACTGCCCAGAAGGAGCCATCACTCTAGTAAAGCGTGATATGGAATTAAAACCACCAGAAAGCATGGAAGACACTTACATGAGAATCATGAATAATAGAGCCGGCATATAGAGGCCCTCTTCAGATGCTTTGGAGCCGTTCAATAGATGCAGGATTATGATTGAATCATCCTCCTTATATCCACAGATTGCTTTCCAAGACCTGAGAATCACAGAGAGTTCCTATGATTGGCTTCTTAAGAGCTGTTCTCGGAACTGATAACTTAAGCAGCAACTTTATATCGCATTCGATATCATATCCGATATTAGATGCCAGCTTGGCAGTAGTTAAGAAGCTACTCGGAGGTCTGAAGGCTTGTTTCGATATGCGTTCAAGAGAGTTATCAGAGGATATCGCCTCTTCATTGCGCTTACTATCGGGGTTCTGGTTGCGACTACTTTCTTCTCTGCGATGGTGGTGGCCGCTGATGTAAACTCCCGAATTGCCCTAATGAACAGTCTTGACAACGTTGACTACGATCTGCGAGTGGAAGCGAACAATGTAACTTGGACTAACGCCGAAATGCTGGAGTTGAGGACTGAGCTGGAAAATCTACCTGAAATGAAATCTGCAGATGTTTACTCAAAATTACGATATACCTACAACCTGACCACCAGGAATTCATACAATATTATTGGAATGGATATTTCAAGCACTGCGTGGTCTAGCATTGAATACATCAATGGATCCACAACTCTAGGCATAAATGAAACCTATGTCATTGCGAGCTCAGTAAACGCTTCCGCATTATCTCTTGGTGAGATTCTTCAAGTGCCTGTGACAGTGAGGACTACAGAGTTCCCCTATATTGAAACACTTACCATCAATCTCACTGTTGCTGGATTCGTTGATATCCCTGAACGTACTGCACGCCTCCTAAATCCTCCAACAACCATTAGCTTCGGCTTTATTCAGTTTCAGTTGGGTGACTGGCGCGACTATAATCTCCTTCTCGTCGATTGGGCATCTACAGTATCTCCACTTCTAGATTGGTATTCTGCTAACGAGAATGCTACAGGAATTATGATGACTACTGGTTTTGCGTGTCAACTCGATCGTGATATCGTCATTAATCCCTACGATATCGGGAGTTCATCCTCAACAATTGACAACATTGTTTCCAGAATAGAGGACAGAACTGCGCTCTTCAACACTGATGTTACCAACCTTGTTGGTTCAACCCTCGCAACAATTACATTACTGTCCACAATAATGATAGTCGCATTTGTGAGCCTGGCTGCCCCTATCATCTTCATGAGTTGGTATTCCTCAACAATGCTGAGTGACGTAAGTTATAATCTGCGGCGTCGTGAATTTGGATTGCTTTCAACGAAGGGATTAGGGCCTCGAACTATAAAGAGGATGCTTGTTTTTGAGGCACTAATAATAGGCTTGATTGGCGGAATTGTGGGTCTTTTCCTCGGCACAGTATTGGGTCATCTTGTTGTAGATGTTGCTATCGAAAATCTCCCTTTGGCAATGATAGGTAATCCTATGACATCCATTTTTGTGGTTGTTTTCGCTCTTATTCTCTCCTACTGGGCAATACGGGGACCTGCGAATCGCGCTTCCAAGCTTGATCCTCTTGACGCCCTTAAGCAGTATGTATACATTGAAGAGCAAAGAGAATACAAAAGGCTGCTGCCAACAATAGCACTTATCCTTGGAACATACAAAATTATCGCATGGATTCTAGGATTGAACATGCAGAGCTTAATCACAGGAGCGCTCTCAACGAATTTCATTCTCCTGATTCTCACCGCACTGCTAACTCCCATAGATGCTTTCCTGAACTATACGGGCCCCATACTCTTCCTCTACGGAGTCACAAAGATTCTCTTGAGAGGATCGCAGAAATTTCAGGAAGGCATTGTTCAAGCAGGAAGCCGTTTCTTTGGGGCTTTTGGAAGACTGGCAACCAGGAATGTAAAACGTAATCCTGCCAGGAACGCGGCTCTGGTATTTGTGGTCGCTCTGATTGTTTCCTATGGCATCTTCAGTGTTGGCGGGCTTTTCTCTGAGGCAGATCGTGTGTGGCGCACTGCAAAATATGATGTTGGATCCGACGTCAGTGTGACATTTAATGCTGGAGCAAATCTATCAGATACCCTTGATGAAATATCTGGGCTCGAGGGTGTGGAAGCTATAACCTTGGAGTATCATCTTACGATGAGCAGCACGAGAGGTAGCTTGGAAGTGAGAGGCATATCTCCAGAAAACTGGACTGACGCGGCATTCTACGAGACTATCTGGTTTAGTGGTCCTAGTCTTGATGAGGTTTTCTCGAACTTCACTGGAAACAAGATTTTGCTCTCAGTATCCGTCGCTAGACAACTGGAACTGAGGATTGGAAACTATGTTACACTTAGAGGTACAAGTGCCAGCGACATTCATAGATTGGAAATCATTGGCTTGGTTGGTTTTGTGAGCCCAATTGAGCAGTTCATAGGCGACATAGGTGGGCCAATTGGACAATTCGCATTTGGAGGCACTTATCCTTCCTTCGTTCCCCGCGACTTCCTTAACTCAACTGGTCTTGTCGAGTATGCAGAAGGTCATGTTCTAATCAAAACGGAAGAAAACGTAAATGGAACAACCCTTGAGGAGGAAATCTTCGCAAGCTTTGAGGATGTCAAAAATACTGATTCAGTGACATCGAACTTGAAAGCCCTTGAAGCGAATACTTTCCAGGCTGGAGGTACTAGGGCTCGATGGGTTGGTATCGCTTTTGCTGTAGTGCTCGCGATTGTAGGCACAGCATTAGTTGTGGGATTGACTCTTAGGGAGAAGGAATACGAAACAACACTGCTCAGGGTTCGGGGGTTCACTCGTGGACAAGTGTTGAAGGTCCTAATTGCTGAGATCATGGTGATGATTGTTTTCTCGCTCATTCTGGGTGTGGGAACAGGCTTAATCCAGCTGTTCGGAGACCTATCGAATCAAAGTCAGAATCTGCAGGCGCTAGTCCGACCGGTTGTGATTCTATCAGGTCCTGCCCTCCTAGGAATGATAGGAATGGTTGCTGCTGTTCTGGCTGCAGCTCTGATTCCAATTGGATTGACATCTAGGTTTACAGAAGGAAAGGTTGACATACTCAGAGAATAGAGGTGGTACCTTTGGAAAGCACAAAAAGCTACATAGAAACGAATGACCTGGTCAAGGTCTATAGACTTGGAGATGTTGAAGTACAGGCGCTCCGTGGCCTTTCTATGAAGGTTGATCAGGGAGAAGTAATATCCATCATTGGCCCAAGTGGATCAGGCAAAACCACATTGCTCAACATCATTGGCGGGCTGACATATGCAACTGCTGGGAAGAGCTATGTCGCTGGACATGATATCTCATCCTCAAGTCCTGCTCAACTCGGTCATCTGCGACAGAGAACTGTTGGCCATATATTCCAGACGCTCAACCTTATTCCCACCTTGACGGCGTATGAGAACGTCGAGCTCCCTATGCTGGCAATTGGTGCTCCCAAGGATGCACGAAAGAGAAGAGTGACAGAGCTGTTGAATCAGGTCGGTCTGGGCCTTAGGATGAACCATAAACCTGACGAGTTGAGTGGAGGCGAGAAACAGCGGGTTGCCATCGCAGCAGCTCTAGCCAACGATCCTCCAATCCTAATTGCAGACGAACCAACAGGCGACCTCGATACTGAAACTGGAGCTAAGATTGTGGAATTCCTGCTATCTGTCAATAAGGACATGGGTAAGACAGTCCTTATTGTCACACACGACCCCCAGATAGCTCGACAGACTGACAGGATCTATAGAATCATGGATGGTCGAATCATATCTGTACAAACTCCTGGTGAGGCAGAAGAAGCAACTATTGAGATCAAGATTCAGATGTATCGTGATAGGCTCCGCGAAACCAATGATGAGATCCTGCAACTCCAAAAGGTGTATGAAGAACGGAGAGTCACTCCCGGGACATTTGCTGAAAGATGGACCAATCTCCATCTTACAAAAGAGTTCCTTGAACGCGAATTGAATCGGATGGGTCTCTAGCATTCTCGATACTTTTTTGTGACTGTCTCGTGTTCGAGAAGTTGGGATTCAAATTTGCCATTGCCTGTAATTGTTGTCCATGGAGGTGCGACCAAGTTCAAAGAGGAGCACATTCCAGCAATCATCCACGCTGTACAATACGCTGCTGAGAGTGGCATGAGGCTATTGGAAAAGGGCGCCTCTGCGGTTGCCGCTGCTGAAACAGCGATTTGGACATTGGAAGACACCGACCTTTTCACAGCGGGTAGAGGAGCGAGGCCAAATCGCGACGGCTATGTAGAGCTACATGCCATGATAATGGATGGCAACAAGCTGGAGAGCGGCGCTGTGATTGCTGTGCAAGATATTGTTCATCCAATCAGTCTTGCGAGGTATGTTCTTGAAAGAACTCCAAATTACCAAGTCACAGGTGATGGAGCAAGGAAGCTTTACTCTGAGATGATTGAAACTGGCTATCGGCAAGAGGATGCTCCGGGAGAAACGAAAAACATGCCTATGGGGGCGGGAGAAGGTCATGATACTGTTGGCTGCGTTGTGGTCGATTCTCATGGACGCATCGCTTCAGCTTCTTCAACTAGTGGTTGGCCTGGTCAATTTCCCGGAAGAGTCGGGGACTCTCCTATAATTGGAGCCGGAGTATATGCCAATGAACTAGCAGCAGCAAGCTGTACTGGCAAGGGCGAACAGATTTTGAGAATCGTGATGGCTCGAATGGCTGTTTTCTACTCTGAGGAAGGACTCAACGCAGTGGAAGCCTCAGCTAAGGCAATGCGCCTGCTAAAGGAAAAGACAAGCGGTGAAGCTGGATTGATAATGGTTGATAAGGACGGAAACGTTGGCCTCGGGTTTGACACACCCCACATGCCTGTCGCTGTTACCCGTCCTGGAAAACACACCTATTCCTCCATGACTCCCAAATGGCCTCCTGACCTTAGCTAGCATATCGGTATCAAATTCATTTTCCACTACTCAGCAGACCAACTCTATAAAGTAAGACCAGTGTCACCACTGCTAGGAAGAAATCAAACGCTGTCGAGATAACCAATGCGCCACCCATTGTAGGGGAATCAAGCATCTGCAAGTACGTGAGAATCGGCAGGACTAACCTGACACAGCTCGCTGCAATCGGAATGGCGAGGTATCTCGCAATATCTCTTGATGCATGTATCTGTAGACTGCCAAGAGTAATAGCTAGCAATCCCATCGTTCGCCAATAGAGTGGAAAAACTGGGATGGGGTATCCGCCTGAAATCGAGATCACTATGTCACCAGCGAGGAAAATCACAGCACCCATTACTAGTTCGAATATGCCCCCGACAAGGATTGCTGCATAGAGCGCTCTTAGAGTGCGATTATGTATTTCCAACCTTCAAACCACAGAATGAAATATGGTGCCAGCCTCGACATAAGCGTTGCTCTGGATTGAGTTCCACCTATCTCTTGAAGCGGCACCATTGGGCGAACCAAGGTTGGAAGTTGGGTCAGCATAATCCTACATGACGGCTTTTATCTCGCCTTTTACTCCAATCACATAGGTTCTAAGTGGAATCTCTTTACCAGAGTTGTAGATGGCCTCCTGTGTGAGCCTAGCCAGTCCAAAGCAGCATGGCACTTCCATGTGTACAAGAGCGACATCCTTGATGTTGTGGTTCTGAAAGATAGCGCTGAGTTTCTGGAGGTTCGCCTCGTAGTCCTCAAATTTGGGACAGACCATAATTGCAGCGCGATCCTTGATGAAGTCTTGATGCAAGCCAGCATAAGCAGGACCAGCACAATCTGCTAATATCGCAATTCTTGAATCTTGAAACACTGGGTGCTGAGGGCTCAACAGTTTCAGCTTCACAGGCCATTGGTTAAGCTGGGAAGGTGTGACTTGCTCTGGCACAGTGTTGTTATGAATAGATTCTGAGTGGTCTGCAGCGTAGGTGAATGCTTCTGAGCCCGCACACCCAACATCGCCCCCGCCACCATGAGTTGCGGCAGCAGCCACAGCTGGCTGCCCTTTGATCTTGGCAACATATGCCATAGCCGCCTCTTCATCAAACTCCACTGTATCGACTTCCCTTAGTGTTAGTGCTCCCTCGGGACAATGTCCTAGGCATGCACCTAATCCGTCACAATAACTCTCGGAGACAACCTTAGCCTTCCCATCAATTATTTCGAGCGCCCCCTCAGCGCAATTCGGGACGCATAGGCCGCATCCAGTGCACTTCTCCTCGTCAATCATGATCATTAATCGTCTAACCATTGTCAGCCACAGCGAGTTTCCTGCCCCAAACTTATATAAAGGTAGTAGTTACCGTATAGTAAGTAACAAAAAGTAATTGACTATCAGCTCGAGGTGATTGAGATCGAAGCAAGAAGTAAGGAGGCTGTGATGTCCTGTCCAGTATTTATCGCGTCAAACATCTTGGGGAAGCGATGGACAATTCTAATTCTTCAAGCATTAATGACAACATCAGCCATGAACGGACTTAGATTCAATGAGATTCACAAGACCTTGGATTGGATAAGTGCCAAAGTCCTCTCAGGCAGGCTAAAGGAGCTTGTGGAAGAGGGGCTCGTTACAAGAGAGGTCAATCCAGAGGTCACTCCGCCAAGTGTCACCTATACACTCACCAGCAAGGGAGAGGATCTCAGGGGTGTACTGACCCAGATGCAAGAGTGGGGGAAGAAGCATGGTGGCTCCAAAGCTGCGGATTGTCTTGGGCCTGGATTTGAAAACTGTGACGGATGCAAAAAGAAGGAAGTCAATATCTCCGCATAATGCCACGCAATTGCGTAGCTCAGTTGCTTGATTCTATTATCCAAATTAGCTCCTCTTCGACAGTAGATGTGTTCTTTGGACGAGTCTTCATCCTACCAACTTCTTCTCCTGACTTTTTGAAGACCACGATTGTAGGGCTGCTTCTGATATCGAATGTTTCTACTTCCACAGGGCTTGGTGGGACAGCCCAGAACGACTTTGAGCCATATGGAGGCTTAGTCATACCACCTAGTGCGGTGATCCTGATGTCTAGTTCCTGCTCCAAGAGTGATAGGACTGGCACAGCCTTTCTCGAGTCACCGCACCAATCTGCAAAGAAGACAATGAACTGGTAGTTATCCTTGAATGTCTTTAGGATCTCTACTGCTTCCTTGTTAAGCACGTATGCATCACGCCTTCGAACGAACCCTCCCTTTTGAGAGGCACTCATCTGATCAATGTAATCTGTGACGCTCATATAGTTCTGAGATACATCATTGTGTGTGGGCATTCATTATCACCTACAGACTCCCAGCTGAGGCTTGACTATTGGCAAGTTGCTTCATCAGTATGTCCGTTTTATATTATCGGTATGTACTTTGGAAAGAGAGGTCCTAGGTGCTCTCACAAACAACATCCGTTCCCTTCTCACCCTTTCTCGCCTGGAGAGGAGCTCGCTTGATCAACTTCACAAGCTCTACAATCTCGCTATATCGACGTTCCTCTTCTTCCTTAAGCTTCTCAAGCAGAAATGCGGCCAGGGGATCATTCACAAGGTCAAGTGCATCACTTGCTAGTTTGATCATGTCATTCTCATCGTTAAGGAGTTCCACGACGTTCCTCTCAAGCATCACCCTCCCTGCATATCTGCCAACTTTGGCAGACCATTCGTCGCATGGAGTTGCGGTTAGCATCTCGATCATTCCTTCAAGGAACTTCTGATGTTTCCATGTATCGAGGCGCATGTTCATCAGGGCTAGACGCACTGCGGTTTCTCTAGCCTCGTTCTCCGCCTCTGCCAGCGTAATCAGGTTTCGCCTCTCAACCTCGATCTGTCGTTTCAATAGGTCGATTAGCTTCTCATCTGTATCAGTCATTGCAACTCCCTTACACGACGTAATTAACAATTGTTAATATTGAATATATTTAATCCTTTGCACGCTGGCCTATGCTCATTGCCAAGTGTTCAACGGGTTGAACAGAGCGTTCAATGCGTAGCATATTATCAAAACTCGTTCTAGCATTTGGTAGGTGAAAAGAATATGAGAAAATACGATTCCAGTCTTGGACAATCCATACTTGCACCAATCCTAGTGGCGGTAATCATTGTAGCAGGATTTGCCGCTGCGATGTTCTGGTTTCCAGGGGGAATTGGACCAACTACAACTACTACGACTGATACGACCACTACCACAACAACCACAGGCGGGGGAGGGGGTTACGGCCCCCTCGCAGCAGAATATCTCAACAGTCGCAGAGAGGATGTCAATTTCTTCTGGATCTATAATTGCACTTTAGTCAATGTGGATCTCTCATCATACTATGATGCCCAACAACCTGACGCATTTGTAGATGGAGTCTTCATGTGGAGGAATGATACTGATTTCTGCAGGATTGAGGTTTTCTTTCATCCATATTCAGCCGGCATAAATGGAAGTGGAGAAATCATTCCCGATCAGTGGTTTGCACTGAGCGGGTCACTCATTGATAATGGTCTTGGTAGGATGTCAGATGCAACTAGCTATCCAGCTGAATTTCCGGATACTTGGCCAATTGAGCTGTATATGATGATCTTCTTTGATGACAACTCTGTCTTCAACATTGGTTACACTAGCAGCGACGGTCTGGTCTATATCCAAAATGGTACTTGGAGTGGAGAGTGGGATGACATGGGAGTGCCTTTAACATCGAATTGGCAGCCAGGGTACTGGCTCAATGAAGGTGGATACCTCACTACTCCAATCAATGACTTCTACACAACAATAACAGGAGCGGTAGATTACCCATAGCTATAGTGACCACGCAGAACGATAATTAGAATAGTGGGGGGGTTCTTTTTCCCCCCACCATCTTCTCGAGGAAATGCAATGAGTCACGAGGTGGAAGATAAGGATATCGAGGAGCTTCTGAAAGGAAGAACCATGTCTGTCTATTCTCTCTTGCTCACCCGTGACCAGATGGGAGTCCGTGAGATTCAGAGGGAGCTTGGTTTTTCAAGTCCGAGCCTGTCAAAACACCATCTTCAGAAACTGGAGGCTGCTGGCCTTGTTTCCAAGAATGCTCATGGAGAGTATTCTGTTGCCAAGACCGTTCGCGTTGGTTCCCTAACGTTATTTGTGAGGATTGGAAAACGATTTCTTCCAAGATTTGCCTTCCTAGCAACTCTATTCTCAGGAATGATTGTAGTCTATCTTGCATTCTTTTGCGAATGGCCACCTCGCGGAGAGGACCTCATGTTCATCACAATGGGGCTCATTGCAGTATTGATGTCTCTCCATGAAGGCTACCGATTGCTGATGTTGAAACCAGCCTAGCCCATGTGCATAGGAGCCCGATGGTCTGGATGGTCAAACTCCTCTTCTATCTCATAATCGTTGCCAAGGAATTGATTCATCATGAGACCAGCATAATTCCCTGTGCCAATGGCCATAGCTATCTGCTGAGTTATGGGCCTACAGTCTCCCGCCGCCCAGACTCCTTCAACATTCGTCTTTCCTCTATGATCAGTGATGATGTTTCCTCTGCTGTCAACCTGCACACCGATTTGCTGTGCTAGCTCTGATCTTGCCTCAGCCACAAAAGCGACGAAGAACACTTCGGCCTTTATCTTCGAGCCGTTTGTAAGTGTGATAGACTGCATCTTCCCAGGAACTGGATAATCCACAGCTTTTATTGTGCCACGAATCCACTCAAATGGCGACTCATCCAATTTTGCCAAGTCCTGTTCTTCGATAGGCATGTACGCATCTTCGGTCATGAGGATTCTGATTCTATCTGTAAAACGTGTCAGTGAGTTTGCTGTGTGAAGAGCACTTCCGACGGTCCCAGCATTTACAACAAGAACATCCTTGTCTTTGCAGAGAGGAGCTTCACAATCGGGACAATAGAAAGCCGCATTGCCCGCATTGGCGACTGGTAACCAACCCCTCCACATCCCATTTACTTTCGGATGTTTCCTGGCGGTGCCCGTCGCAAAAAGGAGTATTCTTGCCTGATATTCGGATATGTCATTGGTTCGATAGCTCCTGTCTGTGCGTACAACGAAACGAGGATACCTGCCAGATACTTCAACGACATTGGCTTCTTTCATCTCAGCTCCAGCTGCCCTTGCAATCCCCTGCAGATTTCTTAGAAGAGGACGACCCTCATGATACGCCTCACCAGATGCAAAGTTGACAATGGTGTTGTGATGGAAACTCATTGGACTAGTTCCCCGATCCAAGACCAAAACTTTGCGTTTATGGTATGCTAGGTGCAGTGCGGCAGAACATCCAGCTGGACCTCCGCCAATTATTATCGCATCGTACAGTTCTGGCTCATCCAAAGCTTCCTCGCCTCCAACTTGTAGACTTCACTATGGTTAATAACTTTACTGATTTGGTTGTGCGAATATCCAACTAATGAGTTTACGATTTGTTTTTAACGCTAGATGTGAATGCGCTTAATGAGCAAATGTCCTATAGGGGATAGTAGAATGATTCGCGGAAGATTACTGATCTTAGCTATGTTATTATCGGCCATGCTTTTGGCTCCACCAGCACTAGCTCAGACTAATCAGGGGCTTGAATGGGGCTTCGACCCTGAGGATGAGTTTCACTTCATGATGCATCTCGATGCCGAAGATATGCAGTTTGATGAGGAGATTTATGTCAACAGTAGTGATCCCCTTCCTATAATTCCGGATTCTCTGACTAACTGGTCCGATATTCCATATGTTACTCTTGATGCCTATTTCGCTAACGGGACAGATTTAGGGCTGTACGTCCTGACCCTCGTGATGGCTCTTAATTTCCATCTGCCCATAGGCAACTGGACATTGATGAGTTTCCTCTACTCAACCACACTGAACGTCGACCACTTCGCCCTCGATGCTGACGACCCCTATTTTTGGGGATACAGTTGGGATGATGACAACTTCACATATGGTGTAATCAGCGTCGAAGAAGGAATCACAATCTTCGTACATGTAGATTATTTCAAACAGGATGGATACCTATCTCACTACTTCCTTGAGAGCTATAATACCACAACCATGGAGAAGACTGGTGAGGTAGAACTGAATCGAATAGGCATGGAGCCATATCGAGACAAGACAGCTCCTGTCCTGAATCACCCTGATGATATTGGTTACTTCGAGGGTGGCAGTTCTGGTGAAACTATAACATGGACTCCAAGCGACGAGTTTCCTCTGAGCTATGAGGTATTTGTTGATGGAACCACCCTGATGTCAGGAGCTTGGAATTCATCATCTGAATCCATAGCGGTGCCAGTATGGGGGCTTGATGCTGGAGAATACAACTACACAATTGAGGTAAGCGATTTCGCTGGAAATACTGCATCTGATACGGTCATAGTGTCCGTTCAGCCGCCGGATGTTATCCCAAACCCATGGCTTCTATTCTCTATTCTGATAGCGGGCGCAGGGATTATCATTATTGTATTAGTAGTTGTCTTTCGAAAGCTGTCATCGCGCTAGGTTCCCAAGTATGAACCACCAGTGGAATGCATTATGCAAAGAGGCACAAATTATCGCGAAATAGATATATGAAGGTGGTACAACAGAGGGCCTTGGAGGGCCCTCTATGAAAATCGCTGGAGCTAGGTTGGGAATTCTATCCGTGAGAATTGTCCTATTTCCATATGTATCCTATCCGGATTCTAGCCATCAGACTGGGGTTCGAGAATCAGCGAAGATTCCGAGGGACTACGAACGAATTTTGCAATCCAAGGGGTGGCACAATGAGAGCTAGCGGCGTATCAATTGGTCTTATTCTAGTTATTGGATTCTTATCTATAGCAAACAGTGCTCAGATTGTTGAAGCAAATAGTTTCAATGCACTAGAACCAATTTCATCAAATAGCATCGATCAATTCATCAAAAGCTTGGATACTCAATTAATATGGCAAAACCTGGGTCAAATTGGAAATCTTGAAACTGAATTCTATTGTGAATTCGAATCCGGTTTTGTCTGCTTTAATATGGGCCAAGTTAAAATCTGGACTGTGAATGACAGGTCTCCAATCCTTTTAGATTTTACAAGATTACAGGAAACGCATCCAATTGGTGTCCGCGAAGCTAATCCTCTTTCTCACTTCTTTCTTGGTGATAGAGGAACCTTCACGGGAGTGAAGTCCTACCATGCTGTTGAATACCGTAATTCAGACATAGGCTGCTATATCGGATTTATCCCAATTGCTTCTGGTCTTCGATTGGAAGTTACTTCAGATGCAAGTTTGGAGGAACTCGTAACAGTATCTAATCCAACTGAACTAGATATTCAATTCAGGTCGAGTAAATTGAATAGAATAAACCCATTGATTTCAGATGAAGATTCTGAGAATTTTATGATGCAGGAATACCAGCTTATAGTCGATTCCGGCGATTCTTCTCTTGCACCTATTACTCAACCACAAACAGACTTTACACCTACTCAACCGGGGGTTAACTACACATACTCCACATATTTCGGCGGAAGTAGCACTGAGTATTCATTCGATATAGATGTGGATTCTGATGACAATGTGTATTTCTGTGGTCGAACTCATTCATCCGATTTTCCGATTCTAAATGGATTCGATTCTTCAATGGGAGGCGATAGAGATTGCTTTGTTGCGAAATTCAGTCCGAATGGAGATTTACTGTATAGCACATATATCGGAGGTTCTTCTTATGAAGCAGGTGGGGGATCTTCGATAGCTGTTGATACCCATGGTAATGTCTATTTGGCAACTGATACTCACTCCTCAGATTTTCCAACAGTCAACGCAATCGACCCAAGTTACAATGGAGACTATGATGTCGTTGTCTGTAAATTGAATAGTACTGGCGATTCTCTTATCTATTCGACCTATCTCGGATCATCAAACAGAGATCTGCCAGAATCAATAGCAGTTCATTCCGATGGAAGTGCCGTGATAGTAGGCTACACTTGGGGTAGCTATCCTACTGCGAATAATGGTGTGTTGGATGCTTTTGGAAGTGATCCCGGTTTCGTCACTCGTCTAAGTCCCAATGGCACTGAATTCATTTTCTCTGGATTGATTGATGCAAATGATGATGTACAATGTCAAGGAGTTGCATTTGATGATGAAGGATACATCTATGTTGCCAGCAGAACCTTTGCAACAGATTTCCCTGTTGTCAATGCCTATGATAACACATCCAACGGTAGAGCAGATGTCACTGTAATGAAACTACACCCCAATGCGTCTTCAATTGAATATTCAACATACATTGGTGGTTCGGAAGACGAGGATTTAGCTTACATTGATATTGATGGCGACGGTAATGCCTATGTATGTGGACGTACATATTCTGATGATTTTCCGATGGTTAAGGCATTTGACACCACTTATGGATGGGGTGACATCTTTGTGGTACGATTGAATGCAAGCGGTGAATCTCTTGATTTTTCATCCTATCTTGGTGGAGATATAATCAATGACAACGAATTTCCATATGGTATCGTTGTAAATGATTATGGCTATGCATATGTAGCTGCAATGAGCTCTGCTATCGATTTTCAGCTCGTCCATCCAATTGATGATACAATCAGTGGTGACGAAGTCATAATATCAAAGATTGACACTAACCAAGGTAGAATTGTGTACAGCACTTATCTTGGTGGATCTGGTAATGAGGTGGAGGCCGGTGGTATTGCATTAGATTCTATGGAAAATGCAGTTGTATGTTCTTCCACCTTTTCTACAGACTTTCCAACTGTCAATGCCTATGACTCATCTCTAGGTGGAGTAGTAGATGCTACACTCACTAAGATTCCGCCTCTTGGTGATAGTGATAATGATACTATCTTTGATTTAGATGAAGAGATCTATGGAACTAATCCCTACGACTATGATAGTGATAATGATTCAATGGATGATGGATTTGAAATCCAGTATGGACTTGATCCCCTCTTGAACGACACGATGGATGATCTGGACAATGACACACTCACAAATCTGGAGGAGTTTAATCTTGGAACCAATCCTAGTTCTGCTGATAGCGACAATGATACCCTTGACGATGCCTACGAAGTCCTGAATGGACTTAATCCTCTTTCGCCTGACAGTGACAATGATACCTTGGGTGATGCCTACGAAGTCTTGAATGGCCTCAATCCTCTTTCGCCTGACAGTGACAATGATACCTTGGGTGATGCCTATGAAGTGCTGTATGGACTCAATCCTCTCGTGAATGACACGATGGATGATCTGGACAATGACACACTCACAAATCTAGAGGAGTTCAATCTGGGAACCAATCCTAGTTCTCCCGATAGTGATAATGACACCCTCGGTGATGCCTACGAAGTGCGGTATGGACTAAATCCTCTCGTGAATGACACGATGGATGATCTGGACAATGACACACTCACAAATCTGGAGGAGTTTAATCTTGGAACCAATCCCAGTTCTGCTGATAGTGACGATGATACCCTTGACGATGCCTACGAAATCCTGCATGGATTAAATCCACTTTCCCCGGATAGTGACAATGACACCTTGGACGATGCTTATGAAATCAATGTGCTTGGGACGAACCCGTTAAGTTCCGATTCTGATGCTGATGGTTATTCCGATGCATATGAAGTTGAACATGGGTTTGATCCCTTAGATCCAAATGATCCTCCGGCTACGACAGAGACACCACACACGACAACAACAGACACAGGAGGCACAACAGACACAATAGACCTTGTTACTGTTTTAATCATCAGTGGCGGCATTATTGTTGCAGTATTTGCTATCTGGATTGTTCTTCTCAGAGGAAAGCGTTGAAGCGAATATTCTAGAGAGGGACATTGGAAAGAGCCCCTGACAACATACTATGTTTAATGGCCAAGAACTCTAGGATTGAAGACACTCACTTCCAGCCTCTCGTCCCAAATCAAATGCTTTGGAATTTGCATCAACTGTCTTGGGTGGGACAAGTGCAAGCACAGCCTTCCTAACCTCTTCTGCTGGAATTGGGAAGTCTTCACAAGCTGCCGTGGCTCCGATGAGAACAGAGTTTTCTGTTCTAGCATTCCCTGCCTTTATTGCCAGATCAAGAGAGTCCAGCAGAATTACATTATCTGTAACCTGTCGTATCTGCTTCTCAATGTCTTCAACAGTGAGGTATTTTGTCTTCTTCTCCTTGTCAAGAGCCACCTGATCGGTTTCAGTAACGGAGGCCATTCTTCGATTGCTCATGATGACAACCCCGCCTTCCTTAAGATACTCGATGTAGCGAAGTACTTCGCTGGCCTCCATTGCAATGACCATGTCTGCCTTACCGTAGGGTATCAGCGGTGAAATTGGCTTTCCTATTCTGAAATGAACATAGATTGATCCCTGTCTCTGAGAGAGACCGTGTTGTTCGCCTGTCTTCACTTCAAGGCCGGAGTCAACAGCAGCTTTGCCGAGAATAGCTGACAGAAGCATGAGACCTTGCCCGCCAACTCCTGCAAACATGATGTTGAAGGTATCAGAATCGCTCACCTCTTCACCTCCATTTGACGGGGTGCATCAACGGGACAGACCTGCCTACATTCCAGACATCCGTCGCATAAATCCTCTTGAATCATCATTTTGTGGTCGCTCTCATCAACTGCTATAGCGGGGCAGTAGAATTCGCGCACACACGCGTAGATTCCTTTGCAGGTTTCTTTGTCATTCTCACCTGGGATGATCTTCTGACCAGCGCTCTTCTTGAGACGGTCTCCGTAGAGAGCACATTCTCGTCTGGAGATAATCACATTGAATCCATCCGCCTCTATCGCCTTCTTGATAGATCCAATGCAATCTCGAGTTTCATAAGGATCAATGATAGTGACGCTTTCAGCTCCCAGCGCTTCAAACATTTTTTCCATGTCGATTTTCTTCGCTGGCTGGCCTCCCGCATTGTATGGCGAGTTTGGATTGTACTGCTGGCCAGTCATCGCAGTCACTGCATTATCCAGTACAAAGAGCGTCACATTCGAGTTGTGATGTATGAGATTAACTATGCCAGGCAACGCGGCATGGTACAGTGTAGAGTCTCCCACCATCGCTATCACCTTGTCTTCGAGAGCCAGCTCCATACCAGCTGAAACTCCCAGAGACGCTCCCATGGCAAGCATAGAATCAGAGAACTCGTTTGGAGGTAGGAAGGCCATGCTATAGCAGCCTATGTCGTTATTGAAGACAATCTTATCGCGGATTCTAAGTTGCTGCAATGCTTGTCGAAAAGCCCAGAGTGTTCCACGGTGCGGACATCCAGGACAGAAGATTGGAGGTCTCTCGGGAAGGATTTCCTTCAGTCGATTTGCTCTCTCCAGGACAGCATCATAGTCCATGCTTGGCTTCGTGTTCAACACCTCAGCGAGAACCTTCTCAACAATTGGCACATTGTATTCCAGCATTTCCGAGAAGTGCCCTGATTTCTTCCCAACAATGTATAGTGAAGGGTTCACATCTTTCGCTATGGCTGCAATCTTAGTTTCTAGATATGGAGTCAGCTCCTCAACAACAATGAGTGTTTGAAGTGGTTTGATGAACTCTGCTAGCTTCTTCTCTGGTAATGGATAGATGGTGCCAAGTTTAAACACGGGGAGCTCGAGGCCGAGATTCCTCATTGCCTCCTTTGAGTGAAGGTAGCAAACACCAGCTGTAAGTATGCCGACTTCTCCAGCACCTTTGTCAATGAAATTGAAAGGAGTCTTCTCAAAGTCTTCCTTGATTGCCTTAGCCTTATCAAGCAGTTTTGCCTTCAATCGACGAGCGACTGCTCCGACTGTGAAATACTGACCCTTGACATCTGCCCATCGGTTCTTCTTGAAGGGGGTTCTGTTTAACTCTCCGAGATTGACCATGCCCCTCTGGTGATTGACTCTTGTTGTAGTCCTGATGATTACCAGCGACTTGTGCTTCTCTGATACCTCAAAGGCCCACTTGACCATATCATGAGCCTCCTGTGGTGTGGAGGGTTCTATCATCGGCACATATGCAGATTCGCCGTAATACCTTCCATCTTGCTCGCTCTGAGATGAATGAGCGTAAGGATCGTCAGCAATAAGGCAGACGCATCCTGCGTTTACTCCAACATATCCGAGGCTGTACATAGAATCACTAGCAACATTCATTCCTACGCTTTTCATGGAGGTGAATGCGCGTTGTCCAGCCATTGAGGCCCCTGCAACAGTTTCCAGAGCCACTTTCTCATTGGCTGCGATATGCATCTTATAATCGCCGAAATGGTCAAGCACCTCGCCAAATGTATCTAGAATCTCGCTGACGGGCGAACCGGGGTAGAATGCAACTATCTTTACGTCGGCTTCTAGCGCTCCTCTCACTACAGCTTCATTCGAAAGCATGAGTGCAGGTCCTTTATCTGTCCGCTTCACATCCTCAACAGTCATCAATTCTCTCTCCGAAGCAAACTCGATTGTCGGGTTACAGCTCAGATGCGAATAATCAACATAAGCGTTCGGCTATGGCAATCAAATTCACGCTGAGTTTGGGAGTCGCTTTTTGTGGCATAATTATGTAGTCATTACTATGTGTACATAATAATGTATAAATAGCAAGAATGCGCTGAATGCATCTTGATTTGCAATGTCATCATCACTGCCTGCGACTCGTGTTGATTTTCCCCAAGCCATTGTTGAGGTGCTTGCCGCGTTGAAGGAGGTTCCCTCCGCCTCGATATCAGGTTTGGCAAGATCAACAGGAATCGACCGTCGTACTGTATCAAAGGCTATAGACCTTATAATGAGCGTTCAAGATTCACTAGCTACTAGAAAGATAGACCGAAGGAAGGAGGGTAAAATGTGGGTAGTTACAATGAGAAACAGGACAGTAGAGTTCTTCCAGAGTGCAATACGCAGGCTGCGGTCAAGAGGAGAGAAAGGCTGAATCTATCCTTTCCGAATTTCGACCATGTGGTGAATCGGGCTGCAATCAGAGCCCGCTATTTGCGTATCTTGGCAACATTCACTATTCTGGCCGCCATCTCGACATATTGGATGTTTCAATATGTTGGCTGGAGTGCATTAGCACAGCTTGCAGGAATAATACTTGTCGCAGCGATAGGTGAAAGCTACGTATCTTCACAGGGATACTATGAATACCCCAAGAACCACAGCAATGGCCCCTTCATTAGAAATGTACCAATATGGATTCCATTCCTATGGATTTTCTCGATTCAGGCTGCCTTTCTCACTGGATTGATCTTTGGGTTATCAGGTCTTGAAGCATGTGTGCTATCTGGACTACTAGCTTTAGTGTTTGATCTTCTCTTCCTTGAACCCTACTTCAGTCGCCAGAAGGAGCTCTGGATTTGGTATTCTGTTCAAGATGGCTATTTCAGGTTCATACCATCACGATTGGATCGGTTTACGGCTCCACCCGGCAATTATCTCGTTTGGCTGATATTTCCCATCCTGATGAATTATGGGACAATCCTTCTATCTATGATTGCGTCGTGATTCTTCCTCATCTCAGACAAGAGGTCAAGCTTCAAATCCATCCAAGAGCTTTCATTTCTAGGTGCACTCTTTGGCCAAGATTCGCGACCTCGAGCAGTCAGATATGGAAGGAGTCATTGCCATCTGTTCGACAACTTGGGGCGGCAACGACTACATACCCGAAGTCTTGCCAAATTGGATTGATGATCCGGAATACATCGTTAGGGGCCTCTTTGAAGAGAATGAACTCCTATCTATCTGCACTCTCCAATTAGTCCCATCATTGGATACTGGGTATATTTCTGGTCTGAGAACGAAAGAGGACCATCGTCAAGTGGGCCATGGCAAAAGGCTCACCAAGAATTTGATTGATACCGCACGAGAGATTGGTGTAAGGCATCTTCTATACCTGACAATGAACTTCAACGAACCATCTATGAAACTAGCTGAGCATGTGGGATTCTCTCTAAGAGACCAGTATGGTTCTTTTCATCTCTACACGCCTTTTCCATCTCACCCAACGCCAAGTCCTGAGTTAATTCCAATAAAGGCAAGTCCTGAACGTATCGCCGAGGTTTTCAGAACTACTCCCTCTCTTGTCCCCAATCACTACATCCCATTCGATTTTCATTTCTATCAGAAGGCTCTCAGCAATCTTAAGCATATATCAGCTAACACGGTTTTTCGTCTTGTGACAGACGAGAATGGTAATCCAGGTGGCCTGTATTATAGCGCTCCATTACGCGATGATCGAGGAGAACGTGCCACTTCCTATATAGTCTACACGACGAATCAAAGCATCTTTGTTGATATGATGGCAAGGATTGTAGACGAGATATCAGATAGGGGAGCTACGCGAGTCACCTTTATCATGGGGTCTAATGCAACCAGGTGGGTAACAGGATTGGGATATACCGACTCTGAGATGGTTTCCTGGCCTGGAGATTTCTCAGAACGTCGTTTATTCCTCTATGAGCTAGTACTGTAGAAAGAGAGGAATTAATACGCGTGCGAACTAATCATCAATCATGACAAGGAGACTGTCTGTGAAGATCCCAAAGGATTACAAGCTTCAGTTCGAGAGAAAGAACAAAGAATATGAATTGGGCTACGCTTCCTTTCCTGAGTTCATAAGGGATTGTATGCGAAGACGCTTCAATGAATTAGATGCGGCTCATAAAAGAAATGGCTAGTCTGTTTCCTATTAATTTTACAGCCCAAAGCCTATGATAAACCAAACAAGCTTCATATTCGGTTCTGCCTTTCTGCCGACTAGATGTGAACCAAAAGGAGTTCCAGAAATCTTTAGGGACCTTCAGTGCCTTTCTTGGAAGTGGTGCCATGGAAATTGTCTTCAAATGCCCTGAATGCAGTGGGAAAACCAACATAGAGTTATCTGCGAAAGAGGCTGCAAAAATCAGACGAAATATACTGAGCGAAGGACGGTCTCCTCTGTTCATTGTTCATTGTGAAAATGAGCATGAGCTTATCGTCACCTTTTACAATCTTAGGACCGGTGAAGGCATAGGAGTGCGGGATGTTGTCGTGGCTCATCGTATAGCAGAAAAGAGTCCTTCCAAAAAGAAAGCACGAAAGAGGAAATGAGTTCTGATGATATATCCCCAATATGCCTGGAGATTATGGATTCATCCACCTAATCCTTTAATTGACTTACATCACGAATTACCCGCGGACGAATAACAGACCAGTGACATGTACACCTAGGGATGGGATTGGCATGCCAATAGTGAAAGCAGTGATTCTGGGGGACTCTGAATGCGGCAAAACTTCCTTTACGTCACGCTGGACTAATGGTACCTTTCCTAATCCTGAAACCCTTCAAACAACGATTGGTGCCAGCTTCGCCACTAAAAGGGTTGAAGATTCTAATGGGAACAGCACCGTGCTTTCTCTATGGGATTTCGGCGGACAAATGAGATTCATAGAGCAATTGAAGACCATGATAAAGGGATGTATAATCGGGCTCCTCTTCTTTGACGTAACCCTTCTGCAGAGCCTGGACAATCTAATCACTTACTGGGTGCCAATGATAGAGGAGAACGCTGGATTCGACTTCAACAAGAATGATGGCTCCAGATTTATTCTAGTGGGCAACAAGATTGACCTCTTGGATGGTACATTTGACAATATCCACAGAGAGATGATCCAGTTTGCAGAGGATACCGGTACTGGATTGCAGCTGATTTCGGCAAAGACTGGAATTGGTATTGAGCAGCTAGACTTCAAGATTAGAGAGTTGGTCCAGAAGTTTAGCCACTAGCTAGTTCTGGTACTCAACCGCCGGGACTTCCATGCCAAGGTGAGTCTTTCCAAAGAATGTCCCAGATGTCATCCTCTGTCAATGTTTCAGGCTCAACGACAGCTTTATGGAGTTCCTTCAAGAGGGCGTGATGTCGCACCTCATCTTCGCGAATCATCAATGCGATTGTCTTGACCTGCTCACTGTCATTCTTGTCAGCTAGTTCCTGATAGGTTTCGATTGCCTTTGCTTCAATCTCGATGTGTTTTGCTATGCCCTTAGCAATCTTGTCTCGTTCTTTCTCACTGATAAAGGGAGTTGGACCCTCCACAGCTTTCCTCAGTGCTTTCAGCAACGTGGCGTGTTTATTGGAGTCCATAGAAACTCCTAGAAGCAGCTCCTTGATGAAGACATTGCCTAGCTGAGAAACATTCTCTTCCACTATCTTGATAATATTATATTCCATCTCAATCTGCTTGTCGATAAAGTCTAGCGTTTCTTCCTTATTCACTCTCATACCACTCCTTGTTGAAGACTGACCTGTTTGGAGCATTTGTCACTTAAGACTCTTCACACATGACTGTCGCTAACAACCTCTTCACAACTTATATCAGCATTGCCGCACCAACCGAGAATTGACCTAGGAATTCCTAAGACTTGATGCGAGGAGGTACGTCAAGGATGGCGAAGGTGACGATTTACACAGCACCAGATTGTCCTCATTCAAAGAAGCTAAAGCAGTTCCTCTCGGAGGCAGGAACAGAAATTGAGGAGAAATGTATTCTTACAAATCCAGAAACCCTAGCTGAACTAATTGAAGTCAGTGCCCAGAGAGCCATTCCAACAACGGTACTTGGAGAAGACGTGTATGTGGGCTTCGACAGACGAACCGAGCGTAGATTAAGGCGCAAATTGGAGGGATAACGAGATGTACGACCTAGTTGTAATTGGATCGGGAGTAACAGGATATGGTACAGCTATGTATGCAGCTCGCCTTGATCTTTCTGTGGCAGTAATAGGCGATGTGGATGGTGGAACAATCACTCTGACTGATGACGTCGCCAACTATCCGGGCTTCATTCAACTCACCGGCAAGGAACTTGCTGACAATCTCAAGGCCCATGCTTTGGACTACCCGGTCACAATCGAAAATGGCAAGGTCGAAGACATCTTTAGGGATGACCAGGACTTCTTCTATGTGATCACATCAAACAAGACATTCCTCGCCAAGTCCGTTGTTTTTGCCACAGGCATGAAAGAGCGTGAATTGGAGGTTCCAGGACACGATGAATTGCGAAATAAGGGAGTTTCCTACTGCGCCTTATGCGATGCCCCTCTATTCAAGGACAAGACTGTAGCTGTTGTGGGTGGAAGTGACAGCTCTGCAAAGGAAGCACTGCTACTTGCCAAGTACTGTCCAAAGGTCTACATCATCTATCGCAGAGAGAAGATACGACCTGAGCCTATCAACGCCAGAAGAATTGAGAATGAACCAAAGATCGAGATCATCTCAAAGACGAATGTGACTGAGATTCTTGGAGAGTCTAGAGTCACAGGCGTCAAGCTTGACAATCCGCACAACGGATCGGATACTCTCCCTCTTGATGCAGTATTCATTGCAATCGGTGGGATTCCGTTCTCAGATCTCGCAAAGAAACTTGGTGTTGAAACGAATGAGAAGGGAGAGATAATCATCGACCGCTCAAGCCGTACAAACATTGAAGGTGTTTTCGCAGCAGGAGATGTTGTTGATACTGAGTTCAAGCAAGCAATCACTGGAGTTGCAGAGGGCGTTCATGCTGCATATCAGGCATATAGGTATGTCAACGAGAAGGAATTCGCATTCCATTGTGACTAGAATATCCAGAATGAGGCTCAATTTCCAAGTGCAATTCGCCATGGATATAGTTCAGCATGGAATATTCCTGCTTTGACTGCAGGATCTCCCTTCATAATCTCAATTGCTCGTTCGTTTGTTTCAGCCTGAATTATTGAGAGGCCAATTAATACTTCGCTGAATCTCCCTGCCATTATCAGATCCCCCTTCTTTTGCAGCTCTTGGAGGTACCTGAAATGCTCACCTACAATTTCTTCAGTGCCTTTTTCTCCGTATGCTGGTGCAGGCCGCAGCATAATAACATAGGATTGCTTTTCCACAATTCTCTCCTCCTTGTATGAAACAATGATTTCTCTATTCACCAATGGCCTCATACAGCTTCTCAATGAACATAACTGGTGGAGTTAGTCCCTCGACAGATACATCTTCATTGAAAATCGTCTTCGGGACGCCGAAGACCTCGTACTTCTGTGCTAGCTCCTGGAATTCAAGTGATTCAATCATGTCTGACTCTATTAATGGATTGATAATTGCCGCCTGATTTGCGAGACGTACCATTCCTGGACAATAGGGACACTGTGGTGTGGTGAAGACCTGAATGTGGATTGGCTTGTCGATTGCATTGATGTCTTCAACAATGTCGGGAGGTAGCTGGCTGGCTCCCATAGAAACATCAACAATGGAACCTATTAAAGCACCAAATTCGTGGCCCGCAGCTATGCCATAGAACTTTATTTTGTAAGGATCTTTGCCATGAAGAACAGTGGCTGGAACATGTTCAACACCGAACTCGGCTGCCTTTCCTTCTCCTAGCGAGCCTTCGTGAATCTCAAGAGTGATCTTGTCAGATAATTCTGCTATCTGCTCCGCCATGCTCTTTACATCATTGCAGTACAGGCACTTCTCCTGCTCAATGAAGACATGCATAGTTACATCATTAACCATAGGCTCGAAAAGCTCTCGTACTTGCGCCTGAGTATCTTCATCAATCTCAACAACCATTATGAACAGGCCTCTGTGGAATTCTGGTTGCATTTCTTGAATATAATCGCTTTGTTCCAGAAGAAACAGGAATGCTCAATCAAGGCGTCAGTTTTTTGACAATGTCAACAATGGCCTTCCCTTTGACCTTTGTAACTCGAAGTAAATACTTAGAGGTCTGTAGCTCAAAACTATCACCCTCTTCCACATTATCCATGACATTTCTACCCATCGGGCCATTAAGATAATTGGAGTACTGCTGGACAACAGTGTCCTTGTTGTTGTCCTTTTGATCATTATATGGCACCGGTATACCATCCTTGTCATGTTTTGGAGTTCTTGGCGGATCTGTGGACCTGAGCTCTGTACACAGATTTCGAGTGCATAAATATTGTCTGTGTATTGGTTATATTCTGCTAGCAGCCCTCTGATAGCTTCACTCACTCCAAGATATCCTGCCATCTTCAATTAGCTCATCCAGTGCGAACGGCTTCGCCTTTTTCTTTTTCAGCGAAGCGTCTGCAATGAGTTCACTGGAATCGGGAACACCAAGATCCTCTAGTTCAGGACATGAAAAAAGGGGAGTCAGATTCAATTCAGAAAAGTCATTCTCCTGCGGATGGTTACTGTGTAGGTATAGCTCTTCAAGTGCCACACATTCCGAGAGCGGACTAAGGTCTATAGACTCAAGCTGGTTGCCGGCGATATCAAGGGCTCTGAGGTCCACACAACTTGACAGAGGTCTCAAGTCCAATTCATTAATTGCATTCATTGCAAGCTCCAGTCTTCTCAGATTCGTGCAGCGAGAGAGTGGCTCAAGATCTATTGCAGTGATCTCGTTTCCTCCAAGGCGAAGTATTCTGAAATCAGTAGCTTTTGAGAGAGGAAGCAAATCCACGGAACCGATTGCATTCTGGTGCAAGTATAGGAATCTCAGTTTAGTGCAGGCTGAGAGTGGACTTAGATCTATTTCAGTTAGTGAATTATACATGAGATTCAACTGAGTTAGGCTTACACATTTTTCAAGAGGCGTCAAATCCACAGATTTCAGTCCATTTGTTTCAAGCTCTAAGCTGGTAAGATTCACACAACTTGAGAGGGGGGCAAGATCAATATCTGTGATCTTGTTGTTGAAAAGCCTCAATCTCTCCAATCTGATGCATTTTGATAGAGGATTCAGGTCCAGCGTGGATAATTCGTTTGTTCCTAGATTGAGCTCCGTAAGGTTAATGGCGCCTACCAGAGGCGATAAGTCAACAATCGGAATCTGATTTTTGAAGAGATTGATGACTCTCAATTCCTTCAATTCGCCAAGAGGAGAGAGATCGATTTCCGTCAGTTTATTGGCACCTAGTAGCAGCTCTTCAATATTCGGGGAGTTCTTTAGCACTTCAAGATCGATGCTGAGAATTCCTTTCTTGCTCAAGTCCAAAACACTGTTCTCAAGATCGAACTCGATTCGTTTCGTGCCATCCTTGTCGGTATATTCAATGTCAATCTCGTACAACGAATCACTCCCTTAGTCCAGCTATGATTGAGTCGAGGTTACAATTGGTCTTTTCAATGTTGGCCTTATTTCCACTGATTATTCGCTATGATTGAAATCAAAACACTGCTTCAGAGTTGATGTATTAGATGGAACATGCTCCGGCCAGAGAACGCTTCGGGAGCTGAGAAGCTTTGAGAAGAATACTCTTGGGTATCTAGGAACTGCAAAAGAATTCTCTTCTATTTGATAGCGACAGGTGTCTTCTATCTGATATAGATGGGTGAATGACAGGTATGTTTCACTCATTGAAGTCCAATCGGGGCTGTTTGTAAAAATCAAAAATCAGGAGGGGTAGGCCTTCCATCAACCCCTCCGTGATTTACTCTAGACACTAGTGTTTACTGTTATCGAATTAGTTTATCTGGGTGTATCCAGTGATGGTACCTGTGGACCAATCAATGCTACTAAATGTCTTTATCTTTCGTCCTAGAAGGAATGACCAATCATAGGCTCCATCTGGTGTATCAACTATTGTGATACGCCCGTTTATTATGGGTGTGTCTGTAGCAACAGAGTACGATCCTTTGTGGGTCCCTTCCATATACCCTCCGTCATCCCAAATGATCCACCACTTCCCTGAGAACTGTTGGACTTTGTAGTCAGGGTAGGGCAAGGGACTCTGTCCTTCGGGTCCCAAAAAGCGGTACGCATCGTCATCATTATCCCAATACACCATCCCATGCTGACCATCTTCGGCATATACGTTTCCTGTCCATTCAGGGCTACCAGTATACCAAAGATCAGAATACCATCTGTAGACTGAGAATCCTTTATTTGCCGCCACAGGGGTTGCAGATACCAGAGCCACTAGGAAGATAATACTTAGTAGGCCTACACCCACTCTTTTTGACACGCTCATTACGTATTCACCTCTTTCCCTTTGTGCAAATCGCACAACATCTCTCCTCTCCTAACTCAGACTCCCCCGAGTTTCTCAGAAATAGGGCATATGCAAGTCTTGCGTTCTCCATTGAGTCAAGGCACAGATGACTTGATTGTAATTCAATTGGGTAAGTTTTGGAACTCATTAATGAGGCATAACCAAGCCTGATTAAAAGAGTTAACAAGAAAGAATTAATACCTTTATAATAAGTTGTTCGGTCGTTCATTACCTATTCTCAAGGGAAACATTGAATGAATCAGCCCCATCAGTTCTCTTAGAACAAGGTTTCCGAGACTCGAAATAGACCGAGTCATGACCAACTGCGTTTACGTTTTAAATGGCAAAAAATAGGAAAAAGGGTCAGTCAGTGGCCGACCCCTCCATATTCACAATGCTAGTTGGATCTCCTTCAGTTTATCTGAATCGTTGCCTCAGTGAAAAATGGGAACGGGGTTATAATCCCCATTACATGCACATTTCTTCCATTCAAATGTGACCAATCTGGAGAGGTGAATGTCACCTTTCCATTTAGGACGTATTTTCCACCATCCAAGATATTGCTGTTTGTTTCATAGACGAAAAACCCGTGAGCTGTTCCCTTAATATATCCTCCATCAATGAAATCGATCCACCATTCTGAAACCATTTTCTGTCCGTTGGATAAGAATACGATCTCCGAACTGAAGATACCAGCGGTTGCATCTTCTCCGATGATTTCTCCAAGCCATGTAGCATTACCAACGAACATTGCCGAAATATCCCATCTAATTGGTGTTTTGGCTTCTACAGGCATTGCAGAAACCAGAGCCACTAGGAAGATAATACTTAGTAAACCTACACCCACTCTCTTTGACACGCTCATTACGTTTTCACCTCCCTCACTTTGTAAGAATTTCTCATTCTCTCCTCTCCTAACTCAAACTCCCCCGAGTTTCTCAGAAATAGGGCATATGCAGGTCTTGCGTTCTCCCCTGAATCAAGGCATCGATGACTTGATTGTAATTCAAATGGGTAAGTTATGGAACCTATTAATGAGGCCTAACTACGCCTAATTAATGAAGTTAACCTCCACAATGTTAACAGCAGTGTAATAAGTTGCTTGGTCATTTGGTCATAATAATAGAGATGGAGAGATTGAATGAATCAGACCTATCAGATCTCTTAGAATGAGGGATACACAAATCTTGTGCTCTATATCGAGTCAAGGAATCAATGACTTGAATACATTTCAGAGCAGTAATTCCTGAGTTGTTTGCTTGAGGTTTGTATTATGTGTTTTAAGGAATCAAAAAGCCTGAATTAGAGTGATTAGTGACCAATTGCGTTAACGTTTTAAATAGCACATTCTCCGGCCAGAGAAAGCTTTGGGAGCTGTACAGGCTTGGAGAAAAAAACTCTCGGAATTCTACTCCTGACCTCACCATACACGTATCAGAACAGTCACACATTCTATGACCTTGCTAAAGCCGCCCTTGAGAAGGGCTATGCCGTCAAGGTATTCTTGTTTGTGGATGGTGTGAACAATGCGAAACTGGGTCAAGATCCTGACCCTGACATTCCAATGAATGACAAATTTCAAGAACTGGCTGACGCGGGAGCTGAGTTCCAGGCCTGTGGTCTCTGTACCTCTGCTCGTGGATTTGACCAGAGAGGAACTGATTTCATTGAAGGTGTAGAGGTTTCAGGGCTCACCGAGTTTGCTGAATACATTGGCGAGGCCGACCGTTTCATCACATTTGGTATGTAGGAGGAATAGCGATGGAGTTTACAGAACGCAAAGTACTCATACTCGTGAAGAGCCGCCCCTACGGTGAGATTATCAACTTTGAGGGTTGGAGAGCAGCAGTGGGGATGTTCGGGATGGACCATGAGCCGTTGCTCTTGTTTATGGGTGATGGAGTCTTCTCCCTTTTGAAGTCCGCTGATGTGATGCCTTTCCGGATGTTCAAAGCAACCTACCTTGATTTCGACGGGAGAATCCTTGCCAGTAGAAAGTCGCTTGAAGAGCGAAACATCAGTGCAGAGGAGATCTTTGAAGAGGTCGAGCTGGCCGATGAGTCAATGATTGCAGAAGCATTGACAGAAAACGAGGTCATCATTACATTCTGAGGTGGCTATGGTTGAAGTTTCTAATCTGGATTACAAGTGATTGTCCTGACATTAGTGAGGTAGTAGATGCTCTGAAAGCTGGTGGACATGAGATTGGAATTCTAGTAGCTCAGGATGGGGTTTATAGCATAGATAAAGGCTGTGCCACTTCTGGCGATATCAAGGGACTAGGAGTCCAAGTGTTTGCAATCAGGCATCATGTTGAAGAGCGAGGTCTGAATGAGCGTCTAGCAATTGATGCTAAGATGGTCGAATATGATGGTGCAGTCGACCTCATTATGGAGCAGTATGATAAAGTAATCTCACTGTGAGCTAGTCATGCTAGCTCCCCTCTTTCTTTCTAGTTAATATTATCATAATTGGTCATTTTCAAGCCCTTCGCAAACGTTGAATAAGGAATGAGACAATAGCAAAAACCTAGGTGCTCACTTATGGCGTGGGAAAAACATTCAAAGAAGATTACAGAACTCAAAGAATCCAATACTCAGATTGATATGAAGGTCAGAGAACGCCTTGAAGAGATGATTGGCAAAGTCGCTGACCAAGACGTAGCTGTGAGTTTAGGATTCTTGAAAGACTATCTACATCTTCGAAAAGAAGATGATGATGCGATTGATGAGCTCAAGTTTCACGTGAATCTAATGGACGAAATCCGTTACAGTGTAATTGCGGATGATAATGATCAGTCCATATACATCTACTTCACAAAAGAAAAGGAAGACAAGGACTGATATACCCTCAATCCAAGAAGAAAGTGCATTGGAGAGAACTTGAGCTAATCCTGAGTTCTCTCCGCATGTTGGTTTTAAAAGGTCATTACTCTAGAGTGCTTCAGTGTATCATCAATCATGGTCGCTGCACCAGCGATCTCAATTCTCGGATCCCTGAGCTGGTCTTGAGTGATACCTCTGAACTCGACAGAGTTTGAGCACACCTGTATTTTGCCACCTGATTCAAGAAACGCATCAATCAAGTCTGGAAGTGGTGGGAAACCAGGTGCCTTTACTTTCTCCGCTGCGCCTTTCTTCATCAGATATACTGCATCCATCATCAGAAAGATATTGGTTTCAATATCCTGAGCTTGAGCAGTGGTGCCTGTCACAAATGGGCCATAGCATCTCTCTGCTGCCTCTGGGCCCCATTGACCGATAATGTATAGTTTTTCTGCTTCTGCCAATTTCCTTCATCTCCATTATAGAACTATTAGTTCAGCGTAGTACAAGACCATTGCAAGCGCTAGGAAAGTACTCACTATCAGGTTGGTGATGTGTGAGCTGTGAATTGGTCCGCCTTGCATCGTCTTCATCAGCACAGGCACTGCCTGAATGAACTCCAGCAGGAATGCTAGAGCAAAGAAGACGAGGTCAATCCCTAGTAGTAGTTGCACCAGATCCATGAATCCCAATGAGAACGTTGGCGCCACAATCCCCACAATCAAAGTGATGAGGCTGACCAGCATTCCCAACATGAGCATCATGACCTGGGGCATCAAGACAAATCCCATTCTCCTAGCCGCCATGAATCCACTGAACATCGTGGCGAAACCCATTGCGAACAGGACGAATAGTAGTAGTTGGAAAACTGCCATTTTGGTTCACCCAAGTGATTGAGGCGCAAAAATAATCCATTGATAAGGGTGTCGGAAATGGAACAAAAAATTGGCATCGGGTGTGCGAAAACACACAATCGATAGTTAATAATCGTTAATCGAGTGTGCGAAAATACACAATCATCAATTAAGAATCGTTAATCGGGTGTGTAAAATCGCACATCTGTGTATCGCAATCCTTTAAACTGCAACGCAACAGAGCCGGGCAGTAGGTTTTGACTATGACCCACGACGTAGCCCGAACATTCGATGCCTCAGGTATGAGGTGCCCAATGCCAATCCTCAAGACGAAGAAAGAGATCGGCCAAGTTGAAATCGGTCAGATTCTCCAAGTAATCGCGACTGACATCGGAACTAAGAAGGACTTCCCTGCATTTGCCGAGAGAACCGGTCATGAGATAGTTGAACTTGTTGAAGAAAGCGACAGACTCGTTTGGTACATTAGGCGTAACAAGTGATGTTTTTTCTAGGAAGGCTATGCCTTCTTTCCTGGGACGACTAGGACTTGTCCCAGCATATCTCCTTTCATGACAGAGGCCTTCAGTTTGGATTGAAACATTGCCATGTTTGCGACTCTTTCTTCATCATACGGTTTGTATTCGAGAGCCCCAATACAAGATATGTGGCCCATTCCATTCGCACCATAAAATGATTGAAGGACCATTCCATATGCTGGAATGTCAATTGGTCTTATTGGGACTATCCGTGTTTCACCTTCTGCAAATGGGACTTTCTCATTTGCCACGACTGGTGTCAGCCTCGCTTTATCCCATTGGAGCGCGATTTCAATTTCATTAAGTCCATCCACTGCAGACCTGACCCTATCCATCCCCATCTCTGCTAAGTCTTGTCTACAACTTATGACATAGATCTTCTCTGACAATGCCGAGTTCTCCTTGATGAAGCTGTGGATTAGTTGTCTTAAGTAATTATCGAATCATGATTCATTATATTATGAATCCGTCTAGAATCCTATTTATGTTAGTCCTCAGTTGATAAAATGAGTGAAATCAATGGATACAGCCGAAATAATGGAGATTGCCCTTGAGATGGCTGAGCTGGACGAGATTCCAGGTGACTCGGCTATCCATGTGCCTGGGACAGACATTGAGCGAATTCTGATAGGAATTGACATGTGGACGTCGGAGCTTCTACTTGCTAGAGAGCTGAACTACGACTTGGTCATAGCACATCATCCTCCCGGTGGTGTTGCTAGAATCAATTTTGACCAAGTTGTGCTAAGGCAGATTCAGCAGATGATTGATGCAGGCATTCCTCCACACCTTGCCGAGAAGGCTCTAAAACCACGTCTAGATGTCACAAGAGCCAATATTCACACGAGCAACTACGATAGGTTTGTTTCTGCAGCACGTCTGATGGAGATGCCCTTTATGAACATCCATCTCCCTCTTGACATAATCTGTCGAAGGAGATTCATTGAGGCAGTGGAAGAAGGGACTAAGCATATCACCGAGCCACTAGTACAAGATGCAATACAAGCGATGAATGAGATTCCCGAGATGAAAATGGGAATGACTGAGCCTATGGTTCATGTTGGCTCAGTCCAGAATCGACTAGGCAAGTGGATTGTAGCAATGGCAGGAGGGACAAATGGAGGAGCAGGAGTCGCCAAAGCTTACTTTGATGCTGGTTATTCAACTGTGATCTACATGCACCTTGGCGACGCAGATAAGAAGGAACTCCTTAATTATGAAAATGCTGGAAACCTGGTGGCGACAGGACATATTGCATCGGACTCGGTTGGCATTGCTCCCTTTGTCAAGGAGCTGCAGTCTAGAGGACTGGAAGTCACACCCATGAGTGGAGTCTTCGTTCCTGAATAGTCGAAAGACATGCGGTCAGAGACCCCGCAGATGGCTAGGGCGCAGAGATTTCTTGTCACCTGTGTCCAGTACTGACTCGATAATCTGTAGAATCTGATTTCTATCTTTATTCAGAGTACCTCCGATTGGCAAGTAGTTTGATGCGTGATTGGTGCGAAATACACATTCACTAAGCTCGAGATGTTTGACTAGTGTCCTCATCTCATCAAGAATCTCAAATGGAGACATTGGCTCGAATTCCTTTCGTTCTGTCATCTCATAGAGTGGTGTCCCTGGCGGAATCATCAAAGTCAAAGCGCCTACATATTCGGGATCTATCTTGTTCAATGCTTCCGCTGTAAGTCTTGCATGTTTCTCAGAATGCTCTAGGCCTCCCAATCCCAAAATGATTGTTAGTGACAGTGGAATTTTAGCGTTTCTTATTTTCAGGCAAGCCTCGACATTCTCTTTTGTCGTCACACCCTTTCGACTCCACCGGAGCAATTCATCGTCTCCGGTTTCCAAACCTAGATACACAATTCCTAGACCAGATGTCCTCAGCGTACGTAGATCATCTTCTGACTTATCTCGGACATCCTTAGCATAGGCATAAGTTCCGACTCTCTCTAGTTGCGGTAACTCTGAATACAGGACTTCTAGGACCTCTTTCAAGTCATCAGTGTCCATAGCTAGGGCGTTCCCGTCCGCAAGAAAGACTCTCCTCACCCGGTTCTTGATAGTCGGATCCAATGAATTCAAGTCACTTGATATTCCCTGGACACCTCTCACCTTGTACTTCTTCATCTTGTAAGACACGCAGAATATACATGCATTGTGGGAGCAACCTACCGTTGCCTGTAGAATCAGACTTCGCGCCTCACTAGGCGGTCTCCAGATCGAGCCTTCATAATCTAACACTGGTAGCCACAACGCAATCAAACAGTGATAGCGCGCTTATCTAGCATTTTCGAATAAATCTTGTTCATTAGCCAGAGGCAGGTCAAAGAGCCAGATGCCCAGAGATAAGGTGCCATCTGAGATCCAACATCAATATGGAATGAAGGAGCAGCGCCACTGACACAGCAATAGAAGAAAATTGTCACCATCCAAGAGAGAGATAGAACCGATGTGAGAACATTGGTCCAGAAACCAACTTCTTCAATGGTTTTTTCTTCTCTTTCTTCAAAGGATTTCCAACGATGATGCTCCATCTCTTGCACTATTCTCCACACCTATGATGTACCATCTCTTTTCTAGCGTTTTTTCTTAATAGGCTGTTATTTCAGCGCAAATAGATTGGAGGAATCAAGGAAGCCAAATCACAGCAGCTCAATCAATCCCCTTATCCTTACTCATTTGACTTTCTTCCAAATCCAAAAGATGGTGACTAAAACAGAAAACAGGAGACTTGGAAATACCATGGCTAGAACATCAAGATCGAATGCCATTGCTGCACCAGAGATTTGGATTGCAGATATGATCGTGATGAACCAGGCAACCACCAATATACATGCCCAGACATCCATGGTCCCTTCTTCTTTGGGAGACCTTCCAGTTTCCCTGGGATGATAGGATGGTTCAGTCACAATCCATTCCTCCTTCTGCTTGTAACTTTCTTGATAAAGGGCTCTAAAAGGATGTTCCTTCTGAGCAACACTTCCACAACATGATATTCGAAATACTCATCTTCATAGCGTGCTGTAGGATATTTCGAGCAGCATCAAGAAGAGGAAATCAAGTTGTCTGTGCCAGCTTATAAAGTGCTTCTAGTAGGAGATGCAAATGTGGGCAAATCCTCTTTGATTAGAAGGATGCTGCTTGGTGAGTTTGACCCTGACTATACTACAACCATAGGCGTGGACCTTAGCGCTATTGCCATCAACGTCGATCCCATCACGCCTGTGATTTTAACGGCAATTGACTTGGGTGGCCAAGAGGACTTCAGCAAGTTAAGAACCCAATACTACAAGGGAGCTCACTATGCGATAATGGTATATGATATAGGAAATCGAAACTCGTTTGATCATATCCCTGCTTGGATACACGGTCTGATGACAAATGTGGAGCTGAGGGATAAGCAGACCTTTCCATGCATGCTTGTTGGCAACAAATCTGATATGGACTCTGAGCGTGAAATCACAGTGGTGGAAGGACGACTAGTTGCCAACTCAAGGGGTTGGCCATTCTATGAGGCAAGCGCAAAGTCTGGAGATAATGTTAATGAGATATTCCTAAGAATTGCAAAATACCTTTTCGCGAAGTATCCCCCAGTCAGAAAGTAGGATTTTTTAGGGAGTTTCAATGGCGGCCTACTTCGCTCGTCATAATTGGCGACTAAAACTGGAGCGATTCCAGAGAAGGAATGTCGAATGGCTGATTTGCCCATACTTAAGAATTACATCAATGGAGAATGGGTTGAGTCCATCTCCTCCGACATCAGAGATGTCCGGAACCCTGCAACTGGCGAAGTCATTGCTAAGGTCCCTATGAGTACAATCGAGGAAACCGAGGCAGCGATTGAAGCAGCACACAAGGCCTTTCCCAGATGGAGGCGGACTATTCCAATCACCAGAGCTAGATACTTCTTTGAGATGAAGAATCTCATGGAAGAACGATTCGAGGAACTAGCTGAACAGGTTGTGATTGAGAATGGAAAGATAATGGATGAGGCTCGAGGTGAGATTCGGCGTGGGATTGAGAATGTGGAAGTCGCGACAGGTATTCCTTCATTGATGATGGGTTATAATGCAGAGGATGTCGCACCTGATATTGATGAGATTGTCTTACGTCAGCCAATGGGTGTCTTCTTTTGCTTATCGCCTTTCAATTTTCCAAGCATGGTCCCGCTATGGTTTTTACCAACAGCGGTGGCAACAGGAAACACCTACATCCTGAAACCCTCTCCCATTGCTCCGATTAGTGCCATGAAGCTCTTTGAGATAATAGACGAAATCGGTTTCCCTCCAGGCGTTATCAACCTGGTTAATGGCGACATCGATTCCGCCAACACTCTTTTGGATAGTCCCCTAACGAAGGGTGTTTCTTTTGTTGGTTCAACTCCAGTTGGAAAAATAGTCTATGAGAGAGCTGCAGCCAATGGCAAACGAGCACAGGTTCAAGCAGGTGCCAAGAACTTCCTGCTTGTTATGCCGGACGCGGATCTCGAACGTACAGCATCGGCTCTTATGACTTCATGTTATGGATGCGCCGGAGAACGCTGCCTCGCAGGGGCGGTCATTCTGGCAATGGAGGAGATTCATGAAGAATTGGTCGAAATTCTTGTCGAGAAAGCCAAGATGATTCGAGTCGGTAATGGTCTTGAAGCAGGCGTCCAAATGGGGCCTGTGATCACCGCAAAAGCGAGAGATAGAACATTCGACTTCATTGAGAGCGGTGTAAAGGAAGGTGCCAATTTGCTCCTAGATGGTAGAAATGTCAAGGTCGAAGGACACGAATCTGGTTTCTTTGTGGGTCCAACGATATTCGACGAGGTCACGCCTGACATGCGGATTGCCAAGGAGGAGATATTCGGTCCGGTGATGTCAGTAGTGAAAGTGAAGAGCTATGAGGAAGCTCTGGACATTATTCATGCTAGTCCATTTGGCAATGCATCTTCTATCTTTACCTCCAGTGGAGGATGGGCAAGGAGATTCTCATATGAGGTACCAACCGGGAATGTTGGCGTAAACATAGGTATCGCAGCTCCAGTGGCTCATTTTCCATTCTCTGGGATGAAGGACTCATTCTTTGGAGATCTGCACGGTCAGGGAAGAGATGCAATTCGATTCTTCACCGAGGACAAAGTAGTTATCACACGTTGGTTCTAGATGGAATAAGGAGCTAGACTGAGCCATGGACCTTGGTACAACAGGGGCAATCCTTACTTTTGCCCTTGAGCTTGAGAAGGACATTGGGGCTTTCTATAGAAGGACTCTTCCTGGGGTGAGCAATGCCCATCTTAAGCAGGTTTTTGGAGAAATCCATCGGACCCAGAAAAAGCGAGAACGCCTCCTAAGTAGGCTGAGAAGAGAGAACGTCACAGAGATGATTCTTGAACCTATTCATGGGTTCGAAAGCGATGCTTTTGAAATGGCTATATCATCTGAAGTGCCTCATGATGACTCTTTCCTCAAATCAACTGCTATCAAGGTTGAAGAAACCTTACAATCATTCTTTGCAGCAGCATCTGAGAAAACCACATTCCTTCCCGAAGTTAGTGATGAGTTCAAGAGGATATCAGAGGAGGCCGGCAAATATGCTGCTCTTCTGTTGTCAATTGAACCATAGCCTATGAACACACACTTCTTCAAGCATCAGTCCTTGCATCGATTAGAAATCAAAGATACTGCTGGAAAACTCGTCTTGAATTATGTCCCTTCGCAGCTTCAATGGTATCTCTATGCTCTTGTCTAGACGCCAGGGAATGTCGAGTGTTACTTTTAGAATGTATAGGTGCTCGATGAGTTCCGACTTGAAAGCTTCTGGCCATTCCTCCCCAGTCTTCACTGTCACATCCACCCAACTCTCTCTCAAGATTTTGTCTTCTTCCCAATACTGTTGATCCATCTCATTATCGTTGTTTGTATCTCTCCCCTGAGGTGAAACTTTCTCTCTTAGAATGAGTTCCGCTCTAACTCCTCGGATATTTGTGTCACTGCCTACAAGATACCTGAAACGGATGTAATCTCCGCGTCGAATAGTGTTACTGTCCAATTCAACTCGCAAGAGATGTCTGCCTTCATTTGAGATTTCTTTCTGAATCATAGTCTGCTCCAATTCCACTGATTCTTTGGGTGGCGCAGTAACTACAATTCTCCGCTCAGTCTTGGGATCAAGAGCCCATTTGACCTCTATTTTGCCTTTGATTTCATATCTAATCCAGCTATATGTGCCCTCAAAGCTAGATACTGATTCTTTCGGTAGTTCAAATGCAAACTCAAATCGAGTTTCTCCCTCCATTACGGTGGATTGATTAAAAATCTCAAGATAATAGGCGAAATATTCGAATTTCTCAAGAAACACTCGACGATGTTTGCCGCTACCTACAACCACTCTTGACTGTTCAGTACAGCTAAAGACTAGATTCACTGACTCACAGTCGAAGTCGTCATCGCAAACAACAATCGCATGTCCTTCAACGCGCTCTCCAGGTGAATATTCCTCTTTTGGCAGATGAATGGATATCTCTCTCAAACCTACTACCCCTTTCCCATCAGGAAGTCTTTCATTGCTTTGAGCCTATTTGGAAATAAATGCAGAAAAACACTTGCCAGAATATTGAAATTGGACACTTTGGGAGCCATCTCGAGTCGGGTACTAGAACCCAAACATATGAGCATACCTGTGTTCAAGGAAATCGAGGAACGGGTTTGCATCAAGTTCGCTTCCAGTAACATGCTTGACCAAATCTGCAGGATCATATATTGCAGCTTTGCTCATGATGTTCTCTGCAAGCCAGCTAAGAATTGGATTAAGCTCTCCTCTAGAGATATAGCTACTCCACTCTGGCAAGTCTTTATTCATCTGCTGAATCCATTGACCATCATACACATTTCCAAGTGCATAGCTTGGGAAGTAGCCGTAGGAGCCACCACCCCAGTGCGTGTCCTGGAGAACTCCTTCAGCATCATCTTTCACGTCCACACCGAGGTACTCTGAATATTTCTCGTTCCAAACCTGTGGTAGCTCGGGAACGGATATTTTGTCAGCAAACAATGCCTTCTCTATCTCGAACCGAATGATGATGTGAAGTGAGTATGTCACCTCATCGGCATCGATGCGTATCAAGGATGGCTTAACTAGGTTCATGCCTCTAACGAAGTCGATCAGGTCGATGTCTGAAAATGCATTATCTGTGAAATTGTTGAGTCTTGGAAGATAGTACTCCCAGAACTGGGGAGTTCTGCCAATGATATTCTCAATGAACCTCGACATCGACTCATGAATACCGTAACTCGCAGCAACACCTACGGGCTGATACATATAGTCCCTGTTTAAGCCTTGTTCATAAAGCGCATGGCCTCCCTCATGAAGCATTGCGAAGACAAGTGATGGAAGATTGTCTTCGTAATAATGAACTGTTACCCTGACATCATCATAGTAGCCAATTGTGAAGGGATGTTCAGTTTCATCTATGCGGCCTCCAGCTCTATCCGAAGTGGTATCGTACCCAATGAGATTTGCGAGGTCAGTAGCAATCTTGCGTTGGATGTCGATTGGTATCTTTCTTGATAGAAAACTCGCATCCACATCTTCCGAAGCATTTGCACATTTCTGAACCAAAGGAACAAGGCGATCTTTGAGCTGCGAAAAAACCTTGTCAATCATACCGGCGGTCATATTCCTTTCATATTGATCCAGCATCGAATCATAGATTGTTGAGCTACCCTTGACTTTCATTGCAATCTCTTCTTTCTCACGAGAGATATCGACAAGTTTCTGAAGCTCTGGCTCAAACATCTTCCAGTCCTTTGCAGCCTTCGCCTTCTTCCACACGTCAGTGGCTATTGCCTGCTGCTTGGTGAGTCGACCTATCAACTCAGAAGGAATCTTTGTGTTTATGTCATATTCTCTTCTTGAAAGGAACAAATTGCGCTTCTGTACCTCGTTCAAGTCTTGCTCATTCTCAGCTGCTTCCAGAAGCTTTCCTATTTCATGAGAGGTTGATTTCTCGTGTGCAATTTTACTTAGCACGGATATCTGTTCACTCCTCAATTGAATACCCGCAGGAGGCATGTAGGTCTCAAGATCCCAATAGATTGCTCCCAGGGAGGTCTCAACAAGGGCAACCTCTTTTCTCTTCTCCATCAATTCATCATATGCATTCATATCGTACACCAGAATCTATCGGTAGTCCAAGTACTGATTCAGCTGGTCCTAGGCCTAGTTATTTTTCTTCCGAAATAGTGGTTGCATTATCATCCCCGACCGGGTAATTGATTATGAGAATGCCGCCAATTACAAGAGCTAATCCAAGGGCAAAAGTCCAGTAGATGATTTCGCCAAGAATCAAAAAGGAAAGTGATGTGCCAAAGACAGGCACCAAGTTGATGAATCCACCAGTTTTAGTTGCGCCAATTTGTCTTATTGATTCGAAATAGAAGAGGAATCCAACGAAGGTGACAAAACCTCCCAAATAGACTACATTGATCCAAAACAATGGGTCTGCCATGGCAGGGAGAATCCAGAACTGTTCTGTAGTTGCGCTGAATCCAAACAACATACAGCCCACAAAAACTCCAGCAGCAGTCACTTCCACTGGAGACATTGTCTTCATTGCTTCCTTGCCAATAGAAGAGTAAAGACCCCAGGTCATCATTGCGCAAAGAATAATGAGATTACCGATTAGATAGTCCAATCTGAACTCGATGAGAGCTTGAACCCCTACGACAAAGATGATGCCTGTGAACGCCAATGCGAAACCTGCATATTGCCATCTCTTACTTAGACGCTCGTTGTGGATCAAGTGGGCGAATAAGCTTACAGTTGCTGGGTTGAAGCCTGCAATTATTGCCCCCTGTGCCGCGGTAGTGAATTGCATACCAGTAAGAAAGAAGACGCCGTATCCATAGATGCCTGTCAACCCCACTAGAAACAGGATCTTAGCGCGTTGTCTAGTGAAAAGCCTGAATGGTGATTGCCCTTGGATGGCCAAGAGGATGATGAATAGAACACTGGCGATAAGGAACCGAAAGAAACCAATGGTGAGTGGTGGGGCAATTGCTACCAATATCTTAGCTGAAACCCATGAACCTCCCCAGAAGAACATAGCAAGGACGAGGGCTATGTAATATTTGAGAGGCCGGTTTGCCATGTTTGGAGGTCTCCTAAGAGCTAAAAGTCGACGAGGTGCCTTAGATTTAAAGCAACCTGAATGCGCTGAATTCATTGTCAAACCGAAGAATTCATATTCTAATGTATGGAACTCGACTGTGCAGAACTTTGCACAGTCGCAGGGACTCGAGATGCTAAACGACGACGAGCTTGAGGCAATTCGAAGGCGAAAGATGGAGCTCTTGATGGAAAGGGCGGCACAGCCTAAAGTAGAAGAGCCTCTTTCACAAGGCCAAGTTCAACTTCTTACTGATGCAACATTCTGGAATACTGTTTCCCAGACTAAAACAGCTTTAATCGATTTTTTTGGCGAATGGTGTGCTCCGTGTAGACAACTTGTGCCGATATTCAATCTTCTTGCCCAGGACTACAAAGGAAAGGTCTACTTTGGCAAGATTGACATCGACAAAAACCCAAGAACAACTGTTCAATTTGGTGTGCAATCAGTACCTATGGTCATAGGCTTCAAGCATGGCAAACCAGTGGGCAAGCTGCCTGGATTAAGACCATACGATGACTACGATACGGTTGTCGAGAAGCTCCTTGCTGCCTAAGGAAGATCTAGTTATTTTGCGAATGATTTGGTATTATCCAGATTTTCAGCAACAACCGTCGTGGGCATTGCCTTGGCATTCGTCGCCTTCGACCAGTTTCCATTCCTATCTGCCATTACGAGTCCAGCTTCACTTCCAGTCTTCGTTTCAAAGAGATTCATCGCTTTATTCGCCGCTGATTGGATATCCAAATCTTGCTCAACATAGAGCACAGCCATCCTTGTGAGAGTGACCCTCATGATGTGTTCGCCCCATCCAGTGGCAGTGGCACCGCATATCTCATTTGCATAAGCTCCAGCACCCATCACTGGAGAATCACCAACTCTTCCGGGAATCTTCTTTGATATGCCGCCTGTGGATGAAGTCGCTGCAATGTTGCCATGGGAATCGACAGCAACACATCCAACCGTATCTGCTCCATCTGCTTCAAAGAGCGGCAAAACGACACCAGGTTCCTTCTCATCACGATAGCCTTCTGATATCATCTGGTTGTAAACGCGATTGGCGTTCCCCCCAGCGAAGAAGGCATAGTCAGTCTTCTCCATGATGTATCTCGCCAGTGAAACTGGATTCTGGATGTCGCATATTGCTGCAACTGATCCAAATGTAAGAGTGCTTCCATCGATTATCATGGCGTCCAGCTCTCTCACTCCGTCGAGGTTCGCTCGTGCCCCTAGTCCTGCATTGAGCTGCCCACAGCTCTCCATGAATACCGTGCACGCCTCAGCGGCATCAAGAGCTGTTCCTCCCTTTTCAAATGCCACAAAGCCCAATTTGGCAGCTTTCTCGACATGTTCTATGCCTATAGGAATCCTCTCATCTTTCCAATCGCCAGCCCCACCGTGGACTATTATCATTGGCAGCTTCATCGTACTCAAGTAGATGTTCCCGCTTAACCTATTACTAAGGATTTTCATGCCAAATGCACTGATGCATGATGAGTCCTATGACACCTGACCTGGCAACGAGAATTATCTTCCCACTTTCTTTGATTGCCTTTGGAGGTATTCACATTGACCAAGGATTATAAAGATTCTAAAGCCGAGTCGGAAGATCGTCTGAAGTTCTGGTCTAATTTTCTTAATACTGAGGAGGGCCGCCTGATTGTGGGGGATCTGGGTGAAGATGAGGTGAAGCATTTTCACGCTGATGGCTTTCTGTTTGAACTAAGAAGAGGAAAAGAAGGTCGGATACTAGTAAAGCTTGCAGACACGGATTAGACTTAACGTTCACTCGATGATAGCAGGGAGAGTTACTGTGAAAACAGTTCCTTGAGTGTAATCTCCCTCAACCCGATCGCTGACAACTATGGTTCCGCCAAAAGCATCTGTCAATGCATAGACCATTGAGAGTCCCAGGCCAGTCCCTTCTGCCCCTTCCATGAATCGCTGGAAAAGTGTCGCTTTCTTCTCAGGTTCAATTACTTTTCCAAAGTCGATAACTCTGGTTGCCCAAAATGAATCGGGTCCCATTCTAATTTGCTCAATCTCTACAATGATTCTCCTATGCTCTCGGGAGTAGGCGATTGCATTCCTAAACAGGTTATAGAAGAGATCACTTAGAAGTCCATTGGCAGTGACGAAGCACTTCGAAGAGCTGCCTATTGGCGAATTAAAGGCTATTCTGATTACAATCTCTTTATATCTCACAGTGAGCCTTTACAGTTCTGGAGGCCATACTGATGAATAGCAGGTTGCAGGCCCTGCGGGACAAAATGGTGGGTACAGTCCCCAGTATTTCAACAGTCAGGACCAAGCTATTTACCGAATCTATGAAGCAGACTGAGGGTGAACCCGCAGTAGTGCGACAGGCAAAAGCACTTGCCAATGTATTGCAAAACATGCCGATTGAGATTCTTTCCCACGAGCTGGTAGTTGGCAAAATAGTCGAGAATGTTCCAGGAGCAACGATCTATCCTGAGGCCCATGGAACGAGAGTGTTTCCAGAGCTAGAGGATTTGCGGACACGCGAACCAAAAGCCTACTCGATTTCTGATGATTCCATCAACATGCTAATGAAAGAGGTTCAACCCTATTGGGCTGAGAGGTCTCTTCTCGCACATGTAGAGAAGTCTACTCCTTCACATGTCATTGACACTCTTTACTCAGGCGCAGCTTTTGTACTAACTGAGTTGGCTGGTTATGGTCATGTAAGCATTAACTACCCTCTGCTCTTTTCGAAGGGTTTCGACGAGATAGCGAATGAGTCTCGGGAGCGGCTGAAAGACGAGTCAAGCGACAAGGGCCATTTCTACAAAGCTACCTCCATCGTGGCTGATGCTATCGTGGAATACGCGAATAGATATGCGTCACTTGCCCAGCAGCTTTCTACAGAAGAAGCCAACCCTGAGAGAAGATTGGAGCTTGAGAGCATAGCTGAAGCATGCAAGCGGGTTCCTGCAAAACCTCCGCGCACCTTGCACGAAGCCATTCAATTCATTAGGTTCACCCACTTAGCACTCAGCTTGGAAACCTATGACGGACAGGCACTATCTCTCGGAAGAATAGATCAGTATCTCTATCCTTTCTATAGGACGGATTTAGACTCTGGAGAGTTGGATACTGAAGGTGCACGAGAGCTAATTGAGAGCCTGTGGATTAAGCTCAATGAGCAGGTGCCACTGTTCGATGAATTAGTCGCCTTGTATTTTGAAGGTCTTCTCACTACAAAAGCCGCCACTATTGGAGGGAGGCAACCGAATGGCTCCGATGCCACAAATGAGCTAACCTACCTCGTCTTGGAAGCTACAAAGGGAGTCGCCCTGCCTGTTCCGAATGTACATGTTCGAATTCATAGTGAGACTCCCGATGCCTTACTTTCAGCTATTGTTTCAACAATTGAGTCGGGAGTCAACAACATTGCTCTGTTCAATGATGATGTCATAATCAAGTCAATGGAGAGGAAAGGTGTTTCAAAGGAAGATGCCAGGAATTACGCGACAATTGGCTGTGTAGAGCTTGCACCATTTGGCAATAGCTTCACTTCATCAGATGCAGCTCTCTTCAACATCGCTTTATGTCTTGAACTTGCGTTGAACAATGGTGAAGCTGTTCATCTAGGTCAGCATCTTGGGACAGAGACCGGTGATGCAACCCAGTATATTTCAATGGATGAGGTAATTCAAGCATTTAGGAAACAGGTTTCATTTCTTGTTGCACAAATGGCTGAGGGATCGAACTCGTTCGAAAAAGGGAATATCGACTATAAGCCGACTCCACTGCTTTCGTTGTGTGTAGAGGGATGCTTTGAGAAAGGAGCAGACATCACAACTGGATCTGCGAAGTACAATTTCACTGGTGTTCAGGGTGTAGGCATGGCCACAGTCGCTGATTCACTTGCAGCTATTGACCAATTGGTATTCATAGAAAAGCGGATGTCAATGGGCGAACTTGTAAATGGTCTTCGGAAGGGGCTGGAGAAGAATGAGCCTCTCAAGCAGCTACTCCAAAACCGAGGTCCCAAATACGGTAACGATGACGAGTTGGCAGACGAATATGCAAAGCTTGTTTCTAGAATCTACAGTGAAGAAGTTGAAAGCCACTCCAATGTGAGGGGCGGCTCTTTCATACCAGGAATGTATTCAGTTTCAACACATGTGCCCTTCGGTTATATGACGGGCGCGCTCCCCAGTGGCAGAGTGGAGGGGGCTCCTCTCAGCAATGGTGCCTCTCCAGCTGTTGGTTCTACAAGAAAAGGTCCGACTGCTGCCATGACTTCAACTTCGAAAGTTGACTATACGCTGTATCCTAATGGTATCGCATTTACATTGTCTATAGACCCAGCCATGGTATCGGGAGAGGGCGCTGAGATTCTCACATCGCTGATACGGTCGTACGTGGAATTGGGAGGCATGCAGATCCAATTCAATATGACCGATGTGAACACTCTTCTGAGCGCTCAGAAGAATCCGGATGCTCACCGTGACCTGTTGGTGAGAGTTGCGGGGTATAGCGCGTATTTCACTGACTTGGGCCCAGACTTGCAGGAAGAAGTGATAGGAAGATTTCAGAGGTCAAGCTAAAACCGCTTCCTCCGCATGGGATATGCGCTAAACGGTGCTCTGAGTGACTGACTCACCCAATCCTTTGCGTCATCAATCCGAGATAGGGAGCGAAGAATGTCAAATGTGATCCATCGAGTTGCCTCAGGGCGAGGCTGATACTCCCAGAGGCCATAGAGTCCCTGTTGCTGCTCAATCCATTTTATGAGATCCTTCACTCGTTCATCATTCTTATCTGCTCCAATCCTCCAGGATAAATCCAGAATTAGTGCAGGATCGAATCTTGCGTGGTATGTGAAATGTCCACGATGTTGTTCGAATCCGACTAGACGAGCTACATTTAGGCCTACCGTCTTTCTATCTCTAGTTTCTCTACCTAGGAGAAGGTCCAATGCGCGCTTTGCTTCGGGACTTGACCTTCTGGAGGGGTGATGAGCAAGAGCGGTAAGGGCGAGGGTTGTATTTGTGCGGCAAGCCCAGTCAGAGTGAGGCATCCTCCGATAGCCTGCCCTATAGCCCAGGACTTCTCCTACCTTTCCTGTTGGCCACGCCCCATCCTCAAGTCGTTGGTCAATGAGCCACTCGTAGGCTGGCTCTGCTCTATTATCCGTGGCATAGCCTGCAACTGCGATGCCTATCAATGGAATGGAAGTCTGCAGGGGCACCATGGTATAGACCCCTCCATCTAGGCTGCTTCCGTCATATGTCTGAGGAATTGCCCAAGATCCATCTGTCCTCTGCATTGAGAAGATGTATTCAACACCTCGTGTCATAGCGGGATGGTCACGAGCAAGCCCAATGTAGCCAAGTCTTTGGAGCGCAAATGATGTCGACCGGACTTTTTCCTTGGTTTCAGTGCCTCCAAGGTCAGTGTTTTTCCAAGAGCCATCACTACCTTGCTTCTTCAGGAGATTCGCTACTGGCGGATCCTGTGCAATTAGCTCATCTAGCTCCATGACTTCAGGGTCGTCATTAGGACGATTGAGGAGTTCTTTGAGCACAAGTCTTCGTAGACTTGGCGACCTGTCAGCTAGAAGCAGCGGAATCCAAGTCATGATGCTCCCTCCAAAACCGCTCTCAAGTAGGGTGCAGTAGGTGTATCCATAGCTGCAACCTCCCTAGGAGTCCCATTGGCTATCACCCTGCCACCTTTCGGTCCTCCAACAGGACCTAGTTCCAATAGCCAATCACAAGCCGCTAGGACGTTTGGATGATGTTCTATAACAATAACCGTGTTGCCTTCCGAAACAAGCCGCTGCAATACGCCAACGAGACGGTCAACATCTTCCAAGTGCTGGCCAACGGTAGGCTCATCTATGATAAAGAGGGTTGAAGACGAGTTCTTTTTGGAGAGTTCCTGTGCTATCTTGAGCCTCTGTATTTCCCCGCCTGAAAGTGTCACACTTGGTTGTCTGAGAACCAAGTAATCCAGCCCAACCTCTAGTGCGGTTTCCAATTTCCTTGATACCCTGTCATCATCTTTGAACAACTTGTAGAGCTGACCTAGAGTCATGTCGTTGAGTTCAGGCAATGAGATTCCCTTGACTCTAACATCCCATGCCTCTGGAGACCTCCCGGTCCCTTTACAAGTTTCACAGGGTGCAAATACATCTGGAAGGAATCCCATCTCAGTCCTAATTCGCCCTTGACCTTCGCATACTGTACACGGCGTGCTGAGGCTCTTGTAATCTAACCCCAATGCTTCTGCATCCTCGCTCTCGGCATATATCTGAACAAGGGGCTTGAATAGGTCAAGAGCATATCCAGGACTCCGAATGCCCTTCCGCCCTTGGTCTAGCATCACAACTCTCTCTGGACTCCCTGTAATCGATTCGTGTTCTCCTGGCTCAAGTGGTACATATGATACGCTGGTTGTGAATTTCGTCGGTGCAAGAGCCCTTCCTATGGTGTCTATCATCAATGTGCTCTTTCCAGAGCCAGAAGTTCCGCATATTCCAATAAGCAAGCCTATGGGGAACTCTATTGTGAGGTTCTTGAGATTGTTTGCTTTAGCTCCCTTGATTTTCATCCAAGCAATTGGTTTTCGAGTCTCATCGGTAATAGAAGGCGTCCTGTCACCTCGGAGCCATCTCGCTGTAATTGTATCCGCCTTCATCAATTCAGGGAGTGTTCCACTAGCGACTATTTTTCCGCCTGATTCACCTGATTTAGGTCCCATGTCAACCAAGATGTCTGCAGCTTTTATGACACCTAGGTCATGTTCTACGACGATTACCGAGTGCCCCTCATCCCGGAGTTCTTGCAGAGCATCAACAAGTGCATCTACCTCAGATGGATGCATTCCTCGCGTTGGTTCGTCGAGTAGGACAGTCAGGGATGTGAGGCCGCTGCCCAGCAATGATGAGAGAATCACTCTTTGAGACTCACCAGCGGAGAGTGTGTTTGCCTCTCGATTAAGGTGAAGATATCCAAGACCTACCTTCTCCAGAAAGCCAAGCCTCTTGATTATCTTCTCAAGGCTACTTCTGGCAATCTCACCCTTCTTCGTTAACTTGATGGCTCCAAGAATCCGTTTCAGTTCGGAAATGGGAAGTCCATTCAGTTCGTTAATGCTATGGCCTCTCAACTTGATCTTGCGGTACTTCTGACGTAGGCCGCTCCCATCACACGCTTCACAGTGTTCTCTTCTTGTATATGTACCACCAACATCCCAGTCGCTAACCCAACGATAGAAACCACTCCAATGCCCCTTCGAATTAACCTCCAGACGTTTTCCTCTGCGGGTTCCCATGTACGTGATGTCAAGGGGCTCTGGATTGGGATCCCCATACAGGAAGACATTTTGCACATGTTCCGGGATCTTATTCCAAGGTGTCTTTTTGGGGTCAAATCCGTATCGTTCCCCAAGAGCATCGAGCGCGCCTCCAGCCCAGCTTGTTGGTGTGCAGAAGTAGCCTCTTGGGAAGTAGCCTGGAGAGTACATTGCTCCAGCACAGATGGGCTTGTCAGGATGGATTATTAGCTTCTCAGGAATTGGCACTTGGCGATGCCCAACGCCGCTGCAAGTCACGCAAGCGGATGTGTATGTTCTCGAGGAGAAATCTCTTGGCCTCAACAAAGGGACTTGCGTTCCACAGGCAGGACATTCCAATGTTTCTCCTCGTTTCATTATCCTGCCGCAATTCTCACAAGGAACTTTCCCAATTGTGGCAAACAATGCTGCAAGATGATTGGATACCTCAGTCACAATTCCGATGGTTGTTCTAACTGCGTACACTGACCACCATCCCGCACCTCTTCGTCGACGAGATGTGATAGAGATAGTGACGCCAAGTCCGCTGACTGATTCAACGGGCGCCTCAGGGCCCTCCTTTAGTCCTTGCCTCTCATATAGCGACAAGGATTCGTAATACCTCCGCTCTGCCTCCGCCTGCAGAACATCTCTGACCAATGAGCTCTTTCCGGAACCTGAAGGACCAGTCACAACAGCGAATTTTCCCTTGGGAATGTCCAAACTGACATCCTTCAGGTTGTTTGCAGAGGCCTTCTTCACTCTGATGTAGTCCGACACGCGACTGCTCTTTTCAGGAGTTGATCTTGGTGTTAGCCTACGCTCATCTCCTAGTGCTTTTGCGGTCAATGATGTCTTGACCTTGCCGAGTTCCTCTGGTGCACCTTCAAACAGCAACTCTCCACCATCTGGACCTGCACCAATTCCAAGATCAATGACCCAGTCGGCGAAACGGACAATATCCAGATTGTGTTCAACGACAACAATCGTGGCACCAGCATCAACGAGAGTACCGAGAACACTTAGAAGACCATGAAGGTCTGCAGCTGAGAGACCGGTCGAAGGCTCATCAAGGATTAACAGGTTCTCTGAGAGTCCTCTCTTTCCCAGGAACTTCGCTAACTTCACTCTTTGTGATTCGCCGCCTGAGAGTTGGGGAGATGGTTGTCCAAGCTTTAGGTATCCAAGTCCAATTGTGACAAGCGCTCCAAGAATCCTCTTTGCTGAACGTTTCTTGTTTTGTGGGAGTCGTTCGTCTTGAGCCAGGAGCTGTTGTACTTCCCGGATCGAGAGCTGATAGAAGTCAGCTATTGTCAGAACCTTGCTACCAAAATTCACTTTGGTTTCAAGGACTTCAGGATTGAAACGTTTGCCTTCGCACGCCGAGCAAGTGATCCAAATGGAAGGAAGATAACGCATCTTGACTTCTACAGCGCCCATCCCCTTGCATGCTGGACACATACCTTCAGGTCTGTTGAATGAGAAGTGTGATGCCGATAGCTCGGATTCAGATGCATAGAGGTCTCTCACGATGTCTGACAATTTTGTGTACGTCGCTGGGTTTGACCTAGGATTTCGTCCTACGGGCTTCTGATCCACAAGAACGGGTTTTAGCTTCTCACCAACAATCTCAGCGCATCCAACAGGCTCTTTCTGTTCTAGAGATGGAACAAGTACATGTTCCACAAGGGTGCTCTTCCCTGAGCCAGACACACCCGAAATGACGGTCAAGCGTTCTAGTGGGATGCGGACATCAATACCCTTGAGATTATGCTTGGTTGCGTTCCTAATAGTGAGGAACCTACTCGGGGGAGTCCGCTCGCGCCTAATTGGAACACTCTCATGCAGACTGAAGTACCTCCCCGTTGTAGTGTTCGCCTCCCACAATTCTGCAGGCGTGCCTTTGAATATTATCTCGCCGCCGTTCTCGCCCGCTGCTGGACCTATGTCTATTGCTCGATCCGCCTCAGCGGCCGCTAATCGGTCATGTTCAACATAAATGACAGGACCAGGAAGTTCTCTGAATGCTGGAAGAAGTCTCTTGATATCAGCAGCGCTCTGCCCTATAGTTGGCTCATCTAAAAGGTGCACTACATCTTCCAATCTGTTGGTCAGCGATATAGCCAAACGAACTCTTTGACTCTCACCTCGAGAAAGACTAGGAGCCGGTCGATTTAGCTGTATGTAGCCGAGTCCCACTCTAAGGAGAGCATCGAGTCTTTTCACAATCTCAAGCTTTAGTCTATTGGCAGTCGATGGCAAAACAGCATTCCTGAAAACCTTCCTAGCCTCATCGACCGTGAGCGCCATCAGTTCGCCGAAACCGTGACCCTCCCATTTGACCATGGCAGCCTCAGAGTGCATTCCAGTGTAATGGCACACTTCACATCCTTCACCGCCACATTCAGTACACTTCATTCGGAAGTGCTTTGGCTCTAGTTCTTCAATCCACTTGCCACATTCACTGCACTCACCAGTTCTAGAGAGTCCAATTTCCCCAGCTTTTGACCGAATAGCAACTGAATTTGCGCCAAGAGCTGAGGCAATCTCTACGCTCTCACGAATCTGTTTTCTCGTTGCTTTTCCAGTGTATCTCCCTATAATGACCGATACATCATGCTCCAGTGAAGGATCCAACGCTTGCCTTTTCCATGGTTTGCCGTCAACTAGCAATGATTCTGCGCCAAACTCCTTTTCAAGGAGACTCAACAGAGTGGAGTGTCCGCCTACAACTCGTCTCATCAAGGGCGCGGTGAGAATAATCCCTTCTTTCTTTGCTAGTTTCTGAATTCTCTCAACCATCTCGTCTTCTGTCATCCTCGATAGTGATGCTCCACACTGAGCACAGAATCTGGTTCCGAATCTCGTGTACAGCAGCCTTAGGAATGGATGAATTCCTGAAGCAGATGCCAACGTGGAAAGCGGATTTCGATTCAACAGATTCTGCCCAACTGCCACAGTCGGACCAATGCCAGTGATTGAATCAACATTTGCTGGTGCAAGTCGCACTGTGGAGCGACCGGCATTAAACACCTCAAGAAATCTCCGACGAGCCTCGTGATACATTGTGTCGAAAACAAGAGATGTTTTCCCTGATCCACTGATCCCGGTAACTACCGTCAAGCCGTCGCCTATATCAACACTCACATCTTTGAGGTTGTTCTCTCGGGCTCGCCGGATTCTAATGTCCATAACTTGACACCATTGTCTAGTTCATTGCGGGATGACTGGCTTATATCCTATGATTTGTTTTACTCTCTCAGTTTCTCCGAGTTCAGCAATGCCATGTGAGGGAATTTGGTTCAGCAATCTCTACACCCTCTCTGCGAGTGCATTCATCGTTCTGGTTTCTTTTTCGCTGATTTGCTTTAGAAGATCGCAGACTGGCTTGATGAACTCGGAATACTCTGATATCTCATTCTTTGCAGCTTCGTCCATCAGACTTGGCACCTTATCGGCCTTCTCTCGGACTTTGTCCAACATCTTCAATCCTTTTTTCTCAAGTATCTCATTGTTCGACCACTGAATCTCCCTCAATTCAGCTAGAGCAGGATATTCATCAGGCAGAAGCCCATTCGCTACCTCTCTCCACATCTTCACTATTTCCCTGAACTCCTGTGCTGCTCTTAACATTGGATCACTATTCATGAGTTCACCAGCCTCCTGCAGGAAGTCAGAGTATATCTGGCGGAAAATCGCCCCACCGGACCCTCCAGTTTCAATGTAGACAAAGTGCATTACAAGTGCATGGACAAGGTCTCTTGGATTTGGAAACATCTTTGGATATTTGACTAGTTCCTTACTCCATCTCACAATTCCCTTCACTCCGACGTTGGAGATTGGAGGATTGAGCAGTGCATCTGCATTCTCTCGGATTGCATCGGGGATTATGTTCTCAAGAGGAGTAAGAGTTTCTGGAAAGGAAAAGCGCACCATTTGGTTCATTGCTGGAAAGGGAGGAAATTCCGATGCTCGTGCTTTCTGCAATTGAGTTAGAGCCATCTTGGCTGCTCCATGAAACCTGTCTGAAATGTAAGCTTCATCTTTCGATTCATCAATCCCATAAACAAGGAAATTGTGCTCACCAAAATGGTCGTCTTCGCCAGTCAATAGATGGTCAAGATAAGCCATATCAACACAGACCAAGCCCGGTTGATTCTCCTTGAGGGTTTCTTTGAGAAAGATATGCGCCTTCTTCACGCTCTTGGTCAAGATTGACTCAAAGTCCCCTCCCAATCGCCTTGCAGCCTTTCCAAGAATGCCTGGAAACTTCCTGCAGTCCGACCTGTTCATTCCTCCGACAATGGGATATGGCATCATCTTCATGAACCAATAGATGAATCCCATTCCCGCTGAAATTCCAACAAGCATTGGTTCACTGATTCCGTGTCCAAGATGACTCATCAATCGGACCATGGAACTCGTCTGGCAGTTCTTGCCATCCCCAAAGTGCTTGAAATCAAGGACTATTCGTTCATCTCCAATGCCAGCCGGTTTGAACTCCTTCTTCTTGCTCATACCACTCACCTACCATCTTTTTGAAATAGAAATCCTGCTTCACCTTTCTCTATTTTAGGCAACAGATCTTCAAGCCACTTCTTCTCACATTTCAGTCTAACATAGGGTCTCTCGAACAAAGCCAGAACTACTCCCAAATGAGCATCGGTCGGTATCTCAGAAGCTTTCACGCCTCCCACGATGCGCTCAGGATCAACTTCACGTATCTTGTCAATGTTCTTGAGGGAGTCAGTATGGCTTCCGAGGAACCGAATCTGCTCATCAAGATTATTCAATCTCTTCTTGAGCGAATCCACGGCCTCATCTCTTGTCAATTGAGAGATGGCTGACATTCCCAAGTCAAAGAGACTGTTTGCTTTTGGTGGATTAACAATGCATTGCACAATCTGTTTTCGAAGCATCCTTGAGCCTCTTCTTGTAAGTAAGTAGGTCTTCTTGGATGGCTGCTTTTTTTCATCAGATTTCTGCCCTCGTATCAATTCCATCCCTTCCAACTCCTTCAAAGCTTTGTAGATTGATGAGAACTTGATGTCCACCCAATTTCTATATCCACGTTCTTCGAGGATTTGGTTTATCTCATACCCGTATTTTGCTCCAGCTCCAATGAGGGACAGGACTGCAAGATATGTAGAGGGTAAAAGCTCAATTTGCTTCTTATTCTGGAGTTTCAATTTGGCCATTCTATCAGCTCTTGATAGTATTCTACCAGTATAATAACATATATTCTACTGGCATAATAATATTTAAGCTTTCTTCCCGGCGCTGATATGAAGCTTGATATGCATCCTTATTCGAAGGGAGTTTTATGATAGCCTTCGATCTGATAGAATCAGAGAAGTATGGGGGGACTATCAAGCGTCTAAGACGTAGACTGCAACGAATGGTTGAAGGTGGTCCGACGCCCGGTGCCACCATGGCTATTGCAAAGTCTGATGGCTCAATCTGGTCTGAGGGATTTGGATACAGGGATTTGGCAAAGTCAGGTCTAGTGGATAACAAGACGATATTTCAGATTGGTTCGACAACCAAAGTCTTCACCGGATTGGCATTCATGCTTGCAGTCCAAAATGGATTGGTCACACTTGATGACCGTCTGATTGATCACTGGCCTGAGTTCAGTATTAACAGCGTTCGAGGTGAAGACGAATATCAGAAGATCACATTCAGGCATCTCCTATCTCATAGAGCTGGAATGCCGAGAGACCCTCGAAGAGGAGGGATTTTTGGTTGTGATGTTCTGTATACCTTCGAAGAAATGGTAGAGAGCATCAAGGAGTGTTGGATGGTAGCACCCGTCAATAACAGATACTACTACTCCAACATAGGGATGGACATTGTTGCATACGCGCTTCAGCGGATTACAGGTATGAAATATCCTCTTTGGGTGAAGGAGAAACTTGGTAAGCCTCTAGGAATCGATACGCTGAGATATGGAAGTGGCGAGGCTCTGAAGGAGTCCAACGTTGCGATTGGCACAGAGAATGGAATATGGAACTGTGAGTTTGCAGCGTCAGAAGACTATGGATGTGGTGATGTTTGGATTGGCGGTCTGGACCTTGCGAAGCTCCTAATACTGCTAATGAATAGAGGGAATTATGATGGATATGCAGTACTCGAGGGAGATTTATACGATGAAATTACTCGACCCCATTTTGCGAAGGACAATGGTCACAACTATGGTCTAGGGGTGGACATTTATGGTGGCTTCACTCCGCGAATTCTTGGTCATGGTGGGGGGTCTCTAGGATATGGAAGCACCTTCTACTGGGTTCCAGACCATGGCTTTGGTGTAAGTGTGCAGACTAATATGGAGTTCTATAGCAGCTCAAAGAAGAGTCCTCATAACCTCGGTCTTGAGGCACGAGAGTATCTGCTCAAGCTCGATGGAGCAATTCTTCTACGTCCAATTCCTGAGGAATACCTACGAGAGAAGATCGTTGCTCCGAAGATTGATGACATATCACAACTAGCTGGCTTCTACGTTGGTCTTTGGAACAATAGTGTGATTATAAGCTACAAAGATGAGAAGCTCCTATGGCATGATAGATTCGAAATGACCCCCAAGGGTAATGGATTCCTACTCCCTTCTGGCAATGCAGTGAGGTTCAACTTCAGACGGAAGAACTCAAAGCAGCCATATGGGGTAACCTATGTCAATCCCAGATATCCCGTAGCAGAGCTAAATCTATTTCGTGTGAAGGTTCAGGGAATTGATTCATCTCCAGCTCACGTCGAACCTTCATTATCAAAAGCAATCGAGGGTATATACAAGGCAACATACTACGGTCATGAAGTAACCTTCATTTTAGCGAAAGCTGACGATAGTCAGCTCCTGGTCAACACGATTTATGGCATGAGACCAGTATTCCCTCATGAGTCCATTGAAGGATTATTCTTTGGACAGAATGGAGAGGCAGTTACTTACTCACCCGATGAGCTATGGGTTGAGAATGTTCGTGGAGTGAAGTGGGATGATCCTGTCACTGAACTGAAGGAGCTTGTACAAAATAAACCGAATCATCGACTGCTTAGCAAGATTGCACTTAGCCAATTGGCAACTCACCTCAAGACTCTTGGAAGAAGCAAAGAGGCGAAGGAGATCCGTTCCATAAGTAAGAAACTCCACTCAAAAAGGAGCTGAGAGGGACGCACTCTTTCGTTATTCAAAGCCGAACTGTTTTCTATTCCGCAATTGCTACCTTGAACATGGAATTTTGTAATTGAAGTGGTGTTTCAAGTAGAATGCGCAGCACATAAAGCCTCGATTGGGAGAAACGAGTTTGCCTTGACTTCAGATCCAAGATTGCTTTATCCTGTATCATGGATTTGCGAAAGCCAGTCTGTGAAGGAATATCTCAGTAGGCAGATTACAGGAGGGAATGTTGAAGAGTTTCTTGTTGCTGATTTCGCTTCAGGGGAGAATGACAAGATACCATATTTCATTCAAAGAGTGCTACCTGATTTCTATCCAGACTTAGACTTCTCATCTCGTAGGATCATAACCTATAGCACTGATCTGCATGGACTACGTATAGATAGTCTCTATAGTTTGCTCCAAGAGCAGCATTTAGAGGACAGTGCTAGAGCTGTTCATGCTCGCTTGGAGAGCATGGTGACAGAGGCATCTTATCGGCAAGAGCAAGTTGAATACCTAAATGCTCATGAAACTGAGCAGACCATTTTGGATAGAAGAATCATTAAGGATAGGCGAATCGGAGAGTGTGCTTTCGATCTTGGATTCTTGAACAATGATGTCGTTGGCTATTTATTTGAATACTACAAGGCATATACTGATGCATTAGCAAGTCTAGAGGCAGTTCATACCACAATGAAACCCGGAAGTCTTCTAATAGTGACTCAACCCTGTTCACTCTATCCAGTGGACAACCTTGATGTTCTTTGTCGTGTAGGGTTTACATTCGTAGAGGGGATTGATGTCGAACTGGATTCTCGAGAAATCAGATCGATTAGTGAAGATGTTGAATTGGACTCATTGAGTCGAATGGGACACTACACATCTTTGGTACTGAAAAAGGCATGAATGTTGTCAGACCTATATGGGCACTAACTATTACCCCAGAACTTGAAGGGATGAAAAGAGGGATTGGATGCGAATGTTTGGTAGGCTGGCGAACCCTCTACTCTGACAGTAGAGACTACCAACTTCAGACACTATTCTCGAGTTCTTTTCCATGTTCCGAGGAGGTATTTCAATTGACCATAGTGTTCCGTTTCATGTGAGAAATTGAGGAGATACTTATCGACAGCCACTGCACGGTCCACCTCTTGAACTGAATCACGTCCTGCAATCATATCATCGAGAAATCCCATCGACACTTCTTGAGTTTGCCTCAGGAGTTCAATCGCTTCTGATATTCCCACCAACTCATCTCTTGTGAATTCATATGCCTCGACTCCAGGCTTGTATATTGCAACTTTCTCTGGAGTAATGAACTGAGGGAATTTGAATCCGGGTATCCTATCTGTGACCATTAATTTCTCAAAAGCAGAGATGTGCGGCACAATCCATGCAGCTGCGTTCGATTTGGATGTTGGCTGATAGAAGTAACTCCCATCATCGAATTTGTCCAGATATGCGATCAAGCTCTCTCGAAGTTTCGTATACATTGATTTGACTAATTCCAAATCGTCCATAGTTGCTGCACAATCAATATCCCAGATATATCTGTAGGATTTCTGGAAACACACTTAGGGGGCTCTGCAAACCTAGAATCCATGACCTCACTGCAATCCCATTTCCGGAAGTTTTTGGCTGTTGAGGCAGCTGGAGGTGCAAGTTGGCATCCAGATGGCTCTAGTATTGCGTTTATTTATGATGCCCCTGGCGTGTTCCAGATTTACACTGTACCTATTGAGAAGAACAGAACCATTTGGCCAACAAGAATTTCCTTTGAGAACGACCGGTGCACAAATCCAAAGTACTTGAGTGATGGCACATTGCTCTTCACAATGGACAAAGGCGGTGATGAGAATTTCCAGATTGCCAAGATTGGCTCAGATATGACTCTTGAATGGATTACGTCTGATTCAGCTGCTAAACACATCATTAACCGTGTGTCAAATAGTAGCTACTTCTTCATCGCCAATATCGAGGATAAAGCTCGATTCGACATCTATCGTCATAGGCTTCCTACGGATAGAACTCAACCTGAAATCGTATTCAAGCCAGAAGAGGGATTATGCCAAGTAGGCACTGTTTCTACTAATGAGAAGCACGCAATTATAGAGCAATACTTCGGCAACAACAATGTGAATCTTCTCTATCTTGACATTGCCAGTCGCGAAGCCCAAAACCTGACGAAATCCTTGGGAGAGTCCCGAACGAATCGGTGGGAGGCTATTCGATGGATAGACAAGGACCATATTCTTGTTGCTACTGACTATGAGCATGATATGATGCGCCTGAGTATTCTATCCCTCTCAGGTGATTTTCTTCCCTTGAATGAAATTGAAGCCTCAGTGAAACATGAGTTCGACTATGCAGCCTATTCTCCGGAATCAACTCATACCTATTTCATTCTGAATGAGGGAGGATTCTCTAGCCTCTGGCGAGGCACATTTGCGGCTGATGGCGTTCGAGGGCTGGATAGGATTGAATTGCCAACAGGAGCAGTTATTGTGCGTGGTGACTCACGATCCTTTCAGGACTCCTTGAGTCTTTCACCGAATCATGAGCTTATGGCTATGACAATGAGCACTGCGACTTCGCCTACCAATATCTGGGTTCTTGATCTTGATGACCATTCATCGTGGAAGGCTACAGACGTGGGAACTGCAGGTCTCAACCCCTCTTCATTTGTTAATGCCTCCCTTCATAACTTTCTTAGCTTTGATAGTTTGCCCATCCCCTATTTCCGATATATTCCAAAAGGCGACATGCCTGAGAAAGGGTGGCCTGCCATTCTTATGATACATGGAGGTCCTGAGGCTCAGATTCTCCCCAGCTTTCAAGAGATAATTCAGTTCTTTCTATCCGCAGGGTTTGCAATATTTGCACCCAATATTCGTGGAAGCGCGGGCTATGGACGAGCGTATATGGACATGGATAATGTGGAGAAGCGCCTGGATTCTATAATGGACATCAAGCATCTTGCATTACATATCAAGGCGAATGAGAAGAGCATTGATGGGGACCGCCTAGTCATTTATGGTGGAAGCTATGGTGGTTTTGCTGTTTTGTCTGCAATGACAGAACATCCAGATCTGTGGAAGGCTGGAGTTGATATCGTTGGGATTTCCAACTTCGTTACATTTCTGGAAAATACAGCACCGTGGCGTAGAGCGCTTAGAGAGTCTGAATATGGCAGCCTAGAGAATGACCTTGAAGTCCTAAAGATGATTAGTCCTATTCACAAGATCGATAACATTGCAGCTCCACTCTTCATCATTCAAGGTGACAATGATGAGCGAGTTCCTCTTTCTGAATCAGTTCAGATGTATGAGAAGATCAAGGAAAAGGGTCTTGAAGTTGAGCTAATGCGCTTTGCTGATGAAGGACATGGCCTGGCAAAACTTGAGAATAGAATCAAGGCTTTCTCGCGTGTAGTCGAATGGCTCAAAGATATCGTGTAGCAACACCAACTGTAATCAGAGTCGGAGAAAAAATAGGAATCGCTGTAATCGAAATCTTTACCTTCATAGTGCACGTTGCTGGATTGATGCCATCATGGTAACCGTCAGAAGGCTGATACTAAAGGCCGCACTCCTAGTCATTGCGATTGTCCTTTTCATACTATTTCTATATTTCCAGATGTTTCCTATGTCGTAGAACTATTAAGCAAATCTCACTCCGCCGTTTATAGTTGATATACAATGACTACCGAGGAGATGGTTTGGGACCTATCGCAGTTGGTCGAATTTGATGACCCCGCGTATATCTCTGAACGACTGACTGCGATGGTGAGATGGGCGGAAGGATACCGCGACAAACATCGAGGCAAGATTGAGGACTATAACGCACAGCAGGTCTTTGACATGATTGCACAGTATGATGAGGAATTCATCGAGTTCGATGGGCCCAATCAGTACGCGTGGCTTCGCTATCAAGCTGACGTGACAGATGAGGTGGCACAGAAGCTGTTTGAGAAAGTGAGGCAATCATTAATGCTTGTGAATCAAGCATTTGCTTTCTTTGAATTGGAGCTCGGGAAATTGCTTTCAAAAAAGCCAGAGATAATTGAGGCTCCTGAATTATCTGAATACAGGCATCAGCTGGAGAAGATAAAGCGTAGGAACCCACACCTATTACCTGAAGAGCAGGAGCAGCTAATCATTGTGAAAGACGAAAACGGGATAAGAGCGTGGGAGAAGCTCTTTGGTGACTGGCTAGCCACACGTACCTTCGAGATTGAGATTGATGGTGAAAAGAAGACTATGCCCTATGGCGAGATTATTGGGCTTTACCAAAATCCCGATAGAGACCTGCGCAAGCAAGCGAATCAGGTGGTGTATGAAACTCTCAGCAAGGACGCGACCTTATGGTCTTCTGCATTTTTGTCAGTTTTCAAGGATCATCATCAAATGACCAAGCTTCGAAAATGGGACACCCCAATGACACAGAGCTTGATTGCCAACGACGTGGATGAAGAAACCATTGAGGCATTATTGACAACTATGGAGAAGAATGTGGATGTTCTTCAGAGGTACCTGCGACTTAAAGCGAAAGTTATGGGTCTTGACAAGCTTGGCAATTGGGATATCACTGCTCCATTACCCAATTCTCCTGACAAGAAATACATGTGGTCAGAATCACGCAAGCTCATAGTGGACGCCTACAAGGACTTTGATGAAGAGAGCGGCAAATGGATGGATGAGATGTATGAACGCCGTCATATCGATGCTGCGGTAAGAAAGGGCAAGACTTCTGGAGCTTTTTGTGCAACATGGCATGCTGGAAAGAGCGCATACATCCTTCAGAGCTTCAATGGAATCATGAGTGATGTCTATACATCAGCTCATGAATTGGGCCATGCACTTCATGCCTACCTTGGAACACGCGCTCAGAAATTGTCGAACTATGAGATAGGAAGCTGCGTAGCTGAAACCGGTTCCATATTTGGAGAGCTCTTACTGACAGAGAAGATGCTTGCTGATGCAAAGACCAAGGAGGAGAGGCAGGCTATTCTGTCCATCATTCTTGATGAGTTCGGAGAATCCGGTTTCCAGGTGTCTGCAAGAGTGTTCTTCGAAACCAGCATCTATGATGCTCTTGAGGACGGGAAGTTCTTGGATGCAGAGAAAATCTCGGACCTTTGGGTTGCTGCCCGCGACAAGATCTATGGCCATGCCGTGGAGTGGCTACCAATCATGCGGTATTGGTGGACGATGAAGATGCACTTCTATATGCCCAACTATCGATATTACAATTACCCATATGTCTATGCTCAGCTCTTCGTCTATGCCATGTACAGGCTCTATAAGGAGCAAGGCAAAGACTTCGTGCCCAAACTTAAGGCACTGCTATCTGCCGGGTCAAGCAGGTCTCCTCGAAACCTAGCAGCTGAAATCGGCTTTGACATAACCAAGGAGGAGTTCTGGCAAAAGGGCATTGACCAATACTCAGAATTCATCAAGATGTTTGAGGACACTCTATGAGATGTGGAGAGAGGGATATTCCCTTCTCTCTATCAAGAAATCAATGGTGCGATAGTTTGATTGTGGAACACATAGACGTCGGTCATGGTTTGACAAATTCCTATCTTGTCATTTGTGAATCGACTTTGGAAGCAATGATAGTTGACCCCTATTTCTTGGAAAAAGAAGGGAAAACGGTACTTGAGAGCATTCATTCACGTTCATTAAAGCTTCGCTATATTTTCAATACTCATGGCCATCCGGATCACATGAGCGGAAATGGCTGGTTAAAGAGAGCAACTGGTGCAGAGATTTTGATTCATGAGAATGAAGCTGACGATATTCTTACTCCTTGGAGGGTCTGGCGTGTTATATCAGGTGTTCCGCGTGAATGCCCCTTGTGCAAGAGAATGACTGAGCGAATCTTGGACATTAATGAGGATGAGCGCAAAGCATCATTGAATTGCCAGTTCTGCGGTCCCATTATAACAGCAGAAGCATCTCCTCCAGCTGACATCCTGCTAATCGATGGTGACACAATCAATGTTGGAAATACAACCTTCAAAGTGATCCACACTCCCGGACACACTAATGGCGGAGTTTCACTCTATTCGGAAACTGAGAGTCTTGTCTTCACAGGAGACACATTGCTTGCGGGGGCTATTGGGGGCACTTCCTCTCCTTCATCATCTGATGAAGAGTTCAGACTATCCCTGAAGAGATTAATGGAATTGCCAGACACTACTATAGTAAAGCCAGGACATGGATCGCCAACTACTATCGGAAAAGAACGGAAAGATAATCCTCACATATAGACTCTGAATTATGCTGCAGAATTTCTTTGAGCGTATTTTCGCTAAATGTAGTAATCTGGTGGCTTGTCGTCCAGACTCCGAAGAAGCGCCGCTGCGAGCGCAGGCAACATCTCTCGGTTTCCTGATCATCCCCACTCCTCCTTTCTTAGGAATACAGCAAATGGATGATGGCGCATATTAAGCTTAACCATTTATTCCATCAGGATTCTCTGGGTATTCCTTGGAACGGGCAGGTCCTTCATCGTGTGTAGCCCTGGGGCTGCTTTGACTACAATGGGAATCATATTTACAGCCATTGCTGCTGTGCCGTAGTCGCCCATTACTCCACCTTCAATCCTAGAGGTGAGATTGGGAAAGCCCTCGATTTTGACTTCGTCATATTCATGAGCCGCACCTGCATAGGCGATGAAATCCAATGTGATAATGGTCTGATTTTTCTTGGTTCCAACTCCCCTACTCCTGAGCCCAAGTACCTTCCCGGCCTCAACTTTTGCAAATGAGGTTTCTATCTCCTCCTCTGCAATGACTGCTTCCGGTGGTAACTCCTCAAAGTGATCGAGATTCAAACCTAAGGCGTCATCAATCAGCCGCATAGACTCCACCAATCCAACATGGCCCGTGATTCTACCGCTCTCAATTGCCTCAGTGAACTCATTGACAGACATCGATGTTCCAACCTTCTTTTGGAATGAAGCCCTTCTTCTGGCAGAATCGATGACTCTAGTAACGTGAATTCTGACAACTGACTGGCAAGGTGCTGTCAAGACTATCGGCAGTAGGTCCATTAGATATCCAGGGTTGATTCCTGTTCCCAAAACTGACTTCCCTACTTCTCGTGCCGCTTTGTCAATCTCTTTTGATAGTGATGGATATCTAGCATAAGGATACGAGAGTTCCTCGCAGATAGAAATCACATGCATTCCCGCTTCTAGACAGCGGATGATTGTTGGCTTCACCTTTTCTAACGACGAGGAAGTTAGAACCAAGGCGATATCAATAGGTTCTTGTATTTCCTCAAAAGCTGCATCAATTGTCGGGTAGACTTTGGCAGTCGTGCCTGTCGGTTGAGTGAGAAGATCTGCAACTGGCTTTCTGCTCAATTCAGGGTCGACATCAACCACCGCAACAAGTTTCAGATTCCCGCGAGCAATGACAGTTTCAGCAATTGGTCTTCCTATAGTGCCAAATCCAACTTGAAGCACGCTGAATGGTTTTGTCATGACGCCGTTTCAAAATCAACTGCAGTATAACCTTTTGGGGAGATAATTTGATGTCGATGGAAAGAGCCTTTTGAGGGATGCACTTGGCTAAGTTCATGTTTCAGGTTCGAGAAGCAACCGAGGATGATAGGGAAGGTGCCCTTCGTGTCCTCTGGAAAGCGTTTGAGGGATTTCGCGATTTTGATGAAATGAAGAAGGATGACTGGACCCAATACTGGAATCGGCCTGAGGATGAGGATTGGGCTTATGTGGCAGTGGAGGATGGTCAGGTTCGTGCATGTCTTTCTTTCTTTGCGAGTAAAAACGATGTCATCAGGGGCGCTCCTGTACGATTTGGAGGAGTATGGGGTGTAGGAACCGAGCCGCACTATCGAAAGCAAGGAATGATTGCAGCATTAGTCCGCGAGTCATTCAACCGGATGGCGAATGAGGGGATTGTGCTTTCAATTCTCGATCCCTTCTTCCCGCCATTTTACGAGAAATTTGGGTATGCACAGGCTGAGTCTCGAGTTGTACACAAATTCAAACACGATAATCTTCGAGAGGTGAAGGGTTCCGAGCAGATAACAACACGAGTCCTTGAAGATACAGCTGAAGCTCCAAAAGCACTGAAGCTTCAAGAGTCGATGGCGAGATTTGGATCGCGAGTCTTCTTCCTTCAGAAGTCACTGGAGAATCTGATTAAGAAGAATCATTATCACATATTGGAGCGGGATGGGAATCCTGTCGGGGCGATTAAGTTTTGGTTCAAGAAAGTAAGCGATTGGGAATTCAATCTCGATATATCAGCTACATCCTTCATCTCTATGGATGTTCTACCCTCAATTGTAGAGCTTGTTTCTAAGTATTCAGTTAATGCAAAAGAGGTCAACTGGTACTGCGATCCTGAGATTCCCATTACATACTTCATGAAAGACCCCGAGGACGCACCTGTAGCCTCTTCTGGAAGAATGATGATGCGAGTCATTGATTTTGAGGGCTATTGTTCAAGCATTAAGGTTCCATCGCACGCCACAGAATCGATTGTGGTCGAGCTAGTAGACCGAGATTGTGATTGGAATACTGGGGTCTATCTTCTAAGCCCCAATAATGGAAAGCTCGATGTCGAGAGAGTTGATTCAACCCCAGATGTTTTCCTCAATGATATTCAACTCTCACGAGTCATCTCTGGGCGTACTCGGGCAACAGTATTGAGAGGTCTGGGTGGAATTGAATGTTCAAAGGAATCTGCAATGAAGCTAGATTTGATTTTCCCTGAGGAATCATTCGTATCGTACCAGAGGTTCTAGGATGTGCTATTCCCTAAATGATATACACCCATTAGGACACTCCTCAATGCAATCTCCACACTCTTTGCAGTACATGACATGGGCTACCTGTGGCTTCTCATCAAGTTTCTCGTAGACACCATATCGGCAAACTTTGACGCAGGTCCCACAACCATCACAGCATTTTTCGTCAATAACCGTAGGAATTGCATTCCACCTGCAGAGTTTTGCTGAATCATTCTGCGAGTCCATATGAATGCTGGTTTAGTGACATATTGCCACGAACTTGTAGAATATCTTGGACTAGGTAGAACTATTAGCCACATAAGCAAGTGACTCTAGGCCCTTGGCCCTAGCTATATCGGATGGAGAAGTGTCCCTATGGCAGTCGAGAAAGAGGAAGCTACGTGGCAGAGCAAGATAATGGAGATTGTCAATGATGGCATAGTGGTCCTGATTGAAGAGGATGTTATGCTATCAAATGCTGCCTTCGCCGCTATGCTAAATTATGAAGCGGAGGAGTTAGTTGATGCATCTTTTGAAGCCCTCTTGCATCCATCCTCGAAACGTTTTGATCGCAATATGATAGATGCTTTGTATTCGGGCGATGAACTCACTGCGTTCAACACAAGACTGCGGTCAAAGGAGGGGGACACAGTTCATGTTGAGATTCATCCAGTCAATGTTGTATACGAAGGCGAGGCTGCCGTCCTGGCCTGCATCCGAGACGTATCAAGAAGGATTGCACTTGAAACAGAAGTTATTGAACTTGAGCAGAGATTTGCATCATTGTATGATATGTCCCCTATTGCATATTTCATGCTGAATCGCCAAGGCATTATTGAACAGATTAACCAAGCTGCTGAAGAGTTGCTTGGATGTGATGGTAGCGACATCCTAGGAAGAGCGCTTTCCGATTTCCTGCCAGAAACTGAGTCAGATTATGACCCTGGACAAGAGCTGATTCGAGAAGTCCTAAGGGGCAAGAATGTAAGTGGCATTGAGATACAGATGGAGCGTCCTGATGAACGAGTTATTTGGGCTAACGTGTCATCGAGGTCTCTTACAGTGGGCGCAGAAAAGCCTGTAGAGATTGGACTCATGGCTTTCGATGTAACACAGAGAAGAGCATCAGAATTGAGAATACTTGAGGAGAAGCAAAGAGCTGACCTCTATTTAGGAATCATGGCGAGCGATCTTAACAACATAAACACGAGTGCGCTTTATTCCCTGGAGTTTCTTAGTACGACCCTTGACCTCAGCGAGCATCATCAACAGGTCCTGAATGAAGTAGTATGGAATATTCGACGGGCGTCACGAATGATTGCTAACATGAGAGCTATTGTTATGCTGAAGGAGTCTCCTCCCACAATAACAAAGACTGACCTATTCCCTCACTTCACCAGAGGTCTACGCGAAGCGGACAGGGACTTCGAGTCAAAGACACTGAAGGTCAACACCAATATCGAGGACGACGGTTTTTGGGTATCTGGACACGCTTGGCTTTGGAGCGTGTTCTTCGTCATTCTCCATAATGCCCTAATGTACAACGAGGGCAAAGAAGTCGAGCTTGAAGTCAATGCTGAACTCATCGAGATGGGTCAAAAAGTCCGGATTGAATTTGCAGATAGAGGCCCGGGAATTTCTGATGATCTAAAGGAGAGTGTCTTTCGAAGAACTGGCAGCACTGAGGGCCATGCTCTCAGTAGCGGTCTTGGATTGACTGTCGTTAACCAGATGGTGACAGACTTGAAGGGCCAGGTATGGGTGGAGGACAGAGTGCCCGGCGATATGTCGCAAGGCAGCAAGTTCATCGTCATTCTTCCTGCCTGGAAGGAGGAATTGGTACTACCCTGCGGACGCGAATCATGCATCAGCTTCTACAAGAGTGATCATTGCGTCTTCTGTGGTCCCGCTTATGACAACATGATGAGAGTGCTTGATGAGCTTGGTGTCAACCGCTCAATGGTTCAAGTCTTGAATGTTGATGATCCAGAGTCAGGAGTGACGGAAGCAGATCTCATTGCTCTACCTACGATTCGTATATGCGAATCGGAACGAGAGGGATACGTGGAAGAGGATGATATCAGGACGCTCGTCTTGGAGATGATAATGAGGGGCTGCTTCTCCTGAGTTGTCAGACTAGTCTGATATCAAAATCTCTGGTGTGGCATCCTTTATTGTCTTGCAGCCAGTCATGATCATCGCTCTCCTCAAGTCTCCCTTTACGTAGTTGTAGTACATATTGACTGCATCAGCTCCGCCGGCCAGAGACATCCTCAATAGTGGTCTACCAACGTGTGCTGTATCAGCGCCTAAGGCAATAACCTTCAGAACATCAAACCCTGTCCTTATTGCACCGTCAACCATGATTGTGAGCTTTCCCTTAAGTTCAGCAGCGACAGCTGGCAGAATCTCAAGAACACCTTGTCCATTATCAAGCACACGTCCACCATGATTCGATAGGTAAACACCAGCAGCTCCGGAGTCCGCCACTGCGAGTGCATCTTCAAGGGTCATTATTCCCTTGAAGAACACAGGTTTGCCGGTATAATCAACAAGCTCTTTCAGCTCATTGGGGCTCTTGCTATAGACGGGCTTACCTTTAGCAGCCCATATTGCGGACCCACAACCATCAAGGTCCACCCCTATTGCAATTGCATCATACTCCTCCGCGAGGCTGAATAGCTCAAGGAGTCTTGATTGAGACTGAGGCTTGAATACAGCTATTCCCCAACCGTCATTCTCCTTAACCACGTCAATTCCTAAGTGATCTGGCACTGCAGCTGTGTTTCCAACAAGCCCTATGGTGCCAAACTGTTGTGCGCCACGCAAGAGACCACGATAGAAGTCTGCTTCTGGTATCGCGTCGTTCATACTTGCCTTAACACCAGACATGCTGCATCCCAGAACAGGAGCGGTAATTTCCTTTCCAAAGACCTTACTCTTCATCTCGGGTTCATAGTGTTCCTTCACGACCCTCTGTTTCAACTTGTATTTATGGAGGGCCAGGTAATTTGCGTGAAACGTGTTTCCTTGTCCTGCGCCGCCAACCCCCAATGGCTTGCCATACTTCTGTCCTGCACATACTCTATCTCTTGCTCCATCGCAGACTGGATGAACTCCACATAATCCAGTGAGCATCTCTCTAGCAATCGCACGATAGTAGGCAAGATCCTTCTTATCTGACTCTGGACCATCTTTTCTCTTGTGTCGTTGCTTCTTCTCTAGGAACACTTCTTCAGCTATTTCCTGCAGGTATTCTTTCGGCTGCTTGCATATTGGGCATCGCCAATCATCATGAATGTCAGCTAGAGTGGTTCCTGGTGCCAGACCTGATTCCGGATCCCCAGCCTGTTCGTCGTAGACATAGGCATTGCAGTAAGTGCATATGAAATACAACATTCTACCTCCACATGGTCCAATAGGTTGGAAAAGTGAGATTATGCCTGTGTTACTAAGTGTTCCTAATGAGGTTGAAATCACTGGCTATGGTTCATGTCCAACTTCCAAACTCAAATGGGATTCCCTTTAATTTCATCAGTTCCATAAACTCAGAGACAATCCTGGAATTTCCGCTATACAGTTTCTCAATCAAGGCAAGAAGCACTCTGTCCTTTTGGTCTTCAGGGACGACCACCCAATACTCATAGTCAGAGTCGCCAAAATGCTCCATTGGCAGTTCTCCGATGTCCTGACCGGATATGACGAATCTGCCCTCTCCATCGATTTCAGCATCTATGAATACAGATGTGTTGCCTCGATATTCGACAAGTTTGACTTTCAGGGATTCATCTTTCAATTGAAGCACCTATCCTATGCATTCCCTTGAATAGGATGAGAGGGGCGGACCCCTCTCATAAATTCACATTCCTGGTCTCATATCATCTTCGAGATGAACCTTTACTTCGCCCATCACAGGTTGCCTTACCTTTACCAGGATTAGGAGTGCTATGACAAAAACTCCTAGGATGCTGAGCATTGCTACTCTATGTGCCATTGCCTCTCCAAGATTTGCAGCAAGAGCCAAGACTGTTGCATAAACAAACGGGCCAACAATTGCTGCAAACTTCCCGCTTAGTGCGTAGATGCCGAACATTTCCGTCTTCTTCTCTTCAGGGATGAACTGACCATACATGCTCCTTGCAGTACTCTGTGAGGAGCCCATCCCGATGCCAGCTATCATTCCTACCGTCCACCAGATAATCTGAGCCTCGCCAAAGAATGCGATAAGCAAAGCAACTATCCAGATTCCAAGAGTAATCATCAATGTCTTCTTGGTGCCAATTGAGTCTGCAATATAACCAAAGATGAAAGCCCCTGGAATTGCAGCCAGCTGTGTCACTGCGAAGAATATCAGTATGAGTTCAGTGCTAAAGCCATATACAGCTGCACCAAATATCGCGGCATAGTAGATTACGGTACTAATCGCATCAGAGAATAAGAAGTAAGAGGCCAAGAATCTTGGCAATCCTTCATAGTCACTGATCTTGCTAAATGTATTCCTTACACGTCTGAAACCGATTACTGCGATGTTAACTCCTTCTTCGTCGGGGAACTGGCTTGGAGGTCGTTCCTTCAGCCCGATAATACTTGGAATGGCAAACACAAGAAAGAATATCGCTGCGAATAGGAATGGCAAGGTCGGATAGTCAGGTAGCATGACGTAGCTCACAAGTGCTATAATGATAGTCAGCATTGCGCCCACATAGCCTGCAGCATATCCTATGCCGCTGATTCTTCCAACATTCTCCTCAGTACTGATTTCAGGAAGCCAAGCGTTGTAGAATGGCAAAGCTCCCTCAAATCCTATGTTCGCGATAACGAAGAGGATGAATGCCCACATCCACATTTCTACACCGAGAAATGTAGGCATATCATCTCGTAGGAAGAACATCAGCGAAGTGAAGACGATTGACAAAGCGGTATAGAATGTCAGGAACTTCTTCTTTGCACCAGTATAGTCAGCCATGGCCCCAAGGACCGGGGATGTAATTGCAATTATTAGCATCGTGATGCTCCCTGCATATCCCCAAAGTGTGTCTCCTACTAGAGGATCTCCCACTAGCGTTCTGAAGTATAGTGGGAACAACGCGGTAACGATGAGCACTGTGAAGCTCGTGTTGGCAAAATCAAACAAGTACCAAGCGACTTTCTCTCTTCTGTCAGTTGGTACTCTTCCGGTCGATTGCTGTTCGCCCATTACATTACTCTCTCCATGAATCATTATGATTTGAAACAACTCATGCCTTCATATCAGACATAAGTTTCTGCCGGAGCTGCTCACAGAAACTTGAACCGGAAGAGTAAACCATGAATTCTGCCTAGGTCAAATCATGCACGAAGCAGAGGCACTGAAATTCTGTGAGAGGTGGCTCGCAGCTTGGACTGGCAATCAGCCTGAGATGCTTGTAGGGTTCTACGCGAAACATGCATTTTATCGCGATCCTGCAAAACCGCATGGTATCAAGGGTCATGACCAGTTGCTACCTTATTTCCAGAGATTGCTTGAGAGAAACCCTGATTGGGTATGGACTACTTCGAAGGTGTTCCCAACCAAAGACGGTTTCATTCTGAAATGGAAAGCTGAGATACCAGTTGGCTCAAGTGTGCTGATCGAAGAAGGCATGGATATTGTCGAAGTCATGTTTGACAAGATAGTTCACAATGAAGTATTCTTTGACCGATCGAATTGGCTGGAAGCATTGAGAGAAGACAAATGGTTCTGATTATGCAGATAGAGCCTGAAACCAATTCGCAATGATACCGTTGAATCTCTCCCATTGCTCCAGCATGACACTATGCCCCGCCTTGGGTACCACATGCATCTCCGACCCTTCAATCCTGTCAGCCATGTATTGAGAGTATTTCACTGGAGTTAATGCGTCACTCTCACCTACAATTATCAAAGTGGGAAGCCTGATATCATTCACTCTTTCCATTATGTCAAATTCATCACACAATTTGTAGTCCCTGTGCGTTATGGATGCTGGACACTTTCTGACTTCGGCCCTAGAGGCTTCTCTAAGGTCTTCATCCGCATCGCCGTGGAACATGATCTCGCCAACAGCATTCACATAGCCCTCAAAGTCGTTCAGGAGCATATTTAGAATCATTGGATTCACTCTGAGTCGTGAACCAGTACCAACAAGTATGATACCTTTTAGCCTATCGGGATTATTGAGAGCATAGAGCTGAGTCAATGCTCCTCCCATGGAATGCCCACATAGAATTGGATATTCAAATTGGGAAACTACTGAATCAATGTCATCGAGATAGGGGTCAGAGGGATCGGCTTCCATCCGGTCTGGTGTTTTTCCATGACCGTTGAGATCAAGGCCAATCATATGGAGTCGATCCGAGAGGTGCTTGATCTGCATGTACCATGTTGCTGAAGAGCCACCTGCTCCATGGACCATGATAATCGGGCCTGGATTTCCCTTTCCCCGTTCTTCAATGTGGACACTCATAATCGTTTTAATGCCTGCTCGTCCTTTGAACCTTGTGAATTTCTGCAAGAGTTTAAAAGAAGAAGTTTCGCGGTGTGCCTCGTGAGTTTTGTTATGGACATGCTCGATGACGCCCTTTCATAACTATGCTGCCTTCTAGGCCATAGTAGGAACTTTGGATTAATTGCCACACAAGAAGGGCCGTCGAGGCCAGAAGAAGACCCGCGTTCGTGAGGCTGGTGGTCTTCGCTATCCCCATAAGATGGAGCGCTGCACTGTCCGTGCGGCTCCCAACTGCAAGGGATGGGCGAATAGCAACACCATGCCCTCCCCGGGTGTCTGCAAGCGCTGTTGGCAGACAATGAATTCCAAGAAATAGGGGGTCTATGCCCCCTTCTCGATTTTTCCGTCTAACAACGGTTCGACTGATGCCGATTCGGAGACAAGAGGTTTTTTAATGGGTATGCGGACAATCAAACTAGTCAAGAGTACTAGTCACTCAAGACTTTCTTGGTGTTATAACACTAGGAGTGAAGAGAATGAGCTCAAGTAATAAAGGCATTATAGCCATTATCGTCATCGTGATTATTGGCGTTGGCGCTGTTGCAACCTACATGTTTCTAAACCCGCCGGTGCTACCTGATAATCCCGACGAGATAGCTATCGTGTTTGCCACAGGTGGTCTTGGAGACAAGTCATTCAATGATGGCTGTTTCAAGGGAGCCACCGATGCAGCTGATGATTTAGGCATAAGCTTCACTTATGTCGAACCAACTGCGATAAGCGAATACGAGGGCTTCCATCGTGCGTACGCAGCACATGCAGACTATGCAGATCCTTATGACCTGATTATCGGCATTGGATTTGACCAAGCTGATGCAATTCAGGCTGTTGCAGAAGACTACCCTGACCAGAAGTGGGCAATCGTCGATATGTGGGTCAACGACACTACATATCCGAATGTAGCATCTCTGCTATTCAATGAACACGAGGGCTCCGCTCTAGTCGGTGCGATGGCAGGTCTAACAACTCAGACTGGCAAGGTGGGCTTTGTTGGTGGAATGGATATTCCGCTAATCAACAAGTTCGCTGCTGGCTACATCTTTGGTGCAAACTACACCTTCTATGATACGAACGGAACAGAGATTGACTTTGATATTGCATATACAAATGACTGGGTTGATACAGCTGCGGGCCAGACTCTGGCTGATGGTATGTATTCAACCGGTTCCGACATCATCTTCGCTGCAGCTGGACGTTCTGGATTGGGTGTGTTTGACAGCGTTGCTGCAAACAATGCTACCTATGGTCCTCTATGGTGCATAGGAGTTGACTCTCCGCAGATGTATCTGGAACCAGGCCTCGTTTTGACTTCAATGCTGAAGAGAGTTGATGTGGCAGTCTACAACATCATTGATGATGTAGTTGGTGATACATTCACAACCTTCAACCTATTCACCCTCGCAAACGGCGGAGTTGGCTATGAAGTCAATGCCACTCTATATGAGGTTGATGCAGCAATTCTTTCAGCGGTGGAAGATCTGAAAGCCGATATCATCGCCGGTACTGTTACCGTACCTGATGCTATCTACTGGACCTAGTATATAAGAAACAAAGGAGAGGCGAAAGCCTCTCTTCTCCCATTTTTTCTCATTCTCTCTTCTCAAGCCACTACTGTTAAGTAGGTCTTATCCCGTCAAATGAGGCAAAGCTGCCCATATTACCAATGCAGGAGGTTATGACCATCTACGCAGTTGAGCTTGAAAACATCTTCAAGACTTTCCCTGGCGGAGTTGAAGCAAACAAGGATATCACGCTCCGTATAAAAGAGGGCGAGGTGCATGGTTTGCTGGGTGAGAATGGAGCCGGGAAGTCGACTCTCATGAATATTCTCTACGGATTACTCAACCCCACATCGGGAACTATCAAGATACGTGGAGAAGAAGTAATCCTAAACTCGCCAACAGATGCTATTATTCGAGGCGTTGGAATGGTTCACCAACACTTCAAACTGATTCCTCCATTAACAGTCACAGAAAATGTCATTCTTGGAATGGAGCCCGTTCTTCGGTCCGTACACGCTGGTGGTGCCCGATTCTCTGCATTACTCCGAAACACTCTTCCAATGAACATTAGCGGGGCAGCAAAGCGAATCAGAGATATTTCTGTAGAAAATGGCTTGGATATTGATCCTAATGCCAAGATAAGGGATATCTCAGTTGGTCTGCAGCAGCGCGTTGAAATCATCAAAACCCTATATCGGGAGGCCGAAATTCTAATCCTTGATGAACCTACTTCAGTTTTGACTCCTCATGAAGTAGATGAGCTGTTTGAAACTCTTGAGAAATTCAGGGAACAAGGAAAGACGATTATTCTAATCACACACAAATTGAGGGAGCCTATGGCGCTATGCGATCGCATTTCGGTCCTTCGAGATGGTGAACTTGTAGGGACAGTAAACAAGGTTGATACTTCTCCTGAGGAGCTTGCGCAGATGATGGTTGGTCGACCTGTAGTGTTTAGAGTCGAAAAACCGCCGAACATTCCTGGAGAAGAAGTTCTCCGGGTTGAAGATTTGCGTGTAAATGACAATCGTGATTTGTTGGCTGTCAAAGGCATATCGTTCTCAGTCAAAGCCGGAGAGATATTTGGCATTGCCGGAGTTGAAGGGAATGGGCAGACTGAGCTTGTTGAAGCAATAACTGGCCTTCGGAAAGCAATAGGCGGAAAGGTCCTTGTCAGCGGGAACGAAATTACGGGGTCAAGTCCCCGGAAGGTTAGGGAATCTGGTGTGAGTCATATTCCTGAAGACCGCCACGCTCGGGGTCTCATTCTTCCTTTCACTGTGGTAGAGAATTTGGTATTGGGAAGTCACTATTTCCCTCCACACTCAACCGGACCCGGAGATTCATTGCTCGATCAAGATGAAAGTGAAATAGCTTCGGACAGACTTGTTAAGGAGTATTCAATCAAGATTAGAGATTTGAGAAGCAAGGCTAGTACGCTATCAGGCGGGAATCAACAGAAGGTAGTAGTGGCTCGTGAACTTGCTACATCTCCCAAGTTAGTGGTGGCCGCTCAGCCAACTCGAGGCCTAGACGTAGGTGCCACTGAATATATTCATAGAGTTTTGATACGAATGAGAAATGACGGAGTCGCAGTCTTATTGGTATCCGCAGAGCTTGATGAGATCAGAATGTTGGCTGACAGAATCGGGGTGATTTATGAAGGCAAGCTTGTAGCACTGAAAGATCCGGACCAGACAGATGCGCGAGAACTTGGCTTGCTTATGGCAGGACATGGCTCGGAAAATGCACAGGAGGCTGCTAACTGATGGCTACGATGAATGGTGCTCCTCCTGAACAGGGCGCCGATACGCAGCAAGAGCCTGAATCTCAGGATAAAGTGGTGCTCTTTCTAATTGGAATAAAGGACAAAATGATGAGTAAGGAGTTTCAGAAACAAGCCTTGTGGACAATTGGATCCATTATCTTGGCGCTTCTAGTAAGCGGTGTCCTAATCGCATTGACTGGAAATGACCCCTTACTTGCATTCAGCTCACTTGCACTTGGCGCCATTGGCCAACTTGACTTAGTGATGAGATACGCAACGCCACTGATACTCACAGGGCTCTCAGTAGCTCTAGCTTTCAGGTGTGGCTTGTTCAACATCGGTCCTGAGGGGCAACTATACATGGGCGGGATTGTCGCGGCAATATTCGGTTTCATGGTTTCTCTGCCAATCCTGGTCCATCCTATCGTATGCTTGGCAATGGGTGGTTTGGCAGGAGCCTGTTGGGGCTTTATACCTGGAATCCTAAAGGCCTATCGCGGAGCTCATGAGGTGGTCACCTCGATGATGCTCTCCTATACTGCAATACTCCTCACACAGTGGCTCGTCACCTATCCTCTAAAGGAGCAGGGCCCCTATGATTGGATATCACAGACCCCTCGACTCTATGATACTGCTATTCTTCCCCCACTTTTTGGCAGCAACTACATGCACTTTGGGCTCATCGTTGCTATTCTCTGTGTCATTGGGGTTGACATTCTCATAAACAGAACTGTGCTCGGATATGAGTTGCGTGCAGTCGGGTACAATGAGAAGGCAGCGGAGTATTCAGGGATAAATCCGAAGAAGAATATCACCCTCGCAATGACTTTCGCAGGCGCTTTGGCTGGGCTAGCTGGTGCTGAAGAGATAATGGGCACCTATGAACGATTTACTGACAATTGGTCTGGAGGGCTTGGATGGGATGGAATAACTGTAGCAGTTCTTGGGAGGAATAATCCTTGGGGTGTTCTTGCAGGTGCAATCTTCTTTGGGGCGCTTCGTGCGGGCGGTCAGACCATGCAGCTCAGGGCTGATGTTCCTGCTGAGATGGTGAGTGTCATTCAGGGCCTCATAGTGCTTTTTGTGGCAGCTCCACGCATAATTGATTGGCTTGCAAAGCACAATGTGGGTTTCGCCCATTGGATTCAGAAGAAGCCCAAAATGGCAGTTCCCGCATATGCTTTGGTCATTACTAACTTCCTTTCCATTCTCTTTGCGTTTGGGGGATTAATTGATGTTCATATGACTCAAGCTCTCATTCTTATGATCGTAGCTTTCGCATCATTAGGAGCATTCATTCTTACTCTGTCACGAAGAGAAAGGGGTCCATTGACATCCCTCGCCACCTACATTCTATGGATAGTAGCTGCAGGCGTTGGATTGGTGATGGCGACCGAGTATTTGCTCGTACCCTTGATCATCGGTGTCATTGGTCTTGTCATGTCGCTCTACATCTTCTACATGGCGAAGTCAGCAGGTTTTGACCAAGGAGGTGACGCCTGATGCAGGGTATGGATGTGACACTCAATTTGATTGGGTGGCTGCTAATGGCAACGCTCCAAAGCTCAACTCCTTTGGTCTTAACCGCTCTCGGCGGGATGTTTTCGGAACGTTCGGGAGTAGTGAATATCGGACTGGAAGGTATGATGCTAATAGGAGCCTTCAGTGCTGTCGCAGCAACATACTTCACAGATAATCCTTGGATGGGCATTCTTGTGGCAATGATTTCAGGCGGAATGCTCGCTGGAGCACATGCTATTGTCTGCGTCAAATTCAAGGGCGATCATATCGTGAGTGGCACCGGCGTAATTCTGTTCGGAGGAGGTTTTACCACCCTAATGCTTGATGTAGTATGGGGCCGTCGAGGTTATTCTGAACAGGTTACGCAGCTTCCAAAAGTCAATTTGCAGCCATATATTGGCGACATACCCATTATTGGAACTGCATTTGGCAATCTCTCACCCATTGTCTATTGGATGTTCATTATAACAGGCATTTCGCTATATGTGCTATACAAGACACCTTTTGGCCTTAGACTTCGGGCGGCTGGAGAGGATCCAAGCACTCTTGATGCTGCGGGTGTGAATGTGGAGTGGACTCGTGCTATTGGAGTTATCCTTAGCGGATGCCTCGCAGGTCTTGGAGGTGCATATCTTTCAATAGGATTTGGCTCCGCCTTTGGGAAACTGATGACATCCGGTAGAGGATTTATCGCATTGGCTGCCATGATTTTTGGCAATTGGACCCCGATAGGTTGTCTCCTGGCTGGCATATTCTTTGGATTCCTGAATGGCCTTCAGTATGCTCTGGTGTTAGCACCAGGATTTGAATGGCTGCAACCATACAACAATTTCATTCAAATGATACCCTTCATACTAGTAATTGTCGCACTATCTGGAATACGTAAGTCAATACCACCGAAGGGAATTGCGAAACCTTATGAAAAAGAAGCAAAAGCATAGAGATGCCGCTGCTTTTATGGCGGCGTCATTTTATATCTTCGACTACTGTCAGGATTACCTTTAAAACGAAACCATCCGGGCGATGAGTTACCTTGAAGAGAATTCACAACAGGAACCCGCTGATGCTCTGTTTCATTGGCGGGTTACTTATGATATCCTCTGGTGCGAGCGGAGCGATTGGTACCCTTGCCGAACTAGCTCCTCACCTAGGGAATCTTTTCGGGACAGGTTTTGCCCTAACCTTTGATATCATTATGGGGATTCTTGCGGCTTTGACACTCATCGGTGGTGTTGGTGTCATTGTTGGAGGCCTAGTTCTGACTACACGTTTCTATCTACTTGGAAGAGTTGTTGTTATATTATGCATCGTGATGGGCGTCTCAGGCCTCATCATGAGTCTTATCCAATTACTAATGGCTGGAACCCTGATGATGGGTCTATCCATTCAACTTGCTCAATCGGTTGGCTGGATCGGTGCGATGTTCTCATTGATTGCTCAGACAATTGCCGAGCAGCCTTCAATGCTTGTTTCACGGTGAAGCGTTACACATCAAGAACTGAAACGGATGTTTCGAGCAACTTAGCAGCCTGAATGCACTCACGAAGAATCCCTGACTTATCTTGATCCATCGGTGCGAAGCACGATACAAACCAAACTCCCTTGCCTGTGCCCACAATGAGGGCTATGGCACCTTCTGGATTTATCGCGACAAATCCATTCTCCTCAGTCATAGCGCTCAGGAATGAGATCTGCTTGACTACGAAATTGCTCGTTCCCCCATTCCAGGCACTGAAGATTGCATGGAGATCATTTACGGAAAGCTGCATATTGTCAGTTGCATACGCGATTCTCCCTTCATAGGAGAATGCAGCAGAGCCAATGATTCCTTCATAGTTGGACATTGCGATGTCTATAGTCCTCTTGATGCGCATGACCATTCTTATGTCCCATTATGAACTCCCTCTAATGATAGAAATAGGTATGTGGCGTATCTAGTTGGATGTGAACATCATTGCTTTTGCTAGAAGCAGAGTTCTTGCATGAAGCTCCTCGTTAGATACGTGAGATGTCAACCGGCTACCCTTGACAGACATACCATGCCTTAGCGCAATGGCCTCAAGGTTATCGCCAAGCAATCTTGATGATGTTAGCCGATAGTTGAACCAATCTCCGTCTGCTCCCTTTATTAGACAATTGACATCTATATAGCGATCATCGTCAAGCAGTACTCTGAAATTCTTCCCTATAGACTGCTTAATTGTCACATCTGCACCAAGGATACCCCTTAGGACTCCCTCGGTGAATATCGTGGCTGGACTCGGGAGGAAAGCCCAGGTCCAGAAGCTATATGCTAGTACCATGAGGCAGAGAGCCAGGAAGAAGCCTATGGTGTTGTATGATGCTATTACTTCGAACCCCTGTATCCACCCATCCGAGAATATCTCGGGCGGCGTCAAGTCAAAGATCCCTGGCGAATAGAAGAGATAGAAGGAAATGGTGCCCACTATAAGGATTGCAGAGAATGCAATCTTCTCTCTCTCCTTGTAAAGCGCTCTTGCGTTCGTGAGCAGCTCGTCCATTACTCTTCCTCCAGGGCTTTCAGGTAGATGTTCTTTGCCTCTCTTCCGTAAGCTCGACATATGTCAACAAGCACACCCAAGAGGGGGTGTTCATTGTTGATTCTGATTGAGTACAGCTTCGGTGTGAGTTGGTCAATCAAGATCATTCTCTCATCTTGAAGGTGTGCAAGCACACCCCTGTAGAGACTTCTTGATTTCCCACTGTACCCTATCAGGCGACTGAGTTGGACACCACTAACGCTACGAGGGTATATGTGTCCCAGAGCCAAGAGTATCGCTCTCTTGGTGTCGTTGAGCGACGACATGAGCTGGAGCAGTTCATACACTGTGCGACGTGTGTCTCCCTCTGCCATCGTAATCATGTCTTCCTTGGCACATCTAGTTGCTTGTGTCGGCCTTTACACAACATCTCTTGGACTAAAGGTTAGGTGCAAAGACAATGATGCCTCTCAATATATCTTTCTTTTCTAATTTCGAATGAATGCACCCTACAGAAGTTAATAAGAAATCACACGACTAAGGGTCCAGAACCTTGTATTCGTTGGAGGTTTATTCAGATTATGGCTTTCGGAAGCAAATACTTCGGTTGGTTGTCAGCCATGGCGATTGTTCTCGCCGGAGGCTGGTTCCTCTTGCCAGCCGGGTATAACACCTTGATTGAGTGGATGGCTCCGCAATTGGGCAACTATGTGCGGCCTTCGCTTGTCATGGTCAATATTCTACTAGTCAACCCACTGACCAATATCATGATGGTCGCGATTTGGGGTGCCGCTGGTTTTGTCGGAGGAGTGCTAGCCGGTACAAAGAAGGGTGCCTTTGTGGTAGGATTCGTGACTTGGTTGTTTTGCATATTGCTAGCTGGATTCTGTGTTGTTCAGATGTTTATGACTGGACTTAACTTCGGCTCTATTCCTCCAATCCCACCTGGAAGCTCAATTGTTGACATTCTAGGCATTCCACTAATTCAAGATGTGATTGGTGGGATTCTCCCCATGATTTCAGGCATGGCTGGTGGAGGTTTAGACATTTTCTCCCTGATCCTTCCACTTGTAATGTGGGTGGTGGTGCCAATCGTTGTGGTGATCGTGGCTGGAATAGCTGGCGCGATGGTTCGCCCTAAGGAGTGATGATAGATGAAGCACGCATACAAGCACGCGTTTATTTTCGCGTTAATGGGATTCCTATTGGTATCTCCAGCCGTGGCGGCTACTGTTTTCAATGATAGCTATACCCCGGCACAAGACATCAACATTGATGATCTCTTGTCTAACATTATAGAGAATGGTGCAGAACTCGTCTTTGCAAACATTGACGAGGAAGGTGCACCGCAGGTTATCTATGGGCAGCTTGGAATACCGTCCGAGGATCTCGGTCTGACATCTGGTGGTGTTCTCTCTGAGATGTATACTGGCTGTATAGCCATGGTCCTGGTGGCAACCTATGGTGAGATGCTTCAGTACATCTTTGACCTGATTGGATTCATGGGTACAAACGAATCAGATGGAGGGTTCTTCCCACTTCAGGCTGACATGTTCAGCATGGACTCAATAATGGACCTCATCGGAGATGAACTCAATATGCTGATCAATGTCTTTGTTGATGTTGACGCGGCGACATCTCAATCAAGGATGAACATGATAAAGAGCCACCTGAGTCTCCAGTTTGGATTCGGATTCTCAGAGCTGTTCTCCTTGCGAGTCGATGAGAGTCTCTTCCCTCCAGATGTAGAGATCCAGCTTCCTTTCCAGTCACTCGATGTCTATATCCATCAGATGACGATTTCTGACGAGGAGGTCATTGACGCGATATTCAATGTTATGAACACCGGGGGCTTTGCAGATTCCATTGATCAGACGAAATTCAGAAATGCTGATGCGGCTGCGGCAGGTCTGATTGCAGTCCCTGACATGGATGCATTACTGGATCTGATAAGTGGATTCTCTGGTTCTCCCCCAGCTGCCTTTGTTGTTTCAGACTTCTTTGCCTCACAGTTCGACATCGGCAATCTCACATTGGAGGGTCCTCTGGCTGTTGCTGCGGTCGGATATCTTGGAGATCAGCTGCTTTCAACTTCGAGTACCGAGTTGGATATCTTTGCTGATCTGCTTGGTGCTACAACTGACATCGAACCTTTGAGTCAAGGAATGTCGGTTGTCATTGCCAGATTCCCATTCAACATCAATGTCACAGGATATACTCCTGAGAACCAGGCTCAGAATCAGACTTTCTTCGACGAGTCAGCTAATCTAATCTTCTGGAATGCTACTGCACTAGGGACTCAGCCGGATTACACTGTGACTTTCAATGCAACGAACTTGCCACCTCTCATAGCATTGGAGCGCACATTCTCGCCGGAGAGTTGCTCTGTGGGAGAGTATACGGATGTGACTGTGACCGTCACCAACAATGGCGATGATCCTATAGCCAACTTATCTCTCACTGATACAGAGTTCAGTGACATCTATCCAGATGTTTCAGTCACTGGTTCCACAACTGGTAGTTGGCTGAGTTTGGCTTCCGGGGCTTCTCAGAGTATCACATATAGAGTGACATTCACAAATGAAGGTCGATATACTTTTCCAGGTGCAGTGTTGCACTATTCCTACAACGGAATAAACTTCGAAAAAGATACCAGCAACCAAGGATTCACTGTCAATTCAGACATAGTGGGTCTAATCCAGCAGGGAATCGCAGATGGCTGGCCATTCACCGGAATGGTTCTTGGGCTGGTTGGTATAACTGGAATCTACTCCGTCCTGGGATTGATTAGAGGCGGCGGTAGCGAGTACTATCAGACATAAAGCACAAGATTGATGGGTGCTCCATTTCTTCGGAGATGGGCACCCACTCAGGTTTCTTTTGCCGAACTTGGCAATAAAGGACTCAGAGTTTCTTCCTTTTCTCATTTCTTCTTGAGGATGCGGGCTTTCATTCAAATCTTGCTTTTCTCTTTCTTAGCTTTAAATCTCCATTGATAACATGATGCAACTCCAGCGCAAATCCACAAAGCTGCCAGAATTTGATGTGGTATTAGCAATACCCGTAGTCTTTGGTCCAATGGAGATGGAAATATCATGATGACCCACATTATAATCTGTGTATCTACCTCTAGAGTTTGATCCTGACTTGGATTATAGTAATTTGCAGTCCAGTTAGCCACAGTGAATGGTCCCGAAAGAGGATATGGCAGAGAAACAGCTAAATTGGTGTCATTAGCATAGGTGCCAGAATAATAGAATACATCTGGTCGATTCTCATCCACAACGTAGAATGTAACATTTCCATTTTCCACAAAAATTCGAACTTCAAAGTCTGATCCATGAAGAGATCCTTGGTTTGATAAGGGGCCCAGTGTATTCCGTTCTCCTGGTGAGAGGGAAAAGGTAGCAGCTCCACCCGGACTGCCATAGTAATACGCATTGATTTCAAACTGATTGAGTATCAATATAGGCGAGATTGCAAGGGTACTTAGAAGCAAAAACATCATACCATTCCTTCTCTTTCTTATCCATTGACTTTTCCGAAAAATGATATAGCATACTATAACAATAGGACTGGATAATACAATCACGCCAGGGAGATAGTACAATAGCACGAGCATACGTAAACCCTCAATTGCACGTAAGTTGAGTTTGTACCTTTCCACATTAGATTAGTTAGCTATTAGATTTTATTGCTCATTTGAATTGTGATTGACAAGTTCGCAAGTACCAAGGACTACTTGTGCATCATGTTTATCTGATGTGAGTCTGAACAAGGCCTCTTGTGAAGTGACATGCCACTCCGCGATGAACTCAATGGTTACCTTAGACTTCCTAGAGCGTTCTTCGGCATTAAGGAGCCTGAGACTGGGACTCCTGATGTAGGTGTATTAGGTGTGCCTTATGACCTGACATCTAGCCATATGCCTGGGTGCCGCTTTGGTCCTGATGCCATCAGAGCAGCTACGGACTCCGAGAGGTCCCACAGCTTTCCTCTCAGTATTGGCAAGGGCTCTTTGCCTAGTGAGAATCCATTGTCAGAGCTCATCACCTTGGAGGATATTGGCGACCTTGAGATTATGGGTCGACTCCCCGACGCAGCCCAGGTCGATATCTCAGAAGCCGCTGCAAAGCTGGCTCCATTGGGCTCTAGCTACTTGTTTCTAGGAGGCGATCACTTCATCACCTATCCTCTCCTAAAGGGAATCAAACGCGCTGTGTCTGGGCGATATGGCATTGTGTATTTCGATTCTCATGCTGATTTCTACGAGGATTACGGCGGATACTCTTTATCCCACGCCACGACTCTGAGGCGGCTTGTTGAGGAGAAAGTGGTAGAGATTGAAGATGTGGTTGCATATGACCTTCGGTCAGCTCTTCCCGAGCAGAGGAACGCCATTCTTGGAGAGGATACTTTGATTCCTACCTTTGAGTCGTTTCAGGATTCGCTCAGCGCAGTGTCCGAACGTGTTGATTCGTTGTATGTTTCCATAGACCTTGATGTACTTAGGCCCAGTATCCAATCAAGCGTCAGTCACCCAGAGTCTGGAGGGCCTGACGTTGAAACATTAGCTGGATTCATCAGAGCATGCTTTGCCACAAAAAAGGTTCGATATGTGGATATAGTGGAACTCAATCCATTGACTGACAAGTCTGGCCTAGGATCTATTGCCGCACGCGATATTGTGAAGGAAGTTCTCACTGGATTCGCTTCAATGATGTGATCTTGCTCAGAATTGGATTTCCTTACGAACGCACTTAGTGCTGAGTTTCCATTTCGCCGCAATATCATATGATCTAGCAGAGCTTTGATATCTGAGATAATCGTCGCTTCTTAATCATATAGAATACGCCAATTAATGGAACTCCAACTAGAGCCAATGCAGCAATTAACTGGGCTAATCCTGGAAGAATGGTGGGTGGAAGTTGGTCGGTTGGATGGAACTTCAGAATAAAGCAATCTTCATCTCCTCCGAAGGTGGCGTTGTAGCAATTTACCGTGGGGAAATTTTCGGATTCGGTGGTTCCCGCCACGTAGACATTTGCATCTGTATCGATAGCAATGGAACATCCCCAATCTAAACTAGAGCCTCCAATGAAAGTAGAGTAGAGCAATGCTAAACCATTGGCGGAAAGTTTGAAGACAAAACAGTCACGTTTCCCCCCGTGATTACTGTTGTACGCATTAACTGTAGGAAAGTCAGGTGACACAGTACTTCCGGTGACATAGACGTTGCCGGATGCATCCAATGCAATGGAATATGCATAATCAGGATCCTCTCCCCCGATGAAGGTTGAGAAGACCAACGTTGAGCCATCATTAGAGAGCTTGAAGACAAAACAGTCACCACCCTCGTTATTGCTATCGTATGCATTGACAGTTGGAAAATCGTAGGAACTAGTATATCCCGTCACGTAGACATTGCAAGATGAATCGACTGCAATGGAACGTCCTGAATCCATTGTTGAACCTCCAACGAAGGTTGAATAGAGCAATGTTGAACCATCGGCAGAGAGTTTGAAGACAAAACAGTCACCAGGACGGTCGAGTCTCATTGAATGGTGATAGGTGCTGTCGTATGCATCTACTGTGGGGAAGTCCGCTGACTCAGTATATCCTGTCACATAGATGCTGCAAGATGTATCCAATATCACTGACGTTCCTGCATCATGACCAGATCCCCCGATGAAGGTTGAGAAGACCAACGTTGAGCCATCATTAGAGAGCTTGAAGACAAAAGAGTCGCTTGTTCCATTGAAAGTGCTGTCGTACGCATTTACTGTTGGAAAACCTGTTGACTCAGTATACCCTGTGACATAGGCATTGCCGGATGTATCCACTGCTATTGATTCTCCAGAATCTAAGCCAGCGCCCCCAATGAAGGTTGAGTAGAGTAGAGTCGAACCATTGGCTGAGAGCTTTAAGACAAAACAGTCAGGATTTCCTCCGTGAGTGCTGTTGTATGCATTGACTGAAGGAAAGTCAGTTGAATTAGTTAATCCGGTGACGTAGGCGTTGCCAAATTCATCCACTACAATTGACTTTGCATATTCATAATCCTGCCCACCAATGAAAGTCGAAAAGAGCAATTCCGAACCATCTGCTGAGAGCTTTAGTACGAAGCAATCAGTATATCCACCACCGTAGGTACTTTCGAATGCATTCACTGTGGGGAACTCCGGAGAGGAAGTATGTCCAGCTACGTAGACATTACCATAGCTATCCAAGGCCATAGCCTCTACGCGGTCATCTTTGTATCCACCAATGAAGGTTGAGTAATTTAAGGGGTCGCTAATGAGTTCCTCCGATTCAATGTAGCTCCTTTTGCTGTTGATACTGGCTTTAGAGATTGACTCAGAGGATTCAGAGGCCTGGTTAGCTGATGAGAAAAATGATGTCGACTGAGTAATGCCAACCGAAAAGGCCAGCAAAATCCAGATCAGAATGATACCCCTAACCCTCATGCTGGAAACCTACTGAATCACTGATATTCCCAGCACTCGCTTATAGATTCTGTTGCGTAACTCTTTTGTTTAAATACGCATTAAGGTAGCTTTTTTAGAAACACTTAAATTAGTAGCAATTGCACATAATTTTCGGCAGAGAATGACAATCGCTGAAGAGAGAATAGAGCAAGTGATCTCACGAGCAGAGGCGACACTCAGGGAGTTTGGATTTGGAGCACATGAGTCATCAGTGATTCTGGCCCTGAACCAGTCCCAGAGTGTCACTGTAGCCGATCTTTCCACAGCGACAGGCATCCATCATGCGAACCTGTATTCTGTTCTTGATGGCCTTGTGTCCAGAGGCTTAGTAATTGAACATGAAGGTAGACCTCGGAGATTCGAGTTCACTCCATTATCTAATGTGAGAGACCTCCTATCCACAAAACTGGATCAGCTCATACTGGACATGGAGAGGATACAACAAGAGCGAGAGACCACACAGCATCTGCCGACGCTGATCTACACAATCCGAGGTAGAAATGTGGTTGAATCAAAGATACAGGGCATGGTTTCCAAGGCAACAGAACGGATACTCCTAGTAACACCCACCTTGGAGATGTTTGATGAGCCCTTACATGTTGCTTTGAGGAGCGCATCAGAACGCGGTGTTTCGATACGATTGATAACTGCGGAAGCGGCTGTTGAGCCGGACTATAAGGTGGAGCAGAGAATCAGGGAAGATACTCTCGCAGTCAATCTAGTAGTCGATGGTGCAGAAGCCCTTATCTCAATGCCTGACCTGTCGGTATGTGGATGGGCTGATAATGCTCTGATATCTCTGCAGCTCGAGGGATTTCTTGAGCAGACATGGAATATGTCGAGGTAACACACTATGGTAGATTATGATGTTATTATTGCTGGTGCCGGAACAGGAGGTGCAATCACAGCTCTCACCCTAGCCCAGAAAGGTCATTCAGTCCTGGTATTAGACAGAAAGGCCAGGGACACAATTGGCCTAAAGACATGTGGGGACGCCTTAGGTGCCCATCACATCCGAGAGCTAAAGGAAATGATAGGTCTCCCTGACTTACCGAAGGATATTGTCGAACACCACGTTTCAGGAATGGACCTCTACTCCCCTGATGGAGAGCACAAGCTCACGATGGTTGGAGAAACCACAAGGGGTTACTCGTTTAATCGTCACAAGATGGGACAGTGGTTGGTTTCTCTAGTGGAGAAAGCAGGTGCCGAGGTATTGGCCTCCACTCGAGTCAAGAAGCTTCTGTTTGAAGAAGGAAAGGTCTCTGGAGTCAGAATCTCAAAAGAAGGAGATGATGCTGAGAAAGACCTCGCCGCACGAATTGTTGTGGATGCGACAGGCGCCACGGGCATGCTGCGTCGTCAGCTACTAGACAGCTCACCGATTGAGAAGACCATCGCTAAGGAAGACCAGATGGTCGCATGGAGAGATATCTATGAGACCCCGGAATATGAATTCGAAACTCCGGATATTCTAGAGATCCACTGGAATCAGGAGCAGACACTTGGGGGTTATACCTGGGTGTTTCCCGCAGGTCCGCATAGAGTCAATGTTGGGCTGGGCGTTATGATGATTCCAGGTTATACCCATCCAAAGACAATCTTCGATAGATTCGTCAGGACCAACTGGGATTTCATGAAAACCAAACTCGTGACATATGATAGCAGTGGGGGGATTGCTCCCATCCGTCGTCCTATAGACACAATGGTGGATGACAACTTCATGCTGGTTGGGGATTCCGCATGCCAGGTGAATCCTATACATGGAGGAGGAATTGGCTCTTCCATGCTTGGAGGAGTGCATGCCGCAAATGTTGCATCAGAGGCCCTTGAGAGAAACGACACATCCATTGATTCTCTGTGGGACTATAATCCTCGATACATGGAGGCTTATGGAATAAAGCAAGCGTCATTGGATGTCTTCAGATGGTTCCTACTCAATGTCACAAATGATGAGATTGACTTTGCATTTCAGAAGGGAATTGTGAAGGGTATTGACTTGCTCAGCGTCAGCATAACGGGCAAGATGGAGATTGGAATGGGCGACAAGTTCAAGCGGCTAGTTTCCGGCATCGGAAACATCCCACTACTGCGAAGAGTCAACAAGGTAGCTGGCTTGATGGAAGATGTGAAAGAAGTCTACAGACAGTATCCTGACTCACCTAAGGGACTTGACGCTTGGAAAGCTCGACTTACTCCAATCTATGATGCTGCAAAGGCATTGTAGCGGATCAAGGACCTGTGTGTCTCAATGAGATGTATAGGAGTTGCAGGTGGCATCTCTCTCTACGCTCATGATGATTCCTATCTCTCGTACTTCAATAGCCCTTTCATTGGTCACCGAAGGTTCAGTTCAATTGATGTGTATCCTGCAGATGGTGCGTGGGACGGTCCGGCGTTTTCACCTATTGATGGGAAAGTCACCCAGGTAAGAACTTTGAAGATGGGAAAGAAGAAGGCCTTCCCAACTTCTTCTCGCGACTATGCGATTGCAATCGCACCAGAGGATGTGAAGGACACAGTTGTTCGGATTCTACATTGCATACCCAGAGTTTCCAAAGGTGATGTTGTTTCCAAAGGGGACTTCATTGGCAGTCTAATCAGGTCCCGTTACTTCTGCTTTTGGACTGGCCCCCACTATCATATCGAAGCTATGCATCCTAGGGACTTCATAAGACCATCACAATCCTTTCCAATAATAGCTGAAACTGGAAAGATTAGTACCGATTTAGGAGATTCGACCAATCAGTTTGAGTGTGAGGTTATGAAATACACTCCAGATATCTTGGTCTGTGGGTCGCGTGAAATCCCTTCTGCTAGCATGAATGACTATCACGGACATTTGGCCATAATAGGTGACTCATCCAGCATACTTGACGCTGGAGTCCCCCATTATAATCAGGGAGGATTGTTAGGAAATACGAGTCCAGAAATTGATTCTGCGGTTCAAGCATTTGGCGTGCCGATCGGTAATGTTTCATCGGTATCTGAATCGTTTGTGCAATTCACAATGGGGAAGAATATCATTGTTTCTTTGGAGGGAGAGAATCTCGGCGGAATATCGACGCACCTGTATTCCAATAGCCAGATGATTAATGGCCGTCCGCCGGTCCTCTTGATCCCAAAAGAACGCAACCAGTATGAAGGAAGGCTATCGGAGGGTGACATTGTCGTTCTCAGTTTAAATGTATTATAATTCTCAGTCACGGATTTGAAGAAAAAAAGGAGGGAGAGGAGCGATAGAACTCCTCTCTGATGAGAGTTGTTCCTAAAAAGCGGAACACCATAATGCCTCAATGGAAATCATATGCGCAGTAATCGCACCCGCCAGCTCCATCCACGACGTCATATGATCCGAGACCGTCATCCTCATGAATTTCGATTGGCACTCTGCGATGTATTTCCTTTGGCACTGGAACTCGATCAACAGTGATGCCGTCCCTGCTTGAGTCGTCTTGATACGGTGTCGCTGACAATGCGTTCACTGCACTAGCAAACACAGCCGCAGCTGACATAGCAAAAAGGACGACTACACCTGCTGCCAATAAGGTCCTCTTATTCAACTATACCTACTCTCCTCTATGGTACGGTGCATGGTCAAACTCGTGCCGCTGTCAAGAACGCTGCCAGATGTCTTGAGAGATTCTGAAAACAAATTCCTGCAAGGGGAATGGGCCATTGAGGTCCAAGTTTCTAAAGACATTGAATTTAACCACGTAATAGTATTACAAGTTACATTATATATACTTTTCGCTTACAATAATTATATTGCTTATTATCGTTGTATGATTTGAATTACTCTATCAAGTCATTAAAATTCAGGCGGAATCCCCAAGCACGGCACTTCGAGAACGCAAGGAAGGCAAGAACAATGTCCTTTCGCTTGAAGATTCCGTGTGATAGTATTACGTGTTACATTATATAATTCTTTCGGATGTCAGAATTGGTTGTCTATTAGGTGTCTAGCAGTCTTCTTAGGACATTAATATCTGAAGCGTTTTCAAATGGGTGATCCTTCTTTTTGCTGAGAATGTCTATTGAATTGTGGAGGCAGCCACCGCTAGGGTATAAAATACAGTAATAGTGTTACGTAGAAAGATATATTAGACTATAATACTACAATCAGCTGGAAAAGGTGATTATATGGGCGAAAAGAAAGGCTCATCGAAAGCCGCTGCACAGCTCAGCCTGAGGGAGGAACTTCTTGGTCAGCTCTCAGCAGAAGAGTTCGGTCTGAAAAAGCGTGAGATATCTGTAATGACCAGGATGAGTTCGGATGTTGTTGAGATTCTTGACGCTCTTGTTGAGCTAGAGATATTCAAGAGTCGTTCTGAAGCAGTTGCAGCCTTCGTTGAAAAGTCGATTGCATCTCGCGGCGATCTGTTCGATGAGATAAAGGTCCAGGCCAAAGAGATTACTCGTATGCGTGAGACCGCAAAGCGGCTCGCTTTCAAAGCAATGCAGGATAAGAGCTAGCGCATGCTGTACGGTCACGCAATCCGCCAATTGCGGTGGCAAGATGGTGATTCCTAAATAATCGGCAAATCAGATTTCTGTTCCTTGCCGCAACTACATTTTCTATTGACATTAGTGACATATTGATTGGAAGTTAGGTTACTACCAGACTTCAGAGGACTGGCTCCACTCAGGTACATCATCATGTATTATTACTGGTCCTTTTCGGAGTTCGTTATAGTATAGCACAACAGATAGTATTCCGATCGCCAATGCTGCTGCATGGTATATGACATCGGTTACACTTGGCACGGCAATTGCCGCAAGGAAATGGACCATAGGCCACATTACTTCTATCAGTCCATATATCGTGAAGACACTTGATTGGGACGACCTGTCACGAAGCCGGAGAAGTATTATTCCAAAGATGATTGAAGATGTCCTTCCCACAATGAAGCTGCTGAGGCTCAAAGCCATTAGCATTTCAACAGTACCTGTTGTAACGACATACGCAATGTATATCTCATTCAGAATGAGGACTACAGCATCCAAAGCTGCGACAAGAATCAACGGAGAAGCTTTGTACTCGATAGAAAGACCAATGACTCCCGTAATTAGAAGAATAACTACGAATCTTCTAATGATGTTTAGAATGCTGATCTGAATTGGTCCTACAGGCAATATAGCCAGGAAAATAAAGATTGATGCGATACTTCTTGCCAGTCCCAATATTCCACCAAGAAGGCCAGCAAGGATGAAGATTCTCGTATGTCTACTCAGACCAACTAGTGGCTGGCCTGTTGACTGGCTGTTGTGGTAGTATTTCGCCATCCAAACACACTCGTATGAACCTTGTATGAATGACTACATTAAATGGATTAAAGCTTCGCTCCCATAAGTGTAGAGCGACATCGTTAAAGCAATAATGCACCGCCATCTAGATAGATTGAGATGGTCGAGAAGATTCGTCTTTCCATTGGAACCGCAATTCAGATGGGATTGGAATCGGGCGATATGGATGAATGCTTCTCGACAGCATTTCTAATGACATATACTGATGGAAGATGCAGTGCGAACTGTGCATTTTGTCCTCAGGCTAGGGAAAGCAACTCAGCTTCAGATCGTCTTTCCAGAATTTCATGGCCTGTCTACGATTTGGATGAAGTCATGGAGCGATTCTCAGAACATATGACTTTCAAGCGCGCATGTGTTCAAGTTTTGAACTCCCCTGGCATTACTGGGGACGTTGAGCAGATAGTCATCCGGATTGGAGAACGAACACAAATACCGATTTCAATCTCAATCCATCCCCTTTCAAAGGATGAGATGATTAGACTGCACGTAGCCGGCGCAAACAGCATTGGTATTGCTCTAGATGCATGCACTGAGCCTCTGTTCAATAGGATTAAGGGAGTAGATCGCGGCTCGCCGTATAGATGGCATAATCATATTGAAGCACTCTCAACTGCCCTTGAGGTGTTTGGGGAGGGGAATGTTGCTACACATCTAATTGTAGGGCTAGGTGAATCTGAAGAAGAGATAGTCGAGTTTCTGAAAGAAATGAAACGCCTCAAGGTCCGGGTGGGTCTCTTTGCATTCACGAACATTCGAGGTACGGCGTTGGAACACTGGAGTCAACCAGATGTTTCATTCTACAGACGGATTCAGGTTGTTCATTACCTCCTCAATACTGGAATCCTTGACGATGACCAAATCAGAGTGGCCCAGACTGGTGAGATTCAACTGGATTTGTCCCCGAACCGCTTGAAGGAAATCTTATCATCTGGAGCTGCGTTTCAGACATCCGGCTGCAAGAACTGCAATCGACCTTACTATAATGAGCGTCCGAGTGGGCCGCTCTACAACTACCCTCGGCCTCTTACACAAGAGGAAGTAAGAGAAGCAATTGCGGTTACTGGCCTGGTGAGTTGAGATGGAAGAGGTCCGTTTCCTTGGCCTTACTACCAATGACGCATACATGAATATGGCAATTGATGAATCAATTATGCTTGCAATGAAAACGGGGAAGGTTCCACCGACCCTTCGCCTCTATCGATGGAATCCTTCAGCTGTTTCGATAGGTACTTTTCAGGGAATGACTGAGGAGGTTGATTTGGACTTCTGCAATAGCCAAGAAATTGACTATATCAGAAGAATCACGGGAGGAGGAGCCGTCTTCCATGATTTTGAAGGGGAGATCACTTACAGCATTATCTTGCCAAAGGGACACAGACTTGCTCCAGATGATATCATAGAGTCCTATCGCCTAATATGCGGAGGAGTAGTCAAAGCCCTCGAGCATCTCGGGATTGGGGCAGAATTCAAGCCAATCAATGATGTGATCGCAGGCGGAAAGAAGGTTTCTGGGAACGCTCAGACTCGAAGGCACTTGTGTGTTCTTCAACATGGTACCATCTTGCTTGACCTGGACGTCGAAACCATGTTCTCAGTCCTTAAGGTTCCTCAAGAGAAGATATCTGATAAAATGATAGCTGATGTCAAGGAGCGAGTCACTTCAGTTAGGGACATATTGAACAGAGCAGTGTCATTTGAGGAATTGGCGGAGGCACTAGAGGTTGGCTTCTCCAAGGCGATGGGAATTAGCCTCGTTCTTAGTGATTTGACGACAGAAGAAACTCAGACTGCTGTGCGTCTTAGATCTGAGAGGTATAGCCAAGATGAGTGGAATCTCAAGAGGTGAATTTGGTGGGTTATTATAGCCATAAAGTCCCAGGAGGCAAGCTCATCAAGGTAAAGGTTGAGTCAAAGGATGATTGCATTCGGGAGATCACTCTTCTGGGTGATTTCTTTTTGCATCCAGAACATGTGCTAGATGAGATTGAAGAATCACTATTAGGCATCAGACTCTCGAAGGATGTTGTTTTAGAGAAACTGAAGGCGGTTCTAGAGAGAAACAACGCAACAGTAATTGGTGCAGATGCTGAAGATTTCGCTGAAGCCATTATAGCCGCATGGATGAATTCAGACCACAACTCATAACACTAAGCATGCTGTCGCTAGTCTAGTGACTTGCATTGAAGCTTGCTAGATTTGTAGAAGGTTCACGAGTTGTTGCAGGAATAGTGATTGATGACCGTATTGATGTGTACGACTCTTTGGGGTCGGACCCATTCGGCGATTTCATTGAACAATATCAACCTGACGAAATTGGATTGAATGAATTCATCAACACCATGATAGAAGGTCAGGATTCACTCTCCTATGATTTGTCTTGGGTTGAGCCTCGCTTCATCATGCCCATGGTGCCCTCTGAGGTGTGGGCAGCGGGAGTCACATACAAGAGAAGTGTGGAGGCCCGTGAGGATGAAACTGATGTCAAGGGAATTTACGACATGGTCTATGAATCCAACCGTCCAGAGATTCTGATTAAGGGACTCGGCTATAGAACTGTGGGCCCAAACGACATCATCTGCATTAGGAGTGACGCGACGTGGAATGTTCCAGAGCCAGAGTTCACTCTAGTCTATGGGGAGAAGAAGGTTGTCGCATATGTGATTGGCAATGATGTCAGCTCAAGAGACATAGAAGGCGAGAATCCACTCTATCTCCCACAGGCAAAGGTATGGCGTAGTTCATGTTCCATAGGGCCGTATCTTGTAAGCACAGATGAAGTGAAAGATCCACGCAATGTGGGAATCTCCTTGATAATTCGCCGAGATGGTGAAATCGCATTCTCTGGTGAAACAAACACTAACAATATGAAAAGAAGATTCGAGGAGTTGACAGAGCATCTTTTCCGAGACAATCCCGTTCCAAGAGGTGCCATTATGTTGACTGGTGTAGGAGTTGTTCCTCCAGATGATTTCACACTCAGACATGGCGATTTAGTTGAGATTAGCATGGATGGACTAGGCACCATGAGAAACTATGTGAAGCAGCTCTAATCCCTGCCTCATATCTACAAAGAGTGAAATACTCAACTGCGCTCTCCATTATGATTGCAATGTCAGTATATGATGATGACCAGAAGATAAAGAAGATCGACGCTGATATCGATAAGTTCAAGGATGAGCTTCGGGTGTCGGAGTCACAGCTCCAAGGGATTGACTCTCGACTAGATGCCGATATCGAACGCTTTCGCAGTATTGCCAAGGCAAGGAAAGACGAGTATGAAGCAATACGACAGAGAGCAAAGACTGCTGAATCAGCTTGGAAGTCTGCAGACAAAGACTTTCAATATGCCAAGAAGCAGAAAGACAAGCAGGTTTCTGACCTCAAGAAACAAGTTGATAACTTGAGAAAACGGATTAAGGATGCCGCTAAGACTCGGGAGAAGAGAGTCCGAGAGATTGAAAAGGAGAGAGAAAAGCTACGGCATGAATAAAGAGAATCCTAATGAGTAGGAGCGAAGAACGAGATTGGCTAGGATTTAAGCCATCATAGGCGTTCAATGGAGGATAGCTAATGAATGCATACTTTATGATAGTGCTGCTGTCGTTTGTCCTTTTCTTTGTGGTATGGGGTCTTGGATGGCTGCTTGAAACCCTGTCGCAGTTTGTTTTGAGCACAACGCGCAATCCAGGTTCAAGAGGATGGTACATGCTTGTGGGGCCAGGTGTTGCCCTACACGAGTCTTCTCATGCACTAGGCTGTGTCTTCACACGGACCAAGATTGTGGAGTTCAAGCCAATCAACGTGACTGTAAAGAAAGATCGGATTATCTTGGGATATGTCCGCTATGTCAATCCTACTAGCTCCTTGAAGCGAGCCGTGATAAACCTCGCACCCGTCGCGGTATCGCTGGTACTCCTCACTATTTTTGCGCTTGCCGCAACATACTTGGTTCCCGGGTCCCACCTAGGAGGAGAAGCAATTGATTTGTGGCATGCTCTAATTGCCATCAAAACAGACCCGGTTGCATTGAGCAACTGGATACTTCCCGCGGAGCAAATTGGAGGATTTGTCTATGAGTTTCTGTATGCATTCTCGGGCTTGACTGTTATCAATCCATTGTTCTGGATTGTATCATTTCTTGCGATGACAATAATGTTTAGCAATGCGCCTTCGGATGTTGACATCAGGAATGCCAAGACAGGTCTGATATTCGTTATTGTCTTCAATGTTATTTGGCTGGGCGTGGCATATGTCCTACCCGCAGCTGGATATGCATTGTTTGGTCTGTATGAGCTTCTTGCCGTAATGTTTGCACTAGCACTTGCTTTTGCGGGTCTTGGATATGGCTTCTTCATCCTAGTAGCCGGTCTTGCGAGAATCAAATCACCTCTACAAATAATCCCCCTGCTGGGTTGTCTAGGTACAGGTATAGCTTTTTCCTATTTCGCAGTTGGCACAGCAGCTTTTCAGACAGTTGTATCCATTGGAGTCTTGGTGGTTCTGATGCTGCTTCTTCTGGTGATGAAACGTACAAGGGCATTGGAGTAATACCTACTTCCATATTGCATATGGCTCTCCTATACTTGGGTATAGAGTATGACCAAAATTCAAATCGTTAGAAGACCTTCTCTAATCAGTCCTCGGCATCTCCTGAGATACGTGTTCTCAACTGAAATGCAGGTTGAACAAGCAGCCAAGATTCTCAATGAGATAGTTCAGAGTGATGGCGTTGTTATCGATTCGGACTGGCGTCGATTCGTACTGTCTAGCCGCGGACTATACGTGAAAGTAATGAGAAAGCTGAGAGACACAGGACTAGTTGAAAAACGAATGGGTGAGTTCAGACTGGCCAATGATTTCTCCAGCTCACTAGGAAAGATGGCTGATTACTGGACTCAGATTATTGGTTCCTTTCAAGGTGGAGACAAAGCGATTGCATTCTAAAGCTACTCTACCTCTACTTCGCCTTCCTTGATTTTTAGTTCTCGAAGTGTTGAGACTGCTTTATCTCCCTTTAATTTCAGTACTCCAAGCTTGTCATACTGACGGACCCATTTCGTCACGAGCCCAACAGGCTGTGCCAATGTCTTTGCAAGATCCGCAATGGGAATCGAACCAACCTCATCAACTAAGATGAGCACCTTGGTGCTGGACTCCTGGTTCAGCACGTCTATGTATCTCTTTACCCGTTCATCTGAGATATCTCTCTGCTCTAAGGCTATGTCTCGTTCTTTCTCCATGAGTCGGGTGGCTTTCTCAAAAGCCTCCTTCTGCATCTCGAGTTTTGGTATCTTATCCTGGGTGGTCTTCAAATCCGCCTCCAAATCATAGATTTGCTGCTCCATTTCCTTGATACCTTTTATCTTGTCTTGGATAGCATTGAGTTCGTCGAGTCTGGATTGGCTCTCTGCTTCCGCAGTTTCTCTCTCCTTCCCAAGACTCTCAGCCTGTCGCTGCAATTCCAGAATCTTGGCCTGGCTCTTGTCAGCTTCAGCACGTTTGTCTTCCAACGCCTTCTCAACCAAGGCCAATTTGGCCTCTAATGCCTCATACTCAGCATCCGACTTTGTGCTTGCTGTCTTAGCGGCTTCGGCCTCACTCCTGTACACCTCAAGCTGGCTTTCTGCCTCTTTGTATTTCAAACGGACCTCATTAGCTTCAGCTCGGACAGTATCTAATTCATCCGTTCTAGCTTTGATGGAGGCGTCTTTCTTCAAAATGTCTTGTTTGAGGGCTTCTACTTTGTCATCATATTCCTTGAGCTTACGAGCTAACTCCTCAGTTGCGGCATCAGCAGTCTTTGACTTGTCTAATATGCTCTGCAATGACTTTATCTCACGCTCGAGCTTTGCTATCTCTGCATCCTTCTCGGCTAGACCGGTCTGAAGCGACATTCCGTCTTCTTCTAGAGTTGTCATGAAGGACCTTACAATATCCTGCTGCTCCACGATTGTAGTCCTGAGGTCGAGTTCAGACTCTCGCACTCTTTGAGCGAATTCCTTGAATCGCTCTTGGGTCTGCTCTACAATCTTGTCAACAAGGTCCTTCTCGAGTGCTGCGAATTCATTGTCGACAATGTCCACAAATGTAGCTTCAATGAAGCTCTTGAAGAACTTCATTCTGAGTCTTTCGACCATCTCTTCGGAGATTCGCGACTTGAGCTCGACTACCTTTCCCCTGAAGGTCAGAAGTTGGGCTGCAAATACTCCTACGACACCTCTCTGTAGTGATGAAATATCGGAGCGTAGATTCTCCAGCTTTCGAAGGAGAGCATCAAATCCTGCCACCGCTTCTCCTGCGTCAAGCGGACTCTCGCGTCCCTCTGGAATCTCCATACCCTCGACAAACTCCAATGCCACCGCTGCGGCAGAAAGAAGATCATCACTGGAATCCACTGGCATCATGACTGGTTCAGAATCTTCCAGGCCTTGAGCCATACCCTGGATATGTACTTCATCTAGTGAAGCTTTCTTCAGCGATTCTTGGAGCTTTGCCTTTTCCTCATCCGTCAACTTCTCGTCGTCAGGAGACATATCTATCCCTCAGTGGCCGAGCAAATGATATGAGCATTACGTCAGGTATAAGGTTTGTGAGAACGTATTCGGAAAACGTATCCGGTTATTCAAACGCGCTAATTACAGAAAATCAAGGATGCTACGTCTCTCGACGGTTCTCTCCCACACTTCTCAGTCTTCTCAACTCAGAGCAATCTATCGGGGGCTGTGGCAATATCCCATTCATACGTAATGTAGCACATCCTCTGACCGGGAGGTCGAGGAGATTTAGCCACCCACAGACTTCTGCCTGTCTATTGAGCGGTCCAGTCCACGACTTCGTCTGACACCAAGACAGAAGGTAGGTCTAGGTTCTTGTGGCATCAAGGAAGTATATGCCTGCGACTATTCCATTCACTGAGGCAAATCCATACCACCAGAATGGAGGTGGGTTCATCATGCTAGGAACCATTAGTCCCAACGGAAAGGTCACAGCGCCAAAAGCTATGAACACCAAGGTAGCAACAATGGAAAGCCGACTGAATTCCTCGCGAAGCATCCATGCAGAGATCCCTGCAGTGATCCAGCCCACGCCTGCACTTATTGTCGCAATACCAGTCATATCTTCGGCGAACCCAACAGGCAACAACAAGGTGAACATGTCCAAGTACCACAGCAAGGAATAGGTGCAAACCCACAGGATGATGAATATAGCACTGATTAACGGAATGACGTTTCCGCTCTTTCGCCATAGCCCAATGATTCCTGTACTCACCAGGATGCGTGCTAGGATCAATATCAAGAGATACTGTTGTGCATTCCACGGGACATAATCAAAGGCTAAGCCAAGAGCTACTGGGATATACATTGTTGCGATAAGGAAACCGCCAATAGCACCGAGTAAGAACGAGGCTTTTGTTCCACTACTCAACGATTCTTTCCTCTCCTAAATAGTGTTGAGATGTAAGAAATCACTGCGTTCTCTCAGGCCACCTGAGAGAATCCAAAAGCTGTGTCATAGATAGGACAACACTGTGACCTAGACTATGTCCGGAGCTTGGACAAAAGGTCTCTGCAACTGATTATAACTGAGTTTTAGCAAATCCAATTCTGATGGCGAGTCCATTAGACCATGAATGGACTCTACGGCATGATTCAATACCTCAACCCCCAAGAGCCCCGTAATCCTCAGCTCATCCTCATGCGAGCTGCTGAGATTCCAGATGAGATTCTTCGAGAGATAAGGAAGCACTTTGAGATGGACCTGGATGTGCCGCCTGAACTAGAGAAGAGTGTCACTTTCAGAAGAGAGAAGACCATAGCCATCAGGATGATCAAAGGGGTCTTAGATGGATAGTTCTGACCACATCAGGTCAACGGTCATCTACGCTTCAGGAATACCACAGCTACTATTACAACGACAGCAGCACCGCCAATGCCAATGAAAAAGAACTCCATTGGCAACGCAGTTGCTTCCATCTCATCAGATGTCAGTCCGTGAGCGTAATAGATGTCAAGCTCTCCTGCCCTACCATCAGTCCAAACCACATGAGGTCTGCCCTCTGAGTCTAATCGCATTGTGAAGTAGTCACCAGGTCTTGTGAAGCTACTAGATGTACTTTGATCAGCAATTGCTATTGGATCACCAAAGACCGGGATGTCCAAGGCGGTACCAATGAACTTCACAGTACGGTAGTAGGGACGAAATGATTCATCTTGTTCATTATAATACGTGATATGGAGAAGCCCCTGTGAATCAATAGATAAGTCAGGTTGCCATTGGTTTCCATCAATTTCATGGTTGATTCTGATACGTTCACTCCACGTGTCACCAAAGTCATCCGAATACCGTAGGAAGATGTCAAATTCATCTTGGTCGGGATATGTATCCGCCCAGAGGAAAAACAATCGTCCATCCTGATTGAAACGAGCCACTGGAAGTGTTGACTTTGCATGATGATCATTACTGAATGTTAAAGCACTGAAATTGCCATCAGTGTCCACAGTGATATAGTCAGAGAACGAGTTACCTTGATTCATACTTCTGGCTCCATAGACCGTTCCGAAGAGGTCTATCTGCTCCGGATCCATTCGTAGACCATAATACAGCAAAGCCACAAAGATGTCGCCATTACTATCCAAGGTGATGTAAGGGCCACCATGCGGCGAATCAGGCGCACCTATGATTGACACATCATTGAAAGTAGCTCCTCCATCAATGGACCTAGAGATACGCATTGTAGGGCAATCCAGTTCAGTTTCCATAAATCTAGTCCAGTTTATGTCATCATATGCCACGTAAATGGTCCCATCAGCACCTATTGTCATTGTTTCCTTGTCTGCGAATTGGTCATTACTAGATGATGTGGAAGGAGAAGCTGATACTGAGGACCATGAGTTGCCACCGTCATTACTTCTTGAAACAGTTATCTGAGAGATGTTTGTCGTTCTTGACTGATCGCTCCAGTTATGCTCCACGTAGGCGTAGTAGATAGTGTCATTATGCCACACTAGCCATGGGTCCGATTGCCGAGTGAAAGAATAGCCATACATTGGCATGTCCAGTGGCTCAGTCCATGTGGACCCTCCATCGTTTGACCTCGAGAAGCTCACACGGGCACCACCGCCATAGTCGGTTTCCGCATTCTTCCATCCCGCAAACAGAACTCCATTGTCACTCACTGCAATAGTAGGCTCAACATGCTGAAGCCATGGAAAATCTGAAGTTGAGATTAGTTTGTTAGTAGAGAAACCTGCAACCTCGAGAGTTCCTCCTTGTGCTGGAACGTGTTTCTTCCCATCAGGGTGGAGAAGTAGAGTGTCATTGAATAATACAACCGGCATTACGGAGTAGGAGAGAAGAATCAGCATAACGACGAGATTAGTGGCTTTCCCAGACTGTTTCATTGATTGGCATACTCCCAATAGTGTTGATATGCAAGAAATCAATACAATCTCTCAGACCAACTGAGAGGATCTTGAAACCGTGTCACGGATATGACAACACTGTGAACCAGAGTATGTCCGGAGCTTCGACAAAAGGTCTCCGGAGTTTCTATTTATTCTTGAATGACTTCATAAATTGTAAGAATGATGGAGATGGCGTAGGATGGAACTTTTACATCGCCAGAATTATACTGGTTGAATGAAAGCGCTTATGAGAATCAGTTGAATCATCCAAAATTGATGATAGCAAATTCCTCGACCCTCAGAGGACTGACGGTGGCAGTGCTTGGATTCAATGCAAGACCAATTGCGTGCTCAGCAACGAGAGCTGGAGCCAGAGTCATTGTATCTGATTATTGGGGTGATGAGGACCTAGAATCTTGTGCATCAAAATGGAATTCCATTCTAAAAGCCATACCGGGAAAGAGACAAAGAACGCCTTTAGAAAAGCGAGTTCATATTAGCTTGGTTGAAAACCTGTTGGAATCTATTGATGATGAGGAAATCGACCATGTCTTTGTTGGGAGTGGTTTTGATGATAATACTCAATCACTAGCGCATTTGGAAAAGAGAGCGCCGATTACAGGCAATTCGATAGTGCAGATGCAAAGAGCGCGAAATAGGTCCGCAGTCGGAAAACTAGCTGAGAGTTTCGGATTACAAGTGCCTCTTAGCTTCGTTTCGAAAACATTGGATGAAGTATATGCTAGATGCGATGAAGTTGGTTATCCGTGTGTAATTCGTCCTCCCTCATCAGGGGGTGGAACTGGAATCTCCCTAGTTTCAGATCCCAGCCAAGTAGAGGCAGCATGCTGGAGGCTAGAAGCTGATATAGAGAATCCCGAGGTGATTGTCCAGCAATATATCCCTGGCGTTGACGGGTCTACAAGCATTCTGTCAACAGGCAACGAGGCATCTGTTCTTTCGATTCAGGGCCAGCTGATTGGTATGCCATCTGCTGGGAGGAATTGTGATTTTGTCTATTCTGGCAACTATATGCCTCTTCGTCTTCCCAAGAGAGCGAAACAGCTGATCACCGAAAGCAGTGCATCTCTCTGCACAGATCTCGGACTCATGGGCACAAATGGGATTGATTTCCTCGTAGATACTAAGGGGAAATTATGGTTTCTTGAAGTCAATCCGCGGTTTCAAGGTTCTTTAGAAATGCTTGAGCGAGGAGGACACATTTCCATAACTGAATTACACACTGATGCATGTAATGGCATCCTGCCGTCAGAGCCGCCTTCGTTCATACCATCCACGAAACTTGTGATTTTCGCCCGGCGAAGTGGAAAGGTCCCTGCTTTGAGTAATTTCAGCAATACTGTGGATCGCACGCCTCAAGGCGTACTCGTAGACAAAGGTGATCCGGTGTGTACAGTCTTAGAGACCTCATCCATTCTCCACGATTGCTATGATCGGGCTCTCTCAACCTCGAACGCAATTCAAAGAAAAATCGAGTAATCTGACTATGATGAACTCCCAGAAGGAGATTCAGCAAATGTATATCTGGACTAATGCACATTGGATACTTTGTAGAGGAGCCAGAAGGTTAGCCCCATGAAAGTATGTCCGAAGTGCAACAAATCAAATTTGCCTACGCGGAAGTATTGTATTCGTTGTGCCGCGTCTCTAATAGAACCCCCAAAGAAACGCGCAGTCGTTGATGATGCTCCCAAACCTGAAGTTCCCGAGATCGGTCACGTGACCACAGGGGCAGACATGGCTCGACAAGCAACTGAGTCAGCAGCTCCTCCTCCGACAACGAACGACAAATGGGTTAAGCCAAGTGAAGTTTCTCGTGATCGAGTACGTACAGCGTCAAAGGGACGTGGAAAGACTGAGCTGGAAAAGGCACGTGAGGCCTTTGCTAGAGCTGAGGATGTAGGAATAGATGAAGATGGTACCGGGGTGATTGAGACTCGCATGCTTCGCGCGAGCGAGGTTAGAGAACTCCTTGAAGCCACTCAGGCAGTTGCAGATGCCCCTGCTCCAATGATGATGGAGGGCTCCGAAACCCTGACTCCTGAAGAAATGGAACTAATGCAGCCTACAATGCCAAAAGCTGAGGCGCTTGAGGAGCAGATTCTCGGAACTCATTCTGCTTTCGTTTCCTCAGAAGCATCAGATAGGCCAACACCTGAGAAGTCTCTAGACAGCGATGTTTCCGAAGGGTTTAGTTCCTCTAGATATGAAGAGGAAGATGGAGAGCTTGATTTTAGACTGCCTGAACAAATGCCCACAGTGACTGCAGAAACATTGGCGCCCACACCCGCTCCAGCCACGGCTCCACCCACTCCTGCTCCAACACCAACACCCACTCCTGAATCAACACAGGCTGAGCCGACAACTGCTGTTTCCTCGGGAGAAGAGGAGATTGACTTTGTCACCGTCTGCCATAAATGCGGTGAGCCGACGAATATCGACCAGTTCGAGTATCCATTTGAGGTCTATAGTGCCATGGGTGCTGCACGACTGAAGCAGGCTCGATTCTATGTCGTGCAAGGTAAGCCGGACCAAGCAAAGGAGGCTCTTAGGATAGCAAGGGCACTCTACAAGAAGGCTAATGATGAAACCGGACTGCATGAAACCAAGAAGCTCATTGATTCTCTTGCAAGAGAGGGTTAAGCTTCCAACCAGAGCTTCGTGAACTTGTTCCGTTCATCAACGAATTTTCCTGGGTCCTTACACATCATGAGAAATCTTCCAGAGTAGCCTCTCTCTTTCAATTCTCTGAATATTGGCTGGAACTCTATCGCTCCTTCTCCAATAGGGAGGTGCTCATCATATTCTCTGGCAATGACCAAGAGCTCTTCGTGAGGGACTTCTCTTTTGAGTCTAAGGTCTCTGACCCTACTCACCATGCGCGCACCATGATTGTCGTGCACATTCACTACCGCAATGTGGTCATAGAATGACTGAATCACATCCAGTGCTCGATTCCTAGTGGCCATGATTTGTCCATGCCCTATATCAAGTGCAATCTTCATGTCCGGGCATCTCTCAAACAATAGCGTCAGTTCGGTATAATAGAGGCCAAGAGTTTCTATAGCAAGCTGAATCCCGCTCTCCTTTGCGGCATCACATAAGAGCGGTACCCACTCCAGAAATGCATCAATATCATCATCGCTGTAGAAAAGAGTGGATAATGCAGAATGAGTGGTTACTAGCTCGGCACCAACTTCAGCGCTAACATCGATATAGGGCATTATCTCACTGGGAAAATCCATAGGTCTCCAACAGGGGTCGCTTGGAAGATGCAGAGTCGGCACAACACCTGCCTCCTCAAGAATTCCTCTTGCCTCTCTGAAGTTCAGACTGTAGTTCAAGTCCATTCGCAGATCAATGAAATCAGGATTGTGAGAGATTCCACTCTTCATCTGATCTATGTGCCTAGCGAAAGTGCCAATTTCCATGGAAGTCCACACAATCGATTCAAAGCGGCTGGCTTTTGTTAGTTTTGGTTCCACGGTTTGAAAAGTCTTCTACAAGACAAATCAGTCATATTTATTGCTAGGGAAGCATAATCCCATCGGGCTGCGTAAGCATTATATGACTCAATGAAGTCGTTTCGTAAATAGGCCTAGCCGTGGAGCGTAACAGACCTGCCTGACAATATCTCATACCTGTTTAAGCTGGTTTTTCTTGGGGAAGGAGCAGTGGGCAAAACAAGTCTAGTCGGCAGATATGTGTACGATTCATTTGAGGGCGATTATCTGGCGACCATTGGCACAGACATTCATGTCAAGACCGTTCAGGTTGACGAAACCTTGGTCAAATTAGTTGTCTGGGACATAGCTGGTCAGGATGATTTCGCTCAGCTTAGAAAGGCCTACTACCAGAACGCGTCAGGGTCCTTTTTTGTCTTCGACTCCACTCGTCCAGAAACACTCGAGAGAATCGGGGAATGGGTTGAAGCATTATATGGCGTGACGAAGAAGATACCCTTGGTGTTGGTCGAGAACAAGATTGACCTACAGAGCAAGATTGACCCAGCAGAAATTGAAAAGATAGTCAAGAAATATGGCTTTACACATGTGCGCACGAGTGCGAAAGAGGACACGAATGTCGAAGAGGCATTCATACAAATGACACGGGAGATTCTCGAGAAGACAAAGGCTAAGGGACCAGCTTCATTATGACACTGTACGCATGCGGAAAGTTAACATATGGAAAATTCAGTATTCATCGGGGAGTGCCAGAGTGAGTGAACCTGACTTTGTCTACAAAATTGTGTTCCTTGGGGAATCTGGAGTCGGAAAGACATCTCTAGTTCAGAGATTCGTTTATGACAGTCTAAGTCCAGAGATGGCTCAGACGATTGGAGCCGTTCTACATGTGAAGACTATTACACTCGATGACACGAACTACAAATTGATAGTGTGGGACCTCGGTGGCCAAGAGTCCTTCAAGCAATTGCGTGTGCAATTTTGTACGAATGCGAGTGGAGCATTTTTTGTATTTGACCGTGGTCGACCAGAAACACTTGGAACAATTGATACCTGGCTTGAGTCGCTATATTCCTCTGCAGGGAAGGTCCCAACAACGGTGGTTGAGAACAAGATTGACCTCGAACCAGTATTTAACCAAAAAGCTATCCAGTCTGAGATTGACAAACGTGGCCTGAAACTTATGCAGACAAGCGCTACTGAAAGTCTAAATGTAGACCAGACTTTTGAGGACCTTGTGCGAACTATCCGTGCGGCAAAATCCTAGTGTGGAGCATCCGGTGCACTGCCTTTGTAAGCTAAACCCAGCTTCTTCTTTTCTCCCGTTACCATATACACAGCGCGCTCTGCAATTGCAAAAGCTTGATCCGCTGCCCTCTCGCAGTACCGACCAACGATTACATAGAACATCGCCATTGTTGTGATGTCCTTTCTTTTTCTGAGATATTCAGCAATCTCCTCAAACATTTCAGAGGTTTCCCGATCACTATCGGCCTCCATTTTCTCCAGGTCATCGATGCCTGAGAGGTCATTCTCTAGGACTCCCTTCATCGCAATCTCAAGCGTCTTATTCGCCAAATCCGCCAAATAGGGCAGCGATTCAAGCTCTTTGAAGTGCTCGATACCCTCACATAGGTTGACTATATGAGCAATCTTGTAGGCGTATCTGCCAACTCGATGCAGATGATGTGCTACCTGCAAGTATGTGGCGAGCCTCCTAAGATCCGATGCAACTGGTTGCCTTCTAGCAATGGTTTCGAATACCTTGGCTTCTACTTTCGCAGAGAGCTCTTCTATCTTCTTTGAGTTCTCCTTTACCTCCGATGCCATCTCTTGATCAAGATATTCAAAGGCTTTCATTGACTGCATGAATGCTCCTGTTGAAAGCTCATGTAGCTCCTTTAGACGATTGCCAATTTCTTCAATGTGAATCTCAAGTTGTGTCCGCATAGCGCTCACCTATCCTATTCTCCCAGTGATAAATGCCTCCGTTCGTTCGTCGCCAGGAGCTTCAGCAATTCTTTTTGTCTTATCAAATTCAACCAGCTCCCCTAGGTAGAGAAATGCCGCTTGGTCTGAAACTCTGAATGCCTGCTGAACATTATGAGTGACAATTATGATAGTGTAGTCTTTCTTTAGCTCTATAATCAGATCCTCTATCTTTCCCGCACTTATTGGATCAAGTGCCGATACAGGTTCATCCATCAACAGCACTGGAGGATCAACCGAGAGGGCTCTGGCTATACATAGGCGCTGTTGTTGACCTCCGGAGAGATTCGGAGCTGGCTCATCAAGACTGTCCTTGACCTCATCCCATAGGGCGGCTTTCTTCAGTGATTGCTCCACCATCCTTTCCAGCTCATTCTCATCTTTCATTCCGTGAAGCTTGGGACCAAAGGTTATGTTTTCGCGCACACTCATAGGGAATGGATTAGGACGTTGAAAGACCATTCCGACGCGTCGCCTCAGTTCATAGACATCAGAATTGGGGGCATAGATGTTTGCGCCTTCGAGAAGCACCTCGCCGCTCATCCTGAAGCTTCCAATTGTGTCATTCAATCGATTGAGACTTCGCAGGAGAGTCGACTTTCCACATCCACTGGGTCCCATTACTGCAGTCACTGAGTTGTCCTCGAAGTAACAGCTTATCTCTTTCAGAATCTTCTTCCTCCCAAACCAAGTTGTGAGGTTTCTGACTTCCATCTTGTATTGATGTGACATTGGTTTAGACAATCCTCCGTGTCAGTTTCCTGAGAATGATATTCGCAATGATGTCAACTGCCAGAACCATTAGAAGAAGTACAACCGCAGCTCCATGAGCTTTGGCCTTCAGGTACTCCCTGGGATCAGTAATGTAGGACCAGACCGTGTAGGGAAGAGAGGCGACCCATGAACCTCCACCAGTAATGCTTGTTGGAACGCCGAGGGTGTTTCCAGCTGTGAAAATAAGCGGAGCGGTTTCTCCCATCACCCTTCCAACAGCTAGGAGTATTCCTGTTATGATTCCTGGAATAGCCGCGCGAATTGTAACATTCCAGGTTGTTGTCCATTTTGTCGCACCCAATGCCAAGGATGCTTCTCTTAGTGCCATAGGAACTTGCTTGAGTGCTTCTTGAGTAGTACGCAACACAGTAGGTATCATCATAAAAGCCAAGGTGAAACCTCCAGCTATCAAGCCCATTCCAATATGAAGGAAATCTACAATAAACGCAAATCCAAATGCTCCGAAGACAATCGAAGGAATACCAGCTAGAACATCCGCTGCGAACTCGACGATACTGGTGACTCTCCCAGGTCTTGCATACTCTGTGATGTAAATTGCCCCTAGGACACTAAGGGGAATTCCCACCATGCAGGCTACAACCATCAGCAGGATTGTTCCTGCAATGGCATTTCTGATTCCGCCCTCCAATCCCGGCCCGGGAAAGGTGCCAAAGAATTCTAGGCCTTGCCCAGGGCCTGATCCAAAGACTTCAGGAATTCCAACAGAAAGAACTTGGATAAGTACTAGGAAGAATGGAGATACAATGATTAGGACGCAGATTCCTAGCAATATCTTGAATGTGAAGTCCGAGAATGTTCTTCTTGAACTCATCTGCATCTTGAGATAGCGTGATAACTGCGTGATTCTGCTATAAGGAATGGGGGCTGTTCCATTGTCTTCGTATTGCTGCTCTTCTGAGATAGGCCTTTGCTCACTCATATCAACTCATCCCCCTTGTTTTCATTCCCCAGCGAATGAATAGCTTCGCCATTATTGTGAATGAGATTGACATCAACATCAGGACAAGTGCAACTGCAAATAGAGCTGATCGCCAGAGTGGAAAGACAAATGCATAGCCCAACTGGTTTGTGATAATGGAGGTCATTACATAGGTGGGATCAAACAGGGAGAATGGTATTTGCAGAGCATTGCCTGTCACCATAAGAACCGCCATTGTTTCACCCACTGCCCTTCCAAGCGACAACACAATTGCTGCTCCAATCCCCGGCATTGCCGCTCCCATGACGACCTTCCTCGCTGTTTCAGTGCTCGTTGCGCCCAGAGCAAGAGATGCCTCTCGGAGTGTCATTGGCACAGACCGAAGTGCATCATCAGAGACTGTTACTATTGTGGGAAGAAGCATAATCGCCAGAATGATTCCTCCTGCTAGTAGGCTAAGACCATTTGATTCAATCCCAAATGCAGGTGCCAGTACTGACGCTATCCAAGGCACAATCACGAGATACGCCCAAAGGCCATAGACTATCGATGGGATTGCTGCCATCATTTCAATTACCATTCTAATTGGTCCCCTGAGCCGATGAGGACAGAACTCACTCAGGAAAAGCGCACCAGCCATTCCTAGCGGAACTGCAATCCCTATTGCAAGTAGTGTACACATGAAGGAGCCAGCTATGAAGATAGCTATGCCATAGAGATCTCGATTTGGGTCCCAAGTAGGATTGACAATGATTCCTATGCCTCCCTCTGGACTGGCAAAGATTAGAGCAGACTCATACCAGAGAAATGTCAAAATGAGGACTATGACTGCCGAGCTAGCAAATGCTGGCACCAATAGGCCAAATCTACCAATCAAATCAATTCTTGCTGAACCCCTTGCTGTCTTGATCTCGTGGATGATATGTGAGATATTTTCCTTAATTTGCTGGCTCATATATCAACCACCTCTCAGGAGTCCGTTGGATTCAGGGATGAAATCACATTGATTGAATAGATGATGGCTGAGGTTCCATTGATTGGCACATAGCCAACGCCGGAGATGAATGTCTGCCCCCTAGTAAGAACCCAATTCATAAACACTAAGACATGCCAAGCAACATTGTCCTCGTGAATCATGTAATAGAGGAGTCGTGCAATTGGGTAGGCTCCTTCTAGATTTGAGTTCATTAGATTCGCTCCTGGATCCGACAATACGGATGGTAGAGCCTTCAGTGCATTCTCAAGAGAGGGCTCGATATATTCATCGATTGATGGATTGTACAAATATGCTGGAATCAGCCCCTCCATAAATGCTAGGCCAACATAGCCAATTCCTTGAGCGTCGCTTAAAACTCCTGCCGCAACCCCGGGATTCCCATCAACGGAGCTTATCTCTGGGGCCCACGACAATGTTTCACCATGTCCCAATCTCCAAGTGTAGTTTCCAAATGGGTTGGCAGTTTCATCAGAGGTTTCAAGCCATTTGGCGAAGGTGGCTGTTGTTCCACTAGCATCTGAACGGACATATACATTGATGGATCCAGTTTGCTCGACGGCGACTCCGAAGGTAGATTCCAGCTCCTCCCATGTAGAGATGTTTCTCTGGAAGATTGCGACAGCCATATCACAGTCGAGCTTGAATGAAGAGCCGTTGACTTCTGGATTGACAACAACACCCAAAGCATCTGCTGACACTGGGACTATCTTTACACCTGGATTTGTCATTATATAGTCTTCATCGGGGTATGAGCTTGTTGCTCCTATATCGATCAATTGCTGGGCAATTTGGGATTGACCCAGACCGGAACCCCCCGTGCTTGGGTTTACAACAAAGGCAGGGTAGTCAAATTGGAAGCGAGTCGCCCACTCTTGGGAGAGAGTGAACACCGTCGTCGAGCCAGCAGTAGTAACAGTAAACGGTCCTCCCGCAAAATCACCAGGCGGAGTCAAGATTAAAACGAACCCAAATGCAATGAGCATGCCGAATGCAAACACCACTAGTTGTCTTTTAATGCTGGCCATTCCTTACTTCTCCTTTCTCAAGTATGTCGGCGAGGTCTAACCATAATAAGCAATACGTATCAGTACATCAGCACATCTATCTTGTAGAGAACTTTTGGAACTTAGATGCGAATTTGAATACTTTGTAGGTTTATATACCAGATACACACGATGCGTGTATGCAAGTGGCGGAGATTGCCTTCAATATTATTGGTGGACTTGCTCTCTTTATGTTTGCCATCACAATGTTGAGGGAGACCTTGGGGAAACTGTCGGGGGCGCGTGTTGTCAGAATCCTAGAACGAGTTAGTAGTAATCCGATAAATGGAATGGCCGCTGGGACCGCCACTACATTCATGACGCAGAGCTCAAGCATCACAGTACTAACTCTGATTGGCTTTGTTAATGCGGGCATGATGACATTCAGGCAATCAGTCAATATCATGTTAGGGTCAGAGATTGGCACCACGGTGACAGCACAGCTTGTTTCCTTCGACATAGGATTGGCGTTTTGGCCACTTGTAGCCATTGGTTTCTTTATGAGTTTCTTCTTTAAGAATGAAAAAGTCAAACTCACAGGAAAGGTGATCTTCAGTCTGGGTCTGCTCTTCCTTGCAATGGACTTCATGAAACAGGGAGCAAGACCCCTAACAACTGACTACCCCTTTTTTAGGGACCTTATCAATGACTACGGAGCTATTCCCCTTTATGGGATTCTGATTGGTGCTCTGATTGCGGGAATTACGCAGAGCAGTTCAGCAACGACAAGTCTTGTTATTGCAATGGGTGCTGCAGGAGTCATAGATTTGGGGCCAGGAATCGCCCTTGTGATGGGAGCCAACATTGGCACTTGCTTTCTTGAGTTGTTCGCCGCTATTGGCGCCACTACTCCAGCAAAAAGAACTGCTATTGCTCAGACATTGATTAATGTCATTGGGGTTGCGATTTTCCTTCCCATCCTGGCACCTTTTACTGTTCTAACGCAAGCTACTGCGGCGGAGCTACCGAGGCAGCTCGCCAACGCGCATACGATATTCAATGTAATAGTGAGCTTCATCTTTGTGCCTCTTGTAGGCGGCTTGGTAAAACTGTGTGAGCGCCTCATACCTGACAAGGAAGGCGAGATTATTGGTCGCTACCATTTTGATGACCAAATGTTGAATATGCCCCAAGCAGCATTAATCGAAGCAGAACGTGAGATTATTCGCACTGCCGAATTGACTATGCAAATGATTCAACGAAGTAAAGAGGCACTTCTTCACGGTCAAACCGACGAAGGTGATAGAGTCATGCTTCTGGAAGACGAGGTAGATGACAGGTGTAGGACTACCGAAGAATTCATCGACAAGATTCGAGAGGAGGAATTAGGCCAGTTTGACATCATTTGGCGCATGAAGCTTCTTGCAGTTTTAACTGATGTTGAGCGTGTTGGAGATCTCTCTCAGAACCTTGCAGAATTCGCACTTCATCGTTTTAGGAATGGTGTGACTTTCTCAGATGCAGCTATCAATGATCTCTCAAAAATGTTTGAAATGGTTGAAGAAACCTACGCCACTTCAATAGAAGCTCTGCGAACCCGAAACAAAGATCTAGCAAGAGTAGCTGTACACATGGAAGACGAAGTTGATGTTTTCGAGCGACAAATCCGCGAAGCCCATATCCAACGCCTTAGAGATGGCATATGTGTTGCGGAAGCGGACACGGTATTCGTGGAGTCTATCAGGAACCTTGAGAGAATAAGTGATCATGCAGACAACATTGCTCTAGATGTCATCATGGAGCACTAGACCAAGCCTAGATGTGCAAGAGTTTATGATGACATCCTGCAGAACTAACATAGTTATCCCAAATGGGAGACTGACGAATGGCAGGAAAGAAGCTTAACGATCTGGATGGCAAGGAGTGGGTCAAGAGCACAAAGTCGTGGTTTGTTGTCAATCCCCGCTCCAGAAGCAGAAATCAGTTGACTCATCCAGCAAAGTTTCCAGAAGAGCTTGTAGTCCGTTTTGTGGAATATTTCACGAGAGCGGGCGGCTGGGTCATTGATCCTTTTGCTGGAGTAGCAAGTACCATGGTAGCATGCAAGGCATTAGACCGCAGTTCGGTTGGAGTAGAGCTCAATCCTGAGTTTGCCGAAATCGGACAACAAGAATTGAAGTCAACCTCTGGGTCTGGAAATCATCATATCCTAACAGGGGACTCAATGGACATCGCGGCTATTTTGGAAACACACTTCGGCGATGAGGTTCCAGAGTTTGATTACTTAATCACCTCGCCACCATACTACAACATGCTCAGGAAATCGAGAGGTGGAAATGAAACTGTTCACAAAGAGAGGGGTGAGAAGGGGTTGAAGCAGCATTACAGCAGCTCCTCCTCTGACCTGGGCAACATAGAATCCTATGATGAGTATTTGGAAAATGTTGGCATAGTCATTGATGCAGTGTACCCCTATTTGCGAAATGGAGCATATATGACAGTTATTGTTCAAAACATGCGAGATGAGGGGAACCTCTTTCGACCCATTGCTTGGGATCTGGCAAGACGTTTCTCTGAGGTTTATGAATTGCGGCAGGAACAAGTCTGGTGTCAGGACAACAAGCGGCTAGGATGCTGGGGCTTTCCCTCTACATATGTTTCGAATGTGCACCACCATTACTGTCTGATTCTCCAGAAACAGGTTGCGAATGATGACTTATCTTAACCAAGCCTACATGAAATCCGTCGCCCTAAACCAGTCATTTCAGATCCAATAGTGCTAGCCAGGGTTGCAGAAATGGTATCCGTGGAAGTCATCGTCAGCATCCATGACGATTGTTTCCTCCGTTGAGCATACCTCAATAAGACCCTCATCACCATCAAATGGTAGGGTGGTGTTAGCAACAACCAACACCTCGAAAGTATATTCACTCAACAATATTGGCTCAGCGGAACTCGCGCTTTCTTCTGGGGAATATAGAAGATTCATGACAATGAGTAATTTGCCGCCAACTGGGAGCCAAGGAACAAAGAGTTTGCTATCATCAAAAGTGATTTCCAAATCATCCATGAAGTTGTATGTGCCTGCCTGAATGAATGGATTGCAGCTGGCGATGAAGAGAAATACGGGTCTTGGCCAATGTCCCGGTTCCTTAAGCCAGACTGAAAGATGACGTATGCTGAAGTCCATAGGTATATCGAGGTTCATCTCCAGCTCACAGATATCTAGAGGCCAATTGTTCTCCAACGTAACAGTGAACATGATTCTATCTGGCCAGAAACGAGACCTGTAGATTGATGAATCGAGATTCAGGCTTGCTAATACGACCTCGATAGTGTGCGGCTCTTCAATATTCTCAAACTCATCTATGCTATAAAATGAAACATTTCTTAGGCCGTTTTGGCGAGAGAGATAGAATGGCTCAGCGTATTCGAGCCAAGGTCCTCCATCGATGCAATACATAGTCGTGATATCTGACGCATGTTCGCTTGAAGCTATGAGATTGAACTCTGTATTTGATGTGACAAATGTTGTACCGCTCATATCAACGTAGTGCGTTCCCATATCCAGTGTGGTTACTGGAGGCGCTGTCGGTGTTGGTGGCGGGGCTGGTGGCATTATAGATTCATAGATTTCAATTGTGAAGTTCCAAACAGTGCTCCAATCACTGGGATTTCCGGCGATATCGAAAGCTTGGCATCTCCAGAAGTATGTTCCCTCTTCGAGATTGTTGATAGTCAAGTTTAGAGTGGAGGCAGGTACAGTTTCATGAAGGAAAAGGGTATCTGCCGAGAAGATGCTTGAGTTATAGACTTCGATAACTGATGACTGTATGCCACTGATATCTGATGGCACCTTCCATTCCAGAGTGACTTTACCCTGATCAAATTCCATTCCGTCCAGAGGCGCAATCAATGAAGGTTGCCCTTCATATAATGTGTCGATACGAAATGTCCAAGCCGCGCTGAATTCTCCAAGACTGCCATTGAGAGTCCTCACCGCCCAGGAGTAATCACCATCAGTTTCGCCTGGTATTCCTGATGCTGAGTTCAACCAAATCTGGAATGAAGTGGCAGCTACTGGGATATAGATTGGTTCAGCCATGCCTGGCATCACGAGCATTAGCTCATATCCCTGAGCGTCTGCAACAGGTTCCCACTCAAAGATAACTGGTCCTGCATCAATTTGACTCCGCCCAAAAATCTCACCATTAGCTGGTGCGATAAGTCCTGGTGGTGGAAGTTCAGATACTATCATTTGTGTAGGGAGTTTTGATGGAAACAACTCTGAGGATTTGTCCGTCACCATTTCAGCTACATTCCCCGAGGATACAGCGGTACTCAGGACAAGTAGAAATGCACATGATAATAATAGGAATATCAACCGATCTCGGCTCTGCAGCTTTTTCCTCTCCCTCAAGCGAAGCCTACTGGTGGTGAATCTGCTATCTGACGCACACGCGGTGGTCCAACGCATCCCCTTGACCCGTTTTAAGGTTTATAACAAAAACAATCGTTTCAATTTTTGCGGAATTCCTTACGAAAAATGAGGCGGATGGTTCATAAAGAAGGCACTTCTGCGAAGAATCCATGCCTGAAAAAATCCGAGCTCTCAAAATATCAGATCATCGGGCAGTCAATGAACTATGTATGGGAATATGGGGAGGCCGAGACTATGTTCCCGATAGATTTCCGAAATGGATTGATAATAGTTTCAACTATCCGTTTGGAATCTTTGATGGAGCTGTTCTTCAGGCAATAGGCAATCTCGAAATCAAATCTGCCAATAAGACTGGATGGATCAAGGGGCTAAGAGTGAGAGAATCTGCAAGAAGAAGGGGACTTGCATCCAAAATTGTCAATCAGATGATTTTGCAAGCCAAGCAAATCGGAATGGAAACCTTGCGGTATGCAACCAGCTCCAGAAATATAGCTTCAATGAAGGTAGCAGAGAGTCTTGGATTTGCAGTCACAAATGATGTCCGTTACTTTAGGCTCGAGCCACCTTTTCCTCCTCATCCAAGTCCAAGCCCGAGCATAATACCTCTCGCAATCCTTCCTAAGCGATTGCATGAGATTCTTGAAACTACCGACCTAGTCCAAGGCGAAACATTCCCAATACGGTGGGAGTTTCACAATAAAGACATCAATAGCCTAGAAGCAATCCTCGAACGCGAGATTGCTCAAGTTGTCTTTGGTGACACTGGCAAGGCGGAATCCCTGACTTTCGTCTATACCTTCGAGAGAGATGACCAGAAGACTACAGCCTTCTCCATTTATTCAACGAATCGAACTGTGTTTGTTGATATATTTTCAAGAGCTCTGGACTATCTCGAAGCTACAAAGACTGATCGAGCGGTGTTCTTCCTCGGGCCCAGAGTTGAAACATGGGTTGAATACATTATTGAAATCCCAGAGGAATTTGCTGGGCGTCGATTCATTCTTTACGAGAAGAATCTATAGATTGGATAAATTCAATAAAACTAGGGATAGGCTGAGAGATCAGCCTATTCCTCAATAAATCGTTGTTTCTAGGTGAAATGCTGACTAGTGGTGGGAAGTATATAGTATACGATCGTGATGGCGGTTAGCCCAACGCCTGCCCAGTTCGCACCATATGCATACAGCAGAGCTCCGGCAATAAGGAATACCACCGCAAGCGTCCAAGACATCCTATCCTGCTTCAATATCTGGAAATACAGGAATATTGCTATCACGCCGAGAATGATACCTGCTCCAGAAGCAACATCCTCCCATACAGCAAATCCCAGTCCGCCAACAATAATTCCCGTAATAGCATTAAGGATCATTAGAAAGCCTGCAATAGTGACCTCTCTGGGTCTTTCACCTCCCCGAATGCCACTATCATCAGCCATTGGTATTTCGGTCATAGCGCAAGAGCTTGATTTCGTGACACTTTATTCTTTCGAAACGCACTAATTAGGACTAGTCAGGGTCCTCTTCGTACTCTTCTAGCACAGACCAGTGTGGCGCATATGTGATGGGTTCGAGGTCTCTCTGCTGCAATTCAAGCTCTTCGACTTCCGCAACTCTTTTCCGCAAGGTGTACGACTTGGCACCCTCCCACCAAAGATATGCACTAAGGTCCTTCGAGAACTCGCCTTGATACCTTCCGCATGTCCCCCCACAGAACACCCTGTCCTCTCTTATCTCGAGTGTACCCTCGCACCACTTGCAGACCGCTTCCCTACCATGGGCATGAATACGTCCGTCCATTACTTGCACGAGAAGAACAGTACCATCAAAGTTGCAGACGCCCCACTCTTTCTTCTTGATGACAGTTTTCCCCCAGATCTCTCCTGTGGGAACTCGGAGCTTTTCTGACGAGTCCTGTTTCTTCTTTTTGTCCTTGCTGGACTCATCAAAGTCGGTCAGCCGCGTCTGCACAGTACGTCTCATGATTCAATGTGCCGATGTGTTGCTGATAAACACGTACATCACAGGTGTCTATCCTGAGAGCTCTTCCAGAAGGCCCATCATCCATTCATCATAGGGCTTATTCTTTGACCATGTTTCTTCGAAGGGAGTCATTATGAGTTCACCATTGACCTCTCCAACCATCCCCCTGTGCTTCCCTCCCAGAAGGCATTCGATTGCGAAGGCTCCAAGACGGGTGGCAAGGATTCTGTCAAAATGAGTAGGATTTCCTCCTCTTTGGATATAGCCTAATACGGAAACTCTGCACTTCTCGCCAATCCTCTTTGAGAGTTCCTCGCCAATAACAGTCGCATTGCCAAGCTCGTCGCCCTCTGCAACCACAACTAACACACTTGATTTTGCCTTTTCGCGCGCCTCAATCACTCTCTTCGCAAGTTCTTCAATCTTGGTTGGAGTTTCTGGGATGACAATTGCTGATGCTCCTGTGGCAATACCTACATGAACTGCAATGAACCCATGATTGCGCCCCATAACCTCAACTAGGAAGATGCGAGAAAAGGCTTCGGCAGTATCGCGTATTTTGTCTAATGCCTCTAGTGCATTATTGACAGCTGTATCAAAGCCTATTGTATAGTCAGAACCATAGAGGTCGTTGTCAATGGTTCCCGGCAATCCTATCAAGCGACCATTCCAATGTCTGCTGAGTGCAGCTAGACCACGCATAGTCCCATCGCCCCCTATGGCGACTAACGCATCGATTCCCTTGTCCTCTAACACCTTTGCAGCTTTCTTCTGACCTTCTTCAGTTTTGAATTCTTCAGACCTGCCAGTAGTTAGCATTGTTCCTCCACGGTGTAGAATTCTTGATACTGATCTCGAATTGAGTTCATGTATCTGATTGGTGAGAATTCCGTGAAATCCTCCGAATATCCCGTATATCTGACAGTCACGACTGATACCAACTCTAGTTATGGCCCTGATGGCTGCATTCATTCCAGGACCATCGCCACCACTAGTGAGAACTCCAATTTTCATAGGTTCTGGATAGCTTCATGAAGATAAAAAGAATAGCAGCATTAGGAAACCGCAGCGCGTTCTCGAAAGAACATTAGATAGTCAGTTCCTGGCACATCTTTGCCAAGTATCCTCAGCGCTGAGGCGAGCTGCCCTCTGTGGTGGGTTGTGTGTAAAATATATTGCATGAAGAAATCCATCGCTTGAATTTCAAATGGCTCATCTGATATATGCGGGACCTCGATGGTACCCTGTGGTATTTCCCTAACAACCTCAGCGAGACGCGAATCCAATTCGTTCCACTTGGAAATCAACTCGAGTTTCGAAGACTGAGATACCCACTTGTAGATACTATCATCCCATTTGTCATCTGCAATACTGAAACAAGTGGCTAGAGCCATGACCATGTGCTCACATATTGAACGAACACTTTGCTGACCGAGCACCTTCTTTGTGAATTCCTTCTCCTTCAGATGTTCAACAACCTCTCGCATCCTTTTTCCGGTCCACATATGATACTCAGCGAGTTGCTTGAAGGTCAGGCTAATCACTCCAAAGGAGAATGTGAATACCATAAACACTTCAGGTTTATCTTTCCTTTGCACTGACTCATTTGATTCTATTAAGCACATCAACTATTGATGCCTTCTTCAGGGAATTTTCACTTCCCGCCCCATTTTCTTCTGAGTTCTTCTCTGACAAGGAATATGCTCTCTAGCTGAATTTGCAACTTTCCCGACTCATAATTCCACTGAGAGCATATATCAATGCCACGAAACTTTGTGTTAGACTACTCCTTTGAGTTTGAGAAACACCAGCAACGGAGTAGTGATGATGAGGCTCGCTAAAACCACCACCACAAATGCCAGCGGATTCTGTTCTAGGGGCAAGTCGACATTCATTCCGTAGATCGAAGCGATTAGTGTGGGAACGCTAACCAACAGCGAGATTGATGTCAGAGTCTTCATAACCCTATTCAAATTGTGCCCAACAATTGAATCGTATTGATCCATCGCATTGGAAATGAGCGTTCTATATATTGCGCTGAGTTCCATCTGTTGCTGCAGGTCAACTTCTAGCTCCTCAAGACGATCTTCATCAAGAACAAGCCTTCCAAAACTCTGTAACCTCTTCATCCGCCGTAGCACCTTCATGTTAGATTTCAGCGCTGCTTCCATGTAGATAGCATCTCTTGAGAGCTGGAAAAAGCGATCTAATTGCGAAGGATATAGCTCTTTGAGGATTTGGTCTTCGGTATCATGAATTGTGGCTTCAATGATATCAAGCATAGTCTCGAAACTATGTATGACGATCTCCCAGGTGTTGTAAATAACACCACTTACAGTAGTAGTACGACGTAAAACTCCTTTGAGTCGTCTTTTTCGCAGAGGAATATCCTCGTTTTGCACTATGATGATGTCACGCCCATTAGTAAAAAGACCAATAGGACTTGTCGAATACTCCCTGTCTTCTCCTTCCAAGTCCACAGGCACGCGGAGTACGACCATGACGAATTTATCTTCAATCTGAAGTCTTGGACGTTCATCAAGGTCTTGTAGGTCTTGCAGGTCTTCCAAATCGACTTCGAATTTGACTGATAACTCGGCAAGAATGTCAGGCCAGAGTCCAACTACTTGAATCAGCAGAGGTTCGTCTGGTGCGCTCCCTAAATCGGGATACTCGATCCCACTCTCTAGTGCAGTCACTGTAAGCTTGCTGGTCTCTGGTTTTTCCGCCGTCGTCATCGAGCTCACCTCTATCCATTTTGCTTCACCCCATTTTCTAGTGTGTGTGTTACGTATGAGTGGTTCGAGTCTCTTAGAATTTTAGGATGCAATAGGCTGATGCATCCTTAAGGAAGCCAGTAAGATTTTCCCGCTATCTCTTTTAGGGTTTTCCGCCAGAGTAGATAACAGCTAGATGACGACACTCTCAACCTCGACCTTTCTGTTCTTTTGGCTAAGAGTGTCTGCCGGCATCTTCCTCCCGCCATATAGCTCGGCATCAGCTTCACCTCGATAGAGAGCATCAGCAATTCTGGCCATTGCATCGGCTTTCATAATACCTGAACCACTGGCGCCATTCAATACCAGCACTCCGCAATCATAATAGACGAAAGGTATTGCATCTGGACTATAGCTGTAGCCTCCAGCCCAGCTACCGACAGGCCTCGCGCCTTCGAATCCCGGGAAGTATTTGGATAGAACAGGATAGACACTGTTCTCGTAGTATGCGCTTTCAGGATTGTCATAATCTGGAGGCTGAATGTAATCGTATCTCCTACCCAGCTTATCTCCGCATCCTATCCAGAATCCTCGTTCTTGGACTTGTGGCCTGAAGTATACTCCAGCCGAAGGTAGAATTGTGAATGGTATGGTGTTCATTTCACTGAATCCTTTTGTGTCTAGCAATTCCTCCAAACCTGGCTTTCCCTCAGCATGAAGCACATAGATATGCCGCTTCTTAGCTTTTGTGCGGCTGTCCATTCCTATCGGATCTAGTAACTCGTTCGACCAAGCGCCGGTGGCTAGGACCACAGTGTCAGCGCGGATTATCCCATCCTTCGTCTTGACGCCGGTCACCCTTTTCTTCTGCCACACATAGGGCTCGCCAGGAAGGTCCAGCTTTGGATCTGCCTCCAGAAGAAGACTGTCTACATTCACATTGAATCTTGGCTTGACATCGCTGATCTTCTTGAATTCCTCGAAGTACCACTCAACTAGTCTTGTAGGATCCAGTACGCCACAATCTCCTCCAAATAGACCGTAGTCAACCTCTTGGAGGTTCATTAGCTCTGCTTCTTCATCATTGGAGAAGTCTACATTGAGACCAGGAATCATCTCCTTGAGCTGCTTCTTATCATATACTTTGTAATGGATACCTGACTCATCCATTCTTCGTATCCAGTTCTGAACACTTTCATGATTGAACTGAGAGTCGCTGAGCAGCCAGAGATAGCCACACTTCTCAAAGAGAAGCTCGTATCCGATATCGTTCTGGACGTGTTCGAAGTACTTGATCGATGTGTCTGTCAGCAATTGATTTGTGGACGATGCGAACATGTTTCTCACAGCAGCCGCGCTCATAGCTGTATTTGCCTGCCCGGCCATTGACATTCTATCGAGAAGAAGGATCTTCTTCTCAGGGCCATTCTTCTGGAGATAATATGCTGCTGCAACTCCTATAACACCTGCACCTACAATGACGATATCGAATGATTCCTCTGCTGACAATTCAGCTACCTCCACATCACGGCCGCGGTGGTTGTATGCGCGCCTAAAACCTTTTGCGCTCAGTCATTTGGGAAGATTAAGGATTATTACCTTGATTGCTTCAGCAATCGTACCCAAAGGCATGGTTGCAAGCTGTGGATTCTCCTTCTCTATTGCCTGTTGTGGAAGTGGAGGTACATGAATGAATGTCGCCATGAGGTTCATCTCGCTGGCACCAATCCATTCCATGACTTTGTAAATCAACCAGTTGCATCCATAGACTCCCGCATGGTAGCTCACAAAGGCTGGGATGTCTTCATTCTTGAGTGCTTTGACCAATGGATGAGGATCAATATTAGTGAAATAGGCTGGAGGCCCTTGATCAGAGATCAAATCAGTTTCGGGGATATAGCCGTAGTTGTCTGCTCTCGTGGTGCTTATCGCGTTGACTGCAATTCTTTCAATTGTTATTGCTGGTCTATTTGCTTGACCGGTGCATAGGAGTGCATTAGGAGAATAGTCTTCAATAAGCTCTTCTAGCAGTGAAAATGCTTTCCTGTAATCCAAAGGAAGAACTTCGCCTACAACCTCGAAGTTGCCAATTCTTGTGCCCTCGACAACCTGTGCAAGTTCAGCTGATGGATTTACTGAAAATCCATCAAAAGGCTCGAATCCAGTGATTAGTGCTTTCGGCATGATGTTCTGCCATTAAGATAGCATGCATTTTAGCACTGCGATTTCAAGAGCCAGGACACTGGATTCTAAAAGATCGAGGCTATAATGAACCATATTCCCAATAGAATCTGAAAGACTCCTATACCGACACTAATCCAGTTAATTCCGCCCACCTTCACAGTCTTGGTCGCCTTATCTGAACCAAATGACAGAAATGCCCCAAAAGCGAAGTCTGTAGAAATATGAGTGAAGTACATCAAAACGCCTGCAAGGAAGACGGTGCCAATGCCAACCTGTAGCTCCGCCACCAGCAGCGTCACACTTGAAAGCCCTATGGCAAACCACCACAGGAGGAAGTACGGCGAGAGAAGACTGACCACAGCTCCTTGAGCAGTAGCTTCTATCATCGTAGATGTACCACTCCGCTCCTTGTCTTCTGGAAATCGGCTCGCGTCTTTGTGACGATAGTCCCTCAGTGCCAGGAATCCAAAAAGAATGACAACAAAGCCTCCGAATCCTGCAATCAGGTCAATTGCAAAATCGGATAGTTCAAAGGATTCAACGCCAACGATAATCGCTACAATGATTCCTAGCTCAATGATAGCGTGACCAACCATTGGAAGTATCCCATGGAGCTTGTCGTGTCGACTAGCCTGCATGACCACAGCTGCTGAGAGTGGTCCTGGCGCGAGTGCTCCAGTCAGAGACACCATCCACCAGAATGCAAGTATTTCGACTACTCCCATGTTTCAGCCTCTCTCATTTCAGCGTTTAATGCCTCAAAAACGTGGTGCTATAGCTCTGGATATAGCCTAGAACTATATCTACATGTATCACGTGTATTACAGACATTATACATTCGTTTCTAGAAAGCCTTAAGAGCTAAAAATCCGGAGCCGAGTGCAATCTCGGAGCTGCGCGCAAGTGAAACAAGTCCAGATAGTCGTACCCTTCGAGAAGACTGAAGCGGTTTACGATTTTCTTCTAGATGGTCTCAACGTGAAGAATATCATGAAGTTCACGTCAGATAATGCACACCTACTCACCTTTAGAATTCCAGATGATGGAGCACTAGAGACTATGGAGAAACTCAAGTCACGAGGGGTTGGAGTTGAGTTTGGATTCATAGATATCCTCGACTTGAAGGCATCTCTACCAAGAGAGAGTGAGGAAGTTCGAGAAGGCATTATGCAGAGAGATGCGTCACTCGCTGTTGAAGAGATCTATGAGAATGTAAAGTCTCACTCATCTTTGAGCTTCGATTTCCTTGCCTTCACGATTTTCGCCGCAGCAATGGCTGGATTCGGGCTCATCATGAACAATGTGACCATAATTGTCGCTTCCATGCTGCTGAGCCCTCTCATGGGCCCGATGCTGGCAGTGGCCTTGGGATATGTTGTACAGGATCGCAATCTATTTGTTAAGGGAACTGTCAACGAGCTGATCTCCTTGGGTTTATCCCTAGCAGTAGGGGTTGTTCTTGCGATAATCATCGCAGTTGCAGATCCGACTTACATGACGGTAGTAGAGAATGATGTTGCTTCGAGAATCTATACTGAGATTACAAGGCGAGGTGGAATACCAATTGAGTTCCCATTCTCATCTTGGGATATTGGCGTCGCTATCTTCTCGGGTGCTGCCGTAGCAATATCGGTCACCAGAGGTGACATGTCATCACTTGTTGGTGTTGCCATTTCAGCTGCACTTATGCCGCCAGCAGTAAATGCTTCTCTGATGGTCGTGCTTGGTACTCTCACGGGTTCTTCAGTTGGCATATCAATAGGAGTGAATTCAATTCTTCTACTTGGAATGAACATAATTTTCATTGACGTATTTGCAATTGTGATGTTCAGAATAAAGAGACTCACCCCGATGGCAGACAAGTCGGCCACATGGAGGGCTGTGACTGAGTTCAGGCAGACCCGTTCTGAGAGTCTTTATCACATTGCGAATAATGAGTCTGGCACTAAGTCAGCAGCAACTTTCACACCCGCTCCAACATCTACGCCATCCCCCGCGAAGGACAAACCACAGAGTTCGGATGATTCAGCTGAATAGTGAGTAGAAATCCGCACCTGGTAATACTCGCTTTCTTAGAATTCTAACTAGGGTTAACACTTGATTGGAGTCAGATGAAAGATGGGTAATGTCAAGGGAACGAAAAACAAGCTTTTCAAGGGTTTGACCGAGCACGATGTTCTCACATTTGAAGAGGAGAAGATGCGCTTCCAGAGAAGAATGGGGAGAAAAGTCACAGATCTTGAGTTCCTACGACATCTGCTGATGTCTGCGTCTCGTCCATTGATATCTGTGAAAGAAGGATTATCCGAAGGATATCTGGCGGGCAGCCGACCCATCTACGATAAAAGTGATACAATTCTTTCACGTTATCGGGAGCAGGCCAAGGACTAATTCAAAAAAGATAGGAACTCATTGTCCATAGAAGCGTGCAAGGAATTCCTTGAAGTAGGGGCACAAGCTTCCCATCCAGTATAGATTGCCAAAGCATTCCTTGGCTAATGCCTTTCGCTCAACGCGACACTCAAAGTTTCTCTCGCCGTCAAAGAACACGCATAGGTCGCTTTCAATGCTTGAGTCGTCGTATATCCTTCTCCGGACCTCTCTCATCAAATCTGAGTCACTCGAGCTAAGCCAGTCCTCTGATTTGCCCATCAGCTCTTCAACCGACTTGACAATCTTTGAATCTGGCTCCTCTTCCTTTGCCCACTGAGTCACGAGTACACTCATATCGGCATTGAAAGCAGAGAGTGGCCATCCAATGTCATCAGAGACCTCCCTAGCGCGCTTATAGAAGGTGATTGCATCATCGTACTCCCCGGTGAGGAAATGAGCATCTGCTGTCAAGAAGAGCGCAAGGACAAGAAATGACTTCATGCCAGCATCTTCTGCTAGCTTGATGGATTTTTCATAGAGGTCTGAGGCCTCAGCGATGTTCCCCTTCCTAAGCTCGACATCACCTAGATTAGCTGTTGCAGTTGCGATTCCTATAACATACTCGGCTTCTTGGCTGATTTCCAGAGCTCGTCGGTTGTAGGTCTCCATTTGATCAATTTGACCTAGCGCCCTATCAATTTCTCCAACATTGATTAGTGTCTTAGCGAGGCCTACCTGGTTGTTCAGCTGCTGCTGAATTATGAGCAGCTCCTCGAATGTATCCCTTGCATCTTGAAGCTGTCCAATGTCTAGGAGGATGACTCCCTCTGTGTTCTTGGCGTCAGCCAAACCTGCCAAATAACCCATATTCTCGTATTTATTAATAGCCATAGCAATCAGTGTCTTGGCACGTTCGTATTCGTACCTCTCCTCCAAGATTCTGGCACGATTATAGGTAATATCTGTCAATGCCAGTTGATGATTTAGGTGTCTAGCCGTATCTTCTGCGGAATCAAGGCGTATGGATGCCTCTTCGCGTGAGATTGCAATGCTTGCGATGTAGGCCTGTATGATTCTTGCCCTCAAGAGAGCAGCCTGTACATTTGTTCTGATATCTTGATTCTTAGAGGATTCCTTAGTAACTCTCTCGATACTCTCAGAAGCGACCTGCATAGCATGATCGGTATAACCCAAATCAATGAGGACAGCTGAGAGTTCTCCGGATAGCTCTGCAAATACGACATAGTCCTTTGCTTGCCATGCTTGATTTGTGATGTTTCTGAGATTATTCAACCACCGAGGATCAAGGCTCTGTCTGCAATACGATGAGGCGGCATACCCTTTGCATGCAAGATTGGAAGTGCCTCTGGCCAGTACCTGATTGAATCCATACTTGCCTCTGAGATAGCTTGCCTTGGCACACATTGCCAGAAATGCATCGCTTCGATTCTTCCATTCACCACTCCCTATAAATTCGAGGAGCACATCAGTAAATTGCATAAAGGGATCCTTATCGGTTCTACGTTCTGCTATCATTCGGCTTTCGAGCTGTTCAATCTCAGAGGGCTCAAGCCCCTGAGAATACATCATGAACTCGGGTATTATTGGATTCGTTGTCAATGTGTATTATTCTCCGCTCGTAAAGCAAAGGCTCCCTGCGTGCATCCTTATGCAAGGCTCAGCAGACCTTGTCAAAAGGCTTCTAAGAAAACTGCCCGCAGAGTTATCAACACGCTGAATTACTTTTATCTCATCCTATCATGTCTAGGAGGAGGCTCGAAGCCTGCTGTCTGGTGCTACCTTCTTGATTAACTCAATCAAGTCGTACATACTGAATGGCTTTTGCAGGTATGCTCGCGCCCCTGCTGCCAAGATGGTTTCTGTGTACCCTTCTACAAGGTCCGATATCGCTATGATTGACAGTGCGGAATCAATATCCAGCAAATCCTCTACTAGTCGAATGTTATCATCATCAGCGAGTTCCAAATCCAATATAACCACATCAGGGTTCTTCTTCAAGCAGGAAACAATAAGGTCAGTTCGGTTGGTAACTTCATCAACTACTGTGAGTCCGGCATCTTCTATTGCCATCTTCAATAGGACTCTTAGGAAGGGAACATCTCCCGCAATTATCACACTCAAGGCGGACTCAGCCGTCAATTGCAGCCACCTCTCCTAAAACGTTTAGGCTACTCACGATCTGAACCTCAGTCGGATACCGCTTTCTCAACTAGATCAAGCATATGTCGTATTGTAACCGGCTTCAGACCAAACGAGCGTGCTCCCCCGTTTAGCGCCTGTTCACGTACATTGGCATCCGCACTGATGAAAACTATCTTGGCACTTGGCTCGATTTCAAGTATGTCTTTCATTGCATCCAGGCCGTCGCGATTGGGCATTCTGTGGTCGAGAATAATAACTTCCGGCTTGGGGTTCATGTCTCTGTATTTCACAACAGCTTCTTCACCATCGAATGCGTCTGCGATTACTTGATGTCCCTTGATCGCAAAGACGTCCTTGTAGAGCCTGTGCAAAATGGCTTCGTCGTCGATGATGAATATGCTGACCATTGTGCTCGTGCCTACCTTTCGATGTCTTGAACTCTGTGGATGCATCCCTTTCCTCTCTCAACATAAGGAACAGGGCTAACTCACTATAGTGATAAGTTAGTCTCCTCCTTGGCGTTATAAATGATATTGGTGCTGGTCTGCATTTGTAGAGTACTAGGCTCAGCCTCAATTGGATTTGCCCTTAAATCTAGGGGTATGACGCACTTCAGTTTTGGGGATTTCCGCCTCAAATTAGACTATCATCACGTTGTCAGATCGAATTCTTGCCCACTTTTTCACTATCCACTCACTATCAATTCTACACTCAGACATTGCCGATTTATGGAAGAGTTTTTCTTTTTATCTAATTCACAGCATGTCGAAATATATCAATAATTATCTATGCTATTGTTCCGCATATGCAATAATATTATATGATATGATGAGGAATACTTCGAACTGTCCCTAGCATCAAGGGACATACTTCCATTTGGTCTGATGCTATTGCTGGATCTGACCCTTGGAACTCTATTGCCGAGGGCATGATTTTTCTGTATTCGTTTTCTGAATACGCCGGTACACTCTACCCCCTGATGTGGTCGGAAGCTATACTCACTTATCGTGTACTGCTACCCTTTTCCGAGGATAATCAGGGTTATTTCGTATTCTTTTTCTGCCATAGACGATATAACACAGTTTCTGAGTATACGTTGATGTGGACAAGGACGGGTACCTATGCAAATGTGTGTTCCCAAAATAGCCGACGAGGCTTCATCTCAATGCATTGATATGAACTAGACTTGGAATCATCATGCCGCATACATCCTAATAATGGTAGAAAATATGCCGATATGAGGTAATATTTTAATTTATAATAAATATCAAATATTATCGCTAATGGTTATTGCAAAAAGATGTTTAACAAGTCACTCACAAAATAACAATTGGCGAAAAATCGAAGAAATGGTCGAAAATTGGAAAATCTCGTTGCATGCTGGCGAAACTGCATCATTGAAGAAGAACCGTTCTCTGGCTCCATAGTCTGCGTTATCCTATAGGATTTGAATATCCATGTGATCAGAGAACTTGTTGCTAATCTTTGATAGTATAATCAGCAATACACGCTGGATGATGATTGATTATACACAGTAAATGCAAGCTGCCATGTATTACAAAATCCAAAATAGTATCTTTCATACCATAGTTACGTACACGTTTAGCCTTAGTGCCGTTGTGCGAATCACTGGTAATCTCTCCTACTCTCTCTCCAAAGCAGGAAGTGCGGGACAAGAAAAATGCTTACTCCAACAACTCCCCAAACCCAAGCGTGTACCGGCAAGTACTCTTGACAGGAGTGCTCCAATCAACCTGCCCTGGCAAAACACAACCCCAATCCGTCGAAGCGGTCGGTACACGCTCACTTCCTCTCAATACGCCCCTCTTCGAAATCAACGTTTACTAATTCTTGTCAGTACACATATTGTTGCGCATCGGCAATTGTTATCAAGGAGGAGGCTTGTTAGTCTTCCCTTGAGATGGACAACGATACCGATGTACTCATCATAGGAGCAGGGCCTGCTGGTCTTTCAGCTGCAAAGCAACTAGCTCTGATGGACATACCCTATATTCTGATACATCGTGAGAGATATCCTTGTGAAAGAAAAGCCTGTGGCGGTTTTATTCCCCAGAGAGCGCTAGTAAGATTTGGAATCAAGGATTTTTCTGGTGCACATCCGGTAGAAGCAGTAAGGATGAGATTTCCAGGCACCGATTCCACGATTGTAGAGTTTGATGAGGAAATTGGCGTCAATGCAACTAGATATGACATAGGGCAAGCTCAATTATCATCTATCAACCGGACAGAATGCATTTGGCCAGGAACTGAAGCTGTCCATGTTGACATCACAGCAGAAGGATGTCACACAACTATCATCAGAGATGAACAATCAGCGGCGGTATCCTCAGAGATAGTCATCGACGCCAGTGGAGTCAATCCGATTACTCAGCGTTTTGTACCAATAAGAGATAGGATTCCTAACACATCAATGGGATATGCAGTACAATACCAGATGAGGCTCGGATCTGATTCCGAGGAATTGAGAGGAGTCAATGATTTCATCTATGGCAGTGATTACTCCCCAGGCGGCTATGCATGGGCGTTTCCCAGAGGGAACGAGGTCGCCGTCGGCACTGGGGGGCTCATAGCAAGGGTACGGAGCGGAGGGAAGCGAGTCGAAGAATACCTGAAGCATCTATTGAATTCATTTGAACCGCTAAGGAGTCAACTCGAAGGTGCAACCAAATTAAGGCGGGAGTCTGCACTCATGCCTCTGGCTGGTATAATACGTCCCTCCTATGCCAAAAGACTGATGCTTGCTGGCGACGCGGCGGGACATTGCTCACCCATCACTGGAGAAGGAATCTTCTATTCCATGGTTGCAGGTGAGTTAGCTGCATCAACCGCGCGGGATGCGATTAAAGCAGACGACTTCAGAGCGACGCAACTCGCAGCTTATGAGAAAAGGTGGACCAGGGTGTTTGGATCCGATTTAAGATGGGGCCTTTGGCTCCAAAAAAGGTTCCTTAGCGATGGCACAAAATCAATCGGCACGGCCTTTCTTAAATCAAAGCATGCCAAGAAGGTAATAGCAGAAATGCTTCTTGGAGTGAGATCTGTAAGAAGTGCCATCACTGGCATAGCACCTAGGTACATCCTTTCGAAGCTCGGGATTTGATGCAGAGATTTCTGCTTCTTCATGGTGAGCCGCTTTCGGCGTTGGTTCTCTTTAAGATAGATGCAGGATCTGTCCTTCTAAATCAGTACTATATTCCCTAAGGTACTATACCGAATTGCTGACAGTTCTTTATTTGATGGTTTGACATAGGTATAGTAGCTAACCATTTGAATTTACAAATCGCTAGCTGGTTAGGAAATGAAACTTGCTATAAATCCCGGAGAATGAGAGAGGTATGACGGAGTCGCACAGCGGCTACTCGGCTAGTCGTTCATCGCGTCCGATAGATCGTATTATGGTCTTGGTATGCGCGATGTTCGTCTTTGCGCTGTGCACCAATTTCAGTGCAGCAGCACAGAATCCAAACCTCTTGGACCAGATGGAAGCCGACCTCAATGACCTCTCTGCCAAAGCCATCTCTTGGTCGGTAGTTTCTGAGATAAATAATGACAACATAGCTCTTATTGACAATATTGAACTAGGGTCGGAAAATGCTCATTGGGTCCTTGAACCAGAAGACGGATACATTGAGATAACTGACTACTACCTACCTGAAGGAGATATACCCCTCTGCATTGACCAAGCCTGGCTTGATCAATTCTATGTGGTCGTTCATGTATATGGCGGCTACGAACTCCTTGAGATGGGTCTGTGGTTAGAACAGAAGGATGTTTGGTACCGCATCGACATCGTGCTCCTTGATTGGCGCGAAGGATGCGGTGAAGACTGGTATGTATTTGGTCTGGCACTACCGGATGGAGTGGAGAAGTATAGCTTTGATGCGAACAACTTCCCAGAAGTAAGTCCACCATTCGAACTATGGCATGATCCAGACTATGATGACCTACAGAAGGAGATTAATGTTTACTTCCACAGCCTATGGACAGGCTGTGACTTACCGGCCCAGGAGTTCACGATTTCCTTAGTTCATTGGTCAATAAGAGCTGTGTGTCGCCTCTTCTGGCGACACCCACTGATTTTTGATGGCTATTCAAACTATAGCTGAAATTCTCTGTAAGCAAGTGCCGCTTCTTCAGCTAACGCAGAAATTCGATTGTGGGGACTTTCCAGCGCCTCCCTTAATATTTCCTGGGCAAGATCCACAGGAAGTCTCATGACATTGGATACGATCTCAAGTCCCACTTCTTCTTCCGGGTCCTTAATCAACTGAAAGAATAACTCCCTTGTGTCATTGTCATGTAATTCGATGAGTATTCTCGCAAGGTCTTTTCTGACACTAGGGATTTTACTATTGGCTAGCACCATAAGTGCTGATTTCGTGCTTCTTTGTCTTTGCTTCACTGATATTGCAGACGACATCATTTCAGCGAGCTCAATTGAATCCGCCTCTGATGGGTCGCTGACTGATATGGGCGATTCAAAAGCATTCAATCTCGCCAACCCTCGAGCCGCTAGCGCACGTTCAGATCGTACTTTCGAATCCAAGAGCGTGTTCAAGATATCTTCGGATGCAGGGTCTCTTGTGTTGACTAATATGTCAATAATAACTCCTTGATGGTGGATGGTCATCATCGGCTGTAAGGCAATGAGATTTCTGTTGTAGTGCCGAGTTCGAAGACTTTTGATCTCTTTCAGGAGCGCTAGCTGAGTCAGACCACGAGAGCCTCCTTCTTCTTCTATTCCTTGAATCGAGGCATCCAGCCGCCTTATAGCTTCTATCTCATCTCTGGGTTGCTTTTCCAACGCAAATACTGTTGAATGAGGGAGTGCTTCGTCAATCCATTTTACATAGTCATACCAGTCATCCGGAGGAATCTCTTCGGACATTGATTCTGGCTCAAATCCAAGGCCAGCAAGAATACTGGCTATTTCAGTCCACACCTCCTTGTCAACCACTGTTCCGATTTCTGATTCTGAAAATGTTTGGAGTATAGATTTGCCATACTTGGTATTTCGAAGATGACCGATATAGTATAGCTGTCTAGCAGATGTCAGCGTGTGTTTTCTTGTAAAGGGAACCTTGCAGTCTCTGATTTCTTGAATTCGTTTCTCCAAAATTTCGGGTAAGAAAATCGAATAAGGTGATGATGCAGCCCTTTCAACTCTTACCGCGCCTGAATTGAATTGCCGAGATTGAGATTCAAAGAGGGTGTGAACATATTCAAACGTCAATTGAATGGCTGTATTCCTAGTTCGGATACCTTTCACGATATCAATAAGGTCGTATGATGGTATCTCCAATGCACAATAAATCGGGTCTATCGCAAGGAAATTTGCCACATGATCGCGTATCCTTAGGTCTCGATTCTCTCTAAAAGCAGAATAGAGTGATTCCTTCAACTCTAGTATATTCTCTTCCCTCACAAATTCCAACAATAGGTTCGAGCTACTGTGAAAATCAAACCTGCTAATCGCAGCCAGTAACTCAGTAATACTCAAGGTCAGCTCACTAAAACTCTATGACTGAGTAGGGTATATGTAGATGTTCCTGGCCGCTCCGGCCAGCAACAACTCCATACTTGTATTAGTTTCAAAGTTCGTCTAGGATCCCGTGCCCTTCATTTTGTGCACGATAAAGCATTTTTTTCGGTACGCCTCATCGTCCAAGTTGTTAATGAAGTTCTCGAGCTTTTTGACCCGTGTGAACTCCTCATGGATACCGAGGTCTCTCACAGAAATCATTGCTTTCTTCTTCTCGATTCGAACGTAGACCCCACCGAGGCCCACTGAGTGCTTCATATATACTGGATCCTCTTGGTTCTTAACTCGATAGAATCCCTGTCTTCTCAACATTCGTGTGACCATGTTCATCATAGCTGTCTAGCCCTCCCGGCGGCTGACAGTTTCTCAGTAAACGCACACCTTAATATAAAGCCATAAGGTGGAAATAGTACACGTTTGTTCAGCATGTGCATAATGAGATGTACAAATTCATAAAAGAAATTAAAATATATGCACAAATTACCGATTTCAAATCCATATATGCACAAGAATCGATTTGTATGCCATTATAGCTTCCAACGCGCCAAATGAAAATATTACGTGTACGAAATGTTCCGAGCTACCTTTGCTGTCAACGCGAAACGTTTACGACGTATTTGACCACTATCCCTCCAAGAACTCCGCTATTTTTGCTATAGTCAATGAAGACAATGCTTAAAACTGAGGCAAAGAAGTCGGGCTGCGACTGTGGGAATAATCATGGATCTCTGGAGTGACTTCATAGGTTTCTTCACAGGTATTCTTGAGCCTGTAGCCAGCCCTCCATTTAGTGCTGTATTCATTTTGATTGTTAGTGTATCCCTTGCACTTATCGCATCTTGGGCAACCATGCGGTTCAGCAATGTTGAGCAGACAAAGGAGAACATGAAAGAAATCTCTGAATGGAGAAAGAAGCTTGATGAAGCGCGGAAGACAATGGACCCTATGCTTCTCCAGGAAGTCCAGGATCAGCAGGCAAGAATCATGCGCCTAAATGCTGAGCTGATGAGCTCGCGATGCAAACCCATGTGCATCTATTACATCCCGTTCATAATCATCTTTGGAATACTCAACGCATTGTACGCTAATGTCCCGGTTGCAATCCTCCCCTTCAATGCACAGAAATTGCTCCCATTTATTGACCCAATGTTGGGAACCAATATCGCTGGAGGAGGCTTCGGACTCTGGTTCTGGCCATGGTATCTCTTAGCAAGCCTTGGCCTAGGAAACCTCATTCGCAAATTCCTAGGCGTTGGCGTTGAGCTCGGAATGTAAACTACCGTGCTTCCTGTCCATCTTTGGTTTTGACAAGGAGCAATGCAACTGTAGCAATTAGAGCCAAAACGATTGAATACTGAAAAGCGATCAGAGCTCCTATTGCATCCCAAAGGTATCCTATGATAATGCCAGCTGGCAGTGCGCATAGACCTATGGACATTTGAAATGCTCCCAATATACTTGACCGCCTCTCTTCTTCAACGAGGTCTGAAACCAACGCAGTCTGAACTGGATCGAGTGCGCCGTTCATGAGACCAAAGAGAACGAACAATGGTATCACTGTCACCCAGTCATTCACAAAAAAGGCCCAAGCAGAGGTGAAAATGAGCAGAATGAATGCCATTATGAGGATTGGCTTCCTGCCAAAACGGTCAGATGCACGTCCAAAGGGATATGCACTTGCTGCATAAACCCCTGTGAAGAGAATATAGAGGAGGGGCAGCTGTGATTCAAGATATCCAAAGCCTTGAGAGAAAAGCATTAGAAATGAATAGCTGAATGTTGCAAGAGCAAACAGAATTGATGCAAATAGGAATACCTTCAAGTTTCGATTCAATCCTCGGAAGCTAACTCCTTTGAAGACATCCTTTCCTTTTTTCTCCTCTATTAACACTGCGACCACTATGACACTTCCCAAACCTGGAAGAACTGCCAAAAGGATGATGCCTGTGTAACCAAGATACACAAATAATAGAGCTGTGATTATAGAACCCAGAACCGCTCCTGCTGTATCCATTGCACGCAATATTCCAAAGGCACGCCCTCGTTTTTCTTCGTCAGCAAACCCAGCTACAATCGCGTCTCTAGGGGGTCCACGCATCTTTCCCAATCTATCAGTGGATTTGAAGAGTAGTATTTGAGCGAACCCCGTGGCCAGGAGGAAACCCAATCTAGAGATTGTGGAGAGAAAGTATCCGACAGAGATGAAAGCCTTCCTTCTACCCGTTCTATCGGAGGCATAGCCAGCACCCAGCTTCGATAATGATGTTATCGTTAAAGCTAGTCCGTCAACAATTCCAATTTGGAAGAACGAAAGACCAAGGCGAATTTGCAAGAATGTTGGCCAAATCGGTGCAATCATGTCGGAACTTGTATCACTCAGAAACGAGGCAGTTCCGAACACAAGGGTCGGATCACGCTCGCTTTTATCCTTGGCATCATCAACGGACAAGTCTTGAATTCCTCACGCTCCCTATTCACTCCTAGCTTTTATTTCATTGCCAGAAGAAAGTGCAATTGATTCCTAGTACACAAGCGTTTTATTATCCAAATATATCCGTGCCGCTATGAGTCCTAGTAGGTCGAAAGTCTACTTTGGATCTGTGAAACATGGGAACACGGGTCGTTTTGCCTCATTTGGGGCAAAAGTGGACAAGGTTATCGAACTTCTTGACTTCTCATCAATAGAGAAGAAAGATAAAGTCGCTATCAAGATGCATTTGGGTTTTCATGACGGATATCAGACTGTGCCCGTCTTCTTCGTACGTCGGTTGGTCAAAGCGGTAAAGAAGGCTGGTGGATACCCATTCGTGACTGACAATCCTACTGCAGTCTACAATGCTGCAGACCGTGGATACACGGCTGAAACTTGTGGATGCCCCATCATTCCAGCTGCTGGAGTCAAGGATGGCTATACAAGGAAGGTGGAGTTCAACTTTGGAAACGTTGACACCCTAGAGATGGGTGGAGTCCTAGCGGATGCTGATGTGCTGATTGATTTCACTCATGTTAAAGGCCACAACACTTGCGGATATGGAGGAGCAGTGAAAAACATCGCCCTGGGTGGATATCATGGCCCGAGCAGATGGCAGAAGATACATGGCGTCGAGACCAGCATTCCCTATTGGAATCCAGAGAAATGCACCCCAGAACATGCAAAGAAACTGGTTGAGATCTGTCCCGAAGAGTGCATAGAGTACAATGAAGAGAAGCACAATCTCACGGTCGCATTTGGAATGTGTAACCAGTGCTGGAAGTGCATGGAGGCGGACAAGGATGTTGGATGCCTTGATCTGAAACAAGAGAATTACGCGATGTTTCAAGAACTCATGGCCAGGGCTGCAAATGAAGTCTTAAAGACCTTCGATGAGAACAAAAAATTCTTCCTGAACTTTGCCATAGACATCACTGGGATGTGTGATTGCTGGGGAATCGCTCAGCCGCATGTCGTGCACGACATTGGTGTCTTAGGAAGTAGGGACATCGTCGCCATTGAACAGGCATCACTCGACTTGATTGCAGAGGAGGGTCTCATTGAAAGCATGATTCCTCCTTACTACAGGAATCTGAACCTAGATCCTGAGGCTGATCTCCATCCATTCGCTAGACTGCACGGCCCTATGAAAAATCCCTATTTGGTGACTGAATATGCTGAGGGATTAGGAATGGGCTCACGGGATTATGAGCTCATAGAGGTCCTCTCAGTAGAAGAGACCATGAAGATGAAGCCTCCATCAGGAGTTTCTGAAGCTGCTCCGTCGTTCTTCTAGTAATATAGGGGATTAAGTAGCTGCAGAGGGAACACTCAGTCAGAGCTTGCACCGAATTTCAGACGAGTTAGCATCGCATACAACATAAGAACCTTTAATATATGCTAGTAACATAGGATATGTGACTAGCTCTTCTGAGTTATGAGAAGGTGGGACGCCAGATGACTGAGAGTCTAACGCCTGAAGACAGACTTCGTAAGTATAAGGAGTTCATCTCAGGACTTGCGCATGCAAATGACTCGAGGCGTAGGAACCAATCACATGCTCTAAAAACTTCTACTCCTGAACCAAAGAAGCCTCCAGTGAAGAAAGAACTTGTTGCCGCTCTTGCGGTGCTCAAGGATGCCCAGGAGAAGATGGAGTCTGCCCTCTCAGATGAGCAGTCAGCTCGAAAGAATGTTATGCTGAGAATCAAGGAAAAAGCCCTTGAGTCCTCTATGCTTGATATACGAGATGAGAAACGCAGATTGCGGCGTAAACTTGAGAAAGGCGAGATCACAGAGGCAGAATACGAAGCTGAAATTCAGAAGCTGGTTCGTAGAGGAAAAAGCGTTCTCAAAGAGCAGTCCGTTGTTGCAGCTAAGAAGAATGGTTTGGCGTAGAATCACCTTCATTCAGCTTGGCTTTTGCCCATTTCATTTATGATGTACTGTTTGATTTGAGTACAATACAATCATAGAAAAGTGAAAAAGGGCCACGATATTCAAGAATCCTGCTAATAGGGAGGCTGAATGCGCTGGCTAAGGGCAAATCTGGCAAGAGTTCCAAAGGGGCAAAGTCAGATGATGCCTATCTGCATCAGTTTTGCAAATTGAGTAAACGGGCAGCAGTGGACGAGCTATCTGAATTGATGAAAGGTTTTTGGACTGATAGGAGTGAGTATCCCCTTCATCGCTTATGCAAGATAATCGAGAAGAAATGGAAAAAGTCTGGGAATGAAGAGGAAGCTATTGAACAGCTAATGCTTGTTCGGGACGGTGTCTTTGGAGCTCTTGACATGCTCTCCCTTTCATTGCCCCTCGAAATAGGCACAGACAAAATCATTCAGAAGCTCATAAAGGGAAGAGACTGGGATGACGGCAGGAAACGCGTTCGAAGTGAATGCGCACAAATCATCAGTGGCATGATATCAGCAAGGGAATTTGCTCATATTCTCCCTTCAGGATTAGAACATGACGGCTTCACCTTCCTTGTACCTGAACTGAAAGAAGCCATGTTGAAAGATGTCAAGAAGGCTGAGCCAAAGGCCCGAAAAGGCAATGTAAGCTTAGCTGCGCTTTCGCGTTCGGTTCTTGGAAGGCGACTGCTGAAAGAACAGAAGATTACTGATACCAAGATTCCTGAAGGAGATCCAAGACTGACACCTCTGAAGGAAGCATATGATAGACTTTTAGTGGAGCTGGAATTAGACCATCAGGTAGCATTCCCCTTAGAAACGCATCAGGTGACTTTCAACGGGAAAGTGGCAGAAGACGAAATGGAATATATGGCTTCGGCAGCTGGTGCTGAACCCGCTAGTGTTCAGTCTGAGCTAACTGAATACATCACAAGCTACAAAGAGGCAAAGCGCAAGCCGAAGAAAAAGGGAAGGAAAAAGCCTAGGAAATCCTCAGGCCGCAAAAAGAAAAAAGGAGGAGCATAAGCTGTCCCCTATTTCTGCTGATTTCCTAGCCCTTGAAATCAAGAAGCTTGATGAAATGCGAAAAGCCGTATGGAATCTGGAATCAGCCCAACCCGAGCTCATGTATGAAGCAGCACAGACTCTCACTATGTATGGTGTCAATCGAACTCTTCTCCCATCTGCAATGCATCATTTGCTAGCTGATGATATCTTTGTGCGGAAGATTCTCTTCAGGGCAGCTGGCAAGAATATCTATGGTGCGTATATTCCCGAATTCTTCTCTCAATTGCCAAATCTGCCCCCAGCAGAGGTAGCTCAAGTGCTTCAAAGCATCAAGGAAGCCTTCAAGGAAAATGGACCCCCGCTAGAAAAGCTTGAGTTGAAAAGATGGATCACGGCCTTGGAGAAACTGGGTCGAGAACACCAACCCGGCATAGTTGAGATTATGGCTACGCTTGGAAACCATGGATTCCGATGGGTGACCAAGCTAATCAGAAATAACCTAGAAGGTTTGAATATAGGTGCAATTGCCAGCATTCAGGAATTTCCTGAGAAGCACAGGTTTGCACTGGTACGACTCCTCTGTGAAGAAGCCTCACATCGAAAGCCAGACTTATTGACATACATTGCAGGAGTTACTGATTCAAAATCAGTTAGATTCCTGAAGTCTTTTCTGTCGAGTGGAAAATGGAAAGATCGGAAAGAGGTTGCTGAAGCTGTGGGTCGTGTGGGAATTACCTCCGCATCGGGTCTTGTCAGAGACCTTCTGAATGATCCTGATTGGAGAGTCAAGCAAGCTCTAGCTGAGAATATCAACGTATCTAAATCGAAGATTTCAAGCCTACTTAGAATAATGGAGATTCTTGTTGCAGATTCTCACACCAGGGTGAAACGTTCAGCTGGTAGAACACTACTCAGAATGGGACTAAAGCCATGCATAGGTTCTAGTCTGGACGCCCAACGCGACAAGTTGATGAAACGATTTAGAGGTCAACTCTTGAAAGCGGCACCATTGAACAAGGAAATCGATTCAACTTGGTTGGGTGTTGATCTATCCGGAGAGAGTCCCTTCCCATCTAGTGCCCCCGATGATGCCCCATATTCGGCCAAACCGCAACCAGTGGGACTTGGCGACCTTGCATCAGCCTTGTCAACACGGAAGGCGGAATCTACGAGTCCTGAAGTCGAGTTAGACCTCCGAACAGCGCTGCTCAAGAAGATGTTGGAGTCTAAAGAATCGACAGATGCATCTGCAGTGATCGCAGAACCTACAACTAGCGACGCATCAAAGATAGATCAAAACCTCCCTCCACCCGCGCGATTCCTAGCACTAATGGATGAATTATCATCGACTCTTGGCAAAGCCCTCCCAGTCATGGTGATGAAGGCAAAGGCCTCAGAAATTGAGTTATCGTCTGATGAGTTTGATGAGGTACTTGGTCAGTTAGTGAAAGAAGGTACAGTCTATATGGTTGATGAGGATACTGTACGGCGAGCTGACATACTGACCGAGTAGATGGCGCTTGGGTAACACTAATCAGAACTTTGTAATCTTAACCAAGAAGGCGAGGAGAGAATATTGTCTGAGAGCACATTGATTCAGGATGGCCTGGTCGTCACTGGGGACCGCAAAGGCACGATGTATTCGGATGGATATGTAAGAATCGAAGGCAATCAAATTGCGGAGCTGGGAAAGGGCAAGCCGAAAGGCAAAGCTGACAATGTCATAGATGCTAAGGGATGTGTTGTTATACCTGGGCTAATCACGGCTCATACGCATCTCTATGGCATTCTTTTGCGGGGTGCAAGTCTCAATATAGAGCCACCCACTGATTTCGCTCAGATACTTCAAAGAGTATGGTGGCCTCTCGATGAAACAATGAATCTGGAGGATGCGCATGCAAGTGCCCTTTCAGCATCTGCTGATATGCTTCGAAATGGCTCAACATTCTTCGCCGATACCTATTCCGGTCCCAACTCAATTGAAGGTGTGTTAGATAGTGTTGCTGATGGATCGAATAGAGTCGGAATGCGGTCCATGCTTGCATTTGAAATGACTGAAAGAGACAGTGTAGAGATTGGTCACAGGGGACTTGAAGAGAATGTGAGATTCTCAGGGTGTGCGAAATGTGGAGGACTCGCCTCCCTGATGATGAGCATCCATGCATCATTTACAGTCACAGATGAACTCATCCAAAAAGCAGTAGAGGAGGCTCGTAGACTGGATGTACCGATTACTATTCACACGTCTGAAGGTCTTGTTGACCTGTATCACAATTTGGAGCGCTATGGAGAGAGAACAGTTGAGCGTCTTGCCAGACTTGGCGTTCTTGGTCCTAAGACGGTTCTAGCACATTGTGTTCATGTCAATGACAGAGAGCTCGACCTCATTGCTGAACACAAGGCATCAGTTGCTCACAATCCCATGTCAAACATGCTGAATGCAGTTGGAACTGCTCCAGTTCCTGGAATGCTGAAACGAGGAATTCCTGTGGGGCTTGGAAATGATGGGTGGATATATGATCCTTTCGAGAACATGAGATGTGCGCTGACTGTCCATCGTCTTGAAAACCGAGATCCTAGCATCATTGGTCCGGATGATATTTTCAGAATGGTCACCCTCGATGGTGCTCGATGCTATGGTCTTGAGAATCAAATAGGCAGTCTAGAAGTGGGCAAGCTGGCTGACATGGCAATTCTGAATGGTACGCGAGTTCCCACGCCGTTGACTCCTGATTCAGTGATTGGACACCTCATAAACACCTTTGGGGGAAGAGATGTTGCGCATGTATTCGTAGATGGTGTTCAAGTAGTAAAGGACGGATCACTCACACTCATATCAGATGAAGAGGTTTCGGAGGTCTCTCGAGCAGCCAGTGCGAAGCTATGGTCGAGGTTATAGAAGCACCAGATGCAAACCGTTTTCAACTGGTCGTTAGTCGCCAAGAGTGGTGCTATCTCTGAATCGCAACTTCACCTTTAATCATGCAATCTTCGATGCACACACCCATGGAATCGACCCTGACTCACTCGACCTTTTAGTCAGTATTCAAGGGAAATATGGAATTAAAAAAGCAGTCCTCATCTGCCACAGTCCTGCAATAATGGAATATGCCAGAAGCACATATCCGGGTCGTTTCATCTGCGCCAAATACTTCTCTGGTACAATGCGATTCACTGAGGGCCCGCACAATCTTGCTCGAGAGGTTCTTGCAGCTCCTGAAGAAGGCTATGACCTCGTGAAAATGCAATCAGCTCCAGTAATGAGGGCCCGAGCTAAGGCAGACCCCGGTGAGCTTCGTCTTGATGGCGATGAGATGTCGCCTATGTTCGAAGCCATAATTGATGCTGGCATTCCATTCATTCTACACTTGTCCGATCCGGACACCTATTATGACAGCAGATACACTGACACTGATTATTTTGGGACTAAGGAAAGAGACCTTGAAGAGCTGGAGGGAGTGCTGTCAAGGTATCCAGCAATTAAATTCCAAATAGCTCACTTCGCAGCACAACCAGAGATTCATCGCCTGGACAATCTTTCGCGGTGGTTCGATACATACAAGAACTTCAACATAGACACAAGTTCGGCTAGATGGATGTCCAGAGAATTGAGTAAGGATGTGGACCGGGCGAGTAACTTTCTGGCAAGACACAGCGATCGTATCCAATTTGGGACTGATTGTGTGGCATTCACGGACGATTCAAGCTATTATGATGGGCGGCATCTTGCTCTCAGACTGCTCCTGGAGAGCTCAGTTCGTGATACACCATTGCCCTTTCAGGATGCAGATACAGTGAACAGCGGCGGGACAATAATCAATGGACTAGAGCTTGCACAGGATGTCTTACAGAAGATTTACTGGAATAACGCGTGTGAATTCTATGGCATCTAGAGCATGAAGCGCCATGCCCTAGCGAGGCTATGATTTGGCGACCATATATTCCTAGGTCCGAGCTAATCTTCGACTCTAATATGTCACAGATCTCATGCCTGCTTCTCTTGCATTTTGAACTGTATACAGGCTCTCACGCACTGAGCCTTTGCCATTCATCCCTGGAGCTATGATAGATTCAACATGGTCCATCCCTAGATACCGGCAGATTTCCTCAAACATTCCAACTGTATGCCGAGCATAATGTGAATTTCCTCCTCCCATTGGAATTGCGAGAATGACTCGCTTACCTTGGAAGGTTGATTGGTCCACTCCATACCATCTATCCAGAAATGCCTTGAATTGGGCTGTAGGTCCCCACCAGTAAATTGGAGTTCCCAAAACCCAAACGTCACTCTTCTTCATCAACTCAAGGACATGTTTCATGTCGTCGTCTTGTACACACTTCCCTGTTGTCTGACATCCATTGCAGGCTGTACAGGGAGATATGTTGAGGTCTCTGAGGGTGGCCTTTGCAGCTTCGGCTCCAGCTTCCACTGCTCCAGCCAGGACCTCATCGACCAATGTCTCTGTATTTCCTCCTCTACGAGGGCTCCCCACAATCCCCAGAACATGTCTATAGCCTGAGGTCTCCATAGATCCTCCTCCACAATTGATGTTTCATTTCTCCTTGCGATAGATAAGGAATTTCTCGAAAGCTGTGAACTCGGGTTTCATTCTGACAATTGCTTCCGCTTCTACTCCATCTGTACTGAATCCGAAACTGGACATAATTGGAACATCAGTCCAACCAGCTTCTTTACAGTCCTTCGCAAGCTCAACCAGAAGTCGCTCCCAAGCATAGTCGTATCCCGGCTTCAAGGCTCTGAACCTAAGGATTAGTCGCTCACCGTCAGCTGGGATGTTGACGGTTTCGGGGCTGGTTCGTAGAGCGGCCGTTGCTCCAACAGCCTCATCGCCATCAAACAGGATTATTGGGGCTCTATTCGGGAAGACACGATCCTTGAAGTAGGATACAAACCCCTCTCTATCTGCGAATGCTTCTCTGAGACGCTCATCAGCCAAGCACAAGTCAATCAGCTTATCGATATCGTCTTCAGTTGCTTTCCTTGCTTTCAGTTTTGCCGCCTTCCCCTCCACTTCCTTCTTGGCTGTCTCCTTGACATCAAAATCGACGCTGTACTGGTAGTATGTTTCATGGTCCGTAAAGCCGAGTTCCCGGAAGAACTTATCCTGCTTGTCCTTAATCTTTGAACGAAGGACAATGCCCGTGGTGATTCTGTCGATATCCTCTTTGCTCTTGAGATATTCGAACTGCTCGGTGAAGAGCTTTTTCTGTACTTCCGGGGGACAATCTGGCATAGTCCAGCAATATCCAATATTCGCCCTACCAGGTTCATCATCAGAAACACTTGAAGTGACATAGGCAAGGGGCTTACCATCTTCCGTCAATGCGTACCTAGTTGCATCTTCGCCGCGTTGGATGTTGCGGTCTCGAATCTGCCAACCCTGAGCTGGAAGACCTGAAGCCTCAGTATAGATCTGGGCTTGAATATCCTCCAGTCCTTCATCGGCATTCCATTTCTTGTATACAACCTTCATTCTACTTCTCCTCTCAACACTATCCGAATCGAATACAGGGAAAATATACAGTGCGCATACAAATATTGTATATAATAAACCTTTGCTCTCACAACCATTTGTTCGACAAAATACGAATTCCCTAGAACTCAAGAATCGGTAGGATTGATTAATTCTAACAAGTCAAAGGAAGAGTGAGATTCCAGCTGATTCCTATTTCTTCTTGCGCTTTCTTTTTGGCTTTATGAACTCCTCCAGCGAGCTCTGTTGAATTGGCCCAAGTTTCCATCTCTTGCCATCAGGATTCCTCTCGACAACCTTCTCTCGCTCCATATTATGCAGATGATAGAGGATTGTCGCTGTTGTCACCTCGACACTCTCAGCAATCTCCCCCACAGTTTTCCAGTTTTCACTAGCCAGAGTCTGCAGTATCTCAGTTCTACGAGCAAGTCCTCTGTCAATATTCCTAATCCAATGAAGGTATGCCCTACGGTCAAGAGTCAGATTGTTCAACCCATCAATGGTTGCACGCAGAACGAAATGTGTGTTTCTCTTGCCTATTTCCTTGAAAGACCCATTAAATCAAGAAAGGCTGCAGGTTCGCTCCCTTCGGTAATGGGTCTTATCCTGTATTTTGGATACGTGTGACTCAACTTCGCAGCAATTCTTGTGCCGTAGAGTTTCTTGAACAGCTGAGCTTTGGCTCCTCGCCAAAGATAGATTACTTTCTCATCGTGATCAATGAAAACTAGGACTTTATCAGTCTCAATTGTTGAGGCGCTTGCTTCAGTCTCAGTCATCTTGGCGTCTGAGTCTATTTCAAAGGCCTCTACCATCAATATCCCTCGCATGAAGGTTACAAAGAAGGATGCATTCCCTCTTATGATACTTTTCCAAATGTATTGCACTCTTTGGTGATATTGATTAAGCACAAGCAACTTACAAAAAGGGTTGCAGCGAGTCTTGATTCCGTGGGTGGAAAGGTTGACAGAAGAAATCCCGTCCCGGGTCAAATTCATTGATAGAGCAAGAAGGCGAATCGAGATCAAGATGAATGAGGTTACCCTTCAATTTCCCTTGAACGCAGTCCCTGATCCATTGTATCTTGCCATGGCAACAGCCTTCGACGGAGATGAGCAGGTGGAGTGCAAGCTCCTGGCAGCCTACCACGACACAGTCATGAAGCCAACACTATGTTCTTCAGAACCCACCAGTATCTTCAAAGTCACCACCGCAACGAAGATTGTAAGACTCACTTTGACTGATGAAGAGATAGAAAATCAGATCGAGGAGATTGAGGGTGAGATTCTATCATTTCAGGGGCGACCATTTGAAGAGACTGTTGACGATAGAATTGAGTTGTACAAAAGAATCTATCTTGATGACAAAAAGATTGACAGGTTTCGATTCGGCGCAGCAGAAATGTATGGTGACACCACATACGGGAATATTCGACAGGATCCTAGAGTTGTGCTAAACTTTCAATGGCACAAGCCAGAGGAGAATGTCTACAGAGGATATCAGGTGAACTGCATCGCTGAGATTGTTCTACCTGGGGATCCCTTCTATCGATTCATGAGGAGCATGAGGTCTCTGTTCGTGCGGCGTTTCATCGACCTGCGAGCTTCAGAGTATCCTGCCGCTTACAAGTTATATGTGTGCGAAGCACATGACAAAAGCTTGTCTACAAGACCTGGATTCGTCCCCTAGACTACTAGTAGTTGGTCAGTCGTAATAATCTCTCTGGGAGTTCTTCAACGGCACCTATGTCTAGCACCACGCCGTGTGACTTCTTTGCTAGCTTATCTGCCGCATTCAGGTCATAGGAACTCTTTGGAACAAGAATGATCATCTTGATGTCCTGGTGCTTGAATTTCTCAGCTAGTCTTTCACATTCAGCTTGGTCGCTTAAGTAGGCGTCAGTGGCAAAAATGAAGATCTTCTCCTTGGCCCGAGTTTCCTCAAAATTGTTGAGAGCCCACTGCAGAGAAGTCCTTCCTCCGGTGCCCCCACTTGCTCGTACATCCAATAGGTCGGCTGCAACCTTTTCTACTGGTACCTGACGCTGGTCAATTCTCTTCACAACATGCATCACACTGTCAAACAGACAAACGCCAAAATCGTCCTTTTGCACGCCATATAGCCCAGCCATCACGCTGATCGCGAGCATGCCAAGCTTCTCAGGTGAATGCATAGAGCCGCTCTTGTCGAGGGCCCAGACGAAGGAACGGTTTCCTTGATAGGTTTCGCAAATCAAAAAGTCCTCCACGTCAAGGACCTTGAAATTGGTGCGACCCTGTGATAAGAGTGAATCAATTGTTTCTTCCAAGTCAATGAGGTCGATGTCGTCGCCAATACGGAATGGTCTAACAGTGGTTGACTGCTGTATTCCGCCAAGCATTGATGATCCCATCGTGGCTCTAGCGTATCTCTTTCCAAGGTCTATAAGGAGCCTCTTCGCAATTTCCTTGAGCCTCTGCTTGATATGCTCTGGTAGAGAATCACGATAGGCATACCAAATCCTAACTATGTTTGTAGCTGGCCCGCCGAGCAACCCTCCGAAGACCATGTTTGCCCTTTCATCATCAATAGGTCCAGCCTCCCCGGGACGTCCAGCGTAGCTTACAGCGCGTCCGTATTGTTGCCTCGTACCCATTCCCATCGCAGCTCCAAAATTCTCATGAGCAATCGCCCCTAGTGCGGACTGATTTCCGGTCTGAGCCGATAGGTCTGCAAGCTCACGGAGCTGATGGTCACTCAGTCCAGCTGACGAGATGAGATTGTGCAGTCGCTCAAAGTCTTGCACACCCTGCTCAATGAGCTTCCTTATGACACGATAGGATGGATTGAGCAGCTCGAGAATCTCCTCTTCCGTCATGCCCAGTTTTTCGCCAGCCTCCCTTACTGCCTTCTCTGAAGGCACAATACCTTGGCGAGAGAGTTCCCTCACAGTTTTTCTAAGGTGTGTCTTTGTTGGGGAGCGTTTGACAGCAGCGTCAGCTAGTTCCTGTTTTGCCTTCTGCCAAGATTCCTTTGGTTGATGCCCACCCACTTTGTCGTCAAGTCGGGACATGTCATTGATCTTCTGTCTGAGATAATCTGATGGCGACGACCTAGAATCAGCGTGCTCGACGGTTTCTTTTGTCTTCTTATCCAAAAGACTCTTCCATGACTCAGTGTTCCTGGCGTTTTCAGCCAGCTGCCGAAGGTCAACATTGGTCGAAGCTCCCTTGTCATATTGCTGGTCATATTGCTCGAGAATATCATCCATTAGATCAGTGCTGTCAGGTGTGTGGCTCTTAACAGTTTCAGCAAACTCAGCAGCATCTGCGAGTTGGTAGAGTTGCGGTGCGCTTTTCAGATGTTCAGCGATGTTGTCTGGAAGCCTCTCAAGATGCCTGACATAAGCTGCAACTTCGCTAAGATTGTCTAGCGATTCTTGCAGTGCCTTGTCCATCGCCTTTCTCTGGGCCTTTGTTCCAGCTTCCATGTCCTCCATATGCCTTAGGGCACGAGCAGCAGTTGTTGGGTCTCTGTCAGCAAGTTCCTTGAACTCCTCGTCAATTCCTTTGTCTCCACGATAGGCTCTTGCAGCAATACTTTCTGCGGCGTTGGAAGACTCTGCCACATTGTCAAGGACTTCCAGAACCTTGGCATCCATAATGTTCTGTGAGGACAAACTGCCCATATCCTCAAGGAGCTCAGCTGACGCTTCTCTGCGAAGATCTTCGTCGCTTGTGAGTCCACGAAGTACAACATCACCCTCATTCAGGTAGTGCATTGATGCATCGTAGAGCGCGGTGTCTTTGCGCTTCCTAAGATCCTGAAGGTACTCAAAACCTGCCTCGACTTTGTCCTTGTCGATCTTCTTGGCCAAGTCTTGCTCTCTCTTGATCTGTTCCATGACTGCAGCCAAAGCGTCTTTTCTCACCATGGAGACTGTCTTTGCTGTTGGTTGCTTGGTCTGAGGAGTTGAGTCTCTTTTCTCTCGACCTAGGATAATGTCTTCTGCAACTATTCGCGCGATGGCTTGATCTGAAGGATAGGTAGTGCGGACAGCAGCGTCGATGAAATCATCCAGAGTAAGCGCTCCATTTCGAAAGTACCTCGCGGAGAGTATCTGTGGTATCGCTTGAGTTTGCCTCACACTAGGTCTAATCTTGACATCAGACCTTGCTCTCATTCTCTTAACAAACTCGTGTGCAAAATGTATTGTATTGCTGGGAATCGGTGATATCCTGGGTTGAGTTTGAGCCATCGCCTACGAACTCCCGGGGGCGCTTGGGATACTAGAACCGCCTGAGCCGAGAACCCGTCTCACTAATGAGTTGACCGCAGGTTCGGGGTCAATGCCCGGTCTAAACCTTAGAGCTCCAGCCAGGACATATGTGGCTGCCTTTGAGAGGATTCCATGTGTAACGTTCTTCCTTCCCTCTCGCTTCGCCATTTGTGCAGAGAGCCTGGCAATTGAGATGCCTGCGCGAATTGACGCTGGTATTTCAATATCGGTGCTCACTCTTGTGGCTGAAACCAGTCCATAAATGCTCTCTAGAGTCTTGTCCGAAAGAGTATACTCCGGACAGTTCAGCTTCACTATTTCAATCTCCGTGGATTTCCTAGGGTAGCCGAGTCGAATCCACACTCTGATACGGTCTCTTAATGCCTCGCTCAGTCGATGCGCTCCTGCCATCTCTTCAGGATTAAGGGTCAAGACAGGAAAGAAGTCATCTGCGGCTTTGATTCGGCCCAATCTAGGGACAACAGCACTCCACTCTTCAAATGGCTCCAACAAGCTATTCTGGACATACTCTGCTAGGCGGTTTGCTTCATTAAGGCCAAATACGCCTCCAAATATCATAGATTTCAGAAGAGGGCCCGGGTCAAACGACTCAAGAGTAAAACCTTTGCTCAATACTAGGCTTGGATTGAATGATCCTATCAAGTGCGCTGGTCGAACTCCCTCATCTCCAGTCAGCCACTCAAAGTCACGATTGCTCTTCTCTGCATATGCCCTCAAAAGCAAAGTTTTCCCAACACCAGGTGGTCCTATAAGGCCTGGAATTAGACCCGAATTTTCACAGTCCTCAAGAATTTCGAAGGCCTCTTTGTACTGCTCCTTGATGACAATCCTGACCTTCTCTTTCTTTGCGGCTTTGAGCCGCTCATCAAACCTCTCCGAGAATTCCTTAGTTGTCTTCTGCATCATTCTATGCCCCCATAGACCAAAATGTTGTGACTTGAGACCATATTAAAGCATGTCCTTTTTGCGTTAGGCGAAGCAGGCGTGCGTGAGTTGATTCCTTCTCTAGTTACAAAAAGCTTGAGGTTTCTGATATGTTAGCTCCCCAGCAGTTGTGAGCCATATTTGAAGAGGGCTGGCGAGCCTCCAGTATGCCAGAAAATCGTGGGCTCGTCCGGAGCTATCTCCCCACCCATGGCCATTCTAAGCAGCGCAACCCCGGCTTTAGCTGTATAGACTGGATCCAGGATGATGCCTTGAGATTTCGCAAACATCTGGATGGCACTTCGAACTGAGTCCTCCATCTCTCCGTAGCCTTTTCCAGTGAAACGATCATCCACCTTGATGTCAGGCTTGAACTTGTCTGTTAGTGCAGGGTAAGCGTCAAACATCCTGTCAATCATTTCACCGACCTTTTCTTTGGTGGTCTTTGCATCGCGTAGCACACTGATTCCTATGACGTCGGCATCGAACTCCGCCAGTTTCGCACCTATTATCATTCCCGCCAGAGTTCCTCCGGTACCAACAGGGTGGAGTATCTTCTTTGGCTCTATGCCAATCTCGTCACATTGTTCCCTCAATTCCATCATTGCCTGAACATATGCTATGCAGCCCACAGGCATGAATGCGCCAGCTGGTATGCCATAGGGCCTTAGACCCAAATCTCTGAGCGTCTCAATGATCGAGTCCATTCTTTGGGAAACCTGGTCGAAGTCATCTTCTGGGAAGAACTGAATCTCTGCTCCAAACAGCCTGTCTAGAAGCACATTACCAGTGTAATCTTCTGGTTCAGATCCTGCTAGTAGCAAAATGCACCTCAGTCCATTTTGAGCTGCTGCAGCGGCAGTCTGTCGGCAGTGGTTGCTTTGAACAGCTCCAACTGTGACAAGAGTATCCGCCTCTTGCTGAAGGGCATCTCCTATCACGTACTCGAGTTTGCGTGTCTTGTTGCCGCCAAATGAAATGCCAGTGAGGTCATCTCTCTTGATCCAGAGTGATTTCATGTCCAAGGAATATGCAAGGTTCTTCATTTCCTGAAGGGGCGTTGGAAGATTAGCTAGTTTCACTCTTGGAAGGATATCAAGCATGGCTAATGCCCCGCTCCTGTGAAGGCTGCGATGATGTACAAGAGAATTGCAGTAGCGATTCCTGCGAGAAGTGTCTTTGCTCCATAGATCCAGATGTTCTTCCTGGATATTGTTCCCAAGAATAAGCCGAGAGCAAAGAGAAGTCCCATGCAGATGATAATCGCAATATAAAACGCCAGAGAAACACTGAGTAATCCTGATGGCACCAATAGCAATGGAGTGATGATAATGAATGCGGCAACCGAAGGGGCGAGTCCATCAACTAATGCGACAACTGCAGATGTTGTGCGTGTTGCCTTGGCGTACATTGTGTTGCTCATGTCCGAGAGCATTGCCTTGCCTATTTCCTCAACCTCGCGGTCTCTCTCTGCACTTTCCGCAAGATAAGATCCACTGAATCCTGAGACCGCCATCGCGACACTAGTACCAACCGCTGCGAGGAGAAGAGCGTCGAACACCACCTCTGGATTGGTGGTCTGCATAGTGATGAGACCGCCAAAAATCAGTCCAAGCATGGTGAGCGCGCCGTCAAACGCGTTCATCGCAAGGTAACGGCGGGCTATTTCAACACCTTGTGTGAGTTCCAGTGCCCTCATAGTCCTCTCAATTAGTCCAGGGCCCTTTTGCAGGTCATCTTCTGGTTCTGTCACAGATACTTAGCTCCGTGAATCATGTCCAGCCTAGCAGGTTTCCCTACATGATATAAGCTATCCGGAATCACAGATTTCTCTTGATGCATGATTGCTGACGATATGGCTCTATGATTCTACTAGTATAGCCAGAGCACCTCTGCGAATAGAATCAGGAAAATAAGTATCGCAATCAGGATGATTGCACATATCACCTGAACTGAACATGTGCAGCATCTTTCACAGCAGCCCTCTTGCTGCCGTGGTTCTCGAGGACTTGGTGTGTAGTCATCTGGCATCGGGATCTCTGTCATAGGAACCACACTAGCTTCAAAGTGCTTCTTTCAAAGCCTGCTATCTGTGATGACTATCCTTCTTATGAGGATTACGTGGTTGTCTACACACACAGCCGCAAAGGTTGAAAAGCGAAGAAGGTGAATTTATGGCGAAGCGCGTGGAGGCTAGGAGAATTGTCGGAGAACGAAAAACCAACCACCATTTTCGATAGACCATTTGGCCTGCGGATTATCGGGCTGACTCAGATGGCTTTTGGAGTATTTGGCCTGCTTGCAGCAGTAGGTATCCTAGTTGCCTCCTTTGGAGCAACTCCAGCATTTGCTTCAGAGGGACCCTTGTATGCTCTGGTCATTTTCGTTGGAGTTGCCCTACCTTGCTTGATTATAGGAAATTATGTTGACGATCTCAGAAGAAACGCAGTGATTGCTCAAGCACTCTATAGCATCATCGCAGTTGGCTTGACAACCTACTTTTTGCTGAATTGGGGAGTCGCATACAGTTGGACTGTGCCTTGGTTTGAACTCAGTTTCAACATACAGATAGGGAATATTGCAGTCTTTGTCTTGGCGACTCAGGCGGCCTTTCTGTTTTACATGCTTATCTATTGGAACCGAATTGCACCTCCACCGGGGACTTTTGTCGTTAGAGACCGTAGACGAGCGCGCCTCATTGAAGAAGGATTGATGGCTGTTCCACTCACACCTTCACTACTAAGCTCAGATGGGTCTGTATTGTCTCAGGATGAGGCTCGAAAAATCCTTGACGTTCGAAAAGTCACTACCACTGAGGGGATGGCGATTCTTTGCTCAAATTGTGATGGAGCAACACCTCTGACCAAGATGGTGGATGATAACACAGTAGATTGTGATTACTGTGGAGTCACTCTTGCTGTAAGTAGTGTCTTCGTTCCATGTGAAGAACATCCAGAGTATCTCGCGGCTACAAACTGTGCCGTTTGTGGGGAGCATTTCTGCCGAAGGTGTCTAACTGCACAGGATCCTCCCATTGATAGGCGTTGGAAAGGCTCCACTGTCTATCTCTGCAGAAATTGCTTTGAGGGCAGATATCGTCCAGCTGTCACAACCACTTCACTTGTCTTGCCAATTGAAGACTTATTTGGTCAGGCTGGGGGACGATTCTCAAAAGTAGGTGGAATGTATCGACGGTTTCTGGGAGCTTATGGAAGCGCAATGGCAAAGGTATTCAGAGCCTCAGTCCATATCTTCTCTTCAATGGACTGGTCCAGCGGCGCGAGCTCCAGCGGCAGTAGCTGCGGCGGCGGCGGAGGAGGGGGTGGTGGAGGAGGCGGCGATGAATGCTGTGGAGCAATTCTAGTGATCATCATTATTATCATAGCAATTCCTATCCTAGTTGGCCTAGTGATGCTTCTTGGAGCGATAGTCATTGTTCCAGTTCTCTTCTATGCGGGACTCATTGGAGTGACAATAGAAGCAATCAGAATCATCAGAAAGACGGATTTTATGTCATTAGAGCAAGCACGGGAGAAGGGCTTGCTTGAGGGTCGCAAGGTCGAAGTCGAGAAGACTCCTCTTCGTAATGAAAGCCGGCCTTGGATGGATGACCGCAGAGTCAGAGATACTGAGAGGCAGTATCAAAGAGATAGAGCTCGGGAGAGGAAAGAGGTCCCTGCCGACTCGTTCTGGAGGAGATACTGATGGCCTATCATACAGAGAACATTCTATGTCCTGTTTGTGGAGGACAAATCGGTGTCGAATACACAGACAAAGTCAATCGTTGTGAGTACTGTGCCAGCTCGGTCCTAGGACCAGGTCAAAGCAGAAACTGCGTCAACCACTCAGATATCTTAGCAAAGGCATCTTGTAATGTATGCGGTGATCTCATCTGCGAAGAGTGCATGCAAACTAGGATTGGAGATTATGGAGGGAAGCTTCTGACCATCGTGCATTGTAACAAGGATACTTGTATTGCAGAAAGTGATTGGGCAAAGCCCCTCAATAGAGAGTTTCAGGAATTGACTAACTTCGATTGGTCTGATAATAAGGACAACATTATCCTTAGAGTCGTTGGATTGGGTGCAATCCTAATGATGCTGTTCGAGCTCTTCTTCATTCTGGCAATGCTGTGGATTCAATACTATGATCCTTGGGGACAGTCAGTTCCTTCACCGATTCCATTTCTTTTTGTGCGGGGAGATACCATCGTTATTCTAAATATCATCGGAAATGCATTGTCTGCCGTCATACTTCAAACGGCCCTGCAGATTTACATTCATGAAAGACAACTAGGCTCAGGTGTGTTCTTGCTTGGATTTCTACTCCTCGAGGCGGCATTTCTTCTTGCTAGAGGACTCTACTTCAATCTATTAGCTTACCCAGGAACTTGGCTTGTTCCATTCCTGCTTGGAGCATTTGGAATCGCCACACTGATGATATTCTTTGGCTCCTTAGCAGGTATCTATGTGGGATGGAAGAAACACAGCCAGATAGCGGATGCAAAGATAAGACTAGGTCTTGAGTGAGAAGTGAGTTTTGCTTAACTCATTTTCCTCATTCTTTCGGCGTATCAAACAGGTCGATGAATCTGAACCTATCAACATCAACCAAGCCCCTATCAGTTATCTTGAGTTTTGGTATCACAGGCAAAGAGAGGAAAGCCATGGTCATGAAAGGCTCACTAAGTGTACTTCCGATGGTCTTTGCGGCATCTTTTAGTTCCTGTATCTTCTCACTGACTACTTCTATTGTCTGATCTGACATTAGACCTGCAATAGGAAGTGGCAATGAAGCAATGACCTTCTCATCTCTCACTATCGCCAATCCGCCTTGCATTCGGACAATCTGAACTGCAGCTGCGATTAGGTCTCTGTCGTTGGTTGCTACCGCAACTATGTTGTGACTATCATGAGCAATGGAACTGACCATAGCTCCTTCCTTTAGACCAAGACCTTTCACAAATCCTATGCCAGTCACATCAGATGCATTGTGCCTTTCAATGATTGCAATCTTTGAAATGTCTCTGTCCACATCCGGAATTGCCAGCCCGTCCTCAATCCTAGTTTCCTCAACAAGATGTTTAGTGATAATCTGATCAGGTATAATTCCTATGACATTCATCTTATCGCCCCGGGCCTTGACCTGGAAATCTTCTGGATCTAGCCATGTTATGTTGACCGATCTTCGGAGCCTTGGCGGTTCGTGCTCTCCAATATCCCAAATCAGCTTCCCTTTGGATGCAACCACTGCACCATTCTTGTAAACGCTATGGACGTTGATATCCTTCAGATTATCAAGTACTGCAATGTCAGCATGATAGCCGGGTGCAATGGCTCCTCTATACTGGAGACCGTAGTGCAGAGCTGTCGATATAGTGGCTACTCGAATGGCTTGGACTGGATCCACACCATAGGATACTGCATCACGAATCAGACTGTCAATATGCCCCCTTTCAAGTAAATCCAATGTGTTGCGGTCATCAGTCACAAAACTGCAGAGCAAGGAGGTGTGCGGCTGGATGAGCAGTGCAAGGTCCTTGAGGTTCTTTGCAGTCGATCCCTCCCTGATATGAATGTGCATCCCCACGGCAAGCTTGGCTTCTGCTTCCTCTAATGTGTAACACTCATGTTCAGATGTAATCCTAGCAGCAGCATACGCGTTCAGTTCCATTCCTGCAAGGTCAGGAGCATGACCATCAATTCTCTTTCCTGTTGCCAGTGTCACTCTGATCTTCTCAAGAATGTCGGGATCTCTATAAACAACTCCGGGATAGTTCATAGCTTCTGCGAGTCCCAAAACATAGTGCTCTGAAAGGAGTGGTTTGATGTCTAAGAAATCTAGGGCTACCCCATTTGTTTCCAAATCGGTTGATGGCACACATGATGGGAGCATGATGTAAAACTCAAGTGGTCCTCCTCTCATGGACTTGGACATGTACATGATTCCCTCGAGTCCTAACACATTTGCGATTTCATGAGGGTCGGCAACAACCGCCCCTGTCCCATGGGGCACCACTGCTCTCGCATATTGGAGGGGCATGACCATGGATGACTCAATGTGCACATGGGCATCGAAGAACGAAGGAACAATGTACTTGCCCTTGAGATCAACGGTATTGCTGCCAACATACTTTCCAATTCCTGCGATGTAGCCTTGGTGAATCGCAACATCTCCCTCGATTATATCTCCGGAAAAGACGTTGACCACTGAAGCATTTTTCAGGACGAGATCAGATCGAGTTCTTCCAGCGGCAACATCAATCATCTGGTCAAGGGGGTAGGTATCGGTTTGCGGTGTAGCCAATCCTCTTCACTCCTTTAGTTTCTCTACTCAGACAGACAACAAGAAAGGGTTTCCGGTGTCATCATATTATGCATGGTTTTTTCCATATGCACCTGACCCGAGTCAAGGTTAACTTGTTAAACCTCACTCCTTGCTCTCCTCTAGGCTTCACTTGGATACAGCTGCAGCGGTCATACCCATTTTCTGAGTCAGAAAAGTCACCCTTCAAATGCCTCGAAATTTCAGGTTCATATACTCAGAAACTGAATATGGACGTCAATAGAGAATAATGCTTGTTTAGACAAAGCAGCAGAATTGCATAACTGGTGTTAATCCTTCTTTACGCCAACAACGATCAGCCTTCTAGCTGTGTTATCATATACGCCCCCATCAAGTCCACCATAGGCACGCACATCTACGAAACCCACTGATCTAAGTAATGACTTCAGCTCTGTGGCTGAGTAGATATAGTGAGTGACAATCCATTCATGTCTTGTCCCGTCCTGTGTAATCAATATCCAAGTGTTGTGAAACTTCCCCCAATCATCAACGGGTTTTCTTCGTTCAAGATAGATGCCATACTCCCCTTCGCTCCAGTCCGCTTCTTTGTATATTCTTGCTAGAATTTCCTTCCCCATTACATCAATGATGAGACGACCGCCAGGTCTGAGAGATTTGTATACATTATCCAGCACAATCATCTGCTGACTATCGTCATCGAAGTATCCAAACGAAGTGAACATACTCAAGACAACATCAAAGCTTTTCTCTCGCACAAACTCTCTCATGTCCATCAGCACAAACTCAGTTGAGAGGCCTTCATTCTTTGCTGTGCCCTTGGCTATCTCTAGGTAGGACTTGGTTCTATCAACACCAGTGACCTTGTATCCTCTTCTTGCGAATTCATTTGAATGCCGGCCGATTCCGCAACACAAGTCCAAGATTTCATCTTCAGTTGACATCTCTAATAGCTCGATGATCTTGTCTACTTCTTCGATGGTCATCTCAATCCTCTGTTCACTGAACATGACCCGCCCAAATCTTTCCCACAGTTCATCCCTTTCATACCAGGGTGTCTTATCATCAGCTGGCATGGCGAATACCCCGATAGATAAACGGAAGAAGGTCCATTTCAACTTTCGGTCAAGAGTTGCTGTCCAATTCCATTTCGTTTGATTTTTAACTGACATCTGGCGGGGACAGATAGAGATTCAGTAGCAATAGCGACTGTATCTTTTGAGTTATGGAGACGATTAATGATGACGTGGCTGGAAAGACACCCCATCAGAACGGACTCCAAGAGCATTGCCCTTTTGGCCATCTTCACTTCAATGGTCGTTGCACTTGAAGTATTCCCGATTGTTGGCGTGACCGACCTCGGACTTCCAGGCGGCTTCACAATTGATTGGACTGGAATCCCGATTGTGATTGTCTTCTTAGGATTAGGCTTTGTCTATTCGCTTGTGGCAATAGCCGCAATGTGGATGGCAATTGCTTATCGCAATTTCAATGGTGCAGCCTTCAAGGGCTTTGCTGAACTTCACACAATAATGGGATTGCTTATCGCCAAGATTCTGATGATGCGTTTCCAATTCGACAAAAGAATTCGAATCCTTGTCTATCTAATATTCGGGACCGTCTTTAGAGTCATAGGCATGTTCTTCACGAACATCTACCTACTGCAGTTCTTCTATGGATTTACTCCTGAGGCTGCTATCTTGGGTGCGGCTGGGTATTCCCTGCCAAACGTGCTTCAAGCAATCATCAATATATTGGGTGGAGTGGTGCTTTATCACCTAATCCCCGAGTCATTGGCACTTCAGGCGGGCCTAGGGGATGACGCCGGCAGCGCGTCTTCTAGGGTTGAAGAGCTTCCGTTAGAAGAAATTGAGAGTTCTCAGTCAGATGACCCCGCGTTCGGAGGTCAGGGATGAATCAGCAATGAAGAATCGAGAACTCACCATAGTGCCAATTCGGGAGATTCCCCTGATTAAACCAGGGGATGACCTCCCCTCTCTTTTTGCTGAGAAGCTGAGCGGCATTCGAGAGGAGATTGAATCAGGCGATGTCCTCGTGGTATCACACACGATTGTGTCTATGGCTGAGGGACGACTCTATTTGCTTTCAGAGATTGAGGTTTCTGATAAAGCAAAGCAACTCTCATTGAAGTTGGAAAGAGAACCAGAGTATATACAGCTAGCATTGGACAATTCCGTCGAAATAATCCGGGAAGCACCTGTATTGATTACGAGAACTGCCCAGGGACTTATTACTGACTTTTCTGGTGTCGACAAGAGCAATGCTCCACCAGGTCATGCATTGGCACTTCCCGTCGACCCGGACAATTCGGCTCAAGCGATACATCATGCCATTTCTAATGAGCTTGGGATTAGGATACCTGTAATCATTGCTGACACCCAAGGTCGACCTTGGAGGAGAGGTGCGATCAACCTGGCAATTGGCATCGCTGGCATGACACCTTTTGCTGAGAATGCCGGCAGAATGGACCGCTTTGGAAGAACGCTTAGGAGCTCCCGTGTGTGCCTTGCTGATGAACTTGCGGCAGCAGCCGAGCTTGTCATGGGCCAAACTGGAGAAGGGATTCCAGCTGCCATAATACGGGGATTGAATCTTGAAGATGAACAGGGGTCTGTTCAAGAGGTCCTTAGAAATTCCGATAGAAACCTCTTTAGTTAGAATATCAACCCATCAACAGGGCTAAGGTTTCAGCCATGTCGTTCTCACTCCAGAGACCTACATGGTACCATCTTACATACCCTTCTTTATCAATAATCACGATTGAAGGGATATACTGGACATTGAAATAACTGGTGAAGACACTCTGACTATCAAGACCATGTGGCCAAGGTAGATTCTTGTCCTCCATATAGGCTGCCATCATGGCGGCGGTTTCGTCTTTATCAACAGTGAGGGATATCAAATAGATGCTCTTGCTCATATTGTTGTATAGGGTCTTAAAATTCTCATTTTGAGTTTCGCAGGCACCGCACCAAGTTGCCATAAGATCAATGACCACAAACCGACTGCGTAACGAATGCAGAGAAATAATGCTCTCATTAGACAACATGAGATTCCAGTCAGGCAATTGTATTCCCCTACTCTTTAGGTCAACATCCTCTTCGATGCTGCCTTCATCAAATGTGAGGAACGTAAAACCAACAGCGAATCCAATAACAACAATGGACGCAACAGCTATGACTACAAGTGCCTTCTCTGCTTGCATTTTGCAACCTCAACAGAGCTCGGATGTGCATACATATCGCACACCGCTAATAAGAATTGGGAAGTGGACAAAGTCTTGAAGGTGGAAGTGCACGCCACAGATATCCTTAGATATTCTAGAACTCATCTCGTCATGAGCAAAATGGCTGAAGGAAAAGGAAGGTTCATACCTGCATTCATTTTCACTATTGCTGGGATTGCTGCAGCCGTATACGCGGTTGTCAGGGTCACTGGGATAATCGGTGGTCCATTGGCATCAACTGACCTCGTTCGACAGATAGACGGTGGATTTGCTATCGATACGATTACTGTCATGGCTATTGTGCTCCCGATCTATTTGATAGAGTTCATCTTGCTCTCTGTTCCATTTGCTGCCATCATGATGCTTATGAACAGGCTCTATCGGGCGAAATCCTACACCCAGAGTGTAATAGCCGTTGGAATTAGATTCGGAGCCATGCGCATCATTCGAAGAGCTTTAGTGCCTTCACTATTTGCATTGTCATTCAGCGAAATCATGATTCAAATATTCCCTGATACAATCTTGGCCGTTCCCGTATATCCTGCGGAAGTTGCCTATACTGGTGTAGTACGCCTAACTGAACCACTAATCTGGCTCCTAGGAGCTCTGATTGCTGTGGTAATTGCGGTTCCGTTGTATTCACCAACATGGATTCTCAATGACTCTGGTATTGTGACTCATTTGAAGAAGAATGAATTAGAGATGAGGAGATGCCCAGATACGGAGGGCGTGGGCAAATGGTTCGGCCAGTATCTAACCGGATTTGCGATTCTCTCCTACCCGGTTGCGATTGCTAGCAAGTTCATTATAGTTCTGCCGCGACTCATCCTTGAACGTGGCGGCATAATAGGTTGGGATTATATCATTGAAAGTCTTGTCTGGATAGCTGGTCTGCCTCTTATCGTGATGGCATTCATTCTGCCTGTGATTATTGTGAACGAATTCGCTCTCCCCAAAACATCATCCATTATACAAAGGGCTGCACGAAGGTTCGGTGCAGAAGACCTTAGACATGTGGACGTAGAGCCGTTTCTAAATCGGGATGAAACTGGGTATTCAGTGCAGTAGGGTTTGGATCCCATGGAGTATCGACGAATAGCACCCTATGCGGTCGTGATTTGCGATCGATTATGACATGACCTCTCTCTGCTAGTACCTTGACATACTTCTGGACTTTCCCCTTCTTGATTTTGCTCCCTGCAGAGAGGTCTGCGTATGTCCCTCCTCTGGATTCCTGGATGACGCAGAGCAGCTGATACTCAGGTAGATTGAGAACCACCGATCGTAGTGCGTCGTTTTCGCGAAGCACACCCTCCTCATCTGCCAAGAGTAGTCTGGAGACCTTTGCCTTCAATTTCGAGATTTCAGCCAAGAGCTTGACTCTATCAGATTCAAAACGAGAGAAGATGCCGCTAGAGGTATGTAGCAGCTCTGTGCTCAAGTCATTTGCGAGCCCGTCAATTGCCTCTCTGGACGCTAGACGTGCCTCTCTCACTAGACCAGTGAGGTCACTAGAGTCAAGCCATTCCCCATCAATGAGTTTCTCCACTTCAGAATAGTAATTCTCTAATCGACGTACCCAGAGATCACGTTTGCCTTGAAGCACACCAGCGATTCTCAGGGTTGACCTTGCCGCAGTATCTTCATGACTACTCATATGGCTCACTCTAGACTCTACTGCATTGACAGAAAATAGGAGCTAGTGTCACGTAGATATGATGGACTATCATACATAGTCTAGATCCAAGTAATGGTGTTCAGCAATTCTTCGATAGGTCGTGGGAAGTAGTCTTGGTGCCTTAATCTGGAGTCAGCAGCAAGTTCAGTGCCTTCATCGAAGACTAGGTGCTCAAGCTTCATTGCTCCAAAGATGGAAGAGATGTTCAATGTATTGAAATGATTGCCGTTCAAAAGCAGATATCGCAGGTCGGTGAATCTTGCCAGCGGTGAAAGGTCTAGCCGTGTTAGGTTGTTGTTAGCTAGAACCAGGTACTGCAGACGGGTGCATCTGACTAAGGGCATGAGGTTCACTTCACTTAGCTGGTTGTTTGATAGGTAGAGCCACTTGATGCCTCTTAGATCCGCAAGTGGTGAAAGGTCGATGGTGTTCAATCTATTCTGTGACAAGTCAAGAGCTTGCAGCTTGGATGACCGGCTGAGAGGAGAAAGATCGATTGTTTCAATCTGATTGTCGCTTAGAATCAACATCCTCATGTTGGCACATTCATACAAAGGATCAAGGTCAACCTCTGATATGGCATTGGACTTCAAGTTCACAGTTTCCAGGTCTCTAAACGAGGCTAATGGGACCAAGCTAATATTGGCTATATTCATGCCCTTCAGGTCGAGGTCAGTGACATAGATGTCTTTGTCTGTTTGAAGTTGCTCGCCTACCTCTGTGGTAAATCTAATTACGACCCTACCCAGTTCTACCGACTCCTCTCTCAGGCTGATTTTTACAATACAAATTGCCTCATGACTTTTACGCTCTTCGCGTGCCGCACATATTTCCATTTGTGCATCGATGTAAAAAGGTTCTGGGAAGTACAAAATGAAACCAAATCATGCCATTTGCATCGTGCGGTATGTTCGTTCCTAGTACTTAACAATACGAGTCTTTTCGACGTGTGCCCATGGAATCGGATCTGGTGTTGTACTCTTTATTCGATTCACAAGTTCTAGCATCCCTTCTGGATTATGAATGTCACCAAACTCCATTATAGCTTCCTCCTCGTCGTCCTTTGTGTATATTCTGAGGGCGCCTAGGTTTATCACCCTGGACTGAGGTGGGGTGTGAATCTCGAATCTGTCAATCTCATCATAGAAGACTCGAGTTGTCATTCTATTATACGAGCCTTTCATCACACGCAGATTCCATGTTGTGACAACATAGACAGTGTATCTTTTCTTGTATTCCCCAATGCCCCATAAGAGCAGAGCGAAGAGCATTCCTCCCATCCCCAACCACCACGCAAGCTCATCATATGCAACGACTCCCGCAGCCACTGATATCATGAAGAGCCACCCTATAATGAAAAAAACGGCACCGAGAACATACAGATACAAGAATCCTGTTCGTGCGGGATGAAATGTCGCCAGAAGTTTCTCGCGGTTCTCCTGTGGAATGACTAACTGCTCGGTCATGGAGATCACGGAAGGTGACCATCACATCGGTCTTATCAAGTTGTCGCGGGCAATCATCTAGGAATTATCGCTCCTTCTTCGGGAATGATACATTTTCCATCAGGAAATTCATATTGGAATTGCTTGCAGAACGATTTTGGCCTTCTAAAGAGCCAATGCATGGGAACGACAGTTGGGAGAGGGGTATTGAACTTGGCCAGTTGTTCAATAGCAGAATTTGGGGAGGTAGCGACAAGGCCACTAATTGGAAGTGCGAACAGGTCTAGATTCTTATCACCAAATCGCTCTAGGTCGACCGAATCTCCGCAGTGACCAAAGGCGAATCCATCTGATTTAATGATGACTCCATAGACCACAATCCCTCGGAAGAAACCATGTTCACATTCTACGAATTCTAAAGTGAATTCATCGAAGTTTATCTCTTCACCCAGCTTTGCTTCGACAGCTCTCTCTCTCCATTTTCCCAACGCATCTATCACTTGTCCATTTCCAACCAGTAATGCCTCAGGATTTCGCTCAAGGAAAATGCCTACTCCTCTTGTATGATCAAGGTGTTTGTGAGTACAATAGACAACGTCGCCATCATGATCTCCTGACTTCTTGTTTGACGGATCGATCAGAAGGCTCTTAGTCCCAAACCTAATTTGAAATCCGGATTGTCCTAGGAATCTTATTTCTGGCCATTTTGACATACTTAGCACCAAGCTCAATGCTTCAGATGATTAGCATGCGCTCAGCTTTATATTCATTCAGGAGAATCATACCCCGAGTCTGAGACTATGAATCCCTCAGACTCCCTCGGGGTGTATTAGCGAGCATGCAGGATGTCGTGGTAATTGCGGCTTTACTAAGGGAGATATCATTTGGAATTCTTCTCGTTGGACTATTCTATACATTTGGAATGTTTCTGATTGGTAGATTGGTTTCAGCAATAGGCGAACATGGTACAGATCATGATGTCGAGAAGGAGGTTGACCATGATGTGGAACATGACGTTGACCATGGTGAGATAGAACACGAATTGGATCATGAATATGATATGGATCATGGAGACATCGATCATAGTATTGAACATGAATATGAGGCGGACCACGAGCTAGATGCTGGCTACGAACACGAGATTGGGCATGAATTGGAAAAGGAAATTGATCATAGTATTGACTATGATGTTGACCATGAAGTTGACCACGATGTGGACCATGATGTGGATATGGACCATGACGTGGAGAAGGAATGGGATCAAGAGGTTGATATCGACCATGAACTGGATGTGGAGAAGCAATCAGGTTTCTTCGAGAGCGATAGAGGGGCACCTCTTGGTGTGACAATCGGAACTTCATTGCTAAGTTTTGGCTTCTTTGGCTCTATCATTTACTACGATGGTATTGTGATTCCGTTTGCAGGCAAGTTCCTTCTTCATTTTCTTGGAGCTGTTTTAGTGGTGTACGCAGTTAGAACCGTTCTTGGAAAAGTGTTTGTTGAGTCCGGATTCATGATAGAGCCACGTCATCTTGTAGGCAGGCATGTTGAAGCAGTTTCGACTATCAGTGACAATTTTGGCGAAGTGCGAACTGACACTGACATGGGCTTGAGACGGTTTCATGCGCGTCCCTTTCAGAAGGGAGTTGTTTTTGAGAGAGGTACTGGCCTATATGTGGTGTCCGCGAACGAGAAGTTTGTCTATGTGGATCCGCGAAAAGAAGCACTGAAGTGGAGCCATAGGCAAAGCCAGAAACGCAGTGAAAGTGAAAAAGAAGAAGCCTAGAAGGCATTTCTGTGCGCAGGTTTATATCAAGAGAAATCGATAGTCATACAGGTGCGTCTGACCTCAGTGAACTACCATCTGAGAGATGATTCAACAGGAGATTCGAAGGCAAGGACTGAATCCACGAGGGCCAAGTCTGACTCAGAGAGTCTGCATGTGATGGATGCAGGGGCCAAGGCAATGACTTGGAGACTGAAAATGCATATTCAGAGGACAATAGGTCAACTGAGGAGGAGTACTTGAAAACACAATTGTGTGAGTAGAAAGAAAAAATGCAAGCAGGAATACTTGATTGGTTAGCAGCAAACCCAGCTCTTGCCATCGCACTGTTTGGCATTCTGGGTATACTTTTGCTATCCTTCTACATAGTGAAGTATGTCAGGATCTTTGATCCAAACATATTCTATGTACATCTTAGGAAGGGTAAGGCAATTAAGCAAGGAGAGGGCGGCATGGTAATTCGAATTCCATTCTTGGATAGAATACTTGCCGTGGATAGAACCGTTCAGCAGCTCAATATCTCTGCTGAGTCTGTGCTCTCAAAGGAGAAGCAGAAGATTCGGTTGAGTGCTGTACTTCAATGGCAGGCAGAGAATGCTATCGCCACGATAAACAATGTGAAGTGGGGAGAGATACCTCCTCGGCTTACAGCTATCATTGAATCGGTCATCCGTACCTCTTGTGCTCAATTGGAGGTCGAGAGTATTCTAGAGGAACGTCAGCTGATCATCGAGGCAATCAAGAAGGAACTGACTGACATCGTCAGTGAGTGGGGGCTCAAAATCGTTACAGTCGAATTAGTAGACGTAGTAGTGGTTAACGAGCTGTTTCTCCAAGACATGTCAAAACCAAGAGAAGCAGAAATGCATAGGCTTGCTCAGATTGCTCAAATCGAGGCAGAGCAAGAAACAGGTGTCAAAGACATCGAGAGATCTAGGATGCTAAGGCAGAAGGAAATCGAACGTGACCAGCAAATTGGTGTGCAGGAACAAGCCCAACTCAGAGCTATTCAGGAATCAGAGAAGCAACGTGAGCAAAGCGTTCTAGAGATAGATCTTCAGAAAGACCTCATGCAGAAGCGATATGAAAAGCAGCAGGCTGAGGTCGAAGCTGCGAAGGATCTAGAGGTTGCTAAGTTTGCTGCTGAAGCTGAGAAGCAGAAGAAGATCAAGCAGGAGGTTGAGGTGCAAGCTCAGAGAATTCTGCAAGAAGCAAAGGCCGATGCAGAGAAGATCAGCATTGTAGCTGCAGCTGATGCCGAGAAGATCATAAAGGTCACAAGCGCTGAAGCTGAGGGTATCAAGAAGACTCTAGCCGCTGCGAAGGATTATACGCCGCAGGCATTTGCGAGAGATTTTCTCCAGATTCTTCCAAAAATCTACGAGCAGATAGACATTGGCGACATCACGCTGTTTGGCGGCGGAGGCAATGGTTCAGATGCTGGTGAGGATGGAGGAGGAGCCGGTGCATTCCAGATATTCGGAAATGTACTACTTCCCATGATGCTGATGGCTAGAATGATGGGCTTTGACTTCCAGGGCTTGATGAAAGACTCTCTTGGAAGCATGGCGATAGATAAAGCTGCTTAACATGTATATTCCGGAGCCTGGAGATGGACTGAAAGCCTCTCCAGGCTGCACCTATTTTGAAAAGTTCAATCACTAGAGCCCTTTGTAGCAGGGCTTGCCTAGCATTTGAAGGAGTTCCTTTCTCAGACTCTGTTCTTGAATGAATCCATTCAATTCAACATCACAGAGCTTAATCGTTGGCAATACGGGCATCTCATCCTCAGGCAATTCTACACTAGGATCATCGACATTGATGGATTCTATGATTGAGCTAGCAATGCTGAGTTCTTCCATGACTCGCAGCAACAGGTCATAGACAGGCTCACACCAGAAGCAGTGAGTCGATTTATAGAAGGTGATGCATTTCTTGCCACCGCAAGGCAAGTCAGTTTCATCAGTCCACGCTGGGAAGACACAGACAAACTTGGCTCCTTGTGACGGGTCTCCCTCAACGCGATCCTCAACCCAAATCTGCCCATTGAGACTTCTTACAATATTGTCAGCCAGTGTAAGTCCAAGACCTCTCCCTACCACTTGCGCATCAGGATGTCCGCTCCTCTTGAAGATGAACTCCTTTAATGGATCTAGAATGCCGGGGCCATAGTCAGCGAACTCTATGCGTACAAGCCGTGAGTCAATAATCTGCGCAATGATGTCTATCTCCACCAAATCCCTCTCATCATACATTGCAGAATTGTGGATTATGTTGAAAAGAACCTGTGAGAGGTACTGATGCCCTGGTATGTGGAACTTCCCCTCACTGATATTCGTATTGACCTTCAACTCCTTCCAATGGAAATCTATTCTTACTGATTCGACTGCGGCGACTAGGTGACTATAGATGTCTGTCTTTTCTAGACTTGGGGGCTGGTCTCTAAGTGCCATGATTGTCCTCATATTGGCAATCATTCTCGCAGATCTTCTGACATTCCAATTCGCCTGTTCCATTTGTGCCTGCAAGCTCTCTGGAATTTCCATCTGTGATTCTAGCAAGCCCATCGCAAACAAGATAGATTGGTTAATGTTGTTGAGGTCATGAGTAGCAACTTCTAGATAGAGATTCGCCCTCTCCTCTTCCATCCTTTCCCTTTTCTCTGCAGTCTTTCTTCGATCAATATCAAGGGCCATTAGTCCAATTCGACTGGACCTGCCCGGCTTGTCCAAAGGGCCAGCTGTGACAGTTACCCAAATGGGCTTTCCATCAGCCCTCCTCATCATGATCTCTACTCCGTTTACTGCTCCTCCTTGAAGTATCTCATTGAAGACAAGCTTTCCTGCCTGACTATCCATTGGGTCTCCGGGAAGAAATATTTCAATATTCCTTCGAATCATCTGTTCTTCTTTATGTCCAAGGAGTCGCATTGCGGCTTGATTAACCTGGAGAATAATGCCTCGAGGGCTTAGCGTGAAGTACGCTATTGGTGAGGAGTCAAACAACTGGCGGTATCGTGATTCAGATTGCTCAATCGCAGCTTCCAGCTTGAGCTGCTGTGTGATATCACGCACAATTCCAACCTTGGCAGGTGCTCCTTGGTAAACAAAGTCTGCAAGACTGATCTCCGCCATAACCGAACGACCAGTTCTTGTGACCAAATGGATTCGATAGCTTGGGGAAATGTCTGACGTTATGTCAAAACTCTCAATCTGCTCTTTGAACTGATGAGATGATGCTGGATCAAGTAGGCTAACGAATTCCTTTCCAAGAAGTTCGCTCTCTTCAAACTCTAGCAGCTTTGAGAATGCTGGATTGACCATCGATATCAGGTCGTCCTGAATCACCACTATTCCATCATTTGCCATCTGGAGGATGCTCTTGTACCTGTCATTTGATACAACACGTTCCTCAGGCACATGAAACACATCCGGCATGCAGTTAACGCACATCCAATGTTCTGGGATACAATGCAATAGACCTAGCTGATTTGGAACGCTCATAATGTTTGCTAGTCTAGTGTTATCATCATCATTCAGAAGGCCGCATAGACAATATTTTAATACTTATTCAAATGTTAAAATGTTGTGACTACGCAAGCTAATGACCAAAATGAGGCTGACCTAGACCAGATAGACGCGCAGAATATATCACGGTTGTTCAGCGCACTTAATGATGAGTCAAGGGTTAGAATAGTCAACCTGTTAATGCGGGAAGAGAAGATCTTTGTTTCTGAGATTGCAAAAAGGACAGGCCAGCATATCAGTAGCGTGAGTCACCATCTGCGAATTCTCAAAGACCTTGGCTTTGTGAAACATGAGCGCGACGGAAAGCATGTCTATCACATGCTGGACGACGATTGTATCAGAGACATCATGGAGAGAGCGATAGAACATGTTGCTGGAAAGTGAAGCAGCTTGCACTCATTGCGCAAAGCATGAAGAAGAGGACACCAAGACAAGCATGACTGAAAAGTATGCTCTTGCAGTACTTGCAACCGTCACTTGGTCGGCCGCAATTCTTGTAGAGCTGCTTTGGCAAAATCAGTTGTTTGTCTATGGACTATCAATCGCCGCACTTCTAATGGCAGGGAGATGGATTATCCCAAGAGGACTCCGAGGTGCCGCTAAGATTCATCTGGACATCAATTTCCTGATGACATTTGCAGCTTTTGCTGCACTTATCATAGGTGCACCTTTGGAGGGAGCCGCAGCTATGTATCTCTTCTTCATTGCCAATCTTCTAGAGGACAGAGCGAGTGAGCAGGTTCGGAATGACATCCAGGGACTGTTAGAGCTAGCACCACCTATGATCTCGATTAAGGCCTCTGGGGGAATAGTGGAGGTACCAGTAGAATCAGGCCAGATAGGCGAAGTCTTCGTTGTCAAACCGGGAGACAGAATCGGCCTTGATGGAATTGTTGTTTCTGGCACCACCAGTGTGAACCAGAGTCCGATCACCGGAGAATCCGTGCCGGTCTCAAAACAGGCTGGCGACACAGTATACGCTGGAACAATAAACATGGATGGTTCTGTTGAGATTGAAATTACCCATCCGTCCAATGAAACCGTGCTCTCTCGAATAGTTTCACTTGTAGATGATGCCCGTAACAAGAGGTCACCAACTGAAAAATTGGTTTCCAGGGTTTCTCATCGATACACTCCAATGGTAGTGGTTGCCTCCGTTGCAATGGCGTTACTAACCTTCGCTTTTGGATTCACATTAGAGGAGGCTATCTATAGAGGACTAACATTGCTTGTCACATCTTGCCCGTGCGCATTTGTCATCTCAATTCCGGTTAGCATGGTCAGTTCAATTGCGGGATCTGCAAGGAGTGGTGTTCTTGTCAAGGGATCCGAATACATAGAAGCACTAAGCAAATCATCAGTAGTTGCTTTTGATAAGACTGGCACCCTAACTGAGGGAGTGCTTCAAGTTGAAAGCATTACACCAGTAAATGGAGCGACCAGAGAGGAAGTGTTGCGACTGGCAGGATCATTAGAGATGTTTTCGGAGCACCCAATTTCCCGGGCAATAACACAACTAACTGAGATAGAAAGGATTACCCCAAGTGAAGTAGATTCCTTTCAAGCAATAGCTGGACGCGGAGTCACAGGAATAATTGCTGGCGAAAGAGTCGTCGCTGGAAACAAGGGCTTGATGGTGGATGAGGGGATTGATGTCGATGGCGGTGTATCTTCTACGATTGGCACAAATGTCTATGTAGCAAGGAATAGCACTCACGTTGGGACCATCAGACTCATGGACTCAGTTCGTCACACCGCAAGGAGAGCAATCCAGAACCTTTCCGCAATGGGAGTAAGGTCGATAATGCTTACAGGGGATAATCATGCCACAGCCCGTCATGTAGCTGAAATTCTTCAGGTAGATGAATTTCATGCGGACCTCCTCCCTCATGAGAAGGTGGAGGCTGTGAAGGCAATCTCTGATGAAGGAACTCATCTATTCATTGGCGATGGGATTAATGATGCACCTGCGATGGCCGCATCTGATGTTTCCGTCGCGATGGGCGTTATCGGATCTGATTTAGCTTTGGAAACAGCGGATGTGGCTCTGATGGAGGATGACTTGGAGAAGATTCCCATTCTGATTCGACAAGCCAAGAAGACAATGTCTATTGTGAAACAAAACATTGCGGTTTCAATTGGAATAAAGGCGGCGGTAGCAATATTGGCCATAGCAGGATTGGCAACACTCTGGCTAGCGGTTGGAGTGGGTGACATGGGAGTTTCATTACTTGTGATTGCAAATGCTCTGAGACTTGCTGTGCGTCGCTAGATTAACGGAATGAGTTCATCGCACGGACTCCTGCTTCTAGAAACGTGAATACAATTGTCAATGTGAAGAACGGAAGCGCGACAAGTATCAGTTGGTCATGAGCTAATGCAGCAACCAAGCCGATCAAAGCTGCACCCAATGTGAGGTTGACTACTGGAAATGAAAATGCCAAAGGAACGGGCAGTACCTTTGGGTCATTTGTGATAACTGGGACATATGCACCGATAGCTACACCAGTAGCTGTAAACATCAGAATCAGAGGAGCTGCTAGAGTAAGCAAAGACGCAAAACCTTCCACACGGAAGAAATAGGATATGAACCCTAGAACTGGAATTGACGCCAGTCCTACCTCAATGAGACTAAGTAGATATTTCGCGAGAATTATATCCATGGGCTTGAACGGACTCGCCTTCAGGAGGTAGATGTTTTCTTGTTCATCTACGAAACTAAGGAGACTAGTAACACTGCTAAGCTGTATCAAGAGAAGCACAATGAGCAGAAAGGCTGGGATTGCTGTTGAGCTGAGCGCAGGAGGAATCTGAAGGGGAGCGAGGTTGGCAGGTCGAAATGCGTTGATATATACTACGAAGATTGTCCCGAAGATGACATAGACATATTTCCAGATCTGAAGGGGGCTCCGCATTCTAGACCAAAAGTCTTTGAGCATAATCCATGACATCGGGTCCGAAAATCTGGTTTGTGTGAAGTCGACTTGGCCTCTGACAATTCTGCTGAAGCGGCCCTCGACTTTTTCTCTACCTACTGCGGCCGCAAAGACCTCGTAGTAGTCGAAATCGCATAGGGCAGCTAGGAAAAGAAATGAGATGAGAAAACCAAGAATGAGGAAAACTAGACCCAAGTTTGGACCATATCCCCAAGCCAAAATCCCCGTGACTTCAGTCACTATGAAAGCATAGGCGTTCGATGGAAACAGAATGGTTTCTGGGTAGCTTCCCGTTATCTGAGGGAGCGTTGGGAGAATTGCGGCTAATCCGAAAACAGCAACTAGGATATGCCTTGCAGGATTGCGAGTGCGCTGCTGAACCTTGATCCTAAGGTAGGATGCAATACTTCCCAGGAAGTAGTTCACTTCAAAATACACAATTGTAGTGACAAGAAGCAGAAACACAGGAATGAACAAGAGGTTTGCCGAGGTCACTATAGGCAATATTGCAATGACTCCTGCAATAACAAAGACGAGTTTTCGAACAAATCTCCGAATGTATCTACTCATGAATAGCTGAAATGGCTTAACAGGCGCGCCAAGGATAATTGACTCATCATCATCGGTCAATGAAGCAGCGACACCGATTCCGAAATATCCCCCCACGACAGATGATAATGTCAGGATTCCCATTCCGGCGAATAATGTCCCACGTTCAAGAACATCCTCAATCATCGCCCCAGCCATGTATACTACTCCTTGAAAGCTCAAAACTGTGGTTAATATTGCACTGACAAAATACACACCAATAATGGTAATTCCATAGAACATCAACATCGATGGAGTTCTAATAGCGCGCTTGAACTGGTTCCACAACATCCTGACTTCATTTCTAGCCAGTGCATAAGTAGTGTTGACCAAGTTCGATCACCTGCATACGCTATTCTGGGATTCCTCCGGTAAGTTCGAGAAAGACTTCTTCCAGATTCGTTGCACGCTTGCCCTCATTGAGCAGCTCTTTCAGAGTCCCGCGCCCTACGACCTTTGCTTCATTCATTATGACAAATCTATCACACAGACTTTCAGCTACCTCCAAGATATGAGTGGATATGAGAATGGCTGACTTCTCTTTCTTCAGATCATTGAGATGTGCTTTGAGGCTCCAAGCACCACGCGGGTCAAGTCCATAGATTGGCTCGTCGAAAGCCAGCACGAAAGGTGGCTCTCTAACAAATATACCAACCAAGAGGGCTCTTTGCAGATTTCCCTTGGAGAGCGTTCCAATGTAGTTATCTAAATACTCCCGAAGCTGGAACATGTCAAGATAGTGACTCATGCGAACTAGCGTTTCTTCATTTGGGACATCATAAATCCGACCCATGAACATCAGGTATTCTCTTACCGTTAAACTAGGATAGCAGGTGGGTTTCTCTGGAATATATCCGATTAGGTCTTTCGCTGGAATTGGCGATTTCTGGATATCATGGCCACCAACATAGACTTCTCCTCCACTCGGCTTGATGATTCCTGTTAGGACACGTAGTGTTGTTGTTTTGCCTGCGCCATTTGGTCCCACAAGACCAACAATCTCTCCAGGAGAGACCTTGAGGTCTAGTTTATCCACTGCCAGTGTCTTACTGAAGCGCTTGGACATTCCCTTTATTTCTACGGCAGGATTAGGCAACATCTTCGGTTTGTCAAGTCTCTTGTCCTTTCTCTCCTGCATGGCATTAGTCAATTCTTCGACAAGCCAGCTTCGTTTCACAGTGCGACTGGCGATTGGCACTTTCAGAATTCGTGCAAGTCTGACAAGTTCTTCATCGGTCATACTCTGAATCACAGAGAGTTCCACACTCAGTCGAAACGCCTCCAGATCACTATCTTAATGAGCAGTCAATTGTCCAGACGTGGATTCATGACATAATAAGTCATGGGTACAAGTATTATCCATTGAAAAGCAAGGCTCAGTATTCTTGCACGTATGGAATAACTTGTCGGAACTCGAGCAACCAATTTTTGACTTCTGTCACTAGTGGGTAGACCTCTACTCCTTTCTTATGAGCACTCTCGAGCTCAAGTGCGAATTCAGGATCTGTGTCCGCCTTTGGAGAGAAGACTTTTGCATCAGGTCTTTGGATGACAAAGACAACTGCAGCCCTGTTAGCCGATCCATCTTGAAGTGACCTGGCAAGATTTCTGAGATGTCTTGCTCCCCTTTCCGTTGGCGCATCTGGAAAGAGGGCATGTCCATCCTCAACTAGTGTGCAGGACTTGACCTCAATGAATGTGGTTCCCTTCGCACCTTCCAACTTGAAGTCGAAGCGACCATCATAGATCCGAGGCTCAGGAATTACAGTATCATAAGGCAGAAACCAGTCAAAGGCATGATTCAGTAGGTTTGATTTCATGAAGCGGTTAGGCAGATTGGAGTCAATAGAGATTAGGACTCCATCGTGGGAAACACCGATCATGTCATACTCTGTCTTGCGATGGGCTCCGGATTTGCGTCGAAGGTAGACCTGCCTCCTAGGAATCATCAATTCATGCATCCTGCCAGGATTAGGAATGAATACTTCTATGATTCTCCGATTGAGCTCGACTCTTCCAAGAAATCTATTCGGTCTTTCGATAAACTGAGCTTCTACTACATCACCATCTGCTACCATCATGAGACGAGTGTGATGAGTGAGTGTTGCACATTGCTCTTCCGGTCTGGCAATCAACTATCGTGCCACCATTTCAGAAGAATTCAGAAAGAGTCGATTGAGTACTTCCTTCGGAGAGTCCCGATACTTTCACACCAATGAGTCTCAGGTACTTATCCGGATTCCTCTTTCTTTCAAAGATTTCAACTGCGATTTGCTGGAGCATATCTTGGTCATCGGTTTCCACTGGAATTGACTTACTTCTCTGTATAGTTGAGTAATCTGCATATCGCATCTTGACAGTGACCGTCTTGAACTTGAGAGATTTCTGTCGAAGCCGGTCACCTATCCTTCCACACATTCTCGTAATTGTACCATGAAGGAAGTCTAACTCGTCTGGATCAACATCCTCCATGAACGTGAAGTCCTTTGATATTGACTTCCTTATACGAGGTCCATTATCTAGTAAGGGTCGATCATCTATTCCATGTGCCCGATTGTATAACCAGCGCGACCCTCTTCCCATAATAGGCCAGAGGTCCGTGATTGTCATCTCATGTATCTGTCCAAGCGTTTCTATGTCATGTTTACGAAGTCTTTGGGCAGTTTTTGCACCAACTCCATTGAGTGCATCAACAGGCAATGGAGCTAGAAATCTCAGTACTTCCTCGGGGTCATTACCCACCAGTGTGATTCCTAGAGGTTTATTCATACCCGTGGCAATTTTGGCTACGCTCATGTTCGGAGCTACACCTATTGAACAAGGCAGCTTTGTCTGCAATCGGATTTCACTTTGGATCGTCTGTGCTAATGAGTAGGGCCCTTCATAGTCTCGAACAAGCTCAGTTGCTTCTATGTAGGCCTCATCGATGCTGGCTCTTCGCACCCTGCCTTCGTCTGAGAAGCTTCGAAGGACATGCATTACTTCTGCAGAAGCTTCACTGTATGATGAGAACTCGCCAGACACGAAAACAGCATCTGGACATAAACGATATGCCTTCGAAACCGGCATCCCCGAGTGAATGCCAAATGCCCTTGCTTCATAGGACGCGGTTCTCACCACGCCTCGCCCACGACCACCCTTTGGATCATGACCCACGCAGACTGGCAATCCAGCTAACTCAGGATGATTTCGGTACTGTTCTACCGCGGCAAAGAACGCATCCATATCTACGTGCATTATCCAGCGTTCCAACTTGTTTCCCGAGTCTTTACTATCCGAAACTGTTTTTGCATTTCTCCAGTCCTTTATACTATTGGACGAATTATTCGCGGACGGGGAGTTGACCGAACCTATTGCTCTTCCAACAGAGTGATATGGACCATCTATAGGCCAAGCGAGTATTCTGGAGGAACACATTTGACCGATTTTGACAGGCTTTCTCAGCAGATGCGTTTTATTGTGGAGATAGACAAACTCAAACATGTTGTTCGGCAGTCCGCCTTGACTGATGGCACACGGCAAGAGAACGACTCTGAGCACTCCTGGCACATTGCAGCCATGGCTGTCCTTCTCTCGGAATATTCCAATACTCCGGATCTTGACCTTCTCAAAGTCGTTAAGATGCTTCTAATCCATGACCTTGTAGAGATAGATGCTGGTGACACATTTCTCTACGATGTCATGGGCAATTCCACTAAAGCCAGAAGAGAGCAAGCAGCTGCAGCAAGGATATTTGGATTGCTACCCGACGACCAAGCCAAAGAAATGCTCTTGCTTTGGGAGGAATATGAGGCACGAGAAAGTCCAGAAGCCAAGTTCGCTTTTGCTATGGATGCAATTCAGCCTCTCATCCTCAGCTTTCACAATAAGGGATGGTCATGGAAGAAGCATGGTATTGTCAAATCTCAGATTGTGGACAAGAAGAAACCCCTGAAGATTGGTTCAGAGAAACTTTGGGAATATGCCCAAACATTGATTGCAGAAGCTGTGGATGAAGGCTTTCTTATTGATGATGAGGTAGCCTAGACGGCATACTGTGAGAAGAACGGCTCCAAGTCCACGTTTCCTCCGCTAAGAATGACTCCAATCCGTCTTTCTTTCAGCTGATCGCATATCTGCAAAAGAGCCGCAAGAGAAACGGCACCTGAGGGTTCTACGACGATTTTCATTCTTTCCCAGAGCAGACGCATTGCTCTCACGATTTCTTGATCACTCACTGTGACTATTCTGTCTACATTCTTCCGGATTATTGAGAAGGTCAATTCGGAGAGTGAAGTTAGAAGTCCATCAGCGATGGTGTGTGGATTCACCGAGGGGTGAATCTTTCCAGCTGTAAATGATCGATACGCGTCATCAGCACCCTTTGGTTCTCCTGCAATGACATGAGCCTCAGGCAGGAGACCTTTGGTAGCAATGGAAGTGCCGCTCAATAGCCCTCCGCCTCCAACAGGCACGAAAACTATGTCAAGAGATCCTATTTCCTTAATGAGCTCGTATGCAGCTGTCCCTGCTCCAGCAATTATGTTGGGGTTGTCATAGGGATGTACGAGAGTATATCCATGTTTCTCAATTAACGCCGCAGCAGTGCTCTGCCGGGATGCCAATGTTGGCTCACATACCACGACCTCTGCACCATAACCTTTGGTGGCTTCCATCTTCACTGCAGGAGAACTGCTTGGCATCACCACCGTGCATCTCACGTCTTGTTTTGATGCCGCTAGTGCTAGAGCTTGAGCGTGATTCCCCGAGGAATGAGTTATCACCCCTCTCTTGCGCTCCTCTTCGCCCAGCAATGAAATCGCATTGAAGGCGCCGCGGAACTTGAACGCTCCAACGCGCTGGAAGTTCTCACACTTAAAGAAGACCTCGGAGCTGGTGAGTTTATCAATGGTAGTTGAAGTCATGACGGGAGTCTTTACAACAGAATCTTTGATTCTCCCATATGCAGCTTCAACATCAGAAAAGCCTACCATAGCTGGAAGGCTCTGCATCCTGCAGAAAAGGATTGCTTTCATTCATTGACGACATTCGAAAAGCTTAATCCTCGCCATTGACGAATGACTCGAATCAGTGAATCAGTATTTTCCAGGAGTATGATTTCTAGATGAGTAACAAGTTCCTGAGTTCACAAATGGATTACATCCGAGTTCTTGCTGTTATTGTAATCTTGGGACTGGAAGCAATTGCTGCATTTACAGGAATAACAAATCCCTGGTTTCTAGGTGCCTCAATCGCTCTAGTGATGCTGGCTATTATCAACTATATTGATGTTCAATCTCAAGAGTGGTCACGCTATGCATTGTTTCTCCTAGCAGCAATGATTTTTGGCTCAATTGGCGATTTCTTGATGGCGGATATCTTCCGTATCACACCAATCCCTGTCTTGAATGGCATAATCTTTTTCGGGATTGGTCATATTTTCTATCTCCTGGGCCTTCGAGATAGATCTAGCATGCTCCTCCGATCTCCAGGGAAAAATCAGTCCAGATTGATCACAAAGAATCTTGCAATGTGGCTAGTGGTTTCTGTTCTCGTGGTTTTATTTTTCGTGACGACAGTCTTCAATCCAGCAATGTTCGAGCTAGGAATTGGAATGCTAGGCTATGGTCTTCTTATTGGAACGGTTTTGGCGTTTGCTATCACAAAGTGGTTTGATGACTTTCCATTCACATTTACCTTCTGCTTATCAATTGGATTTCTCTTCTTCTTCTTCTCAGATTGGTTGCTTGGCTATCATATGATGACAGATGCAAGCTTCCTCTCTGGTCCGTATGTCGGATTGACATATATCATCGGGCAGCTACTGATTCACCTATCAACCATGTTTGGTTCAAAAGGAACCTGAAAGATGAAACATTAGCAACCTTGGTCGTGATACGATGCGAGGCATTCGAAGAAAAGAGAAGGAGATTACTGAAACTGCAGAAATGATTGCTATTCTGAAGCAGGCAAAATACATCACTGTAGCTATGTGTCTTGATGATGAGCCATACCTAGCGACGTTGAGTCACGGCTTTGATGTTGAGAATAACTGTATCTACTTCCATTGTGCTCAAGAGGGGAAGAAGGTCGACATTCTAAAACAGAACAACCTGGTTTGGGGACAGGCTCTGAAGGACGACGGATATGCCACGGGCAAATGTGACCATCTGTATGCGACTACTCAGTTCAGGGGGAGAGTCATTTTCATTACCGATGAGAATGAGAAGAGGCATGCTCTGAGAGTGATGATTGATCAATTAGAGGAAGCACCGGACGAAGTCTATGCAGAGCAGGTGACAGACAAATCAGTCAAGCGAGTGGGCATTGGACGCATTGATATCGAAGAGATGAGCGGCAAGAGGGCCTCGGAGGTAATTATCCAAACGTAGCTAAGGATTGTCCGAGAGGGCTTGAAGCACCTCCAATGCTTCCTCGCCATCTTCAAAGGGCACAAAGAGATGGTCATGGTAGTAGGCTGAAACTACATTCACGCTAATTCCTTCTTTGGCGAGCTCCGTCGATACCTTTGCAATGAATCCAATCGCCTCAAGGTCTGAGTGGACTGACAATGTGATCAAAGCCCAAGTCGCTAGATACTCTAACCCACGGGAATCAGCTATGCCTCTCTCAAGAATGAAGCTGACTCCCTCATCTTCTCTGAACATAAGAAGTGCGTCGTCTTTGAGGTCTTCGATAAGACTCTCTTCCACCGAAACAAACACGTATTCTACATCTGACAATGTGGGTTCCATAGACCTTAGAAGAGTGCCTAGATCGTGTTCGCCACGCTTCATCCAATCCCCCTCGCAATGACTTAGCTTCTCTTTCCGCCAAAGGTCTCCCAGGAAACAATTTCATCTAGCGAGCGTCGATTGCTTGTTCTTTCTTGGTCACCATAACCTACTGAAACTGAGCAAACAACTCTAAGACCATCAGGCACGTTCAAGAGTTTCCGGAATACAGGCTCGATGTCTGTGTCGCGTACCCCCATCCAGCATGTGCTCAATCCCTGCCCGTAAGCGGCTAATAGCATGTTTTGAACAGCATTGTGAGGATCAGCCAAATTATATCTCTGGTGTCGGGCTGGCTCACCAAGGACCACAATGACGACAGGTGATTCCTTCATGAATCGTCCATATGTGTGAGCATCAGCGAGTTTTTCACGAGTTGCCTTGTCACGGACTACTATGAAATGCCAGGGCTGCCTGTTTGAGGCAGAGGGTGCCCATTGTCCAGCCTCCAGAATCACATTCACCTTGTCATCCTCGACCTCAGTGTCTTTGTACTTCCTGATGCTTCTCCTGTTTCTAATTGCTTCCAGAACATCCATGTTTAGTCTTGATGCGAATGATGCATGACCAATATAAGCCATCGCACATGGCAATCGAATGATAATGTCTTGATGGCAAACCTAAAAGGAGCTGCGTGTTGGCCCAGAATCATCCGGGACGGCGAATTCTACCATGCGAATAAAGACCCACCAAAAATTGTTGACAAGCGTTGGCGTCGATATTGGCACTTCTACATCACATGTCGTCTTTAGTAGCATCCTTCTTGAAAGAGACCTAAAGAGCCGTACTGAGAAGTTTGAAATCAAAGAGAAGAAAGTGCTTCACAAGGGGCCCATTCATTTCACGCCCTTCTCTGACCCAGACACAATCGATTTTGAGGCACTCAGGAATCTCATTCTTGCAGACTACGCTGATGCTGGTTTCGAGCTTACTCAAATCGATACAGGTGCTGTGATTATCACAGGAGAAACCGCTCGCAAAGAGAACGCTGAGGAAATCGTGGAAGCTCTCGCAGGTGAAACTGGCAAATTCGTGGCAGCAACAGCAGGCCCCAATTTTGAGAGTGTCTTGGCGGCTCACGGTGCTGGAGCTGTGATGAAGTCGGCAGAAACGGGTCTGACTATTCTGTCATGCGATATCGGGGGTGGCTCATCTAACATTGCAGTCTGCAGAGATGGGAAGGTAGTCGCGACCGCAGCGATTAATGTCGGTGGTCGTTTGGTAGCTACAGATAACGCAGGTACTATCATCCGACTCGAAGAAACCGGAAAGCGAATTGGCGAAAAGGTCGGCCTTACTCTGAGGCTTGGCCAGTATCTTGACGAACCATCAAAGCGATTGCTAGCACAAGCACTCGCAGATGCCCTAATTGAAGCATTGGAAGGGAAGCAGGAGTCAGAGATCACAAAGTCGCTCATGATGACGACACCTCTTGACTTCAAGGACAAAGTGGATGAAGTCATGTTTTCAGGCGGCGTTGCGGAGTTTATCTATGGGCTAGAAATCAATGAGTATAATGATTTAGGACGATTGCTGGCTCAATCAATTATGAAATTGGTCGATAAATACGAGATTCCCATGGCGGAGCCAGAACACCGCATCCGCGCAACTGTAATTGGAGCAGGCCAATCAAGTCTTCAAGTGAGCGGGTCAACAACCTTTCTTTCCTCAGGGCTAGAATATCCTCTGAGGAATCTGCCCGTCATCACTCCCCATGTACCGAAAGGAAAGACATCAATGGAGAAAGTGCGAGATGCAATCCAGAATGCTCTCAAGAGATTTGATATCAAGGAAGGCATTGACCCTCTTATTCTTGCTTTTGAGGATGCAGTTCGTCCATCCTATGAGAGCCTCACCGAATTTGCCAAGGGTATTGTAGCTGGTTTGCCTAGAACCACTGCTAATGGTTCGCCTATTTTGATGTGCTTTGACACAGATATAGGCAATAGTGTCGGAAATGTGATTAAGCGCGAGACTGGGGTGACCAATGAGATTCTTTCCATTGATGAGATATCTCTGCATGAAGGTGATTTCGTCGACATTGGCGAGCCTATAATCGAAAACGTCGTGGTTCCAGTAGTCGTGAAGACACTGGTCTTCGAGGAACGATAGGAGGGCAATTATCCTTCATCTGTCACCCACAAGTCGTCAGATTTGGCCCAATCTGCCTTATGAGGATCTGATTCTGAGCTCGTACTAATCTCCGATGATGATTCCATTTTCGGAGATTTTAAGCTCGATTTAGTATCAGGTGCAGATTTAATGTTCGGTGACCGCAGGCTCCTTAGTTTCGAGAGTATCAGATAAGTAAAAGGAACTCTTACAGTGACGTGAGCTTCGGAATGAATAGCCTGCTTTCCTGATGGCGGGTTGCCCATTACCACAATCTCTGGGTCCTTCTCAAACCACATCTGGACTGCCCTATCTTCCCAAATGGTCTGCCTGGGAGGAACCTGCTTTTGGAGAAAGACAACTAGAAAACCTAACACAATCAACACGGGGATTGGGAAAGCTGTCATAAATGGCGATATAATCATGAAGAAGGCAGCTGGCGCTATAATCGATAGTGCAGCATAGGCAAGAACCCTCGTCTTTTCAGTGTGAGTCTGTATATATTGAAGAACTGAATATGCAAATACAAGCGAGAAAATATTCATCAAATATGTCAAAATCACGCCAAATGCGGGCATTATGTAGAATGAAAAGTAACCATATCCAAAGCCTGACGAATAGTATCCTATCCAGATTGCTGTTATCATACCAAAATTCAATCCCGTCTCGTAGGGACTGAAGTAAGAGTAGAAATATGCAATGCTTGGGAAGCAGAGTGCTATTATCCCTAAGATATAACTTAGAATCCCGAATCTGCCTGGGCGAATGCCCCCTTCATGAATCAAGGACTCGGGTGTCTGAGAGAAGTACGCTGCTTTTCTGTCAGAATCAATATACGAACCCTGCCGACCCAACACTGGAAGGACCACAAACACTGCTATCACCCATGGAACAATCGATTGAATCATGGAACCTACATAGTATGGCATTGGTACATACGGGCCTCCATAGGGCACAAGAATCGATAGAGGATATACTATGAGTGATATGAAAACCGCCGCAGCTAATGCCATCTTCTTGATTGCCTTTTCCCTAGGTTGCTGAGTCAGCCATCTAGTGAAATAGATTCCAGGAAAGCACACGGCAAATGCCAGCCCAATTGTAAGGAAATCGAAGGAAATTGGAGAAAAGAATGGAGGCTGCATGTAGTAGTCATAGTATGGGTACATTCCAAATGAGAAGATTAGGGATACGTATTGAAAAGATATGGGAACACCAAAATCAATGTTTAGAGCAAGAGGTACAATTAGAATGGCAATCATCCTGATGATAGTCTTGGCCAGGAAACTTCGATTCAAGTCTAACCCTCAGTTCCTCTTGACATGTGAACTTGCGCATCTTTCTCTAATAAGACTATCAATTGAATGAGGTCTGTACCCCTGAGTCCTTTGGGAGAATTGAAATAGGTGAATATTCCGACACGAGAAATGAATTCAGATGATGCAGGAAACTCCTCCCGATTTCTTAATCGATCCGATTGGCTATCTACAATTCTACTGGAATCAAATTTCACCCTATGTCTTCCTCGTAGCCACACTCATCGTTATCGGGTTGATCTACATTATTGTGACAAGACTGGCAAAGAGATCATTGCTAGCTCTTGGAATGGGAAGGGAGGCTACAATTGGACTTGTTCTCATTCTCAGGCTTATCTTCTTCATGTTTGCAGTCTTAATGCTAGTTAGCTTCTTTGAAGCGAGCTATACAGCAATACTCTCAATATCAGCGATTTTTGGTACTGCACTCGGTCTCGCTTTCTCAACTGCCCTTAGCAATATTGTGAGCGGTCTCTATGTGTTAACTGCTAGACCTTTCAGAGTAGGAGACTACGTGCGGATTGGTTCAGTCGAAGGAATAGTCCGGGAAATTACTCTCAACTACACTCGCGTTCTATTGACTGATGAAAACATTCAGCTTGTGCCGAACAATAAAGTTGTCAGTAGTGAGGTCACAAATTTCAGGATAGACCTGTCGAAATACATTGAGAAGAAACAGGAAGAGGCCCTTCAAGAAGCAGAAGCAAATACTAGGCATTCATACCGAGAAACACTTGATGAAGCATGGAAACAGCTCAAAATGCTTACATCAGAAGAATTCGCGTATAGATATACCTTCGACATTAATGTCCATATGAATCAAGATCACATGGCGATACTGAAGACTTTTGAAAAAGTCTGTGATAAGTGGTCGAATGTATTCCTAACACGCCCCAATTATATCGTGTGGGCCAAGCCAGTTGCTGCCATCACTTACAGATTCTCATTCATAGTAAGTGATCCTATGGTGATCATCAAAAGAGGCTCTGACTTTATGCAGGAACTCCTGACCAACTATTATGAATCTGCTGAATCGATTCAAGAGTGAGAGCAGAGAGAATGAGAAAGAAGAGATTAGAGGCATAGGCGTTGACTTCGTCTATGCCTCCAAATTATAGCAAGCTCTAATATCTGCGATCACGGTCGCGATCTCGATATCCGCCGCCGCCACGTCTATCTCTGTAGCCGCCACCACCGCGACGGTCTCTGTAATCTCCGCCGCCGCCACGTCCGCCATATCTTCTTGGTGGACGTTCATGCTCTTCGGCTGAGACGTCGTTTTCCTCGTTGACTTCTTCAATTGGCTCCTCAGCTTCATTGATAATACCATATCTTCCAATATTGAGCCGAAGATTCCTTTGAAATAGTCCAGTATATCCGTTTTCAAGCTTGTAGGTCTTGCCAACCTCTAGTGCGTCAATGGAGTCATCCCACAGAGGCATTACAACTGTGCCACTGGCATCTCCAATGACAATATCTGCAACACGATGGGTTTCGCCATCATGCCTTGAGGTCACCTCGCGAGCCTCGCCCTTTGATAGGACCTTGAACGAGATTGTTAGGTTCTTCATACGGGGTTTAAGGTCTGAGATGATAGCAAGAACAGGTTCCGGTTCGCTCATGTTAATTCACTCTGGTTTCGGATTAACAGGTTTACAAAACGAGTAGGGGTCATCCGGGAATCGGCCCGGGAATCGGGATCGTATTCGTTGGTGACGACAGGCTCGTCTTACCTGCACTCCTAGACCACTCTGTTTTGCTAATAAAGCTGTGTGAGGGGTTGAATTGCCGTCTTACCCTAGCCTAGCTTCTGAGGAGGATTCAACCTACTCACGTAGTACATGCCAGCGACAAGGACCAGAGGTCCAAGGAAGATAATTGCGGAGCCAATACTCCAAAGCAAGCTGAACTCAACATTTAGATTGACCAGAATATTCCCCGCGATGAACATGATGATCCCGGATAGCATGATGATGAGTCCAGGTCTGGTGTCCCTCCTTTCAATCACAGGCTCAGGAGCAGACGCGATGGTTGGTGCATCGGATGTCTTGGCATCAGATCTGTAGAAGCGGCTTCCATCTGATGTCAGTCTTCCAGATAGCTTGCCTTCCTCTACCAGCTCCATAAGCATCTTCTGAGTTTCTTCAGGTGATAAGCCAATCCGCGAGCTCAACATGTCGATTGAACTGACATTGTTCTCCACAAGGTCAACTAGATTGACTACACTCTCCGAACGAATGTTTCTCGTTTCGCTACCTATCATTGTCTATCACTGTTGAAAACATACCGAGTCAGAATATAACACATAGCCACTATCTAGGCTCACAATTAAGGTTCACATATTGTGGACTCAAGTAGTGACTTCTCGTTTTCGTTCAACGCAATTCTGCAGGCGCGTCAATTCTTCATTCACAATATTTATATAATGTAATACGTAATACTATTACATGAAAGACTGAAATCCGCTGGTATTCGGCGGTACAGTCGCGAGGTGAGATGGATGACTAACAAGAAGAATCGCAAATGGTGGAATCGGATTGCCAGGCGTATTGCCAAGCGCTACAAGAATGAATCGATCTATCGCGATTACACGGGAAGGTCTAACTGGCCTAGTGTGGCGTTTTGGTCAAGTCTGTACAAGTGATATGACGTTGAATGACAGTCATAATACAATTCCACAATACTTATATAGAATAACATGTAATACTATTACGTGGAATACTGAAAGCGCGCGGGAAACCGGGCGGTGACAGCCACGAGGTGAGATGAATGACAGACAGGATAAATCGCAATCAGTCAAAGAGGATTGGCAGGCGAATTGGAAGGCGCTTCACGCATGAGTCGATTTACTACGACTACTTTGCGGAGGCATAGATGATGGCCTCTTTCGTGCGGATGATCATGTCTGGACAAGCAAAAAGGAAGTAGGTCATTATGGCAATAGAAAAGAATGAGAACAGGAAGAAGGCAATTGGAAAGCAGATCCAGAGTACCAGAGCCATCGCATGGGCTTACCAGTATAAGAGTGGGTAGTTGAGATGGCTCTTTTGGAGCTCTTTCTTCTTAGCGCTTCTAGTGAGCCCGTGCTTGTGTTCTTTGGGGCATGAGCACTCTCACACCTTTACTGTTTTTAGAAACTCGACTCATTTTGTGTATCGTTTCTTGAGATCCTTGAACCACTCAGGGACCAATGCATCATCAACTCTGTCGGACGATGGGAGATAGGGTTTGATATCCACAATAGGAGTTTCGTCCTTGGCATCTATCTGGTCTATCTCTATGGCTTTTTGCTCTTCATGCAGACCAAGAAGTTTCACGATGGAAAGGCAAAGGAGGTTTGGCCTTGCAGGAGAGCGGCTAGCAAAGACACCTGATAGCTCTGCTCCTTCAGCAGGGGGAACATCCTGCAGATGCGTTCTATACTCAGGCATGTCAAAGCCAGCCGCCCACCATATCACGTGAATGTGCGAGAACTTGTCTACATTCAATGTACCATCCCAGAACTTAGAGCCAATCTGCAGGAATATCCTCCCATCGTCGTGCTTCTTCACAAATCCTATTGGCTCAATCTTGAACTCCATTTTTTCACCTCATTTTGCTACCACTGCTCGAATCGCGGAAAGCGTCTTCTCAATGTCATCCTTTGTATGAGAGAAGGACATCGCTCCAAGCCCATGATAACCATAGACTCCCTCTTGCATCAAGAGGCTTTGGAACTTATCGAGCGCATCGTGGTCCAGTTGATTGCCAATATCCGTGCCCGTGCGTGGAGGTTTCTCCATCCTATTATAAAGCGCGTGTATATAGATTAGAGACCCATGACCCGTGGATACTGCCTTGTATTTGTGTTCGTCAAAGACCTTGTTTATTTCATTTCTGAAATCCGTGCATCTCTTGCTCAGAGCTGGATACTCATCTTTCTTCTTTTTGAGCTGGTCGAGTGTCGCACATCCTGCGGTCATTGCCAATGGATGACTTGAGAAAGTTCCTCCACCAACCCATCGACCACCCTCTGCCCCAGGAGTAGCAAGGCTCATTACATCCTCGCGTCCGCCATAGACACCCAGATGCATTCCGCCGCCAATGATCTTCCCCATTGTCATGACATCTGGAATGACACCAAATTCTTTCTCCCCTGCGGATCCATATGAGAATCTGAAGCCGGTGATGATTTCGTCGAGGATTAGTAGGATTCCCCGACTCTCAGTTTCTTCACGAAGGTATGGCAGGAAGTCAGCATCAGGAGGAACTGCACCGCCCGCTCCGAGGACGGGCTCGATTATCACAGCAGCAAGCTCAGTCCCATGTTCTTTCATAAGAATGTCAAAGCTGTCTTTGTCGTTGAAGTTGAATGAAACGCCATTGAAGTATGCATCATCGGTGTATGGTGCTTTGAGGTGATATGCCAAAGCATCGTTGCCGCCATGCCAGCCACCAAGGGTCTTTGCTACAAGCTTCCTCTTAGTGAAGAGCCGCGCTAGTCGAGTGGCATACATCGTTGCTTCTGCACCTGTTGAACAGAATCGCATCTTCTCAAGGAAAGTGACCGCCTCCTTGAGCTTCTCCGCTAGCAGAACCATCTGCTCGTTGAGACCACCAAAATGTATCCCTTGGTCAATCTGTGCTGCAAGAGCCTCTCGCACAGCTGGATTATTGTGACCAAGGATTTGAGAGTAATGTGTCATCCACCAGTCAATGTACTCATTGCCATCAATGTCCCACACATGTGAGCCGTTTCCTCGTTTGATATAAGGTGGATAAGCTCCACAGCTGTCAAGCCCGAAAGTTCTGATGTTATGGTTGATTCCGCCACAGAAAAGACCCACAGCTCTCTCCCAGAGATTCTTGGAGGATGGAGTCCTTTCTTTGTACTTCTCGATCGCCATGAGAGTCACCTTGCTAAATGCGATTGATTCACTACCCAGCTGCGATTTATTCTTTGGGTAAACTAGTTTACCCTAGATGCTGTGACGAAGTACAACTCCAGGTAGCTCGTCTGTCTGTTTTCCATCGCTCACAACTAGTGTTCCATTTACAAAGACTTCATGAATGCCCTCGGGAAACTGATGGGAGTCTGTGAATGTTGCTCTATCAATCACGGTCTTTGGATCGAACACGACAAGGTCTGCAACCATGCCTGCTTGAATTTTCCCTCTGTCACTAAGTCCAAGCTGTTTTGCAGGGAATCCTGTCATCTTCCAGATTGCACTTTCAAGCGTCAAGAGACCCTCCTCTCTAGCATATTTCCCTAGAATTCGTGGGTAGGTACCATAGAAGCGTGGATGTGGTTTTCCATATCCCAAAACCCCTGTCGGGGATACCCCTTCTCCATCAGTTCCAACCATTGTATATGGAGACCTCATAATTCTGTGGATGTCTTCCTCTCCCATGCTCTCCATTGTCATTCCAACCTCACCTTTCTCATCTAGAAGGAGCTCGACAAGCATTTCAAAGGGATTGGAATATCCGCGCTGTACAGCGATGGCTTGAAGGCTATGTCCCTCAATACCTGCCCATTTCTCTGTCTTGGTGGATGAGATATAGATGCCCTCCCATCCAGCCTCCTTGATTATGTTCTCCCAGCCCTCAATCCCAGTCTCAACGTCATTTTCAATCTGTTTCCGAATATGTGTATCTTGCAGATTCTCAAGAATCGCGTCAATTCCTCCCTCATGGACCCAAGGTGGTAGTACAGTTATGAGCGACGTTGCTCCTCGATTGTAGGGATATTGATCACATGCGATCATAAGCCCCTTCTCATTGGCTTCCGCAATCATCCTCAATGTAATTTCACTGGCGCCCCAGAAGGGTTTGCCCGCAACCTTGTGATGGGCAATCTGCCCCCCTCTGCATCCAGACTCCGCTACAATGCTAATCAGCTCCCTTACTGCCTGAATCAGAGTTGCCCCTTCTCCTCTGATGTGCGAGAAATAGAGTCCGCTGTATTGAGCTACTACCCTAGCCAGTTCCAGAATCTCTGATGTGTCTGCATAGACCTGAGGGGCATAGATGAGCCCCGTGCTTAACCCAAATGCTCCTGCATTCATTGCTTCTTTTACCAGTATCTTCATTCCTTCTACCTCGTCTGAGGTGGGACTACGATTCTCATATCCCGGCCCAGCCGCTATGCGTACAGCTCCAAATCCAACCAGCGGCACGATATTCATGGAAGCCTTGTTGTATTCCAAGGATTCGAGGTATTCTTTGAAGGTCCTCCACGTGATGCTAACATCTTGGCCTGGGGGTGCAAAGAGCTCAATCTCCTTCTTCATTAAGTCGATTCTCTCTTCGATCACAGGAGCCAAGGAAAAACCACAATTGCCAATGACAGAAGTAGTAACGCCTTGTCTAATCATGGACTCGAGTCGATTATCAAATAGCAGCGCCATATCGTTATGACTATGCATGTCAATGAAACCCGGGGCGCAGGCAAGTCCCTCGCCTTCAATGATTATCTTTGAGTCAATCCTAATTTCTCCAATGTCGGCGATCAGCCCATCGCGGATACCAATATCTCCCTTGAATCCGGAGCTACCAGTTCCATCAAAGATGGTCACGCTCTTTACCAGAATATCATACTCATGGCCCATTACCAATCACTTCCGAGGTTGACTCTGTTATATGTTCCAACTCGTTTTACTTCAATGACATAAACAGTTCGGCCTATTCTTCGTCACACATCCGAACATCTATAACAAAAAAGATGGGGGTTTCTTTAACCTCCATCTAGGAGGACAGCACGACAAGGCTGATTCTGGAAATGGATGACCTTCAGGAAAATGTCGCAGCAGAGCCCGTAATACAAGAGAAGGCTGAGGAAGACGATGTTTCAGCTTTATCTTGGTGGCAATCAGTCAAGAAGGTCTTAAGCAATCGAAATTGGGCTATCTATCTTGGGACAGTTTGGATCTACAGTAGTATGAATGTGCTGAACCAGTACTTCACTCTCTATTTCCGTGATATTGGTGTATCATACATCATGGTTGGCATCGTAATCTCACTTATGTTTGTAGTGAACATGATTGGCACAACATTCTCTGGATATATAGCAGATAACTTCGACCGTCGGAAACTCTCAGGAATAACCTTGACGATCAATGGAATCGCATTCATCATGCTTTCTTTTGCAACAGAGATTATTGCAATAGTTATTGCAATCCTAATCTTTGGATTTTCTTCTTTCACTAGCACCGGTGGACAAGCTTATAGTATGGAACAGATTGACAGAAGACTGGGTGGAGTCGCAAATAGCCTGTTCACTTTAGGTACAACTTGGGGTCTGGTGCCGCTGTTCGTTGTAACAATCTTGTTGGACATTGGGACTCCATTTGTCGCTGTAATGCAGATGCTGATGTTTGCGGCAGGGATTCTGTTTCTGATCTCTGCGCTCATTAGGTTCACCGTGTTGAAATCTCTTCCAAGACCGGAACGGATCAAGAAGGAAGGCAATATTCTGCGGGACTTTCTTAGCGAAAATGTACGCGGCCTGAAGCTCCTGTTCAAGGTTTTTCCCGTATTCGTCCTTATAATCGGTTTAGATGCTTTTAGTGACTCCTTCTATAGGTTCGCGAGTTGGTATTTTGTCAATGAGACTCTCTCATTCTCAATAGGTGAGATCAATCTCATGATTTTGGTAACCCTTGCATTCTCAGTACCATTGACGCTATATCTCGGTCGTGTATTCGACCAGAGAGGAGGAAGGGAGCTTACAATTGCTGTCTACGCTGTTATGCCCATAGCGGTTGGCCTTCTAGTGCTAGCTGTGCAAGTGCCCTATATAGCTCCTATTGAGTGGCTGGTTGCAGCTGACAATGTGTTTCCAGGTCTAAGCGTAGTCTTCTCACTAGCCTTCATTGCTACAGCTTTGAAGACTATCAATGATACCCTATGGTTCTCCATCCTTGGCACCTACATCCTGAAATCACTACCTCGGCCAGATTTGGGGAAGATGCTGAGCTTGACTATGGTCGTTGTATTCCTATTCATCTCAGTCGGTCCAATTCCTGCTGGATTCATCTACGATGCATTTCAGGGCCTCCCACTGCTTCTCTCAGTAATAGCTATCAATGTGTGTATTCTCATAGTGCTCATTACTAGGAGCATTGAGCCAAGAATTGATGTTGAAGAGCTAGAACGTGAGCCCAATCTGCAAGTCTAGCCTGTCCGGAAGGAATATGATGGAGGAATTGTTTACCTCTTCTTGTGATGAAGATGTCAGATACACTGACCGTTGGAACAGCGGAAGCAAAGAGAGGAGAATTGGCAAGGGGTGTCATTAAAGGTATTGAACTCAATACATCTGACCGAATTGACATCCCTGTTCTGGTGATGAATGGCACCCGGGATGGACCGACACTTTTGGTGGTATCAACACAGCATGGCATTGAGATACAAGGAATTGAGGTCATACACCAGGTCATGCGTGAGAGAGTGAATCCAAAGCAGCTGCGAGGTGCTATCATAGGAATTCCTGTGGAGAACCCTCTGGCATACATGCATCACCAATATTTGTCTTGGATTGACAATCAGGACCTCGGAGGTGGAGGAAGTGCAAGTCCACTCACAGCAGACAAGCCTGATGGTACAGCGACTGAACGCCTCGCTCACGCCCTATGGACTGAAGCATGGTCCAAGGCAGATATGGTAATTAATATTCACTGCAACACCCGCCCTGATTCTCTCATCTTTCAAGAAATCCTGGTTGGAAATCCCAAGACCAAAGATGCCCTGTGGAAGATGGCAAAGGCATTTGGAGTCACTACTATTGTTGATGAAACCCCCTTCGAAGAGGATTCACCACCAACTCTTGCGAATCTAGTTGCCAAGAAAGGAGTTCCTGACCTTCTTATGGAACTCATTGATGGAAGATGGATATCTGAGCCTTCAACCACCGCAGGTGTGAGAGGGGTCCTCAACATCATGAAAGCCTTCGATATGCTGGATGGCGAAATCGAACCTCAGGAGGGCTTTCCCATCATCAAAGGTGCATGCAAGTGGGAGGGCATCTTGCGGGCTAATAGAGGCGGGCTGATACGCCTTCTGAGGGCACCCGGGGAGTTCCTGAAGAAAGGGGAGAAGTTTGCTGAGATATACGATCTATATGGAGATGTTCTCGAGGAGGTCACCATACCTATTGATGGCTACATATGGGCATATCCATGTGGTGACATTCTTGGCACACCTGGATCGATGCAGACCGTGCAGACTGGAGCAAACATCGCCTACTACTTCACTAGTTCGGAGCAGAAGTAGGAGAGAACCACTCGAGTTCTCTCCCATTCAATGAGCAATCGTTTATCAAATGCTGTTATGTTTCTCTTTTTTTGCTGAAACAATGATTGAGTTGGGAAAGATCTGGTTAGTATCAATAAATGGATAATAGGGATCCTTGGACTCACGATAGGGCATAGCCTCTGGGGGCACTGCTTCAATTTCCTTCCGATTGTACCCTCTTGGTTCATAGATGCCTTCGATTCTGAGCCCTGCAAAAATCAGACCGTTGATTATCTGGCCTAGACGCCAACCTGTGGACTCGAAGGTAGCTATGGACTCTCCATCATAGTCCGTCCAATCCCAGATCTCTCGCTCGTCCTTGAAGTAATTGACTATCTTTGAGAGGTCATTGAGCTCCATCGCCTCACCGAATACGAGCCAAATTGGATGACTCATACATGTCACAAATCTGCCACCAACTCTAAGTACTCGTGAGCATTCATTGAAGACCTTCTGAATATCAGACACATAATTCATGGCATGCATTGATACAATTAGATCGAAGGTGGCATCCTCAAGAACAGACATGTCCTCCATATCACTCTTGATGAAGCTAACATCAACGCCAACGCTGTCTGCAACTCGCCTAGCATACTCAAGCTGTTTGTCTGATTGGTCTAGTCCAACCACAGACTTGGCACCCCATTTGGCCAGTACAATGCTGTTCTGGCCTCCTCCACAGCCGACCTCAAGAACATCAAGTCCTTTCACGTTTCCAATTATTCCAAGCTCACGTTCTCCTGGGCCATAGGCATTGTAATGGATATTTTCCAGCGAGATTATCTGAGCAGCCTGGTAGTGGTCAGACAACTTGTCCCATGACTCTTCATTGCGTTTATTGGACATTGTGGTCCCTTCCAATGGGTCTCTTCGTTCGCAGAATTCGCGAAGAAATATATTCTTCGCCGTCAACGCTGCCTGAGCACAGCAAGAAGGTGGTTCTGCTGGATACAATAGACAAGAAACTCATACTAGAACTCGATGAGAATTGCAGAGCGACATTCCAAGAGCTTGCGCATAAGCTTGGGATGACTGCAAATGCAGTTAGGAAAAGAGTCACGAAACTTGTCGAACAAGGTGTCATAGAGGAATTTGTTGTCATTATGAGGCCAGCAATGACTGGAGCTGAATTTCTTCTTGCTCTTCTCCACACTGATGGTCTTGAAGATGATGAGGCGCTCCTTAAGGAGATGGGTGATTATCCCGGAGTGGTCCAGACTGGCTTGATCGCATCTGTCAAAGGGCGTACATATCTAGTGTTCGCAGAATATATCGGAGCTGCTGGATTGATGGACCTGCGGAAGTTTCTTTGTGGTCTTGAATCAGTACAAGAAGTCGAGCTGCATACCCTTCTCAGACAAAAGGGCACAAAAATCGAGCTGAGCAAGCTGCATCTGAGAGTCCTGCGACAGTTAATAGAAGATGCCAGAATGTCTATCACGGATATAGCAAACAATACCGGGCTTTCAGCAAAGAGAGTTAGAAGGGCATTATCAGACATCACGGAGAGTGGTGCGTTCTGGCTTGCAGCTAGATGGAATCTAAGTGCTGGAGAGGATACGGAGTTTTACGCCAGGATTGAGATTGACGAACGGGTGGCGGATAGAGAAGCTGTGGATGAATATTTGCGATCCAATCATCCTAGTGAGTATTGGCTATCATTTCATTCAGCCATTGAGCCAACGGTATTTGCGAAATTCGTTACAGAGCATTTCAGGGAATCAGATGAAATTGCAAAGGCATTGAAGAATGCACCATTTGTCAAATCGATTGACGTGCTAATTTGCTATCCTGTGTATAAGTTCGAAAGACTGAGTCAGCTAATGCTCAAAGAGAAGCTGACTGAAGCTGGACTCTGGCCCTAGAATCACTAGATATATCTAGTTCATTTTCTCCTTCTTGTTGTTTCAAGTGGGTGAGTTCCATGATGTTAGATATTCACAAACTGCGAAGCGAGTTTGGTGAAAAACACAGTCTTTTGACTACTTCTGATGGTGTCACTCTTTTCATTAGGGAGTGGGAACCTGAGGGTCAACCCAGAAGCACCGCCATTCTCATTCTCCATGGAATTACCGCCTACAGCGGTCCCTATAGCGAGATTGCGACACCGTTCGCTTCAAGGGGCTTTGCGGTCTTCGGAATGGACCTCCGAGGCCATGGTCTTTCTGACGGAAATAGAGGTGACACTCCTGGGAGAGAGAGATACGTGAAGGATCTCTGCGAAGCAATTGCATTCGTGAAGGAACGGCATCCCAGCATTGTTATTCTAGGACATAGTCTCGGTGTTCTTTCGTCTATCTTGGCAATGAGTGCGTGCATCAACCAGATTGATGGTGCGATATTTCTCAGTGCGGCAAGAGATACACGGCCGGGAGTTTATCCCTCCATAGGTGGGGCGCAGAAGCTGAAGATTCTTCTTAGCTCAATTTTCTTTCCAAGCAGGCCTGTTATGGAGTATCGTCGGGAGGGAATGGTAGGGCTGGAAGATCCCTTGTTTACATTCAGCTACACACTTCGTTTTATGAGAACAACAGTCTTGTCGGACTTCAGCTTTCCTTCTGAGATGCCATTCCCTGTTCTCGTAGCTATAGGAAACGAGGACGAGCTATTTGCAGTCGATGCTGCCAGAGCCCTATTCGAGGAGATTCCATCAAAGACCAAGGAGTTCCTAGTTGCTGAAGGTGCCAGGCATGCAGTTTTTCCAAAAGGCTGTTTGAATCCTATATTCGAATGGGCTGATTCCACATTCAAGTAGGTTGGAAGTTCCTCTTCTGGAATGTATTAATGACAAGCAAACCAACGAAAAGGAGTGAGCCAAAGACGGTGAACCACTCAACAAGTGGACCACCAAAGAATATCTGAAAACCTAATGTTAGGAAGTCAATCGAAATCCCATAGACCGCAATCAGTTTCCAGAAATCTGAATTTAGTACAAGTGCGAGGTTGACAATTAATAGCACAAAGAAGTTCAAGAGAAAGAAAGTTGAGGACGCCACCATATGAGGAGTCCCCTGGTCCTCCGAAAACACTCCTATCAATATGAGAGCCACTGCAGAGCAGAGTCCAATAACTTGACCTGTGATGAGAGGCACCTTTTGATACAGACGATCTGTATGCCATTGATAGAATCCGATGTAGAAAGGAAATAGAGCGATACCTGTTAGAATGCAGCCAATATTGTAGAAATAGGCACCAAATGGGCTATAGTTGAAGTTTCCAAGACGACTAAGATAGTGTGTGGATGGGCCATAGCTATCCGGATAGAATCCCCATGAGATGAATGTGAATGCTATATAGAGAATGATTACTAAACAGCCACCAATCGTCAGTAGTGGCCATTTCGACAAAATATGCTTCATTAGCAAATCCTCTCAAGAGGAGGTGTACTGCCTCCTCTTAAGGCCTCGGCAGAGGGAATTACAGCGACCACTACTGCCACACTCTATGAATTCATCTATTCATTTGGAGGTGGATACTGCGCTACAATAGGCTCATCATCCTCAATGCCCATCTCGCTAACTATGTCATTGGGATAGACGTCCATCTTGGACCTTAGCGCAATCATGATGCCATCATGTTCTGTGCGAATGAAGCCATCTCCAATAGGCCTGCCATGGATATCGGTAATCTTGGCGATGGGGTCTCCAGCCTTCACAAGATCACCAGGATTAACCAGAAGCTTAACAATCCCAGATTCAGGCGCACGTGGATGCTCAATTCTCCTGACTCGATATGGAGGCTTTTTGATACCAAAATCGGATATCTCCTCCATTGGGCTATCTAGCATACCTGCCCATCTCAGGACATTTCGTGTAGCCTTAATTGATTCAGCAACAATCTCCGGAACAAGTACATTATTACTTCCCAGCTCTACAGTAAATGCCGGTCTTCGCAGAGAATTAAGTACGGCACCAGAAGCAGAACGATGATATTTCAAATTGATATACTTCTTGGCAGGAAAGTCAGCTGATCCGACCATTCCGAACGCTTCGACCATGGCCTTCTGCTGTTCTGCCAGTTTCTCAGCTTCTTCTTTGTCTGAGTCATCTTTGTAAAAGATACGATCGAGAATCGAGTAGGGTATTGATCTTAACGTATGATTATGGAAGTCAAGATGATAATCGGCATACTTATCGTAATAGTCATAGAGCTTCTTTGCGACCTGCTCATAGGGCTTTGGATACTGCTTGTCTTCGTCATCTTCTTCCTTTTTAGCAAACCTCCCCTCTGGGAATGTTCTGTTGGGATCCCTCTCGTCGTAATCTGGGTATCGTGCATAGCGACGAAAGCCCGCTGGATTCTGTGTGGGAATAGCCACAACTGTCCCCTTCAGTGATTTGGCCAAGTCTATGGTCATCACTTCATGAATGATTGCGATTCCAGTCAGCTCATTTCCATGAATATTCGCCGTCAAGAAGAAGGTAGGACCATCCTCGGTTCCCTGTGCGATTATCACTGGTATCTGATCAACAATCCCGGTTGGCAAATCCATGGCGTCAATATGCCCGTAGGTGAGCTTGCCAGGTTCGCTCTTCGCGGTTCCTATCGTTATGGATTTCATTGTAGAATCACGAGAACAGGTCAATCTATGGGAGTCTTTAATCCATCGAAATGCACCACTGTAGTTAGCTATATCAGCAATCAGCCAAGATATTGAAGCATGACTTCATCCATCGATCGATTGCGGGCTTTAGACGTAGGAAGCTTCCCATTGGATGCGGATATGTCGAGGTATATCGAGGGAGCAAGGATGATCGAGAATGATCCAGAAGCTGAGCATGAGGATGTATCCTACTTCGTGGCTAAACACAATGAAGCTTTTCGATTAAAGGCCGACGCAATGGGACCGTATGCATCTGTCACAGGCTTTGCTCAGAGCAGAGGGATGATTGCTCAGTATCTTGAACCACTTTTCATGGAAGCGACTGGAGAGACGAACCTGAAATCTGACAAGATTCTCACCAAGTCAAATGCTCAGAGAGTAGCTGCAGAAATCGCAACAGGGCAGCTCTCTTTGGATGCGATCCCCACTAGAGTTGCTGAAGTCGTTGCACTTGAGATAGGAGCTGAGTGGCTGAGCGAGGCACTTGCAGTAAGCAAGATATCATACAAGGCATCAATCACAGGGCCTTTGGAACTCACCATGAACCTGCAGAGGCTTGCAGGCTTTCCTCGTGGTTATGATGTGAAATTAATGGACTTTTTTTCGGACTTAGTTGAGAAATATGTGAAGGGAGCATTAGTTTCCTCAAGGCACCTAAGACCAGAAGTCATCACATTGGATGATCCTTCCTTTGGCCTCGAGGGGCTAGCTGATTTCTTTACAGATACGAAAAGTGATGAATCACTTAATCATATGATTTCATGCTGGGACAGAATATACGCCAACGTGCCACGTAACGTATACAGAGGATTGCATCTCCACACCTCCCCCTTCGAACATCTATTTCCTGCAGGCTGGAATCTTCTTGAAGCACATGTTGGCGTCTATGTCAATCCAGAGTGGCTTGTAGAAAATGACAAGTATCTTCGTGCAGCAATCATGAGAACTGATGGTCCTTCATTCCCTTCAGATGCTGATTTGAAGGCTGCATGGAATGAAATAAAGGAAGGAAGATTTGAGAAGTACCTTCAGACTGAATCAGAGATGAGACGCTATCTTGATGAAAATCTGGAGCTTTATGGTTCAGAAAGAGTTCCATTTGCAGGACCTGAATGTGGTGTGGGGCCATGGGATTGGAAATACGGGGCTGAAATGGCGTTATCTAATCTCAGGACCGTGAAGAGAGTCGTGTCAACTTCACAAAGCTAAGAAGTCCTGTGAGGAAGATATACTTCCCTTTTCAAGTCACCAACTTACATGGAAATAGAGATGAATGGCTCCCAGTATGGGAGCCATCCAATCAGTTCAGATTCTATGGAATAATCGAACTCAATGCAAATTCATTCATGTCTTAGGTCAATTCATATTGTCAGCTTGAACCCACACAAAGTCTTGACCCTGTATCGGCGTTCCTCCCGCATCCTCTTTGAGATTGCCTGTGACAATCAAAGCAACAGAACTTCCCTTGAAGTCAGCCAGGCTAAGTGCAATTACGACCTCTTGAGTGTCGAAGTGCAGGACAAGATCCAGATACGTATCAGGACCCTCTTCATGTCCACCACCTTCTTCTCCGTCATAGGGCGTCGCTACATCCTCATAGCTCCAGCGCAGTGGAGCAACTCCATCTTCAACACCCTCAATCGTAAGTCGAATGCTGGCGGGATCAATGGTCGTGACATCGAAGTCCTCCAAGCCACAAATAGCTAGAGGCATGACACCCTTGCTCTCAGTGTTTATTGGGTTGGGCCAAGATTCTGGTTTGATGTCAACGAAGACTGTTATCACCGGTGGCGGTGGAGCTACTCTTTCTAGAGTAAGAAGTGCCCATATGGTAGAGAGGACTTCACCAGACCAGCGACCTACATAGGTGGGATAGGCATAACATGGGGAAGTAGCCCAATGACCGTCCGGATATTGCTGGCTCACAAGCACTTCAGCAAATTCCTGATACCAGTCATGTTCTGGTGTGTCATCAAGATCAAGATCGATAAGCTCTATTTGGCTATATTCAAACCCTTTCATCAGACAGTACATTGCCTGATAGTATGCTGGTGTTTGGAGGTAGCCCCATCCCGCATGATAGTTCGCCTGTTGCCAATTCCGTTCAACCCAATCCATTGCCTTAATGAAACGTGTAGAAGTCGTTTCATCCCTGCAGAATGTCATCTCGAAGATAAGATTGCCAGTTTTTAGTTGGTTGACCCAGGCCGAAGGGGCGTGATACCCAGAACCACCATCTTGATCATCAGGCCATGGGCCATCATCTCCTGGACCATCATCATTTTGGATGTAATCAATCCAGATGCTGAGCTCATCCTTCACCCATTGTCGAATTGTACAACCAAATCCCTCTGCAGCTGCAAGCCCCAGCACAGCATATCCCGAAATGGAGTTGTCACCGCGGCCAGAAATATAGTAGCTCCATGCACCTCTCTGAGGGCCCGAATCAAGCTGAGCGACATCAAGCCACTCAACGACGTCTTGAGCTATCTGACCAAAGGTGTCGACAGATGAATCACCATCGAAATCTATTCCGGATTCTTTTCCTGGTGCTTTGCTAGCTGCAAGGGCCATTAGGGTGATACCAGTACTATAGACATAGCTTGAGAAATCCTTCAAGCAATTTATTCCGATACCATTCTCATTCAAGTCTTCAACATAACCGGTTAAGTCCATGGTTGATAGACGACCGAACAAGTAATCCCATCCATCGTTGACGTTGGCAGCATATTCATAGTAGTCAGGCTCTGTTTCAGTTTCTTGAAATGGATTCTTTCCTAGCTCATACGCTCGATCCTGCAGTTTGATAAGCACGAATGCAGTGATCGCTTCAACTGGCATATCGGCTGAATGCCAAGAACCATCAGGATACTGCTGTACCACGAGCCAATCCAGTCCTAACTCTATGGCATCTTCGATTTCAACCTCAGTTGCTGCTGCGGCCATCTGAATAGGTAAGGCGTAGGCGAACAGGAGTAGCACTACAAGTACTCCACACAAATACTTCTTCATTCTCTCTCCTCCTTTATTGGCATGCAAGAAAACAAAGAATAGTGGCGTTTGTCTAGCCTCAATGCGAATTACGCCAAACTATCTTTTGAACTTCTAAAAAAGCGTTTCCATAAACTGGGTGGAAACCTCTATTCCTCAATGTTTGCGAGATTCCTAGCAAGCTTCTTCTTCTTCTCGATGTTGCTGAGTCTGCTAATCATGATCCTCTGTGCCTGGGGAGACCCAGCTCCATGCATTGATTCAGTTAGATATCCCACAGCAGCTCTACCCAAGGTGAGATTCTCAATCAATCGCAGCATCTTGATTCTGTCCTCAGTGCTGACATTCTCGGCTCCACCAAGATACCTGTCAATTATCTCACGAGTTTCAGGATTGCTCATCTCTTTGGCACTGGGGCATGTAACAAATAGGCCCCCTGCGATATCCTGCAAAAGCCTTGAGATTTCATATGGGAATCTTGTGACATTCTGCTTACACACATTTGCCAGAAGAATATCAACTAGATAGTTGCCTGCTGGAGTCTGCTCCCCTGCGGCGGAACATGCAATGCCGCAAGAGAATAGCGTTTCGTTGAGATGGGTCATCTCCGTTATCTTATCACGGATATGAGAGGCTTTTGGAACGCCATTATATTCAGCAATACTGGCTGCTGCTCCAATGAGAACGTCGCCAACTCCAACTTTGCATCCACCATAGCTCTGCCGGTGATAGGCTGCAAATGACTCGACTAATCTTCCGCAGAATTCACTTTCACCATTCATGAAGATGCGTTCATCAGGCACAAAGACATCATCAAAGACAATCAAACATTCCTGACCGCCGTAGACTGGATTCCCACAGTCGATATCACCAGCTTCAGTTTCATCAAGTCTTCGAAGATCACAGGACTGTCGACCATAGAAGTATGTTATTCCTTCAGCGTCTGCAGGAACGGCACAGCAGATGGCATAGTCTTTGTCTTCGTTTCTCATGGCTAATGTGGGCATAATGAGATGCTCGTGTGAGTTCACAGCCCCTGTCTGATGAGCCTTTGCTCCTCGTATCACCACACCATCTTCTCGTCTTTCAACTACATGAACATAGACATCAGGATTCCTTTGTTCAGAAGGCCGTTTGCTTCTATCACCCTTTGGATCCGTCATACAACCATCAATAACGAGATCCTGAGCTTCAGCCATCTTCGCATATTCGATGAATCTCTGATGATAATCCGTACCAAGCTTCTCATCAATCTCATATGTTGTTAGATAGACGGCATTCAAAGCATCCATTCCAACGCAACGCTGAAAACAGGTTCCAGACTTCTGACCAAGCACACGCAGCATTTTTACCTTGTTCTGAAGGTCCTCCGTGCTACTGTGCAAATGACAGAATCGATTGATAGTTTCACCGGTCAAGACAGATTTTGTTTTCATTAGTTCTCCATTTGCTGCGTCATGTGCTAAGTCATACGTGAGAGCGACAGAATTGATTGAAGATTTGATAATAGGGTGTTCGGTCGGATCCTCAATTTGCTCACCAAGATAATACACCTTGAGCGGTTTCCTCTTCTTGAGGCTGGCTCTATACTCTTCGCCGGTCATTAGTCCCATGAAGCATTTCTCCTGATTAACTGGTTTCTGCTATATCATTTCTCAACCTTAAGAGGTCTATTATTGAGGTTGAGGTATAGTGAAATCAGCTGGATCCTTCCGTTGAATGTGACTGAAAATGGTCTGAAGTTACAGCCACTAACAGATGTTCATCCATTACAGTGCAAAAAGGAAGAAATGATGGGCAACTCCTGAGGAGCTCCCATCAAGATGCTATTTGATGTGTTTCGAAGAATTAGTATCGACGACGTCTGTCGCGATCGCGACCGCCACCATAGCCGCCGCCGCCGCCACGCCTATCTCTTCCGCCATAACCACCACGTCGGTCGCCGCCATAGCCACCGCCGCCGTAGCCGCCGCCGCCTCTTCCACCGCCGTAGTCTCTACGACGTCGAAAGTCTTCATGCTCTTCAGCAGACATGTCGTTGTCCATATTGACTTCTTCGATAGCTTCCTCTGCATCAGAAAGCTCACCATATTTGCCAATATTCAATCTTAGATTTCCTTTGAACAAGCCCGTGTACCCATTCTTCAAGAGGTAGGTCTTGTCAGCCTCGAGGGCATCGATAGTGTCGTCCCATAGAGGAACCGCTACCGTACCGGTGCTGTCTCCAACAATCGCATCTAGGACGCGGTGTGTGGTCATATCACGGCGGGATGAAACCTCGCGCTCTTCGCCTTTCTCTAAAACTTTGAAGGTGATGGTGATGTTCTTCATTCTTGGCCGAAGTTCGGCAACTGTAGCCTCAATCGGCTCTCTTTCGTAACTCATAGTGAATACTCTCGTATCTATTGCAGGACGGTCAAAACAAGCGTGTTCCTCGGTGATGTGCGATTCGGGTTATACCCCTCTCTCTAGACCACGTATCAGAATTGCGCCTAGTAGTCGGTGTACCTGCACTCCAGAGTCCAGAGCGTTTGCTTATTATCTTGTTCATTGCGCTGATTTTAACGCGCTAGTAGCACTTACAAAACTCTCGCAGCTCATCGACTTGGCGTTTTTGAAGCTGAGCCAGGTATTCAAGGAGTTGACTGATGAGTGATGACTTGGCTCGAGTTGCCAGTTTCAGATAAAGTGTATATGTCTTGATGCTCCTTTCCAGAACTTGATTACAGACATAGATTCTTGGATCTGTTTCAGCTCGAGATGGATCAAATGGAGTTGGATCAGGAACAGTGTCATCAGATGCATTGAGTTCCTCCAACTCATCAACTATTCCTGTCACCATCATATGTTGTATCTTGTCAATCATTCTTGATTCAGATTCGACGAGATGCATCAGCAATGCCTTGACCTCTTCTATCTCAGACTCCTCAGCAATATTCTTGAAAAACTCGTACTGGGATTTCGCAGTCGATAAGGCGATTTTTAGCATAGGGCTTGTAGGATCTATGATGGTCAAGGCTACCGAATATCCTCGACAAAACTCCGAAAATAGCCCTTCCTGTCATAGACTCGATACAAATAGATAATGAGACCATGTCCTCATACTGGTGATTGTTTTGCCATCATAAGGCACCTATATCAGGAGCTGATTGTATCCCAAGTCCTTTAGCACTTCAACATAAACAGCCTCGAGTGGCTTGATCTTGCCAATCAGACCCAAGGCTTTCGGCACAGATCCTTTGAGTTTTACATCGCCTTTGGCGATTGCTACCGAAGTTCTCAATTTGCCCTGCCAGAACTTGTTTGTAACATCTGACTTGCTAGAAACAACAATGTCAGGCTCTTCAGTTCCTGGTTCGAATGTCAAGGTACCAATTTGCCCATCAGGTCCTTCGTTTTTGAAGTCGATGACCATTGTGACATCAGGCTGGGTCACATCGAATCTCACGAGGATCCGTGACTCAAGGAGCTTGTCATAGACGTCTTGAATCTTGATTGCTCGAGACCAGAATGTTTCAAAGACTTGGATATATTGCTCTTTGCTTTCAAAGAATGTCAATGCTTCACTTCCTGGTTTGTGTCTGTTGTACCTGAGATATAGTGGGATGAATCAGAGACCCCATTCGGGTCAAAGGTTGATTTAATCCTTCTGAGCCATCTTGGATAGTCCATGGTTCGTGGCCCAAAATACTCATGGACTGAATCGCCCACTACAAAGAAAGGCATGCCTAGGGCGTTCTTCAAGTCCACTTCATTGCACTCATCCTGATATTCTGCGTAGCCTAGGCATGACTCCTTGGATGCGGCATCATAGACTGTTGGGACCTCCTGATGGGCCATGTGGCCAGCTTCATAACCTGTAATCCAGACACCTTCCCCACGGTCATCTCCTATAACACCCTTCTCGATGTATTTGTCCTTGATTGGTTGGTTAATCTGTGATATTCTCACAGCCAACGCGATAGTGTCCATTCCTCCGTGAGTGCTCTGGAAGCAGTTAGAGAACCTGAATGCATGTCCACCAAGCATATTCCTGATTGACTCCGCATAGTGGGACGATCTTGGAGAAACGAGTCCTTCTTCAATGAGGTCCTCACCACCGTACTTCTCCATTATCGCTCTCATCAGCTTGAGTCGATAGTTGTACTCTCTCTCAGTGTGGGCTGCAATGAGTACAATGAAGTATCTCTTGGTTCGCTCAAGGAGCCCTTGAGCGAAGATTGTCTCAATGGCTTCCATCTTGGTATCCGTGAAGAGAGCCGCAAGCCCTTCAGCCGAAGAGGCCGTAGCCATCATGACTGCATCAGAGGCATTGACTTCGTAGAATGCACCTTCGAAGGATTCCCAATCTTGAAAGTTGAGCGCGAGTAATTTCCAGTATGGTGGGACCTCCCACTCGTAATGAGGAATTGTTCCTGTCATTTTCCATTCCCAGTCTTTAGGGGCAGGGAACGAAAACAGTCTGATTGCAGCTTTTGTAAAGACACCAAGCCCTCCATATGCACCTAGCCATCCTCTGATCACTCCTCGGAGACTGAATCCAGGACCATCTCCTGTGAACCATTTTCCTGTGTGATCATGGGAACCTAATCGCAACAGGTTTCCTGTTGGAGCTACCCACTCTGCACCCAGAAGATTTCGCCCGCTGAATCCTGTATAAGGAGAGGTGAATCCTGGCCCCACGAATGAGGTATGACTGGCTAGCGGAGAGGTCTGTGGGCCAGCACCTTGTGCATGATGCATGAGACCGTGCTGGAATAACTCGGATTGCAGCTCTGCATTTGTCACGTATGGCTCGATGACGGCATACATATTTTGCGGGTCTACCTCAATGACTCTATTCATCCTTCGCAGGTCGATCTGAATCGCCCTCTCCTTCGAGACCCCCGCCCATGGCCCCATTCCCGTGCTGTAAGCTTTGAATGTCACAGCATGTTCATTGCAGATCTTTACTATCGACTGAACTTCTTCGGTCGTCTTTGGGAGGACAACTGCATCAGGTCTTGTGCCGAACCTAGAGGGTTCTTCTC
>JBHLLF010000002.1:0-205069 GCA_048885865.1 Candidatus Hermodarchaeota archaeon
AGGTTGTCTGCAATGAGGAAAGGTGCAATCATCAGTCTATCACTTGTAATCCTATTCTTCCTACCATCTGTCATACCGATGGATGGTTCATCTATGCCGGCCGCGGTTATGCCAACTCCGTTTGATAGTCAAGGACTCCTAGCAGACAGCTCAGGGCCATATACGGGTAAAGGCGGAGCTCTAGACGTATCTTTTCAAGGTTCATTCACTACAAACACTTCTACATGGAGTGCCACTGGGCAAAGCTATGCAGCAGACTATACTCTTGGGACATCCTTCTCAGTTCAGAATGCAAGTACAGTCAGTTGGACTGCTTATGTTTCAGTTTCCCCGCCTGCAGAGGTGGAAGATGTCAGCTTCTCAGTGGACTATCCACGCCTAGAGTGGATTCCTACCGCAGTGACAGACCCACTTGGAGTGTCCAAGACTTATTCAGCAGATTGGACCTTCTCTCTAGGAGTACTAACGGTTTCATCAACCGCTGTCACTACCTACGGCTTATGGAAGGTCGAGTTCCTAGGTGGCAACCATCTCTATGACATGCTGTTTGATGTGGGAGGAGGTCCCGAAGTTATCACAGCTACTTACGACATAGGACAAGATTTGGAGATTATAGGCACTTCATCCTTCATCAACGGTGGGACTTCCCAACTTGTTTTGACTGACCCAACAGGAACAGTCTGGCAAACAATGACAAACACCACTTCAGGATTCAGTAGCCATGTCATACCCTCGTTCCAATACAAGAAGGACATTACAATCAATCAGGCTGCAGTGGGTGCAGACTTGGATTTCTTCCCAGTGATGGTTAGCCTAATCGACACTGGTCTACATGATCATGCTCAGTCCAGTGGTAATGATATTGTGTTCGTCCAGAACGGCATGGTTCTCGACCATGAGATAGAAATTTACAACCCAACATATTCTCCAACCGAAACGAGGCTTATTGCATGGGTAAAAGCCAATGTTTCAGGAACGGTTGATACTGTAATCTCAATGTACTATGGCAATCCAATTGTCGGTCCTCAAGAAAATCCTTCAGCGGTGTGGACTTCTAGTTACTCTGCAGTCTATCACCTTGGAGAGAGTGCCACAGATGAAGCAACAAATGCAGTACATTCTGATTCAACTAGCAACTCATATTATGGAAACCAAAATGGAAATGCAGACGCCACTGGTTTAGTCGGGGTGGGACAGGACTTTGATGGGACAAACGACAAGGTAGTAGTGGATTCTTCTCTAGGCTTTGAGCCTATTGGTGACTTGACCATTTCTGGCTGGTTCAAGCTCGATAGTCCTTTTACATCTAGCTCAGGCACATCACAGGTACTCATGGCGAAATACTTGACAGCCGATGATGACATGCACATTGCACTTGCAGGAACTGATTATAGTCAAGCTACAATGACAAAAGGCTCATTGGTCTTTAAGATGGAGAACAATAATGCCCAGAAATACAAATGTACACAGAGAATCACATGGGGTAGCTCAAATTGGTTCTACTTCGCTGCTACAGTAGACGCGGATACACCAAACAACAACCAGATCTACATCAACGGACTTCTAGACACAAACGCAACGAGGGTTGCAGGAGGCGCATCATATGGCAATCTGACCTTCCAGGCAGACTGGGAGATTGGTGGTGGATTCACCGATGGCCAGCTCCCTGGAGGACAGGGATTCTTTGATGGCGTGATGGACGAGGTTCGCGTGTCAAACACACTTCGTTCTGGGGCATGGCTCCTGGCTGAATACTACAACCTCGCTTTGCCAGGATCGTTCTATTCTGTAGGACTTGAATCCGAGAGTTCAGTTGTTTCTCCTAAATTCACAAAAGCAATAGACGCGACAGCCATAGCTGGCCTATGGACAGCCTGCCTTCATTACAACGACAGCGGTTCCTCCGTGGACCACAGAGTAGGAGAATACCAGAGAGAGTTCATAGTTCAGCATGACTCGACTCTTACTATTGATTCCCCCACCGGAATTGCCACAAAGGTTGTGGGAGATCTCCTATACATAGTTGTGAATCTGACAGACGATATCACATCTGGTTTCGTCAGTGGCGCAACCGTGACTGCAAACTGGACAGATACAGGAACGCCAACAATAGTAACCCTGGATGACTATGGGGATGGTAGGTACGGCAAGGTCCTGAACACTTCTGATCTCCAGGATAACAAGCGTTGGCGAGTCGACATTCAGTCTTCCCATCCGTATTACAACGATGCGTCTAGTTTCTTCAATCTTGACCTTACTCATGATACGACTCTGACATATGACTCACTGACGACAACCCCAGTGGGATGGAGGCTCGAAGTAAGTCTGCTCTATAAGGACATGTTTGATGGGTCACCAATCGCTGGAGCTACAATCAGGTTCTCAAATGGCACCTTAGCTGATGTTGCCTGGGCTGGTGGAGGGCGATACAATCTTTCCCTATCCTCATTCGGACTTAGTAAAGGAAACCACATGTTCTCTTTCGTTGCTGAACCTCAAAGCTCCTACCTAGCTGACGGGACTGTTGATGTGACTTTCACAATTCGAGCACACCAAACCGCAGTTTCAGTTTCTGGAGATTTGCTGGTGCCATTCGGTGAAGATACTCCTCTAACAATCCAGTTGATAGACTTGGATAATCAGACCATAGTTCCTATTGGGAGCGTTTCCGCTTTCACATTCACAACCTCAAGCCACGGCGTCCAGAGTGATAACTCTCCTGCAGACTATCTCTTTACGCTCGTAACAAATGGGTGGTCAATAACTCCTTCGGAATCTGTTACACTTTCGGTGACATTTTCGAACTCGAATTATAAGGCTCCTGATGACCACGTTTTCAGCATTGAGATTCGAGCCCATTACACATCTGTTAGCGTGTCTGGAGACCTTGACAAACCCTTGGGCAACAACACGCCAATTACCGTAATCTTGACTGACCTTGACACTGGTTCTCAGATAGACATTGGGAACGTTGCCTCCTTTTCATTTGCCTCTAGCTACGGAACTCAAAATGAGAATTCGCTCTCTTCATTTGATGTCACTTTGTCAACTTCTGGATGGGCCGTCGGCAGCACAACGGTCACGCTAACTGTGGCTATGTCAAGCTCCAATTACTTTGCCCCTGCTGCGTATGATTTTGATGTAGTGATGGAGAGCCTTACTATCTACATGTATCATGAACCGAGCAATCTGAGGTTTTCAACTGGTCAGGACTTCTTCGTGATTTTGAGAGTAAATGTCAGTGAACCAGGACCAAGCTACGGAAGTCCGGTACAAGGTCTTATTCAAGGCGAGTTCTCAGTACCAGGATATTCCATCTCCATCGACACAACTGACCAATTGATTGGAAGATACAGTCTCACAATCTCAGCTGCGAGTTTCAGTGACGGCTATCACACCATAACGGTCTACCTTGATCCGTCCAGTGCTAACTACGCTAGCACGACGCTGGTGATCACATTTAGATATGAACCAGGTCTGGCTGCTTTGTCATCACCAAGCTATCCCCAAGTCACAACACCATTTGGAACCGATGTCCAAATCTCACTCACCTATGAGGACGCTGACAGTGGTACACCTATCACTGGAGCAACAATCGGGGGTGATATTCCGACATACGGTCAGGCATATGCTGCAGGCGCATACACAATCTGGATTGATGTTGCAGGATATGCCGAGGGTTCCCATCAGTTCACCCTGTGGGCTGATGAAGCAAACTACCAGAACAAGACTCTCACATTCACCCTGGTCATCCGATACGCTTTCACCTATGCGCTACCCAGCGTAGGTGCTCTTGACATACCTCTTGGTAATGATCCAGTGTTCACAGTCGATTATCATGACATAGATAACGATGTTCCAGTGTCAAACGATACATTCGAGGTCACAGTCGTTTCTAGTTGGGGCAACTTCGATGTTGTTTATCTGTCTGGACCAGGGCTGTATGAAATTACATTCAACACAGTTGACACAGATACTCTGGTTCAAAACTTGGTTGTCACTTTCACATTCTCACGGCCAAACTACCAAGATGGAGCATTTGCAATTTCAGTGACTATCCGTCCCCATAACACTGACTTCCGACTCGTCAGTGCAGTTGCACCAACTACGTTCAATGGAATCATCAATATTTCATTGTACTACGGTGACATCGACAACGCCGCTGGAATTGGCCCCCTTGGGAGTCTTACGATTACTGCTGAGAATGATTCAGGGTCTGTTTTGTTCAGTACTATAGACGAAGGTGGAGGGTTCTACACAGTTCAAATCGCAGCAAACCAATTCGGACAAGGCCTCCAGACCTTTAACATCACTTTTAGCTGGTCTGGTCCAATTCAGAAGTATCAAACAAAATGGCTTGAAGTCAACGCGAATGTAATTGGTGAAGACTCTCGCCTCACACTAATGGTTGCCTCAGAGCCAACTGCCTATCTTGGTATTATGAGCTATGTATTCTTCTACAGCGACCAAGGTAGAGTTGGCATTACAAACGACACATTCAATGTCCACATCTCAGTGTCCTTCCAAGGGACTTCAGTAGATCTTGGACAAGTCAATATCCAAGAGATAGACAGCGCAACCCAACCCGGCAACTACTCGATTGACTTCAATACTACCCTCTTCTCGGCAACTGGACTTTATTACATGAATGTCTACATCAATTGGACTCAGGGTGTAGCTCCATTCTACACCAATCGTTTTGATGTAATTTCTGTACGAGTGCTACCTCGCGACACACTGGTATCTGTCAATCCTCCATCACCCACATACTATGGCGAAACCGCATGGTTCATTTTCACCTTTGATGATGTGACTGGAGGAAGCAATGTTCCCATTGCGGATGATCCCGCATTAGACATAACACTAAGTCTTCCAGGCTATAGTGTCAACTACTTGTCGGGAACGAAACAGTTCAATGTGAGCTTTGACACGAGTCTACTTGGGGCTCCTCTGGGATCCAGGCCTTTCACATTGGATGTCACGTGGGCCGGTGCTCCATTCTATACAAACCGTACAGGTCGCACAGTTTCTGTTGTTCTCTTGTCACGCCTGACGGTTCTAGATTATCAAGCTCCAGCACCCACACAGTACCAAGACAATGTCACATTTACTGTGACTTGGACAGATGTAACGAATGTCGCATCAGGGATATCTATTGATACACTTGTGCTGTATGATGATGCAACTCCAATTCCCTATCCTACATACTACTCCTGGACTTCACTTGGAAATGGTCAGTACGAAATCACAGTTAATACAACATACTATACAGATCCAGGGTTCTACAATCTGATAGTTGAACTCACATCCGCGGACTTCTTCATCTCAGATGTGAGCGCATCTCGGGTGTTCAATGTCAGGCAACGAGTGACACTTCTATCTGCAGAACCTACCGACAGGCTACCCTACAACTCTACACTACAATTTGTCCTGAACTACCAAGACCTATTGACCCTAGGAGTCATCGGCAATGGTTCCGGGCTTGTGACCTTCGAGATTCTAAATGCATCCACATGGCTCTACTCAATATCTTGGAATGCAGTCCTTGAGCAATATGATTTCACTGTGGAAACATACAATCATCCCACTCTGGCTATTGATACGCCATATGCTTTGGAGGTCAAAATGAGCTATGCGAATTTGGCTCCATTCTATGGTGCCGATACTGCATACATCCTATTTGAGTTGAGATCCAGATCCACTAAGATTGTACTTCAAGACACTCCTGAATCAACGGCATATCTGGACTATGCAAACTTCACAGTCTTCTATAGAGACCTTGATGCTGCAGGCTCAGTTGGCATAGTCGCCGATAGCATTGAGGTGTACAAGGGCGCTTTTACACTTACACAAGGCATAGACTATTTGGTGTCGAACCTCGGCGTCGGAGTCTATTTGATATCTGTAAATACTACGGCTCTAGATGGTCTAGGCACAACGGTGATAGATGTCTTTGCCAATTGGAATCCTTCGAACAGACCGTATCATGACGATGCTGCTGTCAGCGTATCAATCGTAACAACCGAGCGAGACGCCAACGTGCAGATTTTGGTTCCTCCGTCACAGACCCAATATTGGGACAATGTGACTTTGACCTTTGCATACTATGACCTTGGAAGAGGTGTAGAGATCACCAGCATAACAGTTTCAGACATTGAGGTTTGGGCTGACGGTGTGCTTCTAGCCTCAGATGACTTCATTCTGACCTCTGTTGGACCCAATTTCCAGCTAGAAGTAAACTCCTCTGTCTTGAGTCCGACTTTGGTAAGCGGCTATAATCTAACAATTTTCGTTGACTGGAATGATCTTGTTGCACCATACTACCTTGATGATTCGACAATGGTTAGAGTCACTCTTGTCGGAAGGAAAATGACATTTTCAGCTGACCCCATTAGCGATGCTGACCTCGGAGAGCTCTTGAGCATCACATTCCGCCTTCAGGATCTAGATCAGGGATGGCTGGTAGCTGGTGCTATAATCTCCTTTGATGGCCAGACTGTTTCTCTGACAGAAGGTGTGAATTATTGGGTTAATGATGTAGGCGGAGTATACACTATCGATGTCGATACCCTGGCATTAGGCAGTCCCGGCCCTTACAAGTTTGATTTGGATATTGCGTGGAATCCTGGCACAGCCCCATTCTATAGCGCCCTCGCAACAATTGAATTGACCGGTGTTGTTAGAGAGATAGACACCGATTTGACATTGCTTAGTCCTGCTACCGGAATTGTTGAGGTCTATTGGAAGGATCAAGCGTACGTTGAAGTTTCCTTTGATGACTTGTTTAATCTAGTTGTTATATCCGGAGCAACAGTGAGGTATGACTCAGCCATTGCGAATGGTTTCTTTGATGAATCCATAGCCACTCCCGGGACTTACAACGCTTTTATCTCTACAGAGAATGCCACGTCCCCTGGAACTCAGGTTGTGACCATAACTGCGAGCCTATCCAATTATGAGACCGCAGTAGCATATGTCACTCTTCTCATAAAGGCACTGCCGTCAGAGATGATTCCAATTTCCCCGGTTTCTGGGCAGGACTTCATGAGCAGAGGAAGCGCCATAGAAATAACCATCTATCTGCGAGATGACTACATTACACTCGCACCTATAGTAGACTCCAAAGTGCTATCAGTTCTGGCGAGATTTGAAGGACTTGACTATCCACTTGTCTACAACGGCACAGTAGGATATTACGAGCTTCTCATACCGGCAGATGGCCCAACCATTCTTGACATTGGGACTTACAATGTCCAAATTACAGCGACCTTCAACTTCTATGACCCTGCTACGTATCTTTTCAGAGTCACACTGACTCAATCAGCCACCGAGCTTCGGTTCACAGGAACCACAGCAGAGGATATGTCACGTGTATACACTCAAAGTGTCAATTTCTCAGTTATGCTGGTTCTGCCTGATTTTGGAGATGCCCCGTTCTATAATTCTACTATCACGTGGTCCGTTGTTGGTACTGGTCTGTCTGGAACATTGGCAAATCCACGAACAGGTTATTATTCAACCATTGTCGATACCACTACTATTGGATACGGCATCTGGCCTATATCCATTAGAGCAAGAACATGGGCCAATGCATCAGAGTTTGCGGACACATCCATACAACTCACACTGACAATAACGAGGATTCCAACAACTGTTATTCGTCCTGGGAATCTTGATGTCTATTGGGGCTGGAGTGGAAATATTGAGTTCATCTACTCCGCGGGTTCATTCGGCAATGTAACAGGTGCTAATGCCCCATTCACATGGGATGTAGTGAGTGGGAATGCAACTGAAGGGCCAAATGGTCGGTATTTTGTATTCGTTAACACTTCGCTGGTTACCCCAGGATTCTATACCCTAAGTCTCACACTCAGCAAGGAGAACTACCAAGAGGGACCCGCATCAATATTGATTAGAGTCCTAGAAGTGCCCACATCGATCTTCGTAGACTCAGTCGTCTATACTCCAGCATATGCAGGAGAATTACTCTCGATGACTGATTTACAGATTCCTCTTGGCGAGTCGATGGTCATCAATTTATGGTATAATGACACTGATGACTCCGAAGGCTATCTTGGAGGACTACCTGGAGCATTTGCCACAGCTAATAGCTTCCTCAGAGGCCCGACAATAGACACACCATTGAATGTTTCTTTGGTTGATTTAGGGCTTGGACTGTATCGAATATGGTTTGACACGACAGACCCTGCTATCGCAGCCATTGTCACAGAAGAGCCTTACAGATTCTACATTGAATTGGGCCTGGCGAATCGCAGGATAGCTGAGATATTGATTAGAATCGTGGTTATCAATATTCCAACTGAGCTGACTATCATTGGTGACGTACCTGACACGATAATTAATGGGGACACAGTAGACTTCGAAGTATTTCTCAATGATACTTGGCATAATGCTGGGCTTGCAGGACAAGACATTGTGCTGACAGTTGAAGGCGGCTTACAAGGCTTAGTAGGATTGGATTGGGAGGAGATTGGCAGTGGGCGCTACCGTGTCATTCTCAGCACTGGCGGAATTATGATGAATGCAGGCTCTGGCTTCGTCACAATAAGCGTCGAGATTCCTGGTTATGCCCCTATGACTACAAATGTGCTGCTATCCGTCTTGTTGAGCGAAACCGATCGAATGTTTCAAACGGTACTCGTCTTTGGACTCCCAATAAGCTTGGTGCTATTCATTTTGCTGGGGGCCTACGTTAGGGTTTGGAGTGTACCAAAGAAAATTAGGCAAATCAATGGCCAGATCAAGAAGCTCAGGAAAGGCAAGATGCCTGAACCAATAGCGGATGTGAAGAGCCGTCGAGAATTGATTGCAGGCCTCTTCAATAGCACCTTTAGCGAATTGAAACTGACAAGAGTCGCATCTCAGATGCCAGAAGAGTCGGTTCCTATCGAAATTCCAGAAATGGGTGACCTTCTCATCCAATTGGCTATTCTGACGAATCTTGATGCTGATGAGCTTGATGAGTTCAAGGCCGATATCTCAAAGATGAAAATCAGTGAACAAGCAGCCTTTGTCCGAGAGGTCATTGAGCAGGAGGCAGTTAGAGCTGCTCGGCGTGAAGGAAAGACGGTTGAAGAGATTCTCAATCAAGTTGCTGCTCAGGCTGCTCGCCAACTTGAAGGAGTCGAGGAAGAAATTCCTGCACCGCAGATCTTGGATGTAAAGCCAGAAGTGGCTGAAGAGGTGGAAGAGCCTATTGTCGGTGAGCCAGAGGAAGCCGAAGAGATGATTGAAGTCATTATGGATGACCGACTCAGCACATTTGAGATCGAGGATATCAAGATTGAGCTTGTCCGTCGTGGTGTTCCTGCTCATGAGATCGATACAATCATTGAACAGGTCAAGGACTTGCCTCGAGAATTGGTGGACGAGCTGATCAAGAGCGTAGATCGAAACGAGAAGTAGAAAATCAATCTCCTTTTCAGCTCTCCTCGGTGTTGAGGAAGTGGGAGAGTGGAAGAGTGGTGCCTGATGCAATTGGCTTTGTCCTTGAGGCTCGTCTAACTGGATACTGTGGATGCTTCGACAGAGTGTACTTGATATACATCTTGGACTCCTCTACGTGCACGTGCACCTGCGCGCAGCTGGCTAGCGCTTTACCTCCTGCGGGAGTCCTCGCGCTTCTTGGTGATGATGGTGCTGAGATTACTGTGGCTATTCCCCTCTGAAGGGTGAATGTCATCAGCTTGGTCGCCATGTGGGTGAGTTGTTGGAGTCCCTCCCCTGTCAACCCCTCTGAGATATACAGGTCCGGAAGTCCAGTCACGATGAGAAGTCTCGCATGGACTCTATCGAAGAAAGACTCGAGTTGATCCATCACAAGGTCGTATGTCTGAGACGCGTTGAATGCTCGAGAGATATAGATCCTGTCCATTGCATCCTCTGGCTCAAGTCCGAGGTCGAACGCGTGGTCACTGATTCTCTCTATCTTGATCATATTGGCACTATCGATAATTATCGTTGGACTGTCCGCCCCGCCTCTGTCATTAGGGAGTTGAGCCTGAACTGCAAAACGGAGTAGGTCATCATGAAGGCTACGTGTGCCGTAGAAGAGGTGTGTGAGGCCCATCTCAATGCCGCCCCCGAGTAAGTTATCGATTGAAACGTAGCCACTGCTCATTCTTCGTCTCTCCACCTTGTCCGCAGTGAAAAATCCCAGTCTTGTATTGGATTCCGCGCCCTTCATCTCACACTCGTCCTCCGCTCGAGCGTTTTTATCCACCCCCAAAAAGCGCGAGTGCAGTTGCCACTCACTTTAAATGTCATACCCGCATATGTATGTTCTCAGGCCGGGAGGAATCATGGATAAAACGCAGAAAATCAGAGTGTGCCCCCGTTGTGGGAATTCCCAGATACGAGAGGCCAAGACTTCTGTAAGTGGCTGGCTGGTTCCAAAGACCTACTATTGCTCAAATGAGGAGTGCGGCTATTCCGGTTCCGTCTTTGTCGAGGTCGAGGCGGATGAGGCCGACAAGTTCAGGCGTGCGATCAATGGCGACAAGTGAGAACATTGCTATCTGAACGAAGCAATAGACTCAAAAGTGGGCAAGGAACATCCTGCAGCGGTGACTACTATTGGTTACGTACGAAGGTTTTGAGTGGCCTGACGATCTGTTCTATACTGAAGACCAGATCTGGTTGAAGAAGGAGGACGGAAAGGTCCGCCTTGGATTTACCACTTTCGGCATGGACCTGGCTGGGAAGATCAAATTCGTACGCCTACGACCTGCTGGCAAAGCCATCAAGGCTGGCCGCAGCATTGGCACTCTCGAGTCAGGGAAATGGACTGGTCCCGTCAAGTCCCCAGTGTCTGGGACCATCTCAGAGGTCAATGATGCTCTGAAGGACAATCCTGGACTGCTCAATGACGACCCATATGGGGCAGGTTGGGTAGCAGTGGTTGAACCGGATGACCTTGCTGGGGAGATCGGCACCCTTCAAGGAGGAGCTGGTCTCGAGGAATGGGTCAAGAAAGACTATGCCGAGAAAAAGGCTCAATAGACAAAGACAAAGACAAACTGTGGTGCCGGACTCCCCGGCCCACAATCACTTCATTTTCTCCGAGCTAACTCTCTACGTAGACTCAGCGCGGCATCATAGAGTATCTCAGGAGGAGCGATAAGATATAGTAGATTCCTGGAGTATCCTGATTCAAAGACAATACTCTGGAATATAAGGGTCTGAAGGCTCTTCTCGATGTCCTCTGGAATAAACCTCACGCCTAGTTCTTCACACTTGATCATTACAAGTTCGTTGAGGGTCTGTCTGTCAATGTAGGTTTCAGTCTTGTATGTCATCAGATGTTGAGAAAGACTCTCTAGAACTAAGAGCGTCATGAAATCATTCATGCTGATAGCATCGATAGTGTCCATGTAGTCCAAGTCCTGTGCTGCAGTGGTGATGTTCGAGGTGGCTGCTCGAACTGCATCCGATGTTATCTCCTGACCGCTTGATGCCATGGGCCATAATGCCTTGAGGGCTTCAACAGAAGTTCTTGGCTTTCCAGCATCAAATTCAATGACGCAGTCAGTGATGTATCTAACAACTTCTTCAGTGAGGCCAAGCGGAAACGTGTCCTCCACTCTTTGTCTGACTATCTCATAGAGCTGTGATTGAGTATAAGTGTCAAGAGGAATCTCAAAGTCATAAGCGACCTTGGTTGCTGGACCCTTTGTGAGCAGTCTGTAATCGTGACTGTTCAACACCCCAATTGTGCTGGCTCTGATCTCCTTTGACAGATGCGCGAGCTTTGAATAGACCTCCTCATTTGTTTCATCGATGCCATCGATGACGAAGACAGTCTTCTTTGTCGCAGAGGCTGCCATTCTCTTGAACTGCATCCAGAGCACATCAAGATCGAACGCCACGGTGATTGGAGAATTGGTTTCCCGGTGTATCTTGTCATTCAGCTCTGCAACAACTTCTAGGGTGTCCTTCCTGCGAGCATCAACATAGACAGTATAAGCGTCAAAATGCTGTGGCGTGAGTTTGGTTAGGAAGTACCTGCTAAAAACAGTCATGCCGACGCCCGTTATTCCATGGACAAGGCAATTGACACCATAGTCCTCTTCGTAGCTGTCGCGGTATATCCCCTTAATCGCGTCAAGTTCTCTGTCTCGATGAAGGAGATTCTCCGGGACGTGGTAAGGATCAAACAAGCCCTTCGGGCTTCGATTCTGACGGACCATTCCTATCAGGGATTCGTCTTGATTGAGGTATATAAACCCCCTAAGAGACATCACCGAAAGTATTCTTGCTCTCTTTTGGCTACACCATTGAGCTCAGGACGTCGTTGCATGCTTCATCAAGGATGAAACTATTGAATCCGCCCCCAATGGTCTCCCGAAGCTCATTTAGACGGGCGGACTTGGCCTTGTCATCAAAAGGCCACTTATGCTCAGGCTTGGGCGTTATCCCAAGAGAGTCGCATTTCTCCACAATATCAAGAATGGTCTGTAGCAGCTGTTTTCCTGTCTTGCCTTCTGGCCGAATCTCTCTAGAATGCATGATGATGCCATACGCTGCACTATTGTCGCCTAGGTACCACTTACTAGGGGCGTGACCATATTTTCCAAATGGCACTAGATCATTGCTCCTCAGCAGGGCATCAATCTCATCCAAAGTGTGCTGCATATTCCTCAAGCTATCCTCATGAAAGCCATAGCCCTCAAACAATGCGAATTGGACTCCTTCCTTTGGATTTCGCTTGGGCAGTTTGATTCGAATGTCCTTCATCCGTTCAAACTCATCTTTGTCTAGCCGCTTGGCGTCAACAAACTCCTCTAACTCTGACTCATAGTCTTCTGGATATTGAAGGATGAGGAGTGGCGGATTGAAGCCTTCACGAACATCTGGATGGGCCATCACAATAGTTTCTCCATAGCGAATCGGACTCTTACGCTTGATCATCCCATCAACTGCTTGACCTAGAGCGTCGTAGTCAGGGAATTCGGCCAATGAACCAACTAGAGTTTCACTGACCAACGGTCGAATTGTGAGCTTCAATTCAGTGATGAATCCTAGAGTGCCATGAGAACTAGCGACATCATGAATGGTCATTCCTTTCTTGTTGAGATCTTCTTCAAGGTCAGGATCGTCAGATTTTACTCCTTCATGACTGACGGTGAGTCTTCGCCCATCGTATGTGACCATCTTTACCTTGATGGTGTTATCCCGCATTGTTCCATTTACCCAAGTATCATTGCCACCGCCATCCGTTGAGAGAATACCTCCCACAGTAGCGATATCTCTACTGCTGGGTGCCACAAACAGCTTCATTCCCATCGGCTCAAGAACTGCATTGATTTCATCAGGGCTCAGTCCGGGTTGGACATCGACAAAACCCATGTCCTTTGAGACAGCAAGCATCTCTGTCATCTGCAGGCTGCTCATCATGATGCGTTCAGTATCCCCACCTGTGCAAGCTCCACTGAGGCCGGACCCGCCACCCTTAGGTGTGACGTCATATCCATTTTCTCGGGCAAATGAAATGGCAGCCAGCACATCAGCTTCAGTCTTAGGATAGTAGACTCCCCTTATCTTCTTGAAGTTCAATCTATAGTACATCGAGGCGTTCGCACCGATGGCAATATCTCTCAGTTTCATCTTATTCGTCGCCTCCCTTGCTGGCATCCGCCATGAGTTCGATAATGTCCTTAGTTTTGTTATCACTTGCAAGTAGCTGTTCACGACATGATGGACACGCTGTTACTACAACAGTATCCCTTAGCTTCTCCTTAGCTGCTCTGGCTTGAATGATAATGTCGCTTAGTCCGGGATCCGTCATCCTTAGGAGTCCTCCACCCCCACAGCAACTGGCTTCCATTTCACGATAATCCACACCGAGTTTCTTCAAGAGTGACCTTGGCTCGGTCTTAATGCCAAGAATCCTATGAAGCTCGCAAGGATCGTGATATGCCAGCTCCTCTGTTTGCTTGTACTTGGGTGTGGTCTCCATCTTCTGGTCAAAGAACTGGGTATGGTGAAGCGCCTCTACATTCTCAAGATTGTGATGCTCTCTCAGCTGGATTAGACAGCCTGGGCAACATGTCACCACTCTTTTTGCCTGCGCATCTCTAATCACTGTCCTGTTATGCTCTCGGAGATCCTCAGCACCTTTCTCATCGCCCATCAGATAGAGAGGATGACCGCAACAATTCTCCTCAGCTCCCATGATTAGGTAATCTTCACCAATATCCTCTAGCATCATAAATAGAGACCTTACTACATCCATCTGACTTCCACGAAATGACATGAGGCAGCCAAGGAAGACCATTGTGTCAGCAGTCTTGCCCTTCTCATAGAGGCGATCTGCAAGTTTTGGGATGTCGTCTTCCAGCTCATCAAGCCAGTAAATAGCTCTGTCCTCGGGGTCCAGCCCATAAATATTCGCTACATTGGCCAGCGCATCCTTCAGAGCGTCCAGATACTCAAATTCCTCGGGTGCGGTTTCGATAGCCTTTGCCCTCTGTTCATGCCAAACTCGAAGCAGATCCACGTCGGACGAGCAAATCTCTGAGCATCTGCCACACATGCTGCATTGAAAAAGCAATTGCCTGAACTCCTTTGCGAGTTCTGGGTCATCCTCGATTTGGTCCATTATCTGCAACATGTACGCCTTTCCACGAGGTGAGTACTGCTCTTCACCTACTGCATCAAATAGGGGGCAGAACTTGACGCATGATCCACACCTTACACATTTGTCGTATGATGATGACATTGTAGATTCTCCGTGACTGAGAGCTATAGCATCGCCGAGCTGCAGCAATTTTAGTCTTGCTGATAGCTGCTTTTTTTGACTAGAAAAAGAGAGGGATTGCGGCGGATTATCCGCCGCTTGAAATTCCTAGGTTTTGGGTGCTTTAGGTATGTAGCCTTCCTTATACAGCATCTCAGATGCAGCACGTGCGGTCCGGATGATATTCTCTGCATTCTTGTACAGGTCCTTCTCTTCCCAATGCTTCCTTGCAATGCCCTGCTCCATAGCTTTCATACCGACCGCAGTAGCCTCTAGCGGATAGAGTTCCCATTGGTCCATGGTCGGAATGACCTTTCTCTCATTGGCCTCCTTGGCACCGAGATCCGCCAATGCCTTGGCTGCGGCAATACACATCTCATCAGTGATTGTCGTAGCCATTACATCTAGAGTTCCTCTAAAGATACCCGGGAATCCCAGCGAGTTATTGATTTGGTTATCAAAGTCGCTTCTGCCTGTACCCACTATTCTTGCACCCGCCTCCTTTGCATCCCAAGGCCAGATTTCAGGCAATGGATTTGCACAGGCGTACACGATAGCGTCGGATGCCATCTTGGACACCCACTCCTTCTTCACCGAGCCAGGTGTGGGTGTGGAGGCAGTAATCAGGATGTCGCTTCCCTCGATGACATCACCTAGGTTTCCAGTCATTCTATCAGGATTGGTCTTCTGCGCCAGGTCGTACTTGAATGCATCATAGTCTTTCTTTTCCACTATGTCCTCTCGGTCTGCATATATCGCACCTGTCCTATCAACCATTATGATGTTCTTGGGATCAACACCAGCTGAAATCATCAAATAGGCTGTTCGTGTATTAGCTGCGCCAACTCCGAGAAACGCAACCTTGACATTCTCAACGTCCTTCTTGACTACATTCAGACCTCCAAATACGCCTGCGAGTACAACAGTTGCAGTCCCCTGCGCATCATCGTGCCAGACAGGGATTTTTACATCCGGGTCACTCCTAAGCTCCTCTAGAACTCTGTAGCATTTTGGTTTAGAGATGTCTTCGAGGTTGATTCCACCAAATGATGGCTGCAGAAGCTTCACGGTTCTGATGATTTCGTCAGGGTCCTTCGTGTCTAGGCATATTGGCCAAGCATCCACGCCCCCCAGATATTTGAACAGAATTGCCTTCCCCTCCATGACAGGGCCAGCTGCGTAAGGACCAATATCTCCAAGGCCCAGTACCCTGGTTCCATCGCTCACGACAGCGACCATGTTACCTCGGTTGAGCATGTCATAGGAGGCTTCTTCATTCTCCTTAATCGCTAGGCAGGCCTTAGCTACACCAGGAGTGTACCAGATTGCAAAATCAGAAAAGTCACGGACTGGCGCCTTTCCGATGCTCTGAATCTTCCCCTTGTAAAAGGGATGCAGTATCATGGCGTCCTTCCCCGGCTTCTCAGCCTTCTTCTTCAGTTCTTCAACTGTGAGTTTCTCTTCAGGCATTATATGGAGCCCCTTCATTTCACTAGACGTACCTAAATCGGGCCGTCACGCAGGTACCGGGGCACATGTAGCTTCGATTAAAGTCTATGCCTTTTGGACTGATAGTCGTAAGAGCTATTTCATAAGCCTCTGCCATGATTTCGGTCGTGATGAGAAATGCCTGGCATTGGTGATGATTTCTATCGAAAGTCAAAGTACACAAGAGGTAATCTTCCCAGACATAGACTAGATTGGAGCAGCAAACCGCCAACCTACAAGAGCTATGATTCCACTCAGAGAATTCAGCTGCCAACTCCATCCGTTGAAGGCGGTAGGAGTTTGTGGGAAGTCCTCAGAAGTAGACGAAGCAGACGTGCCTATACAAATGAATCTCTGACTCTGGAGGATTTATCGCAAATAGTCTGGGCAACTCAGGGAGTCACTGCGCAGGTAGGCGATTATGACCTCAGAACTGCTCCATCTGCAGGAGCTCTCTACCCCATTGAAACCTACCTCTGTGTCAATAGGGTTTCCGGATTGGAGTCGGGTCTGTATCACTATTCGGTTCCTAAGCATGAGCTAGAGTTCATCAAGCCCGGAGAATTCGGTGGAGAAGTCAGCAGAGGTGCACTTGACCAGAAGATGACGGAGCGGGCAGCTGTAGTAATCATTTGGTCTGCAGTATTTCAAAGGTCAAAGTGGAAGTATCTTCAGCGTGCTTATCGATATGTGTTCCTTGATGCCGGGCATATAGCGCAGAATCTTGCGTTGGCTGCAGAAGCACTTGGCTACGGTACATGTCAGATTGGGGCGATCTATGACGATGAGCTAAACCAGCTTCTGGACCTTGATGGTGAGGAGGAAAGTGTCATTTACTTGAGCACGGTGGCCCGCCCACAGAGACAGCATCAGCGCCCTTAGAGCTTGAGCCCCCAATACTTCACTATCTGTGATGCGTGTTCTGATGAGCGTACTTTATCCTGCCCCTCAGAACCTCCAAAGATAGCTTCGACCTTACCCTCTTCATCAATCAAGTATGTTATGCGCTTGACTCCAACTCCAATTACGCTCAATTTGCTGAAGGCTCCATAGAGCTTGGCTATCTCAAGATCCTCATCCATAAGAATGTTGAATGGAAGATTGTATTTCCCTCTGAACTTCTGGTGTAGCTCTGCTGACCCACCAGAAATTCCGAATATCGGTATTCCCGACCCCTCAAAGATCTGATAGCTATCTCGAAGAGAGCATGCCTCAGCAGTGCACCCAGGTGTGAAGTCTTTTGGATAAAAGTAGAGGACTATCTTCTTTCCACGGTAATCGCTGAGTTTGAACTTGTTACCTGTGTCGTCTTCGGTTTCGAAATCTGGAGCGAAGTCGCCTACGCGTAGCATGACATCCGCTCCTACAGCTTGAGGTCCCAGAACTTGATGACCTGATTCGCATGATCCTTGGTCTTGACCTTCTCGATGCCCTCTGGGCCACCGAATACTCCCTCCACTTTGCCATCCTCATCAATAAGGAATGTTGTTCGAACAATTCCTAGGTATTCCTTGCCATACATCTTTTTCGTCTGGTAGACATCATAGAGCTTTGCTATCTCGAAATCCTCATCCATAAGAAGCGGGAATGGGAGGTCGTTCTTGTCCTTGAAACTCTGGTGTGACTTTGTACTTCCTCCAGAAACACCAAAGACAGGAATGTCATTTCCCTCGAAGACATTGTAGGCATCTCTGATTGAGCATGCTTCAGCTTTGCATCCTGTAGTATTGTCCTTCGGATAGAAGTAGAGAAATACTTTCTTTCCCTTGTACGCACTGAGCTTGAATTCATCTCCAGTTTCTGTCTTTGTCTTGAAATCTGGAGCTTTATCACCAATCTTAATCATAATTGTCATCCCACAAGAAAATTAATTATTGTTAATATTGCTGGAATAATTATTGATAAACCTTGCTCTCTGGCAGAAATCCTTTGTCCTGAATCAGCAATCCTTAAAGAGACCATCATTTCGAAGGGATGAGTTGATGGAGAGATGTCTGCTAGTCCAGTTGCGTATAAGTCGGATTGGGGATTCATCATTGCCTTCAATGTTGGAATCGTATTGAACTTGGTAGTGGGCATTATTCTTTCATCAATCTATTTACCCCTCCCATTCGATTTGTTGCTAATGCTTTCACTCTTTCTTGGGTTCCCAACGCTCTCGGCAATCTTCGCCTATTTCATCGGTTGGTATACCAAAAAACACATTGTAGAATATACCCCGCCAGACTGGGAATTTCAGCCAATTCAAATGCAGCTCGAACAGGTACCTGAAATGGTCGATGAATACCACCGTGACTATTGGCGACTTGAGGCTAGGAGTAACTATTGGACATATCACATCCCTCTAATTGTGATCATGTTGATATTCAGCCTCCCATTCTATCTATCTTTTATCGACTCAAGCATTCTGCTAGTGGCTCAATACATAGTTCCTGTAGGACTGATACTCAATCATGCCGTCGCCTCCTTCGGAGCGTTCTTTGCTACATCCAATGAATCATCAGAAGACTTCGCGCTCCCGTTGATCAGAGAGGCACTCTGGCTTGGAAATGTGCAGTTCAAGGTTCCTGGGGTCAGCCAACTCCGCCTAGTCTTGGATAAGGCGGTTCATGAGAGTTTTCGAATATATCGAGAGCCCCGAATTGTTATGCGTATCTCTGGGTTTGAGCATGATGGCTACATCGAGTCTTGGTCCGAGGACCTTAGGGCAATAGCAAGAGTACTATGTCGACTGTATGAGAGTGAAGAGCATGGCCAGGTAGTCTGGTGGTGGGTTTCAACCGATCGCAATTTTCGGAAGTATACGGATGTAGAAGACACTGGCTACTATGTGCGTCTTCCTGTACCATCTCCGGTGAAGGAATTGGGAGTCAGAGATGTACGCCTCGTGACGGAGAATGCAGTGGCAATTGTGTTGCTAGAGCTCTCACGGCTTCAAGGCGAATCGAATGAAATCGCCTCTCTCTTGGCAGACCTTGGCGTTGCTTAGTTTACACCCATAATACTCAACAATAAGGACTTCAAACTGATTTCGAGGATTGACAGTGACAGAGGAGCCAGTGACATATTCATCACTAGTGCCATATTACATTCTGCTCTTAGCAGTCCTTGTCATTTGGTCCTTTGCTGGTGTTGATGTTTCATCGTATCTCGTGGTCAGCCTATATTCAAATCCATTCGTCTGGGTTGCCTACTCAATATCCATAATGCTAGCAATTACTCCAATTCTTTGGCTTATTGCCAGAACAATGAAGCAGCGGATATCCCTTAATCCTGATGTTTCCTGGAAATTCCACAGTCAGGAGCTTCATTATGATGAATATGCAGCAATGATGGCAGACTACAGTTCGGGATATTCGCATCTGATTTCAAGGAGTGATAAAAAACTCCTGATTGCTTCCTTTACTATACTGATTGTAGCTGTGATAGGACCTGTAGCACTTGCAGCTGTTTCAGTCAGTCTTGTCTTCATTCTTCCCTTTACCTACGGTGGACTGCAGCTAATCTATGGAATCCTATTAACGACGTACTTCTATCGTAGTATCTCTAATGAAGCGAGTGCGCACTTCCACTATGAGGATCCTGCGCGCTTGAAAGCTGCCTGTATGCTTCTGGAAAATACGCCAGGATTTGCTTTGGTTGGGGTAGCATTCTCAATTGGAGAAGCAGGGGGATACTACGCATTTCGAAGTCCAGTTGCCATAGGTCGAATAACTGGGATTGAGGCTGTCGCAAAAGTTGAGGTCAGTGTTGGAGATATATTTCCTCCAATGACAGCCTTTGGTACTGTTTCTTCTGCTGTGGAGGGTGAAGAATCGAAAAGAATGATTGAACTTCAGCCAGGAGATGAGCTGAAGCAATTGGAAGGAATCGTACGATGGTGTATCACAATCTATGTAGAAGAGAATGGAAGCAATGAGATTCTGGATGAATTGATGGAAGAGCTTGGCATTGATAATCCATCCAGCGATGATGCTCCTCCTTCAATCGATTAGCTTATCTCGGCAATTGACCCTCAAATCGAAGTAGCAGGGTTGATGATATTGGCTGAAGATGAGATAGTAAATTATCAGAGACAAGGTCCAGTGAACAGAACCTTCGCAATTGTGCTATTCGCCATTATTGTTGTCGCTGCGTTTTTGAAATTCTCAAATCCTACTGATGAAGAGATAGGCTACTGGTTGTTCATGATTCTTCCAGTAGGTGTTCTTCTTGTTTCCACCGTATTTGGGGTGCTCTCCAAACGTGCTATCGACTATGTTCCGGGAGATTGGAATGAAACAAAGGTCTGGATGAGCTTCACAGATTATGAACAGACGGTCGAGGAATATGAGGATGCATACGGCCATCTTTATGGCAATCCTGAGGGATTCACCATCTTCTGTTGTCTGCTCCCAATGGCTTTTGCCTTGGGTCTGCTGTCTGCCTATTTTCTGACTTTGTCGGTGCCCCTTTTTGATCCCTTGATTGACTCTCTACTACTACTCACTATTCTGTATGTAATTGTTGGAGTGGCAGGATTCGTCAACGGATTTAGAATCCCCGCTATTGATGCTGAGGAGTTCTTCAAAGCACCAGTGAAGGGAGATGTGTACGACTTCGCTAGCGAACTGCAAGGAGTGAAAGGATACCGAGCAGGGCTCAATGTCAAATTCGGAGTAAGGTCTGGAGTACAGACAATACTCGATGCTGAAATCAAGACCTACCTCGAGGGACTCCCTGATACTGTTTCAGTGGGGGTGCAAGTATCGCACTCAGGCTTTGCCTACCCCTATCTTGTTGGGACTGTGTATAAGGGAAGTCCGGTTTCTGAGGGTAAGGAGCGCTACAACATCGGTACCAGATATCCTGCCATGGTTGAAACTTCGATGGATGGCGATGTCTCTGTATTTGTGACAAGATTTGACATCCCCCGAAGGACAAGTGGTGTGCCAAGTATATCGAACCGCGACTTCAGGAAACTTGCCCTATTATTGGCAGCACAACTCAACGAGAATTACAATGCATCTGGATGACAGATGAACGATGTTATAGGCACCTTTAATTGTGGTTCAGTTTCGCAGAGACCCATCGCTTCTTGGAGATGAGAAATCGGATGGCGTCATCAAACTGGACAAACAAATGGATAGTTGCACTGATGATTGGAATTGTTCTCCAAGTCATTACTTACAGCTTCATCGCCTTTGCAAAGCCTGCTGGTTTCATTAGCCATCCCTTCTTCTATGACGTAGCTCTGATTGGCTTCATATCTGTAGCAATTCAGATTGGTGGCTTTGCTATAATAATGTCAAAGACAAAGGATGCTGATCCATCCATCTACGGACAAGGTAGACCTTTCCGCCACAAACTTCGTGAAGAGGATGAAGAGCAAGCAACTCGCAAGCCAACATTTGAGGGTCAATCGTAGTTTTCCCATTATTGTTGCAGAAACTTCTACCATTCAAGAAGTGGTGGGAATATCCTTGTGGGGTCATGAGGTGGGATGAAGCCTGGTATCCACTGATTCAATAGCGGTAGATATGGAGCTATGGCTATCGTGACTAGCAAGAGCACTGCGAAGGTCAGCGTGTGAACTGCTGTGACATAAGTGTAGTAGGGGCGAATATAGCTATAGAACGCAAAAGCTGGAATCGACAATGCAGCCATTGCCATAATCTCAACTGGACTGAAGAAGAAGGGCAAGCATGCAGGGAATATGAAGTAGAAGACCCATGTTATCTTCTCACTTGACGTTTCATGGTGCCCAATCTTGTGGATACCATCAATTCCCTGTGATAGGAAGAATACCGGTATGAACATCCACCATTGAAGTCCAACGAAGAACATTGCCCCGGCATAGAAGAATAGGTCGCCAAAGCTCTCAAATCGTTCCCAGAGGGGATTGCGCGAAAAGTACTCTGTCGCCTCTGTCATGTAATAGCCCAGCATTTGAAATCCAACGAGAAGTGGTAGGAATATGAACGATACAAGGATCATAAGCACTGCTGCTCTGGGTAGTACCGATATCTTTCCCTCGTGGTAGTTGTCAAGTGGATAGATCCCATGAAGCGTGAATGCTGTCAGGAGGGCTAAAATTCCCGAAGGTATGCCTGGTACGATTAGCTCCAGAGGTTGGCAAAGATAAACCAAAGGACCTATAGCTGATTCCACAGCAGGAAGGAGATATACATTCGTTGTGAGTGATTCTGGAAGCAAATACCAGACTCCAAAGACGACCAAAAGCTCAGGGATGAGCATCTTGAAACGATAGTCCTGGATGAATTTCATTAACGCGCCTGGTTCTTTCTTCTCTTCACTCATGGGCAATTCTCACCGCGTTGAAACGGTGACCGCACCATCCATCACTTAAGCCTATCTCATTGGGAAAGCTATGTTGTTATCTGCAACGGCTGTCTATCGCTTTCACACGCTTTTTTTCCCTTTTACCTTTCTTCTAACCACTCTGTTGCAGGATTGAATTGCTGGGCAGCCAAGACAAGCTTCTGGCACATCAGTGACCGAATGGTCGCCATATAGGAGCACTTGCTCAGCTATTGCTGTGCCTGGAGTTATCTCAATTGGAGGAGCTTCCTTGCCAGCTATCCTAACATTGCATTTGTGTTCTCCCAAGTCTTCATCCAGCTGGTCCATATCGCCCGTGACGATCATAGCCGTTGGACCAACCCTTCTGACAGCGTATTTCTTGAAATCATCTAGAAGCAACAGATCCTCCATCTCTCTCTCAGTTTCTGTTTCAAAGAGCATGATATCAGAAAGTGTGGCAAATGTTGTCTGGGAGGTCCAGTCCTTAATTGATCTCTCTACATTTCTAGGAACTGGCTTACTGCTTTCTTTCTTAAGGAAATCAAGCATTGTGCTCTCTCTCAGCCCTATCTCAATTGCTTCGAATACTGACTTGTCAGTTATTTTGTATGTGCTTACGATATCGGTCTTGATTGGTTCTGTGAACAACATGAGTTGGTATACCTTGTAATAGTCCATTTCAGACGTGAAAGCAGTGACCTCGAAATTGGGAACGACAAAGAATGTTTCATCAGCCTTCTCATCCCCTTCCATAGACTCTGCTAGTACTTTTTCTCCAACTGTAGTTAGTTTGACTGCGACCAGATTCTTCCCTCTGTACGCTCCCTCAATAAGTCCAAGACGCAGAGGGGTTTCCAAGGCTAGCCTGACACGATCATCGTCGACTTGGACCCATTTTAGTGGTTGAGCGTCAATGAAGAGTTCAGAACGAATCCACTCTTTCATCTCCTCTATTGGTATCCATTCATCTTTGTCACTTTCTCGAAGTCTGCAGATTGCGAGGTTCATAGTATACTCAGTCGGCTGATCTGGAGTCGCCCATATTGCACGAGTTCGCCCAAGGGAAGACAGAAGAAATCTTCGTGAAACTGTTTCCTGTTTTCCTGAGAACAACGATTCAATCTTGCCAGGAACTACTCTATCTTCCTCCACAATGACATACACGCCCGCTTTTCGTGCCATCTTCTGAACCAGTTCAAATCGCTCTTCAGTTGGCTTGGACATAGCTACTCTGATCTGGTCTGCTTCCCTCTTTGGAAATTCCCACGAGGTTGTCATTCTTACTTCATGTTTTGCAAGGTAGGACGCAAGTAGCAGCATGTCGAGGAGAAGAGTATCACGGTCATCGGTAATATCCCGCGCTTTCTTGGGGAGCTCTCTGCTAGGTTTAGGTTTCTTTGAGAACATCTCTGATAGAAAAGGCATAAGATAGTCCAGGATTTTAAACTCCGCAACTTCTCTTCCAAAATCTGTTAGCCTCGACAATAATCTACGAATGATGATTCCTTTCTTCCTGAGGTCTCTCTCAGTCTGGTTGAGCTGTCCATAGCTGTAGATCTTTCTGAATGGCTTGAGTCTATCGTAACTCATCGCACCCTTGTTGAGTGCGAGCATCCCAAGAAGGTCCTTTTCTCTGTCTGAGAATGTCCCGAAGACACGGTTTCTGGTTTCCTTGTCCTTCATCTTTTCGGCAAGCAGTGAAACAAGCTTTGTACCGGAGTCGCTCCCACTGACATCGATGTCCCAATACTGACATGCGAACATCAAGTCCTCTCTCAGTATATGTTCCAATTCTTTCTGAAGTGATTCCTTGGGCATTGTGTTGTTCCCTGACTTACTAGATACTTGTCAAAGCCTTGTTGCGGCATCCAAGTGCCCTGAGTTTCAATGCATAAGACCATTGTGGTCTTGACCTTCTTTGCAGCTCCCAGTTGAGGGGCAACCTTATTTTGATATCATCTGACCTGACACTGGGTGAATCGATTGGAGCCTCCTCTCTGGAGCGTGAAGTACAGTCCAAAGACGTGGGATGACTTTGCTGGGCAAGATAGCGCTGTCGCCAAGCTTCGAAATCTAGCAGAAGCAGGTTCATGTCCTAATATGATACTGTACGGACCATATGGAACTGGGAAGACAAGTGCCGCGCAAGTCTTTGCCAGAGCGTTTCTTGGTGACTCCATCTCTGCAAATTACAAGATGCTGAATATCCGCGATGTTTCCGACTTTTCAGTTGCTAAAGCAAAACGCGACATCAAAGACCTAGCTAAACTGGACCGCAGCAAACGTACTGAATTGGATGAGTATATGTCCATTGTATTCAAAGAGGTCAAGGCTGACATGAAGATAAAGGGCAGGACACGAGATCCAAACAAGTCCCAGCTGCTACAAGGAGCTATCAGCCTATTTGCCTCCACAGTCACGGTTTCTGACGAAATGATCAAAATCCTAGTTCTTGATGAGGCAGACGCATTGACCAGTAGCATGCAACAAGCACTACGCAGGACTATGGAGATTTACAATAAGGTATGTCGGTTCATCTTCACCACACCTACACTTGCTGGTTGGAGCCCCGCTGTGATCTCGCGTTCGCTGGTCATCAATTTCCCGAGTCCCCCTCGAAGTGTGATTGTATCATTAGTAAATAGAATCGCTGAGTATGAGGGAGTTGAGGTGGATTCAGCTGGTCTAAATGCCATAGCCCATGAGTCCAGCGGTGACATGAGGCGAGCCATTAACTTGCTCCAGATTGCGTCTGCAGAAGGCAAAACCGTTAACGAAGATGCAGTTTATGCTTGCTCTGAAACCACTCTTTCGAAAGGAGTACGCAATATGATTTCCGCAGCAATTGATGGTTCATTCGTCATTGCTAGAGAATCTCTCAGGGGACTCTTAGCTCTTGAGGGATACTCGCCAAGTGAGGTAATGCTTCAGGTCGAGAGGGAATTATTGAATCGTCCGTTTGAACCTGATATCCTCAAGACTCTATTGGATAGAGTAGCTGAGATAGACTACCGTCTTGTTCAGGCACGAAATCCTTTCATACAACTTACCGCACTTCTGGCTTCTATTGGAAAAATAGCATCTACCCCTGGTTAGACCATAGGCTCAACAGATTCTTTGTATCTGATATTTCTGCTGAATATAGGTGCCTGATTAGGCGAGAGCTTTTGAAGATCATAAATAAACTCCGCAATAATCTGATTACCATTTCTGGATATCATCTCACTATTCAACGCAGCTGAGAGAAGACGTCTGATATTGCTCGGTTTTCCATATCTGCACCTGAACGAGAGGAACCTTACAGCTTCGTCTATGGATGTCTGATTGCCTCTAGATCTGAATAGATGCGTCAGAATGAGCAGGACCTCTCTTCCATTCATGCGCAATGCGGCTGCTTAGATACTCTTTAAGTGCTTCGTGTCCCAGATATTATCGCGCTGATGACGGATCATGAACTCAAATCCTATGGGTATCTTAAGGACAATCTAGAGCTTCTTTTCAGTGATGCTTTGGAGATTCCCAGGATATCAATAGAACGAACTCTAGGTGGTATGTCCAATATCAACCTGCTTGCTCATTGCGAACCAGAACACCTAGTTCTACGGATACCATCGCTATTCATCGAGTATCCCTCTAATCATTACGCGCAAGAGTTTCTTGTATTATATGAAGCAGCTCAAAGGGGATTGAGTCCTCGTCCAATGACATATGGGACTCTTGCTAATAAAAATCAAACCCCCTTCTTGGTTTACTATTACGAACCTGGGATAGTTCATTCAGGCCTGAGTTCTATTAGTATTGATGAGTTTCGTAGACTGGAACAAAGTCTAGACCTACTTCAGAATCTTGATGTTGCTGGAGCACCAGCCTATTCGTCCGCTGTGGAATACCTATATTATCTTCACTCGCGAGTTGACTCAGTCCTACCCGATTCAGAGATTCAATCAGAAAGAATGAAACGTGCTAGGTTTTCGGTGGATACGCTTCATGCGTCACTGGAACTCATATTGGATGGTGTGCGTTGGCCTACGGGTGCCATGCACAGTGACCTTCGCCCAAGTAATATCATCTTTCAAGAAGATCATGTTTTGCTTCTGGATTGGAGTGAGTTCTGCACGGGATTTGCCAACTATGACATAGCGTATTTTCTCTCCGAGCCAGTAGAGCCGTTCTCATCTGATATACTGGTGAGTTCAGGGTCGAGAGATGTGACTGAAATACCCAAATTACAGAGTCTTGCTTTATTCTCCTGCATCTCCTGGACATTTGAACGATTGGTTCGTTGTGAACTCGGACAGGTACCTTCTACCCTGTCTAATGATGACATGGTGGAATCTATGGAGACCTACATCAGGATGCAGATGGACCAGCTAATTGAGATATTGAACCAACTTTAGAAAAAGCTCTCTGGTGCCCTTTCCCAGATATCCTCATCAATTGATGCAATCACATATTGATAGCCCTGCTCGGTCAAGAAGAGCTGACGTTTTGCAGCGAAGTCCATATCTCGAGTGTCCTTTGTGATTAGAGAGTAGAACCGTGCAAAGCTACCATCCGTCTTTGGTCTTAGAATTCTACCAAGTCGCTGTGCTTCTTCCTGTCTGGACCCAAACGTGCCCGACACCTGAATAGCTACATTGGCATCGGGAAGGTCGAGTGCGAAGTTTGCGACTTTCGAAACTACGAGGATTTTTTGCTCGCCCTCTCTAAATGCCGTATATAATCTCTGACGTTCTGAGTTGGGAGTCTTACCGGTTATTAGAGGTGCCTCTATCTCCTCTGCAATAATCTTGAGCTGGTCAAGATACATCCCGATAATCAGAACATTGTCATCTTCATGATAGGCTGTTAGTGTTTTGATGAGTTTGTTCTTCTCTGGGTTCTCTGCGGCAATTCTGTACTTCTTTCTGTCTTCAGCGAGGGCATATTTCCTTCTCATTGGGTCCGGCAACTCAAGGCGTATCTCATAGCATATAGCTGTGGCAATCCATCCCTGGTCTTCAAGTAGCTTCCAAGGCATGTCATATCGCTTTGGTCCAATCAGACTGAATACATCTTCCTCCCGCCCATCCTCGCGTACAAGAGTGGCGGTTAGTCCGAGACGTCGAGTCGCTTGTATTGTTGCAGTCGCTCTAAATACCGGAGCGGGGAGAAGGTGGACCTCGTCATATATGATTAGCCCCCAATTCCTCGCCTCGAAGATGCCGAAGTGTTCAAAGGAGTCATCTCGAGATTTCCGCCACGTGAGTATCTGATAGGTAGCAACGGTAATAGGACGCACCTCTTTCAGGTCCCCAGTGTACTCACCTATGTCCTGAGGCTTTAGGTCAGTCTTGTCAAGAAGCTCTTGAATCCATTGTCGGACTGCAATCACGTTTGGACAGAGTATGAGAGTTGATGTCTGTAGTTTCTCAATGGCGCCCATCCCAACCATTGTCTTGCCCGCTCCACAAGGCAATACGACAACTCCCGAGCCTCCCTTGACGCCCCCACCAGCATAGAATGTATCCACGGCGTCGCTCTGGTATCTTCGTAGTCCCCACCTTTTCCCTTCAAGTGTCACATCCCGCATTCTTAATGCGAGAGCATCTCCTTCCACATAGCCAGCGAGGTCTTCTACTGGATGGCCTAGCTCAAGCAACGCATGCTTCAGAAATCCCCTTTGACCTTCAATAACTAGAAATGACCTCTCATCGATTCGCTCTTCAAGATACTCCTCAAGTTTTGTCTGGGCACCAATCTCTTCAGCTAGGTCTTCTTCGGCGCATTCCAAGATGAGATCCGGGCCCTCCATGTACAATGTGATCTGACCATATCTGGACATGTACTCAATGATTTCGCGCTTGATGTTGTCAGGAATGGGATACTTGGCATATGTTTCCAAGGCATCAATAACTTCTCTAGCAGTCATGCCCATTGCAGCAGAGTTCCAGAGGCTCAACGGAGTAACTCGGTATGTGTGTACATATTCTGGACTCTTCACTAGCTCAGCGAATCTAGCCAGCGAATCCCGGGCTTCTTCATACTTGGGATTGTCCACTTCAAGAAGGACTGACTTGTCTGACTGCACTATCAGCGGATTCATTGGATTGGGCATTCGTATTCCTCATACTACATTAGATGGGTTACATTCCTTAACCTGGAATCATAGATTCGTGATTTGGAAACCGGAGGACGGCGAGATGACTTTAAGATAAATCCTTCCGTCTGGCATCAAATTTCCTTCGCGTCACGCTGACCACAAATCCTTTATAGCTAATTTGAAGGGTTGAGCCTGCATGACTCGAAAGGAGGTGCAGTTCCATATGATGGCGATAAGATTGGTTAATGCAGTGGACACTTGCACCCGCGATAAGGGTGTCAATTAGAACGACATCCGCTGTTTCTCTGTGCTAGCATTCATTTCACGCATCGTGTATGTACTGCTCATTGATGCGCATTGCGTGGGGCTGGCTGTCTGCTGATATTGGTTTGATGTGCTTAGAATGTAGGATGCGTACCAGCTCAGTCAATGAGAGTGAAATCAGAAGTTGAAAAATAACACGAAACAACGAATGCTGGGCTCACATTTCAGTAGGTGTAAATCGTGAGCCGAGTCGAAAAGCATAATCCTCTGAAGAGTGGCGTGATCGCTCAGAAGCGTGCTGCACTGAAGGGAGAAACCTCTGGTAGAATGACAGAGATCAAAGAGCTGACCTTTGACACGGTCCGTGAAGATGCGATACAATTTGGTCTTGCGACTGATGTCATCTACCAGATTAACGCTGGAAAGGAAGCCTCAATCTTCCTTGCTCAATGGAGAGGACACCATATAATCCTGAAAGCCTACCGGCTGTGGCAATCCTCTCACAAGATGTCAAAGAAGAAGGGATACATTGCTCAGGGCACAGGCAAGAGGACATACTTCATCCTTGGAATGATGGAGGATTTAGCTGTCATGGAGTACGACTATCTCATGAACTGCTTCAAAGCAGGGGTTCACGTTCCCACTCCCATTGGTCGAGTTGGAAACTACCTCACAATGAGATTCATCGGCGATGGGACTCAGCCTGCGCCTCAACTCAAAGATGTCCATCTTGAGAATCCTGAAAGAGTCCTAGATCAGATACTGGATGACTATCTCCTAATGTATAGCAAAGCCCACTATGTCCACGGAGACCTCAGCAAGTACAATATACTCTGGTGGCAAGACCGCCCTTGGATTATCGATGTTCCGCAAGCGGTCATCGTCAACAAGTGGTCTGATATGCTGAGGATTGAGAAGTTGCTCATGAGGGATATTGAGAATGTTCTAAGTCATTTCGAGAGCTACGACATTCATCGCGATCCAGATCATATCCTCGAAGTCTTCCTGTCAGAGTATGTTCCTGAGAATTTGAAGAACTACAGAGAACTCAAGTCTGAAGGTATTGAGTTGTTGTAGGAGTAGGAGGTGGCTGCTTGAGTCCTGGAGTGGTTGAGAAGTTCAATCCCAAGAAAGCCAGTGCGCTGACATCGCAACGCAGTTTGGCTCGTGGTCATCGAAGAGGAAGGTATGTGCCTATTCATGAGATAACACTAGAGGAGGTTCGAAAGAACGCCATCCAATTTGGACTCGTCACTGACCTCCTCTATCAGGTCAGTGCAGGAAAGGAGGCGTCGATTTTCCTTGCTCTATGGAAAGGACACCCCCTTATTTTGAAGGCCTACAGGTTTTGGACGTCAGCTCAGGCGCGCAAAAAGAAGGGGTACTTTGCACCTACACAGATGGAGGGATTGGCAGCAAAAGAGTTCGACATTCTGAGCCTTTGCTATAAGGCAGGGGTTCATGTCCCAACTCCAGTTGGTAGGGTTGGCAACTATGTCACGATGCGATTTATTGGAGATGGCGTAGATACAGCTCCACAACTTCGCGATGCTACACTCGAAGACCCCGAAGACGCATTGGACCAGATACTCGATGACTACTTCTTGATGTATACAAAAGCGCATTATATTCATGGAGACCTCAGCAAGTACAACATTCTTTGGTGGCAAGGACAATCCTGGATCATTGATGTTCCTCAGGCTTATCGTGTCGATGCTTGGGCTAATATGGAACAGGTTGAAAAGCTGCTTTTGAGAGACATTCGCAATGTTCTACTGTATTTCAAGAGGTACGGCATACGAAGGGATGCCAATTATATTGTGGAGCAATTCATCTCGGAGTACACTCCTCATAACCTAAGGAATTACCAAGAATCCGTTGGAACGCCTTTATGGCGTAGAAGGTGAACCATTTCAGCCAATAGAAGTGCAAGTTCTATACTCTCAGACTGTGTCTTATTGTCGTTGTTTCACATCCCGAGGTTATTAGGAAACACCAATACATTATGACATGACAAATAGTGCTGACAAGTGGGTGGTCGTCAACGGCCGAATCTTCAGACTAGAGCGTGTTGTTGATGAGGTCAGCACCGCGCTTCTTCTCCAGAGGACTCTTTCCGTGCTATGCGATGTCCATCTGAAGCGTACCGATGATGGAAGGTGGGCTATATATTGGAGATCCAAGAAGGACAGCATCGAGTGTACACCAAGAGTTATGCTAAGTCCTGTGGAATGAAAAAAAACAAAAAGAAAGCATGATCGGAGTGGAGTCCACTCCGAGTTCATTTGGGTAGATAGCTTCTCTCCGGTCCAATGAAAGAGGGAAACAATTCTGGCGATCCTTACTAGTCTACCTTGCGCAGCACAACCCTCGATACGCCAGGTATCTTCCTGAGGCTTTCCTCAAGCTCCTTCAGTGTAACGACGAGCTGATCCGGCACAAAGTAACACTCATAGTAGCATTTTTCGCCCCTGAGACAAACGCCGGTCGTGAAGATGATGTCACTAAGCTTGGCATCATTGAAAGCGAAGTTTAGCTGCTTCAAGAAGTTCCTTGATAGATCACTGATTTCAATTCGAAGCAGGTAAATATCATCGCTAGAAACCGGAAAGATTTTCATAACCCTGTCCTTGTGATGTAACACAGTCAGAGCCGCTCGCTCCCCAATATCGGCGACAAAATCTTGAGGAAATTCTACGGGCTTCCCCTCAGTGAAGTGAAGTATGATTGCGCTTGTTGCTCCCTCACGGTCTATAGTCACGGTCTTTTACACGTCCTTTCAGGGTGTAGTACTCGGTGACATGACGTTCTCTCTTTATTAAAGATTCTGTCGTAAATGCCCGCGAATCACGCCTGCTTTGTTTAGAGAAGTGATTGTACATTTCGTCGAAAAATTGGACACAAATCTATAATTACAGGGGTGTTTAAGGCAAAATTGGAGTCTGCTTTCCGTGAATCCACGTCTATCTCAATTTCTAGGTGTCATTTTTCTCGTCATGTGTCTTGCAATGTCTTATATCGTATACCAATCTACCGTTCAGGTCGGTGGAGATGTGGGGACTCTTATTACGTCGGGCATTATCGCATGGGGAATCCTTGGTTTGCCTGAATTGGCAATCGGACTTTGGCTCATCGTAAAGGGAACTCGAGATGCACGTGTGGGTGATATCTCCGGGAAGATCATTCCTCTTGTACAGAAAGAAGGTCGAATTGGTGTGGCTGAAGCTGCAAGAGTGCTTGACGTAGATTCCGCAGACGTCGCGGATGCTGCAGAGAAGCTAGCACGTAGACGTCTTCCTCTTGTCTATCTCGATAGAGGGAAGAATGAGATTGTCAGTCCGTCTGCAGTGTCCCTTGAAGAGAGTCTACTGCACTTGTTGCATGCGCAGAGGAGAATGACTTTCGACCAAATCTCGAACGTTGCAAATGCAACCGATGATCAAATTGTTGAAGCCCTTGAACAGCTATCCAGTAAGGGCAGATTTAGAGGCACCATCGACAAGAATTCTCGAGTGGTCTATACATCGGAAGCAGTTGAGCAGCTGCCTAAGGCTGTTACTGCATGTCCTAATTGCGGCGGCAGGCTTCCCGCTCCAATACTTCCTGGAGAAGAGGAGTACTGCCCATTCTGCGGACATTCCATTGTCAACCGCCTAGAAACCTGATGCCGTGGCCTTATCTGTCCATGTATGTTTCCCAGATATCAAGAATATCACCATTAGAGGTTGCATAAAACCTACTCGAGAGATTTGCTGCAAGGCATGAGTGGTTCGGCAGGATTCTCACACGGTCTCCAGGAACGAGGCCTTTCAACGGAGACCCCTTGGCTATCTTCACTTTCCCATGTTCTTGAGAAAGTCCTGTTATATCAGTATTTTCTGCAAAATCCCCTTCATGGTAGTCGGAAATGACTTTTCCAAATCCGCAATTCGGGAAGAGGTGCCTTGGCCCGGGATCTAATGACAGTGCTGTGGCCCCTGCATCAAGAATGATGCGGTTTGGATACGCGCTTATGACGCTCGAGAGGACTGACAACGCGCAGTCATATGGCTTGCACACACCTAGTGCTACTTGTGTATAGTCGAAGAAGACATAGCTACCCGGCCGGACTTCTGTTATTCCCTTCTTGATGGAGTCAGTCAACATCATGGTGGGAGTTGAGCCGATGCTGACAATCTTTGGTGCAAGTGCTTTGCTCCTTTTTCTCAAATCTCTGGCGAACTTGAGCATGACATTCTGTTCTTCCTCAGCGATAGCTTTGATTTCATCAACCGACCTGGCATAGTAGGAATGGCCGCTATGGGTGAGGATTCCAGCAAAGTTCAGTCCGCGCGCCTTGTGGATTTTCTCAGCAAGATCTAGGGAGCCCTTTCTCGTGGGATCTACACCACTTCGATGATAGTTGCAATCCACTTTGAGAAGTACATCTAGATCCTCCTTGGCTTTCCTGAATCTCGTCCTAAGTTCTTTGAGTGCAGCAGGATGGTCGATAATCACCCTAAATTTGACCTTGATGGCAAGTTTAGCGACGGAATTCATCTTGTCGGGTGCAAGGGGAACTGCCAACGTTATGTCATCAAATCCATTCTCAGCAAAGAACATTGCTTCGCTCATTGTTGATACTGTGATGCCCGATGCTCCATAGTTCCTTTGAATCTCGGCAATCTCAACACATTTGTGTGTCTTGACATGTGGTCTCAGACTTACTTGATGTTCACGTGCCTTGTTTGCCATGTTCTTGATGTTTTGGACGAGTCTGTCATAGTCGACCAAGGTCGCTGGCGTTATCAAGTCATCAACGCGCATGTCTTTTCCGAAGCAAAGGCCCCTCAAAACCGTTGTTATGCTGTCCTCTAAGTTATGCCATGTTGGTCGCCGCGGATTCTTCTTCTCAGACCAAGCCTTGCCTCATCTACCTTTGAAGCAACGCGACTCTTCTTGGGCCAATACTCCTTGATCTCCTCATATCCTTGGACATCCCAATACAATGGACAAGCTCCAAAGCAATAATCGAAATAAGTGCAGACTTTACAGCCCTCAGCTGCAAAGTCTTTGCTCCTCCAGAATCTGGAGGCTCGATTGTTCCATACACTCTCAAAGGATTCTTCTAAGAGGTTGCCAACGGGGTCGCTGAAGCTCGAGCAGGGAAGAAGACCTCCCTCAGGATCAACGGACAGTAGGCCGTCACACGCTGCACAACTTTTTGCGCCAAGGCCTAGCGCAATAGGATTGAATATGCATACTGGTGTAGGGGCATACCATACGAATTGCAGCCCCCTCTTGTTTGCTCTCTTCTTCACTCGCTTCACAATCTCGCCAATGTCTTCATACTTGACCTGCAACTCGTTTCTCAACTTAGCGGCAGTGCCAGTATAGATGACCATGTTCATGCTGAAATAACTCAGTTCCAATTCACTGGCGATGAACTCAACCAGTTCTTCAAGCTTGTCAACATTAGGTCTGCAGATCGTTGTATTGCAGTGAGTATAGATGTTCGTTTCCTTGAGATTCTTGATTCCTTGAACCGTTTGCGCAAAGGATCCCGGTGCGCCAGCAATTTGATCATGTGTCTTGGCATCAGGACCCTCGATTGATACCTGAGCACTGTTTAGATCAGCCTGGACTAGTCGTTGAACGAATTCTGGGTCTGCACACCTCCGGCCATTTGTGATAAGATTGACACGGAGTCCTCTTTCTCGAGCATATGCAATCAGCTCAAAAAGGTCATCACGTAGGGTTGGCTCCCCTCCGGTGAAGGAAAGACTTGGAATGTGAGCATCGTCGACAATAATGTCAATAATCCGCTTTACCTCGTCTGTAGTCATCTCTTTGGTTTCTCGATGTGGTGAAAATGCATAGCAGAATTGACACTCATTGTTACATCGGTAAGTTAGCGCAATCTCGCTCAATACGGGATATTTTATTTCTCCCTCTCCAAAAGGCACGATTCTAGCGGTCTTGTATGAGTAGATGTTCTGATTTCCCATCACCATGATTCTTAGGTCATCAACAAAAGCGGCCAGATCATTCAGTACTTGCTGTTCATCAGCCTCAAAGTTCCTCACAAAGTGGTCTCTGACTTCTTCTGCCGTTGCGCCATCAAGCAGCATACGTAGCATTATTGTTCCCGTTTCATTGAGGTGCATAACCTTGTTTGGACGCAGTATCAAGAGTTTATCCTGTGGCCTTACGAAGAAGTAATCCTTGACCTCGTGCATGAAATTGACTATCCAGCTGAGCTCCTCCAACGTGTAGTCATACTGTGACTGATGCATCGTTCGTGAGGGCTTAGCTGGAGGTGTCTTAAGGATTCGCCTACAACCTGAAAGGCTTATCAGCCTCCATATACGAATACAGGCAAGACACGATGAAGGAGTGTGTCATATGAGTTCCGAGATAAAATTGCCATATGGAGCAATCAGCAAGAAGAAGCTGATTATGCATTTCAGCGCCTTTGATATCGATTTGCCAGTGATTGCCGCTGGAATCAGAGAGAGGATGGATGTCTTGCGAGAGCTTGAGGTTGCTTTTGCAGGGTTTGGAACAGAGATACCAGCAGAGATGACTGAGCAGACACCAGCCACGGTAAAGGCATTCTTCGAGTATGTGGGAAAGGGTACTGACGCTGATATCATCCTCAAGCGCGTCTACCATATTATTTGGGGCGGCATGATAATGGAGTTTCCAGATCTTGATGAATGGGCGGCAGCCAAGGCGGATTTATCGAATTTAACGATTGCACAGGCAGATGTACTGCGTGCGCAGCGTGGTGAATAATGGAGAAACCTTTGTGATGTGTTCAGCTGGAATTTCTAGCCAAAATGGAATGAATATTGGGACGGCTTGGAGTTGCTAATCAATTGAAGCGCTACTTTACCCTGATGTGTACAATTGGTTTCATCCTTCTAGTCTTTGCTCCTGTATGCGTCAGTGGGACGACAATTAGCCAAAGCCCTGTTATCAACCTCGATAGCGTTTTCGTGGATGTGGTAGTTCTTCCAAATGGCCGAATAAATGTCACATATTGGATAACCATATCCGTAATTGAGAATTCCCTAGGCGGAATCGATTTAGCGGGGATTCAAGAAACCACGATTTATGATCCCGATCGTGCGTACGCTGAGGTGGACGGAAACCGCTACAATCTGGTAGTTGGAGATCTCTCGAATGGCTATGCTCTAGACTGGACTCCCCGGACTCAAGCTGGAGAAACAGTCACAGTAGTATTCGGGTATTTCAGTACAAACAGAGTTCTAGAGATGACAACTGGAACATTTACTCTTGAGGGCTCTGGTCTGCAAGTTACCGGCGATCTGGCTGTTTTCAATTGGGCTCCAGTACAGTGGAGTTTGCCTCTTGATTATGAGAATGTGAGAGTCATCTATCCTATTGAAATGCAGGCTTCATGGATTACGGGGGAAGGTGGAATCACCTCAGAGGGTGCAGATTATGCGGGCTATGTTGTGGATAGCCGTCAGAGGCTTGAAGACAACTTTGGCAGCTTCTTTGCCTTCGATGAGGAGAACCTTCTTGCCTATCCCTCGTCGGCTTCCGCTGACCCTCGATACTTCAGCGTTAGTCTAGGACATTCCAATTTAGGCTCCTATGACCACTTCCGTGTCTTCCACTATACCAATTGGAGCTTCTATGCTCCGTATCTCGAACCGGGCGCTCTAGACTACAACACTCAAGAGAATATCAATGCAGATGCGAACACGGAATTCTCAGTTAATGTAGATGTATTCAATATCGGAGACGCCCCACTCAATGATGTTTCCATAACCCTCTCTGTACCAGACAACCTCACTCTGACTTCTGGCCAGATTTCTACCTACATTGGAACACTCGATGGTGGAGAGAACTCTCATTTGACATATCACTTCATCCCCGATAACTTGCCAGAGATACTTCCCCTCACGTTTCAAATCTCATCATCCAGTCTCAATACAAGTGACTGGATTACATTTACAGTCAACATCTATGTGCGTGAAGTCATTCCTCCCTTGATTCCGCCGAATCTACTGATTTGGGGATCTGCTGGAATAGCAGCCATAGCTGTTGTTTCTTTTGGCTATCGTCGAATAATGGGTGGATATGGAGCAACATGGGAAGTTGATGAAACAACCAAGGTATATCAGAGCCCGGAGATTGCCATACAGACCTTCGGCACACCCGGAACTGTCGCAGATCTCGATCCTGTCGAGAGCGCGTTCTTTGTCAATACAAATCGCAAGAAACTGGTGTCAATGATTCTCATGTCCTGTGTGAAGAAGGGTGCAGTAAGGGTGATATCAACAGATCCCTTACGCCTTTCGGATACGGGCCTGAGGTTCGAGGACCTTACTTACTATGAGCAAATGCTTGTCGACTCCATTAGCGACAATGAGCTTGACCCTGACAAGATTGATGACATGCTGGAAGAACTAGCTGAGAAGGTTCAGGAGAAATCTTGGGATGCCGACTTCGAGGCTACAAAAGACCACCATGAGGAGATGGTCGATGGAGCTTGGGAACAACTCGAAAGCGATCCCACACTTGATGGACGCGTAGATTACTATTTCAATCGAAGGTACCACGACACCTGGGCATGGTACTGGTTCTATATGCATCCTCATCATAGCCGAAGAATTAGCCGAGTTTTCACACCCCCCGGCGGGACGATTGCCCCACCAAGGATACCAGATTGGTTTGGTCAGATTGCTGATGCTGCTGGACATTCATTTGGCGAAGTTGGACGTGTGGTTGGAGATGTAGCTTCAACCACGGGCCAAATCATGACGAATGTGACAAACACCATTGGAGATGTCCTTTCGGGAGTTGGTAACATCATCCGAGAACCGCTGAAACCTATCTTGGAGGAGACCAGTCGTTGTGTGTCTCATGATGCCTGCCACTCTGCATGCGTTTCGCACGACGCCTGTCATAGTGCCTGTCACAGCGCCTGCCATAGTGCTTGTGTATGCCATAGTGCCTGTCATAGTGCATGCCACAGTGCATGTGTTTCTGGAGGATTTAGATAATGGGAGAAACCATCAAGACAATATTTCATTTGAGCGATATACACATCGGAGAACAAGGAGTGTCTCGAGGAGACTTCCGTGAAGTAATCGAGAGCATTGAGAAGCGCGCTCCGCATATGACCTCGCCTCTCATTCTTATCACAGGCGATCTCACAGGGGAGGGACTTAGAGAGGAGTATGAAGCATTCTCTAATGTTGTATCTGGCATTGAAACTCCTCTCATAATCGTGCCTGGAAACCATGACGAGCGCAATTACGGCGCTGCACACTTCGAGGAGATGTTTGGAGAGCGTTTCAAGACCTACGAGGACGAATCTATTGCGTTGTATGCAGCTGACAGTGCAGAACCAGACAACGATGCAGGGCATGTTGGTCGGACTAAGTATAATGAGATACATGACTTTCTCGGAGGGGCGAAAGAGAAGGTGCGCATATTCGCGTTACATCATCATCTGATACCGGTCCCAAACACTGGGAGGGAACACAATGTTGTGGAGGATTCTGGTGCTGTCTTGGGCCTTTTGGATCGAACGCAATGCTCGTTGGTCCTAAATGGTCACCGTCATGTCCCTTGGATGTGGAATCTGAATGATATGATTATATACACGACTGGTACCCTGCTCTCCCGGCGTGTTCGTGGAGCTACAACTCAAGTCTATACACTTATTGAGCTCACTAAGACCGATGTCACATTTACCTTGGTTGAGAAATCAGGCTCTGCAAGCCTATTCTCTCGTGCTGAGCTTCGTCCCGCTGTCCTAGGCTAGTCACAATAATCACTGGAAAATGATGACCGCTCGCAGTGAAATCACATCTGATAATGTTAACATAGATGACACAGTTCCTGTGACCACCACAATTGAGTGTTCAGGCGGAATCCAGCCATCCCAAGTGAAAACAAGGCCTTGAAGGCTTCCTGAAGGAGGAATGACAATGAAGCTGTTGCCCAGTGCATAGATTAATTCTCCTTTCACTGTCACTACAGTACCATTTGACACATTTCCGCCATTTATGTCCTCTATAGATGTTGCACCAATCACGCCGTCGTGCCACGCTATAACTAGGACAGCTAAGATGATAATTCCGAATAGTAGTCCGAAAGCCTTTCCCTTCGAACCCTTCTTCCGTTTTGGCATGCTTCTACCCTCATCTCAATCTGACTAAATCCACTAAAAGATGTTGTCACGAACAGATAGTCTAGTGCCCTCCGGTACATTCTATAGCCCGTTGCATTTGAGTTACCTTGATTCTAATGGATGTTGGAAGAGAATTCATACGGCTTTGTGGCGAGGTAGGAAATTTTTCAAAAAGTGTGACCGGCCTCAGCATTGTTGATGCCTATTATGGACCGGATGAATTGGCGCCAGACCGACAGGCAAAGGATCGCGAGCCAGACATAATGATGCATGAGCTATCAGTTTTATACGACAATATTAAGGATGAGATTAAACTGCCTCTGCGCTCGAAGTATCTCACTACGGAAGTTTATTCGCTGCAATCTGTTGTCAGATGGATGACAGGAGAGGAAATGTCCTATACTGACATTGTGGAGAATGTCTTTGGTATCAAACCAACTAGATTCTCTGAGAAAGAAGTAGAAGAAGCAATGAAGAATGTTGAGGCTGCATTTTCAGACTGTCCTGGCAGTGATACGAGAGAGCGTGTGGAGCAATTCAAACTTGATGGCCAGGTGCAAGGAGTGGAGGCAAAGAACTACATCGAAGGAGAATTGCAGCAGAGTGCAAAGGATGTAGGGATGTTATTCCAGAAAAAAGTCTACGCTAGCATGGATGCCACTGTGATTGACAATGGCATTGAGTATAAGGCGGTGACAGACAAGCCCTGGGGAGGCTACAACTATTACCAAGGTGACTACAAATCAAAAAACGAGTTCAATGTTGACCGTCCATTTAGTAAACACGGACTAGCTGCTGTAATCTATCACGAATATGAGCATCATGTTTCGAATCTATGGAGAGAAAAGGCGTATCGCGAAAACAATTGGACAGACCTCTCCATTGTTCCCCTTACTGGAAGATGCGTGATCTCTGAGGGAACTGCTGATACTGCGATGGACTTCCTTGAAGTTGGCGAAGGAACTGATGCGCTAAGAATGCGAGCTTTAACGAACCTATCTCGGATGTGCAGCATGAACGCGGCACTAATGTTGAATCATGAGCACGCCTCTGATGATGAGGTTGTTGAATATCTGGTTGAATGCACATTCGGCAAGGAAGAGAGAATAAGACCATCCCTTGAATTTTCTCGACCCAAGACCAAGGAAGGGAAACCAAATCTTTGGGCTCCTTACATCTTCAATTATCTCACAGGTAGAAAGGACTTTGTCTATCCAACATTTCTCAAAGCCAAGGAAACTGACAAGCTTCCAGACTTCTTCAGAACAGTCTACCTCAATCCTTATTCAGGTTCAAGCAGAACTTGGAACGAAGCCTTCGATTGGCTTTAATCCGCATCATGAGGGCCTGGGATTTGCGAAGCAAGAAGAAAAAGTCAAGCAATACTAGAAGCCGTAGGTATGCCCATCTCTTCTTTCTGTTAAATATCTCATTTCTGATTGCCCTTTGGCTTCTTATACAGTACTATTCGATTCCGCCGCTGGACATTCTTCTATCTTGGCTATTTGTTACAATTGTCATGATTGTGATTCTGTGGTTCGTTGACCGAAGGGCCGCGAAGATGGTTCTTAAAGATCTAAGCCGCAGTTCCTGAAATGAAAGCAGGGCGAGAAAAAGAATGAGAGTGTGATGATCGAAAGACCATCACACTATACTGGAGTTCCTCTATTCGCTAGTTTGAGCTCTTGAGTATGCACCCTCAAGTTCTCTTTCCATAGCCGATGGAATAACAGTCTTGGTGAAGTCGCCATCTTTCTTTCTGATGAAGACGTAGAGCAACGTGACATATACAATGTCAAACGTGCGCAATACTAGTGATACTGGAATTCCTGCTAGAACTGCAAAGACAACTCCTAGAACTACAGTTGCAATTAAATCTCCAGCAAAGGCAACCCAGCCTACGACTGCTCCTCCAAGTGCAAAACCAAGGAAGAATATGACAGCCAGAACACCAAAACCCCATCTTACTGCGGTTTCTTTAATCATGACATCTACGAAGTTGTCCTTAACAAGACCTGCACTTCGCTTGATGCCATCCCTCGCTCCAAGCTCTTCCGCCACCATCGCAGGGATTGTGAAGTAGTTTATCAGGAACCAAACATAGCTTATGATTCCACCTGCTACCCTGCCAACTGCTGCTCCTCCTACACCTCCGACCTCTCTACCTAAACGCTCAAGAATCATCCTGATGATAACGATTAGCACACTCAATAAGCTCAAGACGATGATGCCAGTTATGACACCAAGAGATGACCTGACACCATCACCAAGGTCAGGATCTCTGCCACGCATATAGAGGTAGACCATTGCAGATGATGTTCCATAAGCGAAATTGTAGAAGAATATTGTAGCAAAGAGATACAGGACAATTCCAACGGCCGCAACCCATCCAGTTTCAATGGTTAGGTCTTGAGCACCTGAGATTATCTGCAGTGCATTTCCTCCAGACAGGACATCAATTGAATAGAATGCAATGCCTCCAAACATGACAGCTGAAATTAGGGTGAATATCATTACGAGAGTGGGCGGTACAAAGACTCCCTTTTCATCAAGACAGACCTGTCCAGTCAGTTTAATGATCTCACCTGCACGGCGGACTCTATCTCGAAACACTGTGAACAGTAGAAGGGTGATGAACAGCGCAAAGAGTCCCGGTATCAATACCGGCCAAGCGAAGGCAACTCCGGTAGCAAACAGCAAAATAGGAATGGCTAGTGTCATTACGAGCATGAATGCTGCGCCGATGTAAATCAAAGTCCCTCCCAGCCTCCTTGCGAGCCATGAGGCAGCATATGCCACAAAGAGACTCAGTAGGATGATTCCAAGCAAAATGGCTGCAATTGCTATCGCGGCATCAGTCGGTGATATCACTAGGCTAACGACCGATAGGATTTCGTTGATGGCATTCATCACTTGGGTTCCATAGGACGCCCAGAGCCCCATCAACGAATAAATTCCTGCTGCGAAGAAAGCTCCAAGAACGATTACAACTCCAAGCACCGCTTTACCGTGGCTTGGATAGTTCTGATTATCATGATACTCGATCACATCAGTACGTGCCAACTAATCTCCTCCAATTAGTAGTAAACACTTGAATCAACTCCTCATCTGTTACAGTTAAATCTTAGCAACGATAGCAAGAGAGGTGCATAGTAAGCTGAAAATCACCTATGCTAATATATTTCAGAGGGATAAAGGAACGTAATGCTATGGAATCCATAACTTACTGCGAACCAGATCATATCTTCTGCAGGGCAAATAAAATCCTGTTTGCGGGTGATGGAAGTGAAAATGCAGCCAAGGCAATGAAGGTGGCAATTGAGCTTGCAGAGCTGACAAATTCCAAGCTATTCATTGTTCATGTTGTACCCACGCCAACAGTCAAGCAGATGGCAGTTATGACTAGTATGAGTCAAGAGGAAGTCATGGACAAGTATGTTAAGAATGGAGAGATTCTCTTGAAAGGCTACAAAGATTCGGCATTGGAATACAATCTCAAAGTCGAAACAATTCTTGAGAGAAGCGCTCCTTCAGAAGGAGTACTTGCAGTAGCCAAGGCGAAAGAAGTGGACCTCATTGTGATTGGTTCAAGGGGCGCATCTGGCACAAGACGTGCTGGCATGGGCAGCAATACTGAACGAATCGTAATAAACTCAGAATGTCCGGTTTTGGTCGTGAAGTAGTGCTCAAAAATGATGGTGGACAGCAACCGGACTATTCCAGCTCCCTTATCTGCCCAATCATACTCACCATTTTTCGAATGGAGAGAATATCCTGTCCTGCTGCTGCATAGGTGGCTGCAAGCTCCCTCGCATAATCTTCAGGAAGGCCGTGCTTGACTAGGCTCTTATGAAACGCCTTTTTTGACTGCCTGACCCTCCACCTAGCATTGACATATGCTCCTAGCAATCCTGCTACGATCTTCACACTACCCGAGATTGCAGTCCAGACAATGGAGGCGATTTCTCTCGGAGAATCGTCATCACTCAAGATCCTCTTCATCCTCAAAGTCGTCAATTTCGATGGACTTTCTTCTTTTCTTTCCCTTTTCTTCCTCCTGTACGATATTCATTAACTTTGTAATGTTGAACATGTCAAGACCAGCGACATATTTCTTGGTCAACTCCATAGCCATCTCATCTGGAATCCCTTGTTCTTTGAGTTTCGCATAGAAACCACCTATGGCTGCAGCCATGTCTTCCGCTCTTTCAGCGCTATAGACGCTGCCTATAAGTCCGCCAATAAGCTTAGGAATCGAGTCACTAAGCGCACCAAAAATCTCCTTGATCTCTTCAGCTTCGCTTTGTCCCGGCTTTTTCCTTTCATCTTTTGAATCATCATTACTCATGATTATTTATCACCAAGAGAGAATATGTCTGGTCACTCATCTTAAAAAAAGTGGAAAAAAGTGACCACATCCTATTCAGATTACGGTCACTTCACGCCATAGGGAAGTCATGCCAATGCGAAATATCGGGCACGATCATCATCTTCATCCTCAATGACTTTGAGAATGCCTCGCCCAAGAAGGGACTGAACCCTTTCTCTTATTATACGCCTAGAGGCTGTTCCACGTTCGGCTCTCACGGCAGCAGTAATTTGACTGATATTGAGAGGTCGAGATCCATCAAGGATTCTGATAATCTGCCAACTGATATCGTCCTTACGAAGGTCACCATATCTAGATTCCAAGCGTTCAGCTCGAGTGAACTTGGACATTAGCTTGACCATGCTGTCATAGAACTCAAAGCCCTCACGTATGACCTTAGCAGACTCCCCGACTTCTTCAATACCCGGTCCAAGTCTCTCAATGAGGGTCTCAACTCGAGCAAGTCTTGATGAGATTTCATCCAATCGGTCTTGAACCTCTTCAATAGTGAGCTGTGGTGAGTCATCCGGACTTTCTTTGTCCTTTGAATCTGACAACTCCTTCTTCTTGCTCAAGGTTCAGCCTCAGGCTTGCTCACATATTGCTTGAGATAAGTTTGATGGCAAGCGAAATCCGTTTAATAGCGATTGCTTCCCCATTCGTATTGTGACTAGAGATGAATAAAGAGGAGAGGCAACATTCTCACGTCAATGTGAAGCCACTCCGCCAGCTCTTTCATTTCTCACATTTCTCGCATTTCTATAGGCTCTATGTTCCTGCATCTCTGCTGATTGGCATCGTCTGTGGGTTATTCATGGCAATCTTTCAGTATCTCATAGACTTGACAACTGGTGCATTTGTTGGTTTGCCCGTGTTCCTCGTTCCTCTTCTTGGAGGAGGGTTCTCCGGCTTGTTGATATATTTTGGCCGAAGAGAGATTGAGGGGAGTGGTATTTCAAAAGCTATTGAACTCACACATGATCCGCAGGAATTAATGCCTTCTACTGCTGTTACAAAGATGATTGCTACATCAGTTTCGATTGGAACTGGGAACCCTGTTGGGAGGGAAGGTCCTGCGGTCCTTATTGGTGCTGCTCTAGGGAATTATATTGGGAGGCAATTTGGATATGACAATCCAGCTCATCTACGTGTCTTCATTATGATGGGCTCGGCAGCATGTACTGCTGGTATTTACAAAGCTCCACTTGGAGGTGCATTATTCGCCTCTGAAGCTCCTTACAAACGCGATGCGCGGTTAGGTTACTTTGTGCCTACAGTTCTGGCGGCAATAACATCCTTCATCATTTTTGCTGTAATCTATCGGATTGATCCGCTTCTCAGTCTACAGATTGATTTCACCCTCACCCTCGAGGTCATCCCATTAGTCCTCCTGTTGGGTATCTTTGCTGGTGTTATTTCGCTATTCTTCTCAGTCTTTTTAATGGCCACACGTAATTTCTTTAACCTCAGACTACCTGACTGGGCTGACCCTGTGGCTGGCTCGTTATGTGCATGTGTGATATTGTTCCTTGTTGGTCTGTGGTTGGACCCACAATACACTGTTGCAGGACTTGGGTATGATGTTATTGAGCTAATCGCATCCCCTTCATCCTCTCTTCCTATCGCAGCCCTGCTTCTGCTAATGATTGGCAAGCTCCTGGCATCATCCTTTGTCGTGGCTGGAAGGGTGTCAGGTGGAGTGCTTGCATCATCGATTTTCGTCGGCGCAATGCTAGGTGCCATATTCGGTCATCTATTTGCTCCGCACTATCTTACTGCTTTTGTTGTACTTGGCATGGGTGCAGTCCTTGCAGCAACAACAAATACACCAGTCGCCACCATAGTATTGATTCTTGAGATTAGTCACTCGTTCGAACTCCTCATTCCTATAGCAATCTGCATCTGTGTATCTTATCTCCTAGCAGGTGGAACATCTCTATATGAGGGGCAGAAAGTTACTAGGGATGATGAAGATCCTGGGTATTATGCTAGGATTAATGTACAGCCAGAAGAGATGGCTCTGGACATCTTACATGATGATGCAAATCCTGTAAATCATGAGCCCTCTCGCAATCCAGATGCTGATGACTAATTCCCACCGCTTGGATAAGTTAATAGGCGTACACATTAAGAGAACCTAGTTCAACCCCTTTTCTGGGGATTATTCGCTAGTATCGCGTCTCAGGAGGATTCCGATATGAGAAAAGGTCTGATTTGCACGCTGCTCCTCTTGCTGTTTCTAATTCCGCTTATCCCATCCATTCCAGCCTATTTTGGTGCTGAGGATTCTAGCGCCCAACATACCCCACGAATCAAGCCCATTGATTTTCACGCTATGACTGAAACCTACGGTCCTGAGATTCCTTTGGTGGTCGAGTTTGCTCAACCATTGACCGAGATTCAGATTTTAAAACTTGAAGCGAATGGCGTTAGATTCACTTTCGGCACTCCATCAATGAGTCAGGTTGGGAATTACTATCTAATCAGAGGTTCCGCTGATGGCTTAGCAACAATGTATGAATCAGGAGTGTTTGATAGTGTGTCCTTCCAGACTCCTATGAGGCATTTGCATGCGCCTAGAGATGTATCAATTCCTGAGATTGGTGCCGATGACATTTGGGCTACTCTTGATGACCTGAGTCAAAACGTCACTGGCAAAGGAATCCTTATAGCTGATTTGGATTCTGGAATTGATTGGACTCATCCTGATCTATGGTTTGCTGATGGTGGCTCATACGACTGGCTAGATGGTGTCCCTGATTCAATATTCACCAATGGAAGCGACGGAGTAGATCTCAACTTCGATCTAGCTCTACAACCAGATGAGACCCTTTACGCTATTGATTTAGATCGAGATGGGATTTTTGATACCACTACTGAATGGATTTGGGCTGATAATGTCACGCAAGATGGCCAGATTCAGATAGGAGAGCCATTCTTCGTTGTGAATGATACCAATGACAACGGGCAATTGGATCCTGGTGAGCAGCTCGTTATGTTAAAAACACCAAAGACGAAGTACATCGTGGAGGGAGATGGTACACCAGTAAGCAATGAACATGTTTGGGTACGAGGAGTTAATCTCACAGCAAGTACACATGTCGATGATAATGGACACGGAACAGCTGTATCAGGTATTCTCGTTGGTGGACAACTCGGATTTAGGAAATACATGGGCGTCGCACCTGATGCCGAATTAATGATGATAAAGGTCCTCAGTACGAACTACACCAAGTATGACTGGCTCTATGTTGAGGATGGCCTAACCTATGCATATACTCATGGAGCAGATGTGATTCTCACAGAGATTGGTTCTTGGACGTATGAATTCCTAGATGGAAGTTCAGCCGCTGCTACGCTAATCGATACAATCGTTGCTTCTGGAATTCCAGTTATCTCTCCAAGTGGAAACCTTGGAGGTAGCAATAAACATGCACGCTTTGCTACGATTTCAAATATGCCATATTACGTCGATTTTGACCTTCCTCCAACGGTTGAAATCTATGATGTCTACATCACAGTCCTGTCGATTAACAGCACAGACTTCAGTGTATGCAATTTCAGTCTGATATTCAATCTCCAATCATGGAGTGGTGGCTTGAATAATATCATCTACCTTCATCCAGGCGTAGGCTATCCAGGTAGGGTTGCTCAAAAAGTGATTACAATTACCACAAAAGATCTGTGGGTTGAATCTTTCATTGACACATCATCCCGCGGCACGAAGATGCTGGGAATCCATATTTGGGCTGAAGACCTTACTTATCCGCCTACCTTCCGCATACCTCTTCCTATGATTACCGCTCCGCCTTTTGACCAGCTAAACATCACAGCACCCTCGGACACTACTTTCCATTCATACATTTCTGACTCTGCCACATCTTGGTCTGGTGGAGCTATCTGGATGACAGATGCAACTGATGACTATCACATTACATGGCCTTCAACAGCTGACTCCGCCCTAAGTGTCGCAAGCTATCGTACTCGTAATCTCGTTTCTCCTGAGGTCATAGGTGAGATAGCGAGCTTCTCATCACGTGGCCCAAGGATTGATGAAACTGAGAAGCAGGGCATTGCAGCCCCTGGCGGATTTGACATTGTCACTGACTATACAAACGATTCTGTATGGGCTTCGTGGTATAATGATGGGGGAAGTCTTCCTTTTGATGAACGATTTGGGAGCTACCGTTTATTCAGTGGTACCAGCGCATCAGGCCCGCACGTTGCTGGTACAGCTGCTTTGATGCTTCAGGTCGACTCCGCTGTAGGAAGTATGGTCGCTGATATAATCAAGGGCACAGCACGCATAGATGCATATACAGGTGCAGTTCATAATCCAATTTGGGGGTATGGAAAGCTCAATGCATCTGCAGCGGTTGAGTTCACATCTCAAGATCTCGTAGGGCCAACCATAGGAGTGCCCGAGCATGAACCCCAGCAGCCTACTGATGCAGATGATGTGAACGTTAGTGTAACTGTCACGGACTTGAGTGGAGTTGATTCAGTTATCCTCGCATACCACAATGGAACTCACTGGAACAACGTGACTATGATATGGAATGGAACCCATTATGTCGCGAGTATCCCGGCTCTTTCGATGGGAACCACTGTAACATATCGGATATATTCGAATGACACATTAGACAACTGGTCTACTTCATCTGATTACCAGTATATAGTCGGGTCATCAATCACAACCCCGACAACTACGACGTCAACCAGCACAACGACAAGTGGGCCTACAACAACGCCGCCTCCAATTCCGGAGGTACCTAATTACTTGAGAATAGCAATCATGCTTGTATTCATCCTGTTACTGATTGTCTTCTCAATAGTACTCTCCAGAAGGCGGACGCAACGGTTGGAATGACCGGTCCCTGATACGTACTACATCGATGGAATGTGTTATATGATTAACATTCTTCGTGAGCCTGAATTCTAACATGAAGGGATGAGATTCAGAATGAAGCGCCTCGGTGGATTCGACCTTCGATTGGAACGGTCATTTAGATCCTCTCGCAAATCTATCCCAGTTGAGGTGCTTGTAGATACTGAGAATACAATCATTGTCTTGGACTGTAGTTGCTGTGAAGACCTGCTTGCAAGTCGGCTACCAGGAGGAGTGCTGATACCGATTGCTTCAAGTCTCAAGTCATTCTTTGGCACTAGAGACATGCGCAACATTGACGTCCAAGTGAGTGGCTCTCTGATGAGACGGACCTACAAGGGAATCTGTATGGAAGATGCAGTCCCCGAGATTAAGAGTGTTTTAGAAGGCGCTGTCTCCAGGTACAACAAGAAGCGGAAGAAACGATGAACCTGTAGAAATGGGAAGATTTTCGAGCCTTTTTTTCTGCCTGTCTACTCGTGATTTTCCTTGAACTCCACTAGAAAGTCTGCTAAAGCTTCAACACCTTCCTTGGGCATCGCATTGTAAATTGATGCTCTCATGCCACCAACTGATCGGTGACCTTTGAGCCCAACAAGCCCTCTAGCGGTGCCTTCTTCTACGATTTCCTTTTCGAGCTCCTCAGAAGGCAATCTGAATGTTACGTTCATGAGTGATCTTGAATCCTCTCTTGCATGGCCTTTATAGAAGCCACCAGAAGAGTCGATTACATCATACAAGATCTTGGCCTTTGCTCTATTCCTCTTCTCAATCTCCGATATGCCGCCTTCACCCTTCCAATAATCAAGTGCAAGTTTACACACGTATATCGCAAAGCAGGGTGGAGTATGAAACAATGAGTTCTTCTCAACCTCAGTCTTCCACTTGAGTAGAGTGGGTGTATCTTCTGGTACTCTATCCACTAGGTCTTCTCTAACAATGACTAGTGTGACACCTGCAGGGCCTAGATTCTTTTGGGCACCTGCGAATATCACACCAAAATCGTTCACATTTATTTCTCTGGCCATTAGGTCTGATGAGAAATCGGAAACCAAGGGGACGTCATCCGGGACATCAGGCCATTCATGCCATTCTGTACCAAAGATTGTATTGTTACTTGCAATATGCCCATATGATGCATTGTCACTGAAACTAACACCACGAGGAATATAGCTATACTTCTCATCCGCAGAAGACGCTATTACTTCAACATCTCCATAGAGTTTCGCCTCTTTAATCGCCTTTGAAGTCCATGCTCCGGTGTCAACAAATTGGATTGGTTTTCCAGGAATGTGCAGATTCACTGGAGCCATATAGAATTGAGTTGATGCTCCACCTTGAAGCCAAAGAATCTTGTATTCATCAGGGACTCGCATGAGTTCTCGAACCAAATCAGTTGCATCAGTATGCACCTTGTCATATTCCTTTGACCTGTGGGAAATCTCAAGGATTGACATTCCTGTTCCAGCGAAATCCAAAAGCTCCTCCTGCGCCTTCTCCAAGGCAGGTAGTGGGAGAGTTGCAGGTCCTGCGTAGAAATTGTACACTCTTTTAACCAATCAAATCACCTATTGCATCTTGTTTATTGTGAATCCTGTCCAAACTTTGGGATGGAAGAATGTGCTCTTCTGAGGCATGACTTCGATGTTGCGGGATACTGCTTCAACTTCCTCAATTCGCGTCGGATTCATAAAGAATACTGCTTGAGCCTCTCCTTTCACCGAATCAATTGCCTCATCCACAGCGTCTCCAATTCCTTTTATATACACGACGTATCCGCCTCCCTTCATTGTTCCCTGGGCAAGTTTTTCCCTATCGATACCGAGCTTCATATCCAGAATTAGAGAGTGAAGTATTGCCACGTCCAGACCTCGATGTTCAGCGGACTTGTCAGGCAGAATTTCATCCATTACTCTGGAATCCTTCAATGTCAGGGAATAGAACTTGTCATCATTCATGAACAGTCCGAATGCATGTTCTCCACCGATGAACTTTTCGTTCATTAGAGAAAACATCTCATCCTTATTATCGAACTCTGCTATCTCGAAATGCTGACCTATTGAATCAAGGATCTTCTCCTTGGAGAATTCTTCCAGATTTTGTACAATGCGATGGGTGGGAAGAACAACAAGTCCCGGATTCGAGATATTCACAAAAGTAAGCATCCTGTATTTTGCTGATTCCAACTCTGGATTCTCCTTTGAGAGAGCGAGTGCGGTCTTGTAGCGATGATGTCCGTCGGCAATGATCACATACTTATCCTCCATGTATTTCGTCACAAGACTGGTGTCGTCCGGGTTGTCGATAATCCAGAGCCTATGACGCACACCATTGCTATCCATTATATCATCCGCTGGTCTCTCCTTCATGGCCTTCTCCAACACATCATCCACCTGGCCTTCATGATCGGGATAAATCACAAAGATCTGACCAAACTGTGCCATACATGCTCTGCAGAGACTGAGTCTGTCTTGGATGTCCTTCGGAAGCGTTTCTTCATGCTGAAGTACTCCAGAGAATGCATCCTTGCTGGGAGCTTCACTGGCGAATTCCTCAAGTCGGATAAGACCAATGAATCCGAATCTGAACAGCTCTTGCTCATTCACTTTGAAATTCTGGCCGTAAACATAGAACGATTCTTTCTCGTCTTGCTTCAGAGCTCCGCTATCAATCCAATTCTCTAGAAGATTACGTGCTCTAGTATATTGATTGACTTGATCTGTATCGCCTTCCTCTGGTTTATTCTTAATAATCCAAGAGATGTTATGCTCTGAAAGAGCCTGAAGTTCATCCACTTTCTTTCCTTTGATTATGTCATACGGAGGAGCAACTACCTTACTTATCTCACCTACTTTTGACTCATCATATCTGAATGCCTTGAAGGGAATAACACGGACCAACACTATGTTCCTCCTTAGGAAGATGTCCACAGATGCGGATGAAACGCCCGCCGTGTCATCTTCGACATAAGTGTTTCTTTTCGCACTCAATTTCATGCAAAGAGGGTTGATAGCGGGTCAACAGTCAAACTTAAATGAATAACATGAACGAGCACGAGAGCTAAAACCACTAGTGAGGAGAGAGCAGTGGAGTTCTGCGAGAAGTGCGGTGCATTAATGCTCCCAAAGAAGAAGGATGGCAAGCCAATTCTGAAATGTAGGGAATGCGGGCATGAGAAATCAGTTAAGGCCCCTCCTCAATACAAGGTCGAATATAGAATAAAGCATAGTCCTAGGGAGAAGATAGTTGTCGTAGAAGAGAGTGATACACGTCGGGAAGAGATGTCCGAAGATGAAAAGAGGGAGCGGCGAAAAGAAATCCTAGAGCATTTTGAGGCTGAGGATTGAATCATTCTAGATAATGCTTTAAGCTTGGACGACCATATTGTAACATCTAAGTGGAAGGGCTGTTGAACTATTGCTGGTTAATCTCGGAGGTGCTCTTCTCAGACTGGTCTTCTAATCTCCAGGAGGTTTTTCAATGAATGAACACAGGACTAACCATTTCTACGACTTAGAGAATTTTATCATTGAGCATGGCAACATAGCAGACATCCTGCGACTCATTGCAGCAGGATACAAGATTGATGATGATATTGTGAATTCTGTACTGAACGAAGTTGAAGGTCTGTTAAACAGAGATGGAGGAGTTCCGTTCGGTCTGGAAGAAGGCAATCCCAGCTCAGTGAAAGAAACCTCAGAGCTATTGCCGCTTCTTCTAAAATTCAGGAAGACTCACGAGCGTCTCATTCAGAGGATGGCAGATTTCTTGGTGTCGCGTCAGAAGAATGATGGTGGCTTTGCGGAAACAATGAATCTTGATTATTTGATTGAAGATCGATATGGCGCAAAGTGGGGAAGTGAGTTCTATCCAGTGGGCAAAAGCGTCACATGGCTCACTGGAAAAGCCTTGGAAGCATTGTCATTGGCGAAGCACAATGACGAGGTTCGCTTGCGACGAGCCCGTGATTTTCTGTTGAATTCGCAAAATGAGGATGGGAATTGGCCTGACTTCATAAACATGGGCCAATCCGACCCTTTAGCTACGGGTAACATTCTAACAGGTCTAAGAGCTGCTGGAGTTGATTCTAAAGCTAAGGTCTACAGGGATGCTAGAGCCGCTCTATACCAACATCTCAAGGATGCGCTTGAGTCCAAGTCAACTGATGACATGATTGACTTGACAGCTGTGTGCCCTGCAGAAACAGACAAAGAACGGAATGTCATTAAAGGCGCTCTAGAACTCATTATCGCGACTCAGAAGAATGATGGCGGTTGGCAGCCCCTGGGTTCAAAGAAAAGCGATACTGAATTGAGCTCTATTCTCGGTTTCGTTCTAAAGGAATGCGAGAAGTACAAATAGATTCACGTTAGGGTGTAGCCATGCAAGAGAAGAGAATTGCAATTCTGCAAAGGGATAGGAACTGCATAGCTGGTGTCTTTACATCTTCAGGTCTTTTTGCCACGACAACACCTAGGAAGAGCTGCAAAGAAGCTGTATTAGCCGTTAATGGAGCTGACCTAACACGCAGCGAATCGAAAGATGATCTGGCAGTACTAAATGCGGTTTTTGATATTGCGGAAGGGATCGAAGTTCCTGATGTTGACAAGATTAGACTAGACCTCTCTGAAATGACAGAGAAGCAGCGTCAGGTTGTCAAGGCGACTCTTTCCATCCCCCGCGGGGAAACCGCTACATATGGAGAAGTTGCTAGAAAGGCTGGACTCCCTGGAGCCGCACGTTTTGTTGGCAATGTTATGGCAAGCAACCGTCTATATCCTCTCGTCCCATGTCATAGAGTCATTTCGTCTTCAGGTCTAGGTGGATATGGCCTGGGTATAAAAAAGAAGATAGAACTCCTAAGGCGCGAAGGGGCATTCGCGGATTAGTTTCTCATAACGTTTTAAATAGCTTCTAATAGTTCACAATGTGGGACCTATCTCTACGGAGTGTGTGTGGTTGAACCTAAAAGTACGCAGAGAAGATGAAACTGTAGAATTGCGCAAAGTTGAGCTTGAGTCTCTAAGTCCACCACTTTTTCGAACTTTCATTGGCTACAACTCCTTGAAGCGACTAGGATATTCTATATCTTTCATACGCCCCAAGAAGAGCTCCAGTGGCGATTTCGAGAGAATACGCTACAATTTCATGGAACGAGGCGTTATGACGCGCCAACTTGAGGATGAGCTTGAGCCAGACATGAAACGCGGAATCCTGAATCAACTCCCCCGTGGAAACTTCAGCATTGTATTGCTGCTTACTCAAGTGCCTCGTCGAGGTGTAAACATCCGGCTTGACAAGTTCATGTACAACTTCCTCGGATGCATTCTAATGCGCAACGATGAAGTGCTTGATGTCGTAATGAATACTACTCCCACAAGAGACATCCTAATGCCAATGTACGAGCAGCAGGTGGAATCGATAGAAGCCTAGCAAGCAAAGTCTGCAATCAATCTTATCAGGCACCAGAACAAGCGTGTACACGCTGTGGTGTTCAATTCATGTCACGTAGGGCCAGGGATGTGCCCAAAGAAATAGCGTCTTTTGGGCAGAGACAATTTCGAGAAACAGGCGCTTCTGCTGTCGAGGTTCTTCGTGTGAAAGCCTCAACAATGAGGAAGCATTTCTCTAAGCTAAAAGGGATTACATTCCTTGTTGCAGTCATCAGCAAGGATCGAGTGCGTGTCTACTTCTTCAATTCTGCTGGTATTATGCTCATCGGGGAAAATATTGAAGTCGAGAAATATGGAACGATCCGCAAGACTTCCAAGCTTGTAGCTAAGTTTGAAAAGCCAAGACCTCTCACCAAAGAGGAGCTCAGAATAGAAGCCACAGAAGAACTTAGGCAGAATTTGTCTAGAACTCTGAAACGTGTTGTCAGATTCCTTGGCAGGAAGGAACCTGAATTCCCAGTGATCTATGTTACAAGAGAAGCATCCATCGGCACTAGTCAAGGATTTGGACTTCTAACAGAGGACGATGGCTCCCTGGTATTTGAGCAGGGTATTCTAGAGTCGAAATGGCGTGATGGTCTTATAACTCGTGCAAGTGTTCTTCAGCTTCTTGAAGCAGACAAACGTAATTTGGATTTCAGCTCGACCATTGGTAATGCAATAGCCTTTGCTTCTCTAGATGGCCAGAAACGAATTGATTGGCTGGACATTTGGAAAAAGAGAACGAAGGAGACCTCGTTCACGCCTATTGTCAACCACTTATCCAAACATGCATCCGCCTATTCATGGGTTGGGTTTGCAAGGATTTTGAATCTAGTTGAAAGAGTTCCAGAACTGACAGATGACAAATGGATTCTAGCGTTGAATGAAATCCATGAATCTTTCGAAGTAACGCTTGGAACGGAGGAACAACTCTCGATACAAGGTTTCTGCGAAAGCTTGTCAAAACCCAGAAAGCTAGCAACTAAACGCCATACTTTGGAATCAATCCATCTTGCGCCAAGAGCTTTGTGCGATCCCTCCTCGCTAGGCTTGACCTTGTCAGTTGGCGAGAGAAGATCGAAAGATGAGCCATGGCTTTGGATAGAGTATGTCGATGGAGCACAAAAGAGGTGCCTTACAATCATCGAGGGAGAAGAGAATCCACTTTCGCAAATTGTGTATACTCTGAATATTGAAGACATCTTTCCAAAGGCAGGAGGGGTGCTTGGCAAGGGCAAAGATGTTCTCGCCTGGATCCTCAGGACACTCGGTGTTGAAGAAGAGAGAAAGCGCACATTTCAAACCACGATAGAATTCTCAAGAAAACAAGTGTCCGCAGCTGAGAATGCGGTTCTTGAACGACTGGTCGGGGGAGGTCTAAAGGTCCTCTCAGATTCTCTTATTGGATCTCCCCAGAGAGTGGATGGATTGGTGAAGAGCGGGGCTGTTGCCCTTCTACCTGATTTCAATCATATCGGCTTTGGTCCAAATCTGTTGCTCCAGGGAGAATATGACCAGCTTGTTGAAACTGTTTCACATAGCATTGAATCTACTATCTTTCAGGCCGCCAAAGGCAGCTTTGCACTTACTAGTGCTCCATCATCATGGAGGCGTTTAGTACTCACTAGTGCATCTGAAAATGGGATTGCTGTCCAGCCAGTCATCCAGGCAAGGTCATCAAGAAGAATGATCCGGTCTGAGGAAGTGTTTCCTAAGAGTTCTGAGATGCTATTTTGGAGTGAGGAGCGGCCTAAGAAATAATCTCAATAACTGTCCCAATCGCTCTTGTGTTTGCTTCTCGCAGCACAATCTTATCACCCAGCTCTATCGGTTCTGGGAACGACATGAATTCCAATCTCACTCGGGCGAAGTCGCCCACACTAAGATACTCTGCATCATAGATACGTTTCAGAATAACAGTATGCTGAATCGTATGGCATTGAAGCACAGGTGAGTACCCCACTGAGATTCTGGTTGGATGTCTTGTGACAACAATGTTAGCCTCAAAGGTTCGGCAACTCTTAATGGTGTCATCAGGGTCAGCCACAACTTGACCTCTTCTCACGTCATGTTTGTCCACATCTTTGACATCAAATCCGAAAAGGTCTCCAGCACGGACAGAGCCAATTCTCTTCTTGAACATCTCAATACTGAATAGCCTTCCGTCCTGCATCTCCCCATTCTCATCCGGTCCTATAATGACACTCTGTCCCTTCTTGAACACGCCCGTCTTCACAGTGCCAGTAATCACAGCATTTGTGCCTCTAATTCCGCGATACACCTTGTCTACATATGCTCGAGCTGGTTTAGTCAAGTCTACAGTCTTTGAGTTTGAAGGCAACCTCCGTAATAGCTCTGTAAGAAGTGTGAGGGATTCTTCTTTCGTAGAAGCAATTTCAATCATAGGTACAACAACCCTATGCTCTATCTCGCTCACTAGGGTGTCTATCTCATCCTCATTCTTCAGACTGACAGGTATCTTGCCAATCTCTCTGAGAGTATTTCGGACAACTTCATTGACGAGTGCCAAGTCTTTAGAATTCGTCTTATCCACTTTTGATAGGATGACGATGAATGGCGCCTCTTGATTTGACATCAATATAAGATGCTCTCGTGTGATATCATCTAGCCTTCTGAGACCAGTCTTTCTTTCTTCACTACGAATCAAATTAGCTTCTTCCGGGCCGGGAACCAGCACTAATCCATACTGAGCATCTGCTCCTAGGATGCTCCTTATCATGGTCTTGCTATACTCCTGATGTCCAGGCGCATCAAAAAAAGTGAGAATTCTTGCTGATGCATCCAGTACCCTAGCGGCCTCTTCCTTGTTTCTTGGATTATCTAGATGTATAGTCTTCCCATCACCAGTGAATCCCATGAATGCTAGATGAATGTCTGCGGTCTGCCCGCGCGTTATTTCCTGCGGATGAATGAGCAGAAATGATCGTGATTTGCCTGAGCCATTATCCGGAGATCCAGTGACCAGAGAGCCAATTAGTGTCGATTTGCCCGAGTTCACTCGACCGGCCACATTGAAGGAGCAAGTTTCCTTGACTTCAAGTGCTGCTATTCTCTTGAGAAGATATTTGCCCACCAATCCGTGCTCTGTTTCGATTCTCTCTTCTTCGATTATCTCGACCTCGGCTTCTCTGCACAATTCAATGAGCACTGTTTCAGCGGTCTTAATTCTGTCCTCAGATAGTCCGTATACCTCCCATGTCTTTCCAGCTAAGTCTTCAATCCCAATGAGAAAGATGCCTTCAAAGGGATTCTCGCATGTCATGTATCTTATTCGAGTAACCAGTTTCTGGCGCCGGTCCGATTTGAGGTCTGCCTTCGTGAGACTCCGCTTGAATTCCATGTTGCGGGCTTCCCCTTTGCGAAGAATCTCTGCGATTTCCTCAACCGATGTCATTTAGGATACATCCGAGTATCTCCTCTGTAACTAGATGCTGTTATAAGCGCTAGCACGAGCGTCGTCGTTGGATTCCTCCACGATTCAACGCTTGGTCACGACCACTCGCGTTTCAGCCACTGTATTGGATTTTGAAGCAAATCTATGGCTGATATCGTAAGCTTATTAGATAAATCGGATGTGGCTAGGAAAGGAAGTCTGCAGGGTTGGATTAAATTGTTTGATAAACTAGAGAGTGCAGTAGAACAGGGAATAGGCCTGGGAGCTAGCTATGTTGAACTCCGGGGCGAATCTGGATTCATAGAGTATATCCAGATGGACGATAGTCGTGTAAGCGCTTTGACTCAGAGGATTGAGCAAGGAGTAGCGGTAAGGGTCCTTGCTGATGGTGCTTGGGGATTCGTTACAACCGGCGATTTGAATGGGCTAGAGAGCGCAGTCAAGGATGCATACTCAATGGCCAAGGCTGCAGCAGCTACGCGCCAGGAGCCGATCGTCTTGGCCGACACAAAGGGCCATGAGGATGTTGTTGAATTCAATGTGAAGCGCGATCCTCGTCATGTTCCTATAGAAGAGAAGCTCGAGTATATGCAGGATATGACCAAGGCAATCCGCGATTTTGACTCACGGATTACTGCTGTCACCGTGAAAGTGCGGACAGCGTCTGGGAAGAAATACCTGATGACCTCTGACGGCTCAAAAATCCAGACCGATGTTGTCTTGGTATGGAGCTATCCATGGGTAACAGGCAAAGAGGGAACCCGTCTTAGTGCTGCTCGCTACGAAGACGCCTCGACAAATAGAGGATGGGAGTATATGGAAGAGGTTGCAACGCCTGAAGTTATTGGCTTGGCGGCTGCGAGACGTGTCAAGCTCCAGCTTGAAGGAACCCCTGCAAAAGGCGGGTCATTTCCATGCGTTCTCGGTCCTCGTGTGATTGGAGTTCTTGCCCATGAAGCTTTGGGTCATCTGGCCGAGGCAGACCTCACTGTCCAGAGTTCCTTCAATGGCAAGCTAGGCGAGGTGGTTGCTTCAGAAGGCGTTAGCATGACTGACAATGGAGTCGATGAAGATAACCTTGGTACATCAAAATATGACGATGAGGGTTCATTGGCATCAAGAGTTGAGATCATAAAAGACTCAGTACTGACTGAACTGCTCACGAACAGAGAATATGCGGCAAAGATCGGCCAACGAGTTACGGGGAATGCCAGAGCCGAGAGCTACCTCCATCCACCAATCATACGCATGAGGAATACACTGTTTGAGAGAGGCGATTATAATCCTGATGAGATGTTTGAGGACATAGATTTTGGTTACTATTGTGCAGACTTCAGAGGTGGACAAGCCCAGATGAATGCATCCTTCCAAGTTGGTATTCAAGAAGCTTATGAGATTGTAAATGGCGAGCTAGGCAAGCCAGTAACAGACCTATCCATATCAGGTATTGCCACTGATTCTCTTTTCAAAATCGAAGGTGTTGCAAATGAGGATTTCCCCTTTGAACTAGGACGATGTGGAAAGGGGCAGGAGGCATTCGTTGCAGCTGGAGGGCCAAACATTCGGTTCTTGAAGGGTGGTATCACTTTTGGAGGTTCAAGCTAGGAGGTTCATATCATGATTGATGAATTAACACTTCTCGATCTATGTGAGTATATTGTCAAGACTGGAAAGGAAAAGGGAGCAGAACATATCGAGGTTCAAGCTACATCAGAGTCAGAGGTGGAGTCAGATGTCGAAATGGGCCAAATTAGCCAAGTCAGCAAGAAAAGTCTCTCAGAAATAGCAATTCGCCTCTATATCGGGAAGAGAATGGGATGTGCTTTCACAAACATTCCTACACGAGATGCTGCGGCTGAAGCATTGGATCTTGCCATATCAGCAGCAAAAGCGACTTCCGAAGATGAGGACTGGTCTGGCTTTCCTTTCCCTGCAGATAATTATCCAGTCGTTGAGGGGCTTTGGCACGACTCAGTTGTAAACTCTGACTCAGGTGAGATTGTTGGATTAGCTGGCAAAGCTTTGAGTCTGGTTTCTGAAGCTGAGCCGGGACTTATTCCGGGTTTTGGTGGGTCAGCCGCCATTAGCTTTTGTGCTGCGTATGCCAACAGCAATGGTATAGCACATTCCGACAAGGGCACATTTGCCTTGGTAGTTCTGGGTGGAATCGCTCCAACTGAGGCAGGCATGACTCCAATGGTATTCTCGTATGACATCGCGAGAGATATGAACGTGGATGTTGAAGGGACAGTAGATGATGTAGCATCAACAATAAGAATCTGCAAGAACTTTGTCAAAGGAACTACGGGGAAGCACACTGTCATTATGCATCCATTTGCCTACGGACAGATAATGCAATACACACTGATTCAGTCCATAAGAGGCGATAATGTAGCTAGGGGAAAATCCAAGATTGGGGACAAGCTTGGCGAAAAGATTGCATCGGGAAAAGTCACCATAGTAGATGATGGTCTTAATCCTCGAGGAGTATCGAGTACCTCTGCGGACGATGAAGGAGTTCCAAGGCGCCGCACTCCAATAATTGAGAAAGGGGTGCTACGTTCATTCCTTTGGGATAACTACTGGGCAAACAAGATGGGTGTCAAAAGTACTGGCAATGCAAAGCGAAATATGAGGCAAGGGCTTGTCGAGATATCGCCAAGCATTATAGTTGTCGATCCGGGTGAGCGTGATTTGGAAGACATCATCAAGGAGATCAAACATGGATACTATATTCGGGGAGTTCAAGGTGCACACAGCTCCAACCCCGAGTCAGGTGATTTCAGCATTGTCGGAAATCCTGCAATTCTCATAGAGAATGGCAAAATGGTTGGGTCAGTCCACGGCTTGATGGTAGCAGGCAATATATACGACCTGTTGAATCAAGTGGGTGAAATTGCGAAGGAACCTCATCACCTCCAGAGCATTATTGGTCCGGATATTGTCTTTAGCGATGTATCAATAGTCACAAAGGAGTAGAGCTAAAACTGCAATTTGGCATGCGAGCTACATATGCCGAGTTCATTAGGCAAAAGCATATCAGAGTCGTAGCCTGAACGACCAAAGAGTCCATCTAGAGGGTACACCAATGCTCAGACACTATCTAATCCTTGGATTGTTCATTGTTTCTCTAGTTGTCCCAGCGACTCCCACTGATGGAGCTGCCTATTTCAAGCCGTATTCAGCTGGTCCCTCTATAGGATCTCAACTCAAGATGGATCTTTCGGAAAGCACTGTTGCCCAAGAAAGCCGTCGCGCGATTCTGCAGTTTGATCATCAATTGTCTGATCAAGAGATAGAATTTGCTGAGTCTAAGGGTGTTGAGTTCGTAAAAGGAGGTGGCTCCATTGTCAATGTTGGAAGAGTCTACTCTGCTCGAGCCAGCAGTCTAGCGTCACTTCAAGCACTTTCTGAAATTGGGCTCTTGCGAGCCTCTTCCGGCGAGAAACAGTATGTTCCCTCTTTGATATCATCCGTTCCTGCCACAAAGGCTCCCGATGTCTGGGCCTATCTAAATGAGAATGGCAACAGTATCAATGGAACAGGAGTGACTGTTGCTGTGATCGATACAGGCGTCAATATGAATCATCCTAGCTTCTGGCGGCAGTCTGGAGGGCCATACCATGTCCTTGATGAAGTCGATGGATACTATGTTGATGTCGATGGCGATTTATCTCCTGATGCCGATGAAGGTCCAATCAGTCACATAGACCTCCAGAATCCCTCCACTATAGAGTGGGCGAATGAGTACATGTTTATTGATATTGATGGGAATAATGTCTTCGAGTATGATGAAGGTGACCGCTGGCTTGGTGGAATAGATGTCAATACCAATGGACGTATTGACTTACCTTCCGAGGAGGTTGTCATATTCGGAGAGTCAAAAATCGCTCTTCTCTACGACCAGGAAAATGGTCATGTCTATGAGAGGGGAACGAACCTCACCACAATGGGTATTTTTGTGACTGACTCCAACGGACACGGAACACACGTGTCATCAACAGTAGTGGGTGGCCAGCCTGGATATACGAGCTATGTTGGAGTCGCTCCAGGTGCAGACCTGATTGCTATTGCGAGTCCACTGAAATCAAGTGATATACTGGACGCGATTCACTTCGCTGTGGAGAATGGTGCAGATATCATCAACATGTCCTTCTCAAGCTACCTTGGATTTCTAGATGGAACAGATATTGAGGACCTGGCAGTTACTGAAGCGTTCCTACAATACGGTGTTCTCAGTACTGCTGCGGCGGGAAACCTTGGAAACTCAATGACAACTCCGAAGCATGCATACTTCACAGTTCCAGCTGGAAGCAACGCAAGTGCAGGTCTAACGGTTGGCACGCCTCCTGATGCCTCGTTTATCAGCTTCCTATGGAGAAGCACCGACCGAGATGAGCATGTCTTCTTGAAGACCCCAAGTGGTGCAACGATAGATACCGGTCAATTCTCATCGATAGATGGAAGCTCTTTTGTAATTGAAGAACCAGAACTCCACGCATATGCTTTCGCAGAAACTAGTCTTCGTGGTATGCGCAATCTTCTAATTCAGGTGTCTGAGGATGATCATAACTGGACCTCTGGTTCATGGTCAGTTGGACTTACAAATCCGACGGGCGCAATGATTACAGTAGATGCCTATGCATGGGACAATGTGTGGACTGGTCCGAATCTGCGATTCACAACTCAAATCGAAAACACTAGAACGATCAGTTCCCCGGGTACCGCAGACCTCGCGGTAACTGTAGGTTGCTATGATGATGGAACGAGTGGATTATACTCGTCAACAAGTAGAGGTCCACGGATTGATGGGGCAAAAACAATCACTGTCGCAGGGCCAGGAGCAAATATCTACGCCGCATCTGAGACTATTTCCAATCTCTGGATTACGCGGAGTGGCACAAGCATGGCAAGTCCTCATGTTGCCGGAGTTCTTGCACTAATCAGGCAGGCCTCTCCTGAAAAGAGTGCTTGGTCTGATCTTACCGCTCTTACAGCCGGTGCAGGCGCCCAGGAATCCCACTACAATCCAGCAGATGATGCATGGGGATATGGACCTGTGGACTCTGTCTGGGCTGTCAGGCATGTGCTCGGTTCGCCGATAACTTATGGTATGAGTCTTGCAGAATGGACCGGCTATGACAATATCCTTACCTCTAATACTGACCTCTCTCTTGGCGGAGACCTTGACATTCTGAGTATAAAGGCACATCAGAGTACTGACCGCTTGGTCATAGCAGCTACAATGAGATCTGCTGCTGACTTCGAGGGTGACAATGTCCTAACCCTACATTGGGATACGGATTCAGAGCTCACTACTGGTCTACAGGGAGCCGATATCCAGGTGAATCTCACAAGCGGAATTGCCACGGCATACAGATGGAATGGGTCCGACTATTCGCCTGCAGCTCTGTCTGTAGATCGATGGACTGACTCACAGACAGCCTTCATTAGCATAGAGAAAAGCAGCGCTGATGTTCGTGGCAGAATCTTTGTTTCAACTAGCAATCTCACGATATCTCCTGCGGATCAGACTGGTTTCGCAGTACTGACGAATCAATGGAGGCCTTTGGTTTCATCCCTCGAAGTTGAATTGATGGATGATATTTTCGATGTTGCAATCAAAATGTCAGATCGTGATGATTCGGTCCAGTCTTTCACAATCCAATGGCGGGTCTTGGATGAGAACTATGCAGTTATCAGCACGAATCTAGAAACTGGACAAGAGAATGCCACTGTTGAGATCCAAGTGGATTTACAGAGCTACAATCATCCATACTCCATTTTCTTCAATGTAAGTGATTCTCATTATACAGCTAATCTGCCACCTGTACTTCTGGCTGCAGAGATTACTACTCTTCGAATCTCTAGTGCATCAATTGACCAAGAGGAAGTTCGTATTGGCCCATTTCTAATCGCCCGGATAACAGGGGAGATCGTCGTAGAAGGTTACATCCTAGCAGATAGAATCTGGATAAGCTTCCAGCGCTCTGGAAGTGCAGGTCTGAATTTCACATTGAATGGAGCCGGAGGGATTTATCCTATTGACATAGTGCCTTCATCATTTATCGCAGGCGAATACCATGTTTATGCTGCCGCTTCTAGTATCACTGGGCAATCAGTAGAGTTACATATCGGCACGTTGCTCATTATAGAAGACAATTCGATGATTGTTCTACTTGCCGGAGTAGCTATTGGAGTAATTGTCATTCTATACTACGTCCCCCGGGCAATCTCTCGAAGAAGAGGTGATGCATAAAAATGAAAATCGCAATCATTGGATACGGTCCTGGAGGTGTTGCGGCAGCTACAGCCGCCAAGACTTTTGATCCAAGTTCAGAGATTGTTATCATAACAGATGAAACACTTCCAGCACATAAGAAACCCGGCGCCACGATGGCTCTTGAACATCCTGAAACCCGTGAGCTCGAGATTCGTGATTGGTCATATGATTCACTCAAGAACAGAGGGATTGAGGTCAAAACTGGTGTGAAAGTAGTTGGCGGTGACTTGGATGAGAAGAGCTTGGACCTCGTTTCAAGTGATGGGAAGTCCTCATCCATTCAATACGATCGTTTGATTATTGCGACAGGTGGAGTTCCTTCTATACCTGAGTTGCCTGGTAGAGATCTTCCGGGAGTTTACACAATCCAGTCGATGGCAGAAACGTCTGCAATAGGCAAGGAGCTGAACAAAGCAGACACTGTTGCTATTGTAGGTGCTGGATTCAGCGGACTTGAAACGGCAGAACGCCTTCAAAAAATGGGAAAGGAAGTTCATCTCGTTATCAGATCCAGACTAATGAGAAAGCAGCTGGAGGAAGATATGAGTGAAGAGCTATTGTCGCGTATTCCTCGTGGAATTAAACTACATCTTGGTTCCGCTCCTACATCAATTATTGGTACAGAACATGTAACTGGAATTGAAGTTGGCGGGAACACGATAGACACTAGCATTGTCCTATTCATGACTGGTGTTCGACCGAATTCTTCCTTAGCGGAGAAGCTTGGTCTCAAGATTGGTGCACTAGGCGGTATTGCCATCAACAATCTAACTGAAACGAGCAAAGATGGAGTATTCGCAGTTGGCGACTGTGTTGAGATGACTGATTCTCTGACCGGCACTCCTCGACTAATGCCAATTGGTAGCACAGCTGCAAGGGCAGGAAGGCAAGCGGGTGTCGCAGCAGTGGGCCGAAACAAGGTGTACAATGACACATCAATATTGCTTCAATATGACCGAATCTTCGACACCGATATTGTTTGTGTCGGTCATTCCACAACAAGTGCAAAGGATGCAGGTCTTGAAACTGAAGTCCGGTATCTGGAGGACTCTAATGAAGCGATGAAGGTTGCATTGGTGACTAACAAGGAAGGTCGCCTAATTGGGGGGCAGGTCATCTCGGCAAGAATGGGCGCTCGAGTAGGTTACGAGATACTCAACAGAGTGGAGGCGGGCTCTACTCTTAATGAACGACCACTGCTTCAAGCCAGACACGACCAGATTCTATCTCTTTTGGAACGAACCTTTGGACCTATGAAATAGAAGGCGGAGGAGTGTACTCATCCGGCTGCGGCTCTGGCTGAAACTCAATCATTCTCCGTCGTTTTGGCTTCCTTCGGATAATTGCAACATATAGAAGTGACACGCCTACCACGCCTAGCAAGCTGAAAGTCACCACATTGATGAACAAATCATCAGCTGGGTCAAGTGGAACAAGAAATAGCTTGTTGAAGGTCTTGACATTGTCATCAGCATCAGTCGCAACTATGGTGACCTCAAAGAAACCGCCGCTTGAAAGGATGAAGTCTGTCGAATACTTGTATCCCAATGACTCTGTTATACTGCCCGTAATATCTTCACCATTGGGACCAATGATAGTGATTGTGACATCCACTAGATCGTCGTCGAACACATACGTTGTCAAATTCGCGAGCTCTCCTATGCGATCAGTATCAAGGTCGACATCATAGATGCGTGGAGTCGCAGATTGAATGGCAGCAGCTAGATTCCTGAGCAGGATCAGGTTGTCTGCCTCTCCACGAATAGCATCATACAGGATATCATCATACAGAGTGGAGCCGTCAGAGATTACAATCACTTTTCCTTCACCTGATTCAGCAACAGCTACAATGGCTTCCGTCTTGGCAGCATCCAGCCAGAAGAGTCCCCTGGCTCCCGCCACAGACGTATCGACCTTTAGAGTACTCCCCCATAGGACGTAAAGATTTGAAACCCCGTCCATTAGAGGATCTGTTTCTACTGCTCCTCCGAAATCCTCTCCGTAGAAGGCTCCTGTGAATGTGTTAGGACCTTCCCCAATCCCTTCTCTTAGGCATTCGATTCCATATGGCTCTAGAATTCTATTGTAGTCAGCAAACCCAAATGAGGCCTGTCCAGTGGTTTCGTTGTAGTATTCGGAGAGCATAATAAGAGTCCCACCCTGTTCTACAAAATCATGCAAAGCCTGAATCTCACCTGAGCCATAGGCTGTTTCTGTGTCCATGATCATGAAAGCTTCAGTTGTTGCCAGATCACTGAGCATTATGCTTGGCTGGTTAAAGAAAGACTCTCCACCGAATTGGTCCAAGACTACTCCCCGCTCTCGAAGATAGTCCTGAAAGTATCTGTATGCCGATGGGTCATCAATGTCCTCATCATGATGAGCCATGTCAACAAGAAGCCGACCACCATACGTAGTGATTGAGAACTCGATTTCAAGACTCGTGTGGTTCAATCCGCCAGAGGCAAGTTTCAGCTCTCCCGAATAATATCCTATTGAGCTGAGGGGAAGATCGCTCTGTACGTCGAGTCCGATTGAGAGATAACTGTAGCCTGTCCCCACCTGAACCTGGCTCTGTCCAGTTCTCACAAACTGACTGGCATTTCCTTCAACAATTACGTCTACAGTTCCTAGGGAATGAGTCGAGATGATGGTAATATTCTGTTCTGGTCGATCCTCTCCTACAATCTGGACAGATGATGTACCGGGCAAAGTAGGATACTTCCGAGGTGTCATTATTGTGAGTTCACCAGAACCTGCTGCTATTATCTCAGAAGAAAGCGTGACATTCGGCAATCCCCATCCCTGCTCCATTGAATCTGCTCCAAGGTCAGTTGCCCCGGCCATCAACGCAATCTTGGCTTCAGTTGGAGTAAGACCGGGATGCTTCTGTATCAGCATTGCAACAAGTCCAGCAACTTGAGGTGCTGATGCTGAGGTGCCAGACCACTGTGTATATTGGTTTCCATATTCTGACTGTTCGTATATTGGATACTCAAACGGATCGGACCCGCTCCACCGTGCTGATACAACCGATGACCCGGGCGCTACAACGTCTGGCTTTGCATGAAGACCTAGGGGATCATTAATATTCCTCTCAACTGGCCCCCTACTGCTAAATGCTACTACCCCTGTGGAACCAGCAGATGCTCCTACCGTTATTGCTTCTTGGGTAATTCCCGGCGTGTTTATGGTGAACGAGGCAGGGCCTGAATTACCTGCCGCCACAGCAACAGAAACTCCAGCAACCACCGCGGCTTTGATAGCCAAAACAGACGGCTCAATAATGAATTGACTCTCAGTCCAAGGTCCGCCTAGACTAAGGCTGATGACATCAACTCCTTGGTCAACTGCGAACTCAATACCTTCTGCAATGACAGAGTCCGCTCCCGAACCATCACTCTCCAGTACCTTGATTATCAAGAGGTCGGCTCCTGGAGCGGTTCCAGTAAAATTGCCTCCACTCGCCGCGCCTGAACCTGCAGCGTTCGAAGCGACCACGGTCCCATGTCCGTTGTCATCATAAGCATCGATTCCGTCACTCGGATTCATATCTGACCCAAGTCCAATGAAATCTCTGAAACCTATTAGCTGTCCCTGAAGATCGGGATGGTCTCCTTGGGCGCCGCTATCAAGTATAGCTATCGTTGTTCCATTGCCGTAATAGCCCTCTGCCCACATCTTCATAGTATCAAGGGTTTCAGTAAAATGCTCATAATCTAGGTCCTGACTTATTGTGTGATACTCAATTGGCTCATCTATCAATACCTGTTTCTTTGCATCCAGAGAGATACCTTGGACGGAATGGAGACTAGACAGAGCCTCAATCTCGATCGCAGATGCATAGAGCGACACCGCCGGAATTAGATGAAACACATGGCGCACTTCAATGCCATTAAGACCTAGACTGGCAATTGCCATACTAATACTGTCTGTTGAGGTTCCTTCAGGGAAATATGCCATAATTGGCAGCTTCTCTCCGGTTGACGCGTCGTCTATTGCCGCTGCAAGGAATGGATCAATGATTGGATTTGTTGAAGCCACCTTCTTCTTAGCATCCACTAGAATCAAAGATGTTGGCATCAACAACGTGAAGACCAAAAGAACTGCAAAGAGTCTTGTTTTGTAGCTGCGATGGTAGCTGACCATATGTGTGTCCGTCCAAGCGGAACTTTTCCGGTATTCAGATAAGGGTTTTCTTGAGTGCCAGATGGTAGGAATGCTCCCAGCTCGGCTATGCCGAGAAATGAGAGTATAACCATTTTTGCGTAATAATAGGTGAGGATGGGTCAGGAAGACTTGTCCTGAAAGAGGTGTTGTGTGAAATGAGTACAAAACCGCGGATATACGAACGCCGACTTCAAATCAAACATTTCTTTGACGATCGGGACACCGGTGCAAAGAGAAGGACTTGGCTTGAGGTTCAGCTTCAACCCCCGGAAAAGACCGAAGAGGGTTGGGTTAATGATGGGAAAATCCGCATTTCATTGGGTGAGGATCGCGATGTTAAGGGAGCTTTTCTTTTGAATATAGATGAGGCCAGCAGGCTATTCAAGACCCTTGAAACAATCGTTGAGGACCATGAAAGGATGAAGGGCGATCTCTGGAAGCGCTAGACGCTCGGATGGTTCTGTCCCTACATTCTCTGCAGTACAGAACGCCATGATTTTCTATTTGTACCTAGATACCTAGAATATACCCCTCAAGAACGGGCTTCGGCCAAGAATGAAGGAGTATCTTCGGTACAGCTTTCAGAAGATCCTGCTCAAAGACTAGATTGATTTTTGCAGAACACGAATATGACGCAACCTTGGAATAAATCATTCCCCATGTGTATTGAAGAGCACAGGCGGAGGCTTATGTAACATATGCAATAATTCTAAGGGGAGTGGATTGAGTCGACTAAAGAGAGTAGGTCCATACTTGTTGTCATTGTGATTATGCTACTGTGGACAGCATCCATTCCAATCCACGTATGGGCAGATCCAATTGATGAAGAAACGCTTGTTCCAACTAATGTTTCTGTTAGCGGGAGGATCACTGATAACTATGTAAATATCACGTATCAGATGGTTTTCGACAATACTGAGTCTTCGCTTGCTCAAGAAGTTGACTGGTTCTTTGGTTTGCAGGACGGTATTAGGTTAAGCAACATCTCTGTCGTCCTTGGAAACAAAACGTATTGGGGTCGTGTCCTGCCTGAAGTTGAAGCAGTTGAAGTGTATAATGAGAGTGTTGCCTTAAATAGGAGTGCAGTCTTGGTCCGAAGGCACGCAGATGGATACTCAGTTCGGATGAATGTTGAGAGTAAAACAGAAGCAATTCTATCAGTCTTTATCGAAGGAATTCTCACAAGGCGTGTAGGGCTCTATAATTTCGATCTACCCCTTGGTAGGACAGGCGTCATTGATGTAGCATTCACTCTTGATATTGAGATCATATCCAATTTTGCTCCTGTTGCCGGATACTCAATTAAAGGACTTCCGAGCTTCGTGGCAACTGATTTGCCTAACGGAATCCGGCTAGAACATACCTCATCATCCTTGTCAATAGCTGAAGGTTTGAAAATCACTTATGCTCTAGATCGACAGACAGGTGGTGCTCAGCTTCTGACTCATACTAATGGATCGGATCAGTTCTTCGTATACATGCTTGCACCAGAGGTGACCGAAGTTGTTGAAACCGCACCTAGGCAGTATGTCTTTGTACTTGATAAATCAGGGTCCATGAGAGGATTGAAGATTGATCAAGCCAAGACAGCTTTCAGTTCAATGATTGGCACGTTACTCTCTCAAGACATCTTCAATATTGTCACATTTAATGATGAGATTTCAATCCTATGGGATGAACCACACTCTGCCTCCGCAAACAACATAGATGAAGCGCAGGAGTGGGTCCAATCCATTTCAGCTGGAGGATCCACCAATTTCCACGGAGCGGCAATAACAGGACTTGAAACGTTCAATCTTGGCAATAATGTCAAGGCTATGTTGATCCTTTCAGATGGATTACCAACTGCTGGCGCGATTCAAGACACTCCGGGCATTCTATCGGCAATAACTGAAGCTAATACGTTGGGTGTATCAATCTCAACCGTAGCATTTGGCTCAGATTCGGATGAAAACCTCATGGCCAACATTGCCGCAAACAATGATGGCTATTTCGTATTCATCCACCCATCAGAAGATGCAAGCACAGAACTACTAGACTTCTATCGCCTGTTTTCAACTCCAATTGCAGACGATTATAGTATTGTCTTTGATGGAGCTATTGAGGTAACCTCCTTGTCTCCGCTTCATGAATCACCTTTCTTCAATGGGACTGAGGTCATCATCACAGGACGATATATCGAGGGGATAACTGTCACAACATCCATTGATTATGTTACTGGAACGGAAACCTATGTAGACACAGTCGGAGTTTCTATGAATGATAAACCCCATGTCGAGTATATATGGGCTCAACAAAGAGTTTCATACCTATTGCATCAAATCTTATTACATGGTGAGAATGAAACACTCAGAAATGAAATTGTACAATTAGGTATGCATTATGGACTAGCAATAGCAGGATACACTGCTATAGTTTTAGTAGCATATGATGCATCATCAGCGGGAGAAGGCTTGATTGCCAGTCTCTATCCTCCTACAACAGCTGCATACAGAGGACAACCACCAGCCCTTGAGGTGTATTCAGTCAATATGGTGCTTCCGATTTTGTTCAGTGGAATTGGATTAGTTGTGATTGTTCTCCTTATCTCCAAATTCAGGAGAGATTAGTACCTACTCATATAGAGTCAGAGCGATTCGTTCCCGTATTCACAATGACCTTCAGATTACCTCGTTTTGCATGTGATAGACTGCTGCGATTTTGGAACTGAATCGGAAATGCTACGAGTCGCACCAACTCTCCAAAGCTAGGGGGATTTCCTGTTTGGGATAATACCCAGAATATACTTATTCAGCGATTTTCATCATATTCTCCAGCGTAACAGGAGGATATGCTATGGCCAATCCCAACTTCATCGCCGGCTTTCATGCAGCTATAGACATCACATATCCAGAAGTAGATGTTTTAGCAGTGACACCATATGTCTTGCCGCTTCTTTTCATTGGAGCTGCAATTCTACTATATCAGAGACATTTGCCTCAAGATAGTGGCAGGCGAAACCTGTTGGTAGCGGCTGGCGGCGGGAGTTTCCTCGCTGGGATAATCATGCTTTTCTATGCATCATTCGGGGGCACTCCGTGGGTTGAAGGCCAGGACTTCGGAACATATCAGGAGTTCATGGGTGTTATGCAGATCGTGACTGATCTTATCTATGGTAACATCTTCATTGGAGCTCTATACATAGTCATAATGGCCGCAATCTTCGGAGCTATAGCAAGCAAGGTGATTTCTCCTCCTGATCCAGACTTTGTTGCTCTACGAGATGTCCTGAAAGAAGCACAGGAAAAGATGAAATCCATGAAGGACAATGTTCAGAAATTGGAGGGGGAGAATAAGGAGCTGAATGAGTTCCTCTCAGAAAAGGAGAATTCACTTACTGCATTGCAGGGCCAATTGGATGCTATTAGGGAGGAAGTTGCTGAGAGAGAAAAAGCGATGAAGGCAATGGAGGCAAGTCTAAGCTCTGCAGGTATGAGCCCCGACCAAGAACAGGAGCTTTTGCAGACCATATCAGTGAAAGACCAGACTATAAGCAATCTTCAGGCTGAGATAGAGATGTTGAGGGAGTCGGGAGCCGCACCAGGTGCTGTCGACGCTGATAGCATGGCAAAACTTCAGGACTATATTCGCAGAGCAGAAACGGCCTCAGAAGTATCAGATAGCGTTATCTCGGACCTTGCTGAATTGATCTCTCAGGTAGAGAGCAGTCCGTTAGATGTGTCTGCTCAAATCGCTCTGACCAGTCTAATCAAGACAATGGGCAGGGCTATGGGTAGAGTGTCAGCCCCGCCTAGTGGGCTTGTAAAGTCAGAGCCCAAGATCGAGCTCATAGGCGCAGTAATGATTGCTCATGAGATTGTTGATGGAATCAAGAAGCTGGCACGCGGATCTTGACCTTTGTATTAATGAATTGCTAAATGGATTGTCCGATTTTGAAGAGAATCAGACATCAAAACTATTCTATCCGTGTGTAGTAATGCTTAATAGGATGACATTTGTCTGCGAGTGCCATCACGGCATTATTGAGAACGCGTTTGAGGAGTGTATTTGGCAGGGCTCGAGCCTGGCAAATGCTTGAGGTATTTTACGTACAAGGCATGCATGGGGCCTTCAGTCGTCCTAGTCTTGTATGGCGTTTTCTATGCTGATTGATATGAGAGGAGAAAAAACACAAATGTTAGATTTGCACAAGAAACGTGCAGTGGTGTTGCTTCTTATAGTCACTCTGTCTGGTTCGCTATTTCTAGCACCAGCTATAGTGATGAGATCACCTGAAGCGACATCGTTTAGCACTTCCCCCACCATTGTGGATCAGGCAATCGACATGATTGATAGTATTAATCAACGATTGAATGATCCCATTGCAAGGGAACAAAAGGTTGACTCCCTCTTCGCATCTTATATCGCAACTGAAGAAACTACTACTGAGATGGATACGTCGCATGGCGGCGTTGATTTTCTAGTAGTCCTATATCCCGGTACTGATGTAGATGCGGTTAGGGACAATGCCAAGGTTCATTGGGCTGTTGATATGGGCTTTGCAACCTATGTCTATGGTACGGTATTCTCACCGGCAAAAGCACATATCCTAACAAAGCTCGATGGCCTGATGTATATCTCAGCCGATAAGGTGAAACCTGAAATTGACATACGAACTGACGTGCCTGAGCCTGACATGTTCGAGATCGCTGATGACCTCGGTGCATCAGGTGCAGAAGGTCTTGGCTACACAGGTGATGGTGTCACTGTTGCAATCACTGATTTCTCGACAGACTTCAGCATCCCTGATCTAGTTGACGCAGTAGATGTCGATGCATTGGGCAGACCAACATCATATGATCCCTCAGGGATTGGAACCCAGATGCTTACATACGCAAATGCTACTAATGTCGCTGATGTCGATGCATGGCTTGCAGCAGGCTATGCCCTGACTTACTACAACGCCACGACAGGTAAGTACTACCTTAACGTCACAGGTTGGGACCCACTTATGGCTCGAGCGCCATTCAGTGCATCAGCTCACTATCTCAGGACCCTCGTGCATGAGCATTTTGGTTTGTACGGTGGTGGTCTTGATACCTTCATCTATGACTACCTCTGGAAAGACTGGGAATTGCCAGCGCCAGGTAGTTTTGATAACTACACTGTTGGTTGGGTCTTTGAACTGCGAGATGACCAATTCGCCGCCTTGTATGCGCCAGCACTTGTAATTGATGCAAGTAAGCTAATCATTGACTGGGGCGCCATGGCAGCTTATTCACAGCTGATCAATGACTACTACTGGCAAGAGACAGTCGACAATCCCTATGATCCCGACTACCGAGATGAACTGGTCGGAATGATGGACTGGAGCTTCGAGGACGACTATAGTGCAGGCTGGTACTACACAGTTGATGGAACAGGAAAAGGACCAGTTGTACACTACAATGATGGCACGAACTACTACGGCCTAGGTTCATTGGGTTGGATCTATGACAATCTTGACTTCTACACATACTACTTCAATGAGACCTACTTTGCAGGCACAGGTATGAATGCCACCGATGAGGAGATCTTCTGTGGCTTCAGAGCTGATGGCTTAGGATTCGGTCTGATCTATTCTGAGCTCTCCCTGACCACGGGAACGAACCACGGTCAGTGGCTTGCAGGTGCGATTGCCTCACGTGGTACTTTTGGTCACAAGGTCTACCAAGAAAGCGATCCATTGAATGACACCGAATACTTCCTGCCAGGTATTGCTCCTGGTGCTACTGTGATGTCAATCAAGAACTTCGGCTTTGGGAGTATTTTTGACGACTTTGGAGGCACATTCTGGGCCTGTGGATTCCATCTCAATACTACATCCGGAATGTGGGAGTACACTGGTGACCACGAGGCTGACATACTATCAATGTCTTGGGGTTGGGGTGTAGGTTCACAGTTCGACTTGTTCTGGACGACATTGGCGTTCGATGCTATGTCAGTACCAGGATATGCGGATCCCTCCTACAAGGGAATATTGATGTTCTCATCAGCAGGCAACTCTGGTCCAGGCTACATGTCAAGCGGAGCACCAGCTACTGGAGGACTTGTTGTCAGTGTTGGCGGTACTACCAAGAGTCACTACTATAACAACCTCTATTCAGAGGGTCAAATCAATGCAAACTCCCCGGCACCATTCTCTTCAATGGGTCCGAACTTCCTAGGATATCCGAAACCTGATGTAGTGGCCCCCGGTTATCGAGGAGTCAATCCACAGCCAATACAGAACATCATGTACGAAGGTCTACCTTGGTATTGGTCCTATACCGTTGGAGGTCCAGCACAGACCTACAAGTGGTGGCAGGGAACAAGTCTATCCTCGCCGCTGGCAGCTGCAGTTGCAGCAGTCGCACTTGAGGCTATGATGGACAATGGCTGGGGCTATGATCCCTACGTATTGAAGGAGGTTGTTCTGTCATCAGCTACGGACTTGGGCATGGATCCATTCATTCAGGGTCATGGACAGGTCAACGCCTATGAGGCATGTTTGGCTATCCATACCTTGGCCGATGATCGGTACTACTTCCAGACCAGTGACACATTGGACAACTACTATGAATCTGCCTACATCTGTTGGCGCTATTGGATATTTGCCTATCCAGCCAATGGCTTCACATGGCCTGCAGGTTCAGGTGGTGATAACTGGCTTGACATCCCGCCAGACATCTGGGCTAGTATGCCCTATCCACCAGGTCATCCAAGTGCTAGCGTGGGCTCGGCTCTAACAAGTAGCATCTTCTTTGGAGATGTATTTCCAGGAGCCACGGAAACGGTGACTATGAGTGCAACGGGCTACAATGGTGTCGACTATGCGCAGGCTGGCAACTATACTGTAACAGCCTGGGAGTATGTCATGAGCGAAATGCTGAGCTTTGAAGCAACAACCTACACGTACCTAGACCACAACTTCGATCCAGCAGTGGAAACTGATGGAGTATTCAACATGACTCAGGAATTCATAGATGAAGGCTACTCGCCAGCTCAGATTGATGCTGCGTTTGCTGATCCATATGCCTTCTTTGTCATAAACTTCGACGAAGCTTACATTGGGGAAATCGCAGTCGCTAGGCTGTTCGACTGGGCTGATGATGGTCCAGGAGATCTAGCTGGCAACGGCGTGGCGAACTTCTACAATGTCTATCACTCTCCATGGGGTCAGATTTTCTCTGCGAGTGATACAATAAGGCACATTGGTCGAGCTTACAACGAGTTCAACAGCATGATAATACGTGTCGGTGATGTTGCTGGCCTCAGTAACGTCTTTCAGAACACACCAGCTCTACAGGTGACAGACACCGAGGCAACTCTTACATCTGGACGTGACTTCAAGGTATCTCTCATTACCTGGGAGGTACAGACAGGATCGCTTGACGTGGTTTCTCACACAGGTGGTTTCAATGTGTCAGTCACTCCTACTAGCGATGAGTATGGTACTCATGCTGGATTTGTTGAAGTCCAGAATCTAGCAGCGACCTGGAGTCACCAGATTCCATACTCCTACAATGTTGCTGTAGATCTAGATGTGCCTGAGGGTGAAGTCATCACCTTGGCCGATGGAAATGGAACAGTCTTCAATCCATACGACAACGGTGCTGTGTTCGCTGCTGCTGATCTCTACGAGGAGAACTTTGCAGGAGCTGGAGACAAGAGAACATTCCGCATTGAAGTACCTGAACCTGTTCTTGGAGGACCAAATGCAGGCAACGGCTCCATCTTGGCTTTCAAGGTGAGCTGGGAGAATCCTGGTACTGTCGTGGACATGTATCTCACTGACAGCTATGAGAGCGACTACTTCTATGCTGCAACCAACAATGCTGACTTCCCACTCAACGAACCCCCAGTGAGACCAACGTACAACACTATGGTCTTCGATGGTGGTCCTGAGAGTGTGTATCTCTACCGTGGAGAATGGTATCTACAGTTGGTCGTCAGTGCATGGAATGGAACCGATCCGTTTGAGGAGATAACACTCGAAGTACAGTGGTTCATGCAAGGACCCTCTTCGAGCCTGGAATCATCCTACTCAGCTTCTGGTATACCATCCACACCATTTGGTAGTGGAGAGACTCTAGCTGGACATCACGTGGAGTTGAACTTCACCTACACTGACTACAGCTTCCCAATGAATCCAGACTTCGAGATCGTGGAGACTGAACTGGCATTCCTGAGTGGACTGTTCTTTGAAGACGAAGACATACCACTGGTTATTCCAACTGCAGCATTCCCGCCAGCTTGGCCATTCAATAATCCGAATTCGCCAATACCGGCGGATCAGGTTTCGGTTGCGATACTCAAGGGTCTTGCACCAGGTGATCCAGTCCGGATAGTTGCTGACTTCTCGACTGGAGACTGTGACTTCTGGGTTGTTGATGGAGAGACTCCATGGGCATACGGCAATGACCTGGTCACTGCAGCAGGTGGAACCATGGCATCAGGTGCCCATCCTGAAGCTGGTAGCTTCACTTGGACTTCAACAAACGACACCATGATTCTCATATGTTGGAATTATGACCAAGATCCAGGTACATGGAGCTACACTGTGGATACTCGTTCAGCAGAGGCACAACCAGTAGTTCCTGGAAGAACTGTCATGTACGACACCTATGACTTCTTCTTCAACATCACCAAGGACATTCAGGTGACAGCCTACACAGGCACTGAGGTTGCATGGGTGGAGACACTCAACGCGGTGACTTTCGCCAACTTCTTCAATCCAACGATTGAGTTGCTTGCTCCTTTGGGAGGTGAGGACTGGAGTACAGGTACTCACAACATCACCTTCACTGCAGATGATGCAAACGGTGATGACATAATCTTCCGGATACGGTTCTCCAAGGACGGAGGAACATACTGGGAGACCCTGTACACAGGACCAGCGCCATATGATGCAGTCAATGGCTACTACTACCACTCTTGGACCACAACTGGAATCTTGGCGACCGACGAAGCACTGATTGAAGTCACAGCGCTTGACAACGATACGCTATACGCCGGTCAATACGGCTTGCCGACCCTCTGGCCAGGAAATCCATCCATACCAGATAGGAGCGATGCCGTGTTCTCGCTTGGAAGCGGTACCATTCCACCACAGACAACACCGCCAACGACTCCACCGACAACACCACCAACTACACCCCCGACGACACCTCCACCACCAGTGCCACCTATCGACCCGCTGTTGCTTGGTCTGATTGCTGGTATTGGCGTTGGAGTAGTAGTGGTGCTGATCCTCTTCCTAGTGAAGAAGCGTTAGGCCAAGGTATACGACTCAGCTTAAAGGGGGCTTATGCCCCCACACCCCTTTTTTTTGACTGTCGGCAACTCAGAGAATTCTATGTTCTACAGAAGTGTATTTGACAAAATGGATTGGAATCCACATTTCCTTTGTCTAGGAAATCTGGTCAACCAACAGCTAGAATTTCTCAGAAGCAACTACTTCTTTGAGCGGCCTACGTGGTCGCATCGCAGGGACAGACCCGGCGATAAGGCCAATTGGTACTATCGCGACCGGTCTCATACTGGCAGGAACATTCACCGCCTTGGCAGCAAGTCCTTCATCAAAAGCTCCTATCCAACATGCACCATAGCCCTTCATATGGGAGGCGAGCAGTAGGTTCTGCGTCAACGCAGCAGTGTCCTGGAGCACATAGAGTGTCCTCCCCCTCTTTCCGTACCTCTCTGCAGATTCTTCTGGGACCGCACACACAACTAGGATAACGGGTGCTTGGGCAATGAACTTCTGATTGAGTGCAGCCTCGACTAGAGCCGCCTTTGTGTTCTTGTTTCTAACAACCACAACACGCCATGGCTGCCTGTTGCCAGCAGATGGAGCACTGAATCCGACCTCTAGTATGTCATTCAAATTCTCTTCGCTAATATCCGTACTTTCGAATTTTCTAATTGACTGTCTGCTCTTCACAGTATCTAAACAGCTCTCATTCACTCCATTTCACCTCTGGATTCACAATATTTGGGGGTTTTTCACCCTGTAAGGCAGCTATCAAGTTTCTTGCACACATCTCTGCCATCTTTGCACGTGTGTCGATACTTGCACTCCCAATATGCGGGAGCAAAACGACATTATCAAGATTGAGTAATCCGCTATTCATCGGAATCGGTTCATCTCTAAAGACATCAAGACCCGCGCCTGCAAGCAATCCTGTTTTCAGCGCTCGAGTCAAGGCGTCCTCATCAATCACCGGGCCTCTTGATGTATTCACCAAGAATGCAGATGGTTTCATCATCCGCAACTCGTCTATCCCTATCATACATTGGGTATCATCTGTCAAGGGAACATGAACAGTAACAATATCTGACTCACGGAGAAGCGTTTCTAAATCTGTTCTCGAAGCTTTCAAGTCTGCCTCAATCTCTTCATTTCTGGACCTCGAATGATACAGTATTTTCATCGAGAAGCCTGCAGCCCGTCGGGCTACAGCACTGCCTATTCGACCTGTTCCTATGATTCCTAGTGTTGAACCGAAAATATCCCTTCCAAGAAGCATTGTGGGATCCCAAGGAACTCGCCAGTTACCATTTCTCACGTATCGGTCTGCTTCCGGAACCCTCCGACAGGCTGCTAGGATTAGAGCCCATGTTAGGTCTGCAGTGGTTTCTGTGAGAATCCCTGGTGTGTTCGTGACCGCTATATTTCTTTCAGTTGCTGCTTGAATGTCAATGTTGTCGTAGCCCACGGCGCATTGTGCAATAACTCTAAGGTTTGGCAGCGAGTCCATCAGCTCAGCGTCTATTGGGTCTGAAAGGAGTGTGACAAGTCCTCTGCAGCCTTGCGCACCCTTGATGATTTCCTTCTTTGACGGTGGATCAACATGTGCCCAAACATTTGTGTCAAAATTCGCCCTTATTCGTTCTAGGCCCTCCTCTGGAATTCTTCTGGTTACAAAGACGCGGTCCTTCATTTGAGGTCACTCACTTTCTTTTTACGGCGGATGTGTTTCTGTCACGACCATCCTCCACTTGAATGCTACCCTACAGTGCCCTTCGTCCTTCGCTATCTTGTTGAAGTCAATGCAAATTAAAAAGGAGTAGCTACTCAAAAATGGAGCCCTCTGCTTTGACCTATTGTCTTATATTGTGCTCAGAGAACATTAGTCAAGGAAGGCTATAGCCCGATAAAGGGCCGGTGGTGAACAATGTCCTTAGAGCTACCAAGAAGTGCAATTATAGTCCTAGACAAATTAACGCATGACGGTCCTCTGACCCCGAAAGACATCTCCACTAGAGTCGATCTTGCCCCAAGAACGGTTTCATTTGCTCTACGCAAGTTGATGGGGCAGAAACTCTGCAGAAAGATCCCGAACCTTCAGGATATGAGGCAGCCTCTCTATCTGGCTGATGTGGAGAGAGCCAGGGAACTCCGAATGAAATTCGAGCATGTTTTCCGTCAGGTTCTCATGTAAGAGTATGACCATGCTTACTCCCTTCTCTTGTTTCTAAAATTGAGATTCCCCGTCAATGAAAACAATCAAGTAGAGTTAATAGTGAGAATTGAATTTCCAGCCTGGATGGATTGACATGGCGCATGAAGGAATTGCTTCTCTGCTGATAATCTTGGGGATAATCCTCATTATTTCCTACCAACTCGGCCCTAGCAAAGAAGTGCGCGAGATAAAGCGTCTCGAAGCGAAAGCAATGACTCTGCCATCTGCAATTCTGCTCTTTGTCCTTGCGGCCATCCTGTTCAGTGGGATCCTTGGTTAAGTCCTTCCATACTCCATTGCCACAAGTTTGCAGAAGATTGCTGCTGATACAAAATCAGCTGTTGTTCCTGGATTAAGGAGATTCCCTTCTCTCCTCAGTTCATCATCCAGATGTGCCATCAAATCATCAGTATCTTTTCCATTCATGCCATTGCTGACGATTTTCTCGGCTAGAACTCGGACCTCCTCAGCACGTTTGATTCCTGCCTTCTTTAGGATTAGTCCATCATGGTGCCTCGATAGCTGCCAGATGAAAGTTCTTACAATGCCTTCTTCAAGGTCTTCCAGACTCTCTGCAACTTGATCTAGATATGGGAACACTTTCCCTAGGATATCTTGGTAATATTCGGACCATTCTCGCGAAATTGGGTCGACTTCGGCAGACATCTTGAACAGCTCGTGTAGAGTCATGTTGTCCTCTCTAATGTTGTCAAACACCTTTGGATTCTCGATGTCAAATCTATCATGAACATCGGTCCAAGTGGCATCCGCCTTGTTCAGTTGACCTCCAGGATGTATTAGATGGAATGCTCTGTAGAGATCTACGGTATCTTCAGATGATGTTGCATTTAGTATCAGCTTGATCCAGCGGCTCATACAGTCTGTCGTGAACATGTCTGACTCTGCGATATTCGCTCCTGCTGCTATGACAAGAGGCAAATGGAGAAGAACTGTTCCGAAAATAGTATTCCTTTGATTCAAACCTGAGAAGACATCCCGCGAACATTCGTATATGATGCTCCCAATCTTGACATCCTCAGGACCAATTCGCCCCTCAGCCAATTCCTGACCTTTCGACGCAGCTATATGCAAGCCTCTTGATGCAAGTGAAGCGCTGGCCAGAAAGTGCCTGTATCCTGTATCTGAGAATCTTCGGAGCCGGCTCACATTTCCGGGCTTTGGAGAACTGACCTCCAAGAGAATGGATAGCTGACCAAGGCTCGCCAGTTTCCAGGTTATGTTCGCTTTCAAAGTGAGAAGTCTGGACATGCACCCTCGTTTAAGGAATTCGCATCAGGGAGAAAAGGCTTTTTTGCCGTCACTTTTCTGGGAAACTGAATCACAATGAATGCGCCTATCCTTTCCGCTCGCCTGACCTTCTCACAGATTGGTCTGTTTATAGCTATAATCATCTACCTTGCTGTCAGAGGCTTCTTTGTGATACTCAACATTGGAATTCTGTGGACCACGGTAGGTGGCTTTCTTGCAATCGCAATCCCTCCACTCTCAACCATCGTGATGGGATTCACTGCTTGTGTAATTGCTTATGGATATTCGTACTTAGGTCTGTGGCTAATGGATAAGAACCAGCATCTCCCGGGATTGATAACGATTTTCATGGGAGTGATATTTCTACCCGGTCTACTTGGGGCTTACTCTTATCTTGCATTCCCACCAGTCTAGATATTGGTGATCGCGGGTACAATATCGGATGCCCTACCTCGAAGTACTAGGTCGGCTATGTGATCTTTATTCGTACCTGTCAGATTGATGATTATGATCTTTGCTCCTTCATTCTTAGCCAATTGCGGAAGAAACGCAACTGGGAAGACTGTCAGGCTTGCACCGATGACTAGCATCAGGTCCGCAGAACGGCACATTTCTATTGCTTCTTGCATTGGAGTTTCTGGTAGGGGCTCACCAAACAGGATCGCTTCAGACTTCAGGACTCCACCACATTGGTCGCATATTGGCGGAATCTCGCCCTCCGCCACACGTCGATGAATGTCTTCACCAATGTATTGCATTGAACAGTTCATGCAATACGCGCGTAGATAATTGCCATGTAGCTCTATGACTTTCTTGCTTCCTGCTAACTGATGTAGGTTGTCGATGTTCGATGTGATTATACCACTAAGCTTGCCAGTTTCTTCTAGTTTTGCTAGTCCTTTGTGGGCGGCATTGGGCTCCGCTTTTAGAATTACATCAGCAAGTTCTTGTCCCATCTGCCAGAATTTCTCAGGATTCCTTAGGAATGAATCATAGGTGGCATATTCGTGAGGGTCGTATCTTTCCCAGAGCCCACCCTCTGAGCGGAAATCTGGGATTCCTGAATCAACACTAATCCCCGCACCGGTAAGTGCAACAATGCGTTCTCCCTTTTTGATATACTCAATTGCTTGTCTGAGGTCTTCCTCGCTTGCCATGTCAGTTTCTCCAATCTCCTACCTAAAAGGCGTTTTCGGTCAGTTCGAAAAGTTTTTCTTTGAAGATAGAAAGAGCGCCGACAGCCGGGGTGAGGTATAGACGATTCTATCTATTCCCTCAAGGTTTGAGACCCCACAAGCATCTGTTTACATTAAGGAGCAAGCAATTGATAGGTGGAACTGCTAAGAATGCAGAACGAGCGTGATGATGAGTCAATAGAGGTTGATATGACCACTGAAGACGAAGATGAGGACTTTGAGCTAATTCCTACTTCAGATGCTGATGAGATTGAGCGAGCGAGTCTGAAATCGGAGGAGCTTCTAGACAAATTTCAGCGTTTGCAGGCTGAATTTGACAATTACCGCAAGCGGATGGAGAGCCGCTTTAGTGAGGCTGCGAAATTCGCTTCTGAAGGGATCCTACTAAAAGTTCTTGAGGTCTATGATAATCTTGAACGAGCGCTCGAAGTAGACTTCTCTAAGAATCCCAATGCCGCAAAGGAAGGTGTTGGCGCAATAGAGAAGCAAGTCAGGAACCTACTGGAAAAGGAAGGTGTTAAGCCCAAAGAATCCATGGGAATGCCTTTTGATCCCTACTACCAACATGCTGTGGGGACTATGAACGATGCTGACAGGCCTGATGGACTCGTTGTAGATGTATTCCAGAAAGGATACATGCTCAAGGAGAAAGTGCTGAGGCCCGCGCTCGTTGTTGTGAACCGGCATGAAATCCCTCTAGAATCTGAGGGTCAAGATAAAGCGGATGATGAAGAATCAGAAGCTGAAGGTGATGAATGATGGCGAAAGTTGTTGGAATTGATCTTGGAACGACAAACAGTGGCATTGCATATATGGAGGCTGGAAAGCCAACCATTATTCCAAATGCAGAGGGAGGTCGATTGACTCCTTCAGTTGTAGGGATTACCCCGAAAGGTGAGATTGTAGTAGGCGAGCTTGCAAAACGCCAGTCTGTTTCAATGCCAGAACGTACTGTGCGATCCATCAAGCGCAAAATGGGACAAGACTACAAGGTCAAGATTGGCGACAAGGAGTATTCCCCTCAAGAAATCTCGGCTATGATTCTCACAAAGATGAAGAAGGATGCTGAAGCATTCCTTGGCGAGTCTATTCAGCGAGCTGTAATTACAGTCCCAGCCTATTTCAATGACAGTCAGAGACAAGCCACAAAGGACGCTGGTAGAATAGCAGGACTTGAGGTCCTTCGTATTGTTAATGAACCAACAGCATCCGCATTGGCTTATAATCTCGACAAAGGCGAAGAAATCAACGTTCTTGTATATGACTTGGGGGGCGGCACTTTTGATGTATCCATTCTTGATATCGGAGAGGATGTCTACAAGGTGCTTTCAACCAGCGGAAACACCCAACTTGGTGGTGACGACTGGGACAAGCGCATAATTGATTGGGTCGTTGAAGATTTCAACAAGAAAACTGGTATGGATATTACAAAGGACCTCTCTGCAATGCAGAGAATAAGGGACGCAGCCGAACAGGCAAAGATTGAGCTGTCTACTGTCAAAAAGACAACGATTAACTTGCCCTATATCACAGCTGATCAGAGTGGCCCGAAGCATATTGACATAGAAATAACTCGGTCGCAATTTGAGAAGATGACTGATGATTTAGTGCAAGCTACCATTGGTCCTATTCGTCAAGCCCTGTCAGATGCAAAGATGGAAGCTGAGCAAGTTGACAAGATTCTGCTTGTTGGAGGCGCAACCCGAATGCCGATGATTCAGGAAGCCGTACGCGCAATTTTCGGGAAAGAAGGCGATAAGAGTATCAATCCGGACGAGGTTGTCGCACTAGGGGCTGGAGCACAGGCTGGTGTCATTTCTGGTGAAACTGATATCCTACTTCTTGATGTCACTCCACTTACGCTCAGCATTGAAACTCTAGGAGGTGTGGCTACTCCTCTTATCGAAAGAAACACCACAATCCCCACAAGGAAGAGCAAGAAATTCACCACAGCTGCCAACAACCAGCCTGCCGTTGATATCCATGTTACACAAGGAGAGCGCCCTATGTCGAAAGACAACATGACGCTAGGTCGGTTTCAGCTTGTTGGCATTCCTCCTGCGCCACGCGGCATTCCTCAGATTGAAGTGACATTTGATATCAATGCTGATGGAATTGTCCAAGTCACAGCAAAAGACTTGGCAACAGGTAACGAGCAGTCTATTGAGATCACAGCGACTACCAATCTCTCTGAAAACGATGTGAGCCGTATGGTAAAAGAGGCCGAAGAATATGCAGAAGAAGACGCCAAACGTAAGGCACAGGCAGATACTCTGAACGCGGCTGACCAAATTATATGGCAAGGTGAGAAACTGGTTAGAGACCTCGGAGACAAAGTCCCTGAAGACTTAAAGAAGGAACTGGAGTCCAAATCAGAAGACCTCAGAAAAGCCATTGAATCTGAGGACTATGACAAGATGAAGTCTGGTACCGAGGAAGTGCAACAGGTACTATACAAGATTTCAGAGAAGGTCTATGGACAACAGGGACCTGGAGCAGCGGGGTTCGATCCGAGCCAGATGGGAGCGGCCTTCAGCCAGCAGCCAGCTGGTGGAACTACTGAAAAGACTGAAGATGACGCTGAAGATGTCGTCGATGTAGACTTCGAGGATCTCGATTAATATCAATAATGGTGGTACTACTTGGCTTCAGATGACCTATACGAGCGTCTTGGTGTGAGCAGGAGTGCCACTCAGGATGAAATCAAGAAGGCATATCGTAGCCTTGCCAAGAAGTATCATCCTGATAGGAATCCCGGCAATGCCAAAGCAGAAGACATCTTGAAAGGCATAAACGAGGCGTACGAAGTCCTAAGCGATCCAGAGAAGAGAGCGAATTACGACAGATATGGCACTGCTGACTTTCAAGGCATCGACATGGGCGGCTTTGGTGATATTTTTGGTGACCTATTCAGAGGATTTGGCTTCGGCGACTTTGGCATGGGTAGACGAGGGCGTGCTGGCCCCCCTCCTGGTCAGACACTCAGACTCACAATCCCACTCACTTTCGAAGAAGCTTTCTTTGGGGTTGAGAAAGAGATAGCATTCAACAGACAGATTCATTGTGAGACCTGCGGAGGCAGCGGTGCCAATCCTGGTTCCTCACCTAGGACATGCTCTTCTTGTAGAGGACGAGGGCAGGTAATGCGTTCAATGGGTGGGTTCATGACGGTCTCCCAGACTTGTCCCACATGCGGTGGCCAAGGTGAAGTGATAGACTCACCATGCTCTAGTTGTCGCGGTTCCGGGCTTCAAAAGGACAGGCGTGAGATCAAGATTCCTATTCCTCCCGGTGTAGAGGACGGGCAAGGCATTAGGATTCAGGGAGGAGGTAGCGCTGGACAAAGAGGCGGACCTTTTGGAGACCTCATCTTAATGTTTACAGTTGAGCCTCATGAGATTTTTGTGAGGAGGGGTCTCCATGTCTACATGGAAACTGAGATTCCATTCTCGCTTGCTGTTATGGGTGGGGAAATGGATGTGCCGACCATGCGCGGTTTGAGCAAGATGAAGATAAGCAAAGGAACAAGGGGCGGCACAGTCCTTAGGATGAAGGGCAAGGGTGTTCAAACTGAGGAGGGTCGCTTAGGTGACCAATTGGTGAGGGTTTCGATAAAGATACCGAAGAAGCTCTCGAAAGAACAGAAAGAGTATCTGAAGAAGTTTGATGACATCTTTGACTAGAACTTCAATGGCTTGCATATGCATGCTTTCATCTTTAATTCCGGGAATCTATTTGTGTTTGCTGGAGTGATAAGCCACGCTGTATCTGCGCCAAATCCAGTACCAGCAATGCAGACTACATCCTCATCAACTCTAACAAGGCCTGCATCAGCTGTCATCATTGCTATCTCTGCGCAGACCTTAGTGCCTTGGCCGAAAGTTCGATACGCGATAGCCATCATTTCGGTCGGCGTCCATGTTCCAACATCCTTTCTGATTCCTCTAGCAACTCCTGCGAAGGCATGAGTCGTGGTAAGGAGTTTGGCTCCACTTTTCTCAATAGACATTCTTTCGGTTTCGTCAAGTTCGTTCTCATTAGGAGCTGAGAATCCGGTGTGATGAGATACAACAATGACATCATGCTTGGAGAACCTTTTAGCTGCGGCTGCCCCAGTAGTGCCACTTGTTGTTGCTACAACTACTTTCCTAATTTCCTCGTGTTCGCTAAGGAATCCTTCAACAGCTTCGAATACTGCATTTGTGTGGTCTGATGATGCCTCATCAAAGTACAATGTCTTGATGGTCATGTTCTGGTCCATGACTTCAGGGACTCTTTAGGATTGCCTATTTCCTCTCAAGAAATCCAAACGGTGATGATTCTCCAGCTTGCCATGCTCTGACATACCATTCAGCGATTACAAAGACTAGGAGAACTGCCAATGTGAAACCAAAATCCATTTCTCCACCAGTGTAGAAGGCAACAAGTGCGGCTGCTATGATTACTACTATCACCGCAAAAACGAGCCTTCCAAGGACATACATGCCCTTCGATCGCTTTTCATCTAGTACCTCATCCTTTGATCCTGACTGCAGTTGCTCCTCAGCAATATCCTCAGGTTCTCCCAAGTCCTCCAATATCTCTTGAACGAGCTCCATAGGGCTCTCCGATGGGCGTGCTTCCATCTTGGAGGCAAATGACTGAAGGATGTGCTCTCTTAAATCTTCGATAAGGTCCTCTGTTTCAAAGCCTGGAGGTAGCAATTGCTCAATCCTCTTCAGATATACTTTGATAGCTTCCTCTGCTTCTTTGTTCATTTCAATTCCTCCAGTTTTTCAAAGATATCTCCCAGAATTGTGGACAGCCGCCTGTAGACTCTATCACCCTCACCAGTTAGGACATAGACCTTTCTTCTCGGGCCTGAATCTGATGGCTCAATTCTATCATTGAGTAGACGTTCTCGCTTAAGACGATGTAGAATTGGGTAGAGAGTTCCCTCCTTCACTTCAAGAAGTCCGTCGGTACGCTCTTCTAGCTCACGCACAATTCCATATCCATGGATGCCTTCTTCATGGCGCTTGACGATAGCTAGGACGGCGTATTGGAGAAGACCTCTTCTAATCTCCACCTTCCAAGTGTCCTCAAAGCTGAGATTTCTCTTCGACAAGCCCAAGCCTCACTGGCAGTGTCTAGCAAATTCTGTCCTCATGTCCTTAAGTATGTCTGTTTCACTAAATGTCTCTATCAAATCTTCGGCGAAGAATCCATGCCCTGATTTCCATCCTCATATTGGAGGAATACTCTCGGGGTTCACGCAAAAAGAGATAGAGAGATGATGAAAAGAGCCGTGCTACTCCACTTATTAGAAGCATGGTGAAAACAGCGAAATATCTACTGGTTCCAAGTGATATCCAATCACCCACAAATCCACTGAATAAGGAACCGCAGAAATACACTATTCCAGACAGGGTGTTGAAAACTGCTAAATGCGAGCCTCTTTCTTCTTCAGGAGCGACGTCATAGATGTATGCAGTGATTGAATTGAAACTGGATGCAACTGAAAATCCAGCTAGTGCATTTGCAATATAGATGATATATACATTCGTGGCAAATGCGTACAGAATTGGCACTGAGAAGAGCATAGTCCTCCCTATCAATATAAGAGGCTTCCTGCCGATTCTATCGCTCAGCTGTCCCATTGGCATTGTGAACACAACTGTAGTGGCTGTCATGACAACAGAAGCTATTGCTATCTCAAGGTTTGAATTGCCTAGCCATTCACGTTGTACAACCATGAAGTATGGCCAAGCAACAGACATTGAGAACGAGAACATGATCGAGATTATCCAGAGTCTTCTGAAGTCCCCCGGCTGCGTAGCTATCTTTAGAAGATTAGGAAATCTAGCCTCTCCCTCCTTCTCACGTTCTCCTTCTTTAATCGTGAGTGCGGCAATCGATGACAGAATGCCAACAATCGCTGTAAGATAGAACGGTATGTAGTAGGCTTCTCTCCAAGATTCAACAGCGGGGAACAGGAATACGCCAAAATCCCCGAATGCTTCCCGGGCAACTGAAATTAGAAAAGGAAATCCAGCGATAAATCCTGATAGAAGCGTGGCACACAAGGAGGCTACATTGACAACAACTCCCAGTCGACCTAGTTCAGTGCCTCGATTCTCCTCTTCCATAAGCCCTCCTAGAAAAGACTGCCAGGTGGGAATCTGCATGCTGAATAAAATTGATTGGATTCCGTAGAGCGCAATCATCTCAATGGGAGATCTAGCCCAGAGAAACATTAGTACCATAATCATGCCTGTGAAGGTGCCAAATGCTACAAACGCTTTTGCTCTACGAATTCTATCAGATAGGGCCCCCCAAGCAGGTTGAAGGGCTGTTGGGGCTGCATTTCCAACACTTCGGAAGAGTCCAAGCTGTCCTAGAGTTGCACCCATATCAATCATGTAGACTTGTAGAAATGGCTGATACATTCCAACTGCAAACTGTGTTAATGCGCCAACGGCATAGACCTTTGGTGGAAGTTTCTTCTCAGGCAAGTACGCTTCCACCACATCTTCCATAGTTTCACACCTTGGAGAGTCTGAAGCCAGGTGCCTTGCATTTAACTCTAATTCTAATGACCAAGACCGTCACCGTTAATACCACTCGCGGATGTTTACTCCTCAGTTGTGGGCGTCCAAAAATGCTCGAGAACAAAGTGTATACTGAACGTATGAAGCGAGTCAAGGGATTGCTTGAAGAGCAAAATATGGACTTCGGAATTGTAACCCCCTCTGCTGCTTTCCTTTATCTGACAGGGATTCATCGGGAGTTGTCTGAGCGGCTTATTGCACTTCTTCTTTTTCCTGATAGAGGCCCTCAAATTGTTGCTCCAGCCTTCGAGGTGTCCACCCTTGCTGAACACACATGGATTAAGGACATTCATCCTTGGGCTGAGGATGAAGATCCATACAGAGTTCTGGCAAGTACACTTGGTTCCATTGAGGGCGGCAAATCAATTGCTTTTGAAGAAACTCTACCACTTGGAATCTACTGGTCTTTGGAGAATGCGGTTGGGGGAATAAACGAACATGCCTCCCTCACCCCTCTGATTAATGACATGCGGGTTTCTAAAACGCAAGAAGAGCTTATGCTAATGAGAAAAGCTGGGAGGATCATCAATGATGCCGTGTCAAAAGCGTTCGCAGAAGCAGAGTTGGGAATGACAGAACTAGAAGTGCAGCAAATGGTGAAAGCTGAGATAACCAATCTAGGAGCCGTTCCGACATTCTCTGCAATTCAGTTTGGTGAGAATAGTGCGTTGCCTCACGCATCAGCCGGTACCCGCGAGCTCAAGAGAGGCGATATGGTTCTGATGGACTGCGGATGCATCGTAGAGGGTTATAATACTGATATGACTCGGGTTGGAGTGGTTGGAAATCCATCAGACGAGCAGGAAAACATATACTCCATTGTTCTGAAAGCCCAACAGGAGGCAATTGAGCGAATAAGTGCGGGTTTGGCATGCGGTGCAGCCGACGGAATTGCCAGAAGAGTGATTGAAGAAGCCGGCTATGGAGAATACTTCACCCATAGACTAGGGCATGGCATTGGATTAGAGGTGCATGAGCCACCATATTTGGTGAGAGGAAACTCGACCGAGCTCAAAGCCGGAATGACCCACAGTGTTGAACCAGGTATCTATCTCGAGGGGAAATTTGGAGTAAGAATCGAAGACTTAGTCTGTGTGACAGAAAAAGACCCTGAGATTCTGACCTACATGCCTAGAGACCTGGTGATTATTGATGGCTAGTCTGAGTCATTGTCGTTTGTAGGAGGTGCGTCTCTAGATTTTGAGAGCAGCTCCTCCATCTGCTTTCTGTCATCTTCAGACATTCTTTCCATGGCCTCAGCGGACTGTCGAATCATCGGCTCAATGACCAGGGAGTAAGCAGCTGGTAGGGTCGTTATTGTTTCCACCCTTTCTTTGTGGTCCTGTTCTGCAATCTCCTTGGCCTCTTTGAGACCATCCTTCGTCACCTCGCCTTGACCAACTCCAGGGCAGTTCTTGCTGCTGAGGTAGTACTTGGTTCCGTTATACTCGAGAGGAAAGGTTTTGCATGAAATTGGACGAGCGTATCTGATAATACAGCCATTTGCATCCTCATCGAAGAAGATGCATGCGGTTCCTGCTGACTCATCCTTCAATGGTTTTCTTTTGGTTTCTATCGTCATTGGATCAGTTTCTTTCTCTGGAGGGATTATTTCTAGTCCGCCAATAATATTGGCGATATAGCCCTGTATAGTCCATCTACTAAGGTCTCCAAATGTCACGTTAACGTGAGGCCGAATGTGGCAATCACGTGTGGTGCATTTCTGCTCCAAGCATTTGAAACGGTACTTGGGGGCTGTCTTATCTTCCGCTTCTTCCTTGGTTTCTTCCTCGGCCTTCTTCTCAGTTGGCTCCTTCTCATCAGACACAGCTTTTCACCTTTCCGTCTGAACGGCTGCTGCTGGAATCGTCAATCTCTTAATGTTTTCGAATAAGACTACAGATAGTTTTGTGACATGCCGAAAGGTATTTTTCCCTACATGGAGGGCGCTAGTCAGCCACGAGGGAGTATGCTAACTCGGAAGGTGCTGTGGAGTCCACAAAATGGTTGAAGGTCAATGGTACAATAACGACCTCGAACACATAGTGAAAGTGCTCGAAACGACAACAGACGGGCTGACCGAGGAAGAAGCTGTTCAGCGCATCCAGAAATACGGGTATAACGAGCTCATTGAAACTGGTACTGTAAGTCCCATAGTCATGTTCCTACGGCAGTTCACCGATCCTATGGTATTGATACTCCTCGTCGCTATTGCGATTTCTGTCATAACTGGTTTATTCTCTCACGGAGGTGAATCCGGCTTTATTGATGCGATTGTGATAGGAGCTATTGTAATCTTCAATGCTGTGTTTGGCTTCGTACAAGAATACAGATCAGAAAAGGCGCTAGACGCCCTTAAGGAAATGGCTGCACCTCGGGCACGGGTAAAACGCGATGGACTTTGGAAGGAGATCGACTCACGTTATGTTGTTCCAGGTGATATGCTCGGATTTGAAACCGGAGACAAGGTTGCCACTGATGCCAGAGTTTCCTATGCAGTAGGTCTCTCCGCTGATGAAGCTGTCCTCACAGGCGAGTCATTGGCTGTGAGGAAAGTGACTGATCCTCTAAATTTGGTTTCGCCAGCCGTTGGTGACTTGAAGAACATGGTCTTTCAAGGCACAACAATTGTATCCGGCAAGGGTCAGGCAATTGCTACTGCTACAGGGATGCAAACAAGATTCGGCAAAATCGCAGAGATGGTTCAAGAGAGTGAGAAGGATATGACCCCACTCCAGCAAGACCTGGCGGATCTTGGCAAGAAACTGGGGCTGCTGGTCATTGCACTCTGCATCATAGTCTTCGCTGCTGAGGTGTTTGCAAGTGTAGCCTCAAATCCAATCGAGGCATTGTTGGCGGCAATTGCACTTGCAGTATCTGCTATCCCGGAGGGGCTTCCTGCAGTAGTGACCATCACTCTAGCAATTGGCGTACAAATGATGGTTGACCGCAATGCCATAGTCAGACGACTGCCTTCAGTCGAAACCCTAGGATCAACAACTATCATAGCCTCGGACAAGACTGGCACAATTACAAAGAATGAGATGACTGTTCAGGCACTCTTCACGAATGGCATGACAATCAACGTGACCGGTGTAGGCTACAATCGTGATGGCGGTTTTTACAGAGCTAGTACTGACTTCGATGTAAAGGCAGATCCGCATACAGCCCGACTTCTCGAGATCGGTCAGTTATGTACGAACTCCCTGCTGCAACCTGATCCAACAAGTTCTGCTGATTGGTCCATTGTAGGCGATCCGACTGAAGGGGCTCTACTTGTCGTTGCTGAAAAAGCAGGAATATCCTATGAAGAAACTCGCTCAAAGTATGAAGAGATTTCAGAGATATCATTCGACTCTACACGCAAACGAATGACCACTATTTGCAGAGACCAAGATGGGGCTCTCTGGGCGTTTTCGAAAGGTGCACCAGAGGTTCTACTCCCACTCTGTGACAAGGGATACGAGCACGATGCCTTTTGTGACTTAACTGAGAGAAACCGTGAGAATATCCTTGCCATCAACGCTGGATTTGCAGCTAATGCTCTTAGGGTCCTTGCATTTGCCTATCGTCGCTTGGAAGAAGAGCTCAAAGAATGGGAACCGGAGGAAGTAGAACGAAATCTGGTTTTCGTTGGCCTTGTGGGAATGATAGATCCTGCGCGAGACGAGGTGCATGAAGCAATTCGGACCTGTCTGCATGCAGGAATACGACCAATCATGATTACTGGCGACCATGAGCTGACCGCTAGAGCAATAGCCGTCGAAGTTGGCCTAATTGATAGAGATGCCGATGTAGTTACAGGTGCAATGATAGAGCAGATGTCTGATGAAGACCTCAGCAATGCAGTTCGTCATGTAGATGTCTATGCCAGAGTTTCCCCCGATCATAAACTCAAGATTGTGAACGCGCTTAAGTCTCATAATGAAGTCGTCGCGATGACAGGTGATGGTGTGAACGACGCCCCCGCGGTTAAGACAGCAGACGTAGGCGTATCTATGGGAGTGCGTGGAGCTGATGTCACAAAAGAGGCATCCGACGTCATCCTCACAGATGACAACTTCGCGACCATTGTGACAGCTGTAGAGAAAGGGCGTGAGATATACTCCAACATCCGCAAATTTGTCCGATTCCTCCTGGCGGCGAACTTCGACGAGATCTTTCTCATATTCACCATTGTGCTGATAGGATTGCCTTTGCCAATTACTCCCATCCAGATACTCTGGCTCAATCTAGCCACTGACGGTTTCCCAGCATTGGCTCTAGGTGTTGACCCTCCTGAGGAGGGTGTAATGGACCGCCCACCACGAAAGCCTGGGAAGAAGATGATGGATCGGGGTATGATCATGTTCGTGGTCATTGCAGGCTTTGTTGCTTTCCTAGCTGCAGCATTTGTCTTTCTTTTGGCTCTAACAATCAATGGTGGATGGATTCCTGGCATAACAGGCCCCCTTGTCGACTGGGCCATCGCACCTTGGAACGATATTCTGAAGCATGCTCGTACCACAGTGTTTGCGAGTGTGGTCACCTTCGAGCTTCTCTTCGTCTGGAACTGTAGGGATGAGTATAGACCAGTTTGGAAGACTCATGTTACGGGCTCGAAAGCACTCATGGGTGCAGTAGCATTGTCCGTCCTTCTCACCCTAGCAACCATCTATGTTCCATTCATGCAACCATTGTTTGAAACCATGCCGCTCAATCTCGTTGACTGGGGAATCATTCTATTGACTTGTCTCCCAGCTTTGCTGATACCGCCTCATATTATCTTCGGACATAGGAGAGAGAATGCGAGCTAGGAAGGTAGGCGCTTTTGAAGCCATCCATACATTTCAGCTAGGACCTTATCCTTCTCAGGTTCCTCATGTAGCTCATGATAAAGTCCTTCGTACATACGAAACGTCTTATCCTTGGATGCAATTGATTCAAAGAAATCCTTGCTTCTATCGGGGGAGATTAGCTTGTCATCCCCTGCCTGTTGATAGAAGACAGGTAAAGTAATTCTCTCCCCCTCCTTGAAAGTCTCTTCAGACGCTTTCAACGCTTCTATCCCGAACCTTGGCGTAACGCCATGGAATCGAAGAGGATCTGCTTCATGCCTCCTAATGACTTCAGGGCTGCGCGATCCATCGGCCAAATCGACATCGCCCTCGTAATACCTTTTCACATTCAGGAGGGAGAGGATCCTTGCGAAGAACCTCCTCACTGGGCTAATTTCCAGAGTCTGTGCCACTGCTGGACACTGCAATAGAATCCCATCAACAGTCCTAGGATATGCCATAACATATCGCAGCACCATGAGGCCTCCAAGCGAGGCTCCAAACAGAAAGGTGATCTTGTTCAGAAACCTGTCTTTGACCTGCATCACAAGATTCTGAATGTCCTCTATGTATTCACTGAAACGCATCACGTGACCCTTTTGCCCATCAAAATGGCCAAAGCCTCTCATATCAGGAGCAAAGACTGCGATCCCTTTCTCAGCCATGAACTCACCTATTGTACCCAAATCCAGTCCGTGGCTACCTAAGCCATGTATCGCGATAATCAATGCACGAGGCTTTTCGTTATCAGGTATCCATGATGCCATAAACATCCTTGTGCCGTCAAAGCCAATATACTTGGTTTCCTTGAACTTCATAGAGAGTCACTATGAATGACAAAGTCTTGGCACTATTAATGTTGCCACGAAAATGGAGGCAGGAGTGACCTACTCAAGATCACTCCGATATGAGGATTAGAATCTGTTAGGAACCGGCTTATCGCCAGAGTAGTCATAGAAGCCCATGCCAGATTTCCTACCTAGCCAACCTGCACGAACCATCTTTCGCAAAAGTGCTGGTGCTCTGTACTTGCTGTCTTTGAACTCGTCCACAAAGTAGTCAGATATGTAGAGCATCGTATCAAGCCCAACAAAATCAGCAAGAGTCAGTGGTCCCATGGGCCAGTTCAGCCCAAGATGAATGGCTTTGTCCATGTCCTCAACAGTTGCAATGCCCTCTTGGATTGCAAATACTGCCTCATTCAGAGCTGGAACTAGCAGGCGATTGACAGCAAATCCTGGTGCTTCATTCACTAGGACGGTTTCCTTTCCAATCTTTCCGGACACCTCCTCAATGACCTTCACGGTCGAATCGTCTGTAGCCTGGCCCTTGATGATCTCTACTAGCCGCATAACAGGAACCGGGTTAAAGAAATGCATACCTATGAATAGATTCGGCCGCTCAGTGACAGCAGCCATTTGGGTAATGCTGATACTAGAAGTGTTGGAGGCCAAGATCGCATGCTTTGGGGCAGCCTCGTCAACTTCTTTCCATGTATCAAGTTTGAGTTTCACTATTTCAGGAATTGCTTCGATAACTAGATCCGCATCATTGACAGCGTCCTTCAGGTCGAGAACACCTTCAATCCTCCCTAGAGTTGCATCAATCTCTTCCTGAGTAATTTTGCCTTTCGAGAGACCTCGTTCAAGGTTCTTCTTTATGATTGCCATTCCCTTGTCAATGAACTTCTGGTCGATGTCCCTCATTTTCACGTCATATCCAGCCTGAGCACAGACCTGAGCAATGCCATTCCCCATCTGTCCTGCACCCAGAACTGCAATCTTCTTAATCTCCATAATTCCAACCTCTTCCTTATGGTTTGTCTGTTTTTGGCTCGGCAAGAGGTGGGTAATATGTCTGTTGCTGGATCCTAAGGACGAGCGATTGACATCCTCCATCGCTAGTCTTATTTCATGGATACATTGGACTAGAGCATAATAGGTGGAACATTTGGAAGACATTTCATGGGACGACAGCCTGTCTGTCGGAGTTGAATTGATTGATGAACAGCATAAGATGCTGATTGAACGCATAAACAATCTCTCAATTGCTGTTGCGAAGTATATGGGTCATACAAAGATCATCGAAACTTTGCTATTCATGACGGAGTATACTGACTTTCATTTCTCAACTGAAGAGCGTTACATGAAGGAGCTGGATTATCCTGCAATGGAGAACCACATCAAACAGCATGAAGAGTTCAAGAGCATGCTAAACACCCTTGAGGATGATTTCAAAGAAGATGGTGCTACCAAAGTGGTCAGCAAATCCATCAATACGTTCCTTGGCAATTGGCTCTTCAACCATATCAAGGTTGTAGATGTTAATTTTGGCAAGTTTCTCAGGGAAAAGGGCGTTGTTATGACGGAGTAGGGCCTCCTTCCGCTATTTGCTATTCCATAAATCCTGGAACAATTTCATGTGAAAATCGACATACTCTTTGTCCTTGGTTACAAATGCATAGGGTTCTTTATCTGAAGACTCAAGGTTCACAAAGCTGATCCCATAGGAGTCAACTATCGCGAACGAGAGAGGGATGTCAGTATGTACTTTTACCTCGAATCCAATTTCCATGGTATGATCTGAGAGGAATTTGATGTCAATCCCTTTATCTGCCAACCTGCGAAGCTCTGATTTCAGCTTGAACCAATCAAAGATTCCGCCAGTTGTTCTCTTACAGACCCACACCCTCCTCTGGGCTATTGCTAGCAACGACCGCACTATCGTTAGGCCATCGTCTAGCTGAACCAGTGAGGTGTCCATGGAATTGCTATGCAAAATGCTTCTGTTGCCATATTCTTCAAGACTATGACCCAAGGACATGATAGCTTGAATGCGATCCTCGAAGTTGCTTCTGAGCGTTTCAAGATAATGATGTACAATTGCTTTTGGTGATTGAGCGGCCACTATTAGCGGATCCTTGGAAACTTCCATAATGAGCTCCTTGCTCATTAAGCTCTTTAGAGTATCATAGACTCTAGTCCGATGAATTTTCGTCAAGGCGCTCAACTGACTAGCAGTGAAGGATTCACCTTTCAAGAGAACCAGAAAAATACGAGTCTCATTTTGTGTCAAATCCAGAGTGCTCATGAGATCATCCCTGAGAGTATCAAGTTGAAGTCCAGAATCCTTCTCCATAGATGTCACACCGTGTCGCGACAGCCACATCATTACTTCTTTTAAACATGTTAGATTGGAATTTGAAACTTAGATGTGATGATATGGCGACAATAATGTCAATCTTCCCAATAATCACGACAATAGTGGCAGTAATCTTCGCCTACTTGGTGTTCCAACAATGGAGACGACGAAAGAGAATCTACCAGCTAATCTGGTTCATTTCGTTGGTCATGTTTGCCGTTACAGCGTCCTTTGAGGCGATCTCGGAATTCTTGGGTTGGATTGTCCCGATATACAGGGTTTATCTCGTGCTTTCTGCATCGCAGGTAGCGATCATGGGAGCTGGAGCGCTCTATTTGATTCTAGCTAAGAATGTCTTCTCCACAAAAGGTCTGCTGGCAATTGATGCAGTCCTTGTTGGAATTGCAGCTTTCTTCTCTTGGATGATGACGCTGAGTTCCATAACCGACTATTCGGCCTTGATGTTCGGAGCAATGGAATACCCCCTAGCAGGGATTGGGACTTATGTCGTTTTGGCGGTCTTGGCGTTTGGACTCGGCAGAAATATGGATTCCAATCGAAAGAAGATGCTTCATGGTCACATCTATATCATTTTTGCAATAACCATGACATTATGGATGGGTGCTTATGCTGCGGTTGCAGCAGTTGACACCGATGCATTTGTAGCAGGAATTGCAGTTGCAGGTCATGCAATGGCCCAGCATGTAAGGAATTTCTCACCTCTCCTGTCTGTCACAGGTGGCTTTCTCTTGATCGGCGCGGCTTTCTTCTCATTCATCAAGACAAGATTCACCTTCAATCTCTGGATAGCGTTGGGTGGGTTGGCAATTGCCATTGCTGGCTCTATCGCAAGAGGCGGGGCAGAGTTTGGCAACGTATTGTATATTGGAGAAGTAATCGGCGTGTTTCTACTCACAAAGGGGTTTGTTGATTCTGACAAAGTGATACGTGAGAGATTCGACCGCATCAAACCTGATGAATCAAAAGAACTCACCGTATCAGACTGAGAGAGTGTTGATGAATGAAGAAAAGAAGACAGCCTTCTTTATGTTGCAACTATGGTAATCATTATACTTGCTATCGTTGCTTTCCTTGCTTGACATAATTAGTGAGTGGTACATACCCGTTGGGTCTTTGCAACGAATGCCACGGATAGATAAAGGCAGGTGCTGAGAAAATGAATGTCGCTGATGCAACCATCGAGTCGGAAAGCTTGCCAGAAACCACTAGAAAAATCCTCTTCACAGGTGTCCTTACGTTCCTGACGATAACAGCTGCTGCACTTCTTCATGTAAACCAACCCGAATTCATCCTTGACAGATTCCCAGGCATTTCAAATCTGGAATATTCATTGTTTGACGTGATGTTGTACGCGGCATATCTTATTTTAGGGATAGTCACTGGGGCTCTCTCAGATAGATGGTCTCGACGCAGAATCTTCGTCCTAGTGGGTGCCTCTGGATCAGTAGTCTTCTACATACTCATGACCACTACATTGTCATATTCGCTGCTACTCACCTATAGGTTTCTTCAAGGATCCTTTACGGTGATGTCATGGCAGTCATTCATGACTCTAGCTCTGGATTTCTCAACTGCTCAGAGTCGAGGAAGGCATATGGGGATTTTCGGAGCCTTGTTGGCTCTCTCATTTGGCTTCGGCCCAGCTATTGGTGGAATCCTTGCCACTGTAAGTGTCTTCATGCCCTATTACTCTGCAGCTGCCCTCAATATCCTTGTTCTCCTCCTTGCATTGGTTGGTCTGAGAGACCCTCCTGCAACAAAGAAGCGACCCAGCATTGTCGAAAGCCTGTTGGTAGCCAAGCGATATCCCAAACTTGCAGTGCCCATCACTTTCAATTTTATAGATAGATTGCACATGGGCTTTATTCTTGTTGCATTGCCCCTTTTCCTTACCTCCGTCCTCGGTCTTCCTGAATCACTCAGAGGTTTGGCTCTAGCTATATTTGCAACGCCTTTCATACTGCTTCAATATCCTATGGGAAGACTCTCTGACAGATTTGGGCGATATCCGATTCTTATTGCTGGAAGCATTCCTTATGGAATCGTTCTGGCGGCTCTAGGCTTCATTGGCGCAGTAGGCTTTCTCCCACTTCTTTTCGGACTAATACTCCTGGGCGTATTTTCGGGGATTACAGCTCCATCTGCTCTTGCTTTGGTGGGTGATGCCTCCGATGCTGAGGATTCAGCTATGGCTATGGGTCTGTTCAATTTCTCCGGAAATGTGGGAGTCACGGTAGGTCCGCTAATCTTCGGATATCTCCTTCTTTTTTCAGACTTCTTTGCAACCTTCATTGTGGCTGGAGCAATTGAGGTGATCTCACTGGCTGTTGTGATTCTCATCGTTAGGCTTTTGTTCAAGGAGCCTTTGCGGCTAGAGCGACAGGAAATCGTGGCACAGCCTACTTTAACCAATTGAGCTGACCATCTATGACAACCAGAATTGTGCTTGCAATGCATGGAATGCCTCCGAAGGATTTCCCAGAAGAGGAGGTTGTTGAGCTAATCAGGCTTCACCGTATAATTGAGAAAGCAGGAGATCATGCTCCAGCAGAGATGCGAGTCCGGTTCGCTCAACTGGATAGCAGAGTTAGAAACTGGGAGCGTACTTCCGAGAACGACCCCTTCTGGGCGTCATCTCTGAACCTGGCTGAAGAGCTTCAAGAAGCAACAGGCTTTGAAGTCATTGCTGGGTTTAACGAATTCTGTGCACCCAATCTTGACGAAGCTATAGACACAGCTGCTCGTTCAAATGCAGAAAGGGTGGTCATTGTTACGCCTATGATGACTCCTGGTGGTGAGCATTCTGAAGAGGACATTCCTGAGGCAATATCGGCAGCCAAAAATCGATTTGATGGAGTTGAATTCATCTACGCCTGGCCTTTTCCTAGGTCTGATGTAGTGTCTTTCTTGACGAGCCAAATCCAAAAATTCAGTGATGCATAGTAACATATTGTGACTCCATTCTGTGACCCTCAATTGTGGCTCCGCTATATATACTGATTCTGAGTGCTAATTCTTGTGAAATATCATGGCTCTAGCAACTAACTCTCGAAAGTCACACGATTTGAAGAAGAAGCGAACTCTGCCTCCTTCAACAAGGGCAATAGTCCAGGCTTACCTCTATAATAGGTAAGCACCTGTTATGGGGGAATGGTTCGTGCCCTTCAAATATCCTGACGGTTTTGTGCACTCATTCAACCGAAAAAAACGAATGGTTTGGTTGCCAAACCTTTATATGGATTTGGCCCGCACATTCAACCACACATCATCGGCAAGCAACCAGTTCGTGGAGTATAGTGGTTGGTCACTGAGTGCCCGCAACTGCGGTCACTTTCGCCCATTAACGGCTTATACTGTGACCAGACATAATCTACGTGAGGCAAATCCAATGGATAATGACCCAAACTGTGTTGTGGCCGGTTCAGCTCAAGATGTTGAAGTGCCCTCCCAGGCGGCTGTTAATGGGCGATCCTCGCTCGAAGGAGCATTTACGGTCAAGAAGGGACCGAGAGGTCCCAAGCCAGTTGTGGTAGATATACCATACTTAGCAAACTCCTATCTCCGTTGTGGCGCTCTCGGGGTCAAATCCCGGGAGCGCTACAGCTTACATCTGTGAGGTTAAGAGCCATGGTTTCGGAAGCGCCACATTCTGATTTTTCCTTCTCTATTCACGTTGTCCATAATCGACTGAGGTTCAAGAAATGAGCAGATTAGCAAATGCAATAGGACTCCCAGATGCTAATGAAAAGGTTCTTCGATTAGCAAGGATCTTGATTTTCCTAGGCCCATTGGCTACATTCACTTTCACTATGTCGACCACCTTCTATCTGATTTTTGTCTCTGAAGCATTGGGTGGCGGCGATTATATCGCAGGCCTTCCCTTGGTAGCAACTCTTGTAGTCATCCAGATGGCCATTCAATTACTCCTGGACTACCCTACTGGTGCAATTGGAGACTGGATAGGACAGAAGTATATAGTATCATCAGCCACCACGTGCTACGCTATTGCGTTTTGGTTAGTTTCACTGGTCACACCAACAACTCCATTCTGGTTCCTAGTCCTCATCTATGTAATTCAGGGCCTTGGCAACTCTCAGATGAGTGGAGCGCTTAACACATGGTTCGACAATAACTATAGAGTCGCCATGCCAGGTGACTCGGATAGAAAGCAGTATGGTATGTTTTGGGGAAGAGTCGGAGGAATGATGCAAGTCGTATCAACTGCAGCACTAATCCCTGGTAGCATCTTGGCTGCAGTCTTTGGTCGACCATGGGTATTCCAGCTGCAGGCTGTATTGGCTCTAGTCCTAACTATTCTCGGCCTCAGATTCATCACGGACTTTCCTGAGGTTCAGGCCGCACGACAACAGCGACCCACCATGAGTGGGTACACCAAGATTCTGAAGGATGGTGTGAGCTATCTATGGAGTGAGCCCTTTGTCAAATACATCGTAATCGGATCAATGCTTGCCACCAGCTCGATAATGGTGTGGGGCAACCTTATCCTGTTCCCCATGTACTTCCTGTACCTTATCACTGACGTTGCTGTTGCATCGTTTCGGACTGTCCTATTCATTCCTGGGATTGCTGCACAGGAAAGGTCTGGAGTTTGGTCTAGACGATTTGAACCCAAAATATGGATTCCTAGATTCCGACTTATTCAGACATGCGGGCTCGTGTTCTTCCTCGTCGTTTCATTCATAATGTTCCTATTTCCGCCTGCTACAAACGGTGGTCCGATGTTCAGCGTCGTTCTGCCTATTGCTAATGTGGAATTAATGCAGATACCAGTAGGCAACATCTTGCCGGTCGTGTTGCTCTTCTTTTCCTTCACTCTTACTGGCTTTTTTGGAGGATTTGCTGAGATTCTCACACAGAGGCAACTCCTTGATGCCATTCCAAATCGAATTAGGAACTCAATGTATTCCCTTTCTCCCACCATCGCAACCATATTTGCACTCCCACAGATCTGGTTCTTTGGATGGTTGATACCTACCATTGGATTTCCATTGACTCTACTGTTATGTGGAATGGTGTCTCTCATCGGTGTGTTACTGATACGCAAAGGTCTTCACCAGCCAAAGCCCGTTCTTGAAGAGGAGGCTTGGAGCAACAGCCAGCCGGAAGCCCAGGAAGTAATTGAAGAGATAGAAGAAGAGATGGCCCACGAACTGATTGAAGAGTAGGCTCATTGAGACCCCTCCCTTCTCTCTCTTCTAAATTTCTTTAGCATAGGTTTTTATCAACCCAACCCTCTGGTACCTTTTCATGAGTAGGGTAGCGAGGTTATGTGGATTCAAGGACCCCAACGACAAAGTGGCTAGATTGGCGTGGATCATGGTTACACTTGGTCCCATCATTATCTTCACTCTAGTGATGTCTAGTACCTTCTACATGATCTTCGTCGCGGACACACTTGGCGGTGGTCCGGGCATGTTCCTTGAAGGATTAGCTTTTGTTGGAGTCCTGGTAGTAATCCAGATGGTAGTGCAGACACTGCTGGACTATCCAACAGGCACGTTGGGAGATATGATAGGTCATCGATTCGTAATCGCGTCAGCTTATCTCATCTATGGAGTCGCCTTTTACATAACATCTCTTCTGACACCAACCACGCCCATCTTTATGTTCGTTCTCGTGTATGTCCTATGGGGACTTGCATATTCCCAGGAGAGCGGTGCATGGGACGCCTGGTTTGACAATAACTACCGAGTGGCAGCTCCTGATGATGTCGAACGAAAGGACTATGGAGTGTTCATGGGGCGGCTGGGGATGATTGCCACAGCACTTTCAATGGCGGCATTGATTCCTGGCAGCATCCTAGCAGTTGTCTTCAGTCGAATGTGGGTCTTTCAAGCTTCAGCGATATTATGTGTTGGTACAGCAATTGCTGTCCTGATGCTTGTCAAGGATTTTCCCGAAGTTCAAGAAATGAGAGATGAGAAACCGTCTGTTCGCGAGTACTTCAGACTCTTGAAAACGGGAGCAAGTTTCATTGTGGGCGACCCCTTTGTCAAATATGTGATCTTTGGTGGGGTTGTTATCTGGAGCTGCGTCTTCGTATGGGGCGAGCTCATAATATTCCCCTTGTTGTTCGCGTATCTTGTGACTGATGTTGCTGTTGCCACATTCAGAACCCTGCTGAGAATTCCAGGTATGTTTACCACTGAACGAGCTGGTGTCTGGTCTCAGAAATTCAAGCCCGAGGAATGGATTCCCAAGTTCAGACTGATTCAGAATTGTGGCTTTGCCTGCTTCCTCATTTTTGCGGCTATCATGTATGTCTTCAATCCTGTGACTGGACCTGTGACTCTAGTGGATGTAATGGTACCTTTCACGGACTTTGTGATTATGCAGGTACCTCAGGAGTCTCTGCTTCCAACTACTTTGATGTTCCTGACATTTGTGATTGGCGGGTTCTTCTTTAATGCGGCAGACATTCTGACAATGAGGCTGATGATTGATGTTGTACCTACTAGTATTCGAAACAGTGTCTACTCGCTGACTCCCACCCTTGCTATAATAGTCGCCATTCCACAGATAGCTTTCTTCGGGGCTTCGATTCAGCATATCGGATTTCCAATTACACTTGCGATCACAGGTCTCATTTCGTTGGTTGGAGTTCTCATGATTCGAAAAGGCCTTTCATATCCAATTCCTATTACCGAGGAGCGGAAACAGGCTCTGGAACAAGCTGCTCAAGAACAGCAGGAGACCACAATTGAACAGACGGGCCAAGATTCTAGTATAAATCCCTCAGATGATGCAGTACAAATGCCATCTGGACAAGATTAATACCGCCAAATGTGGATGTTGCATGAAGGCTTACAGCCAGAATATATGAACACGCCAGAGGATTGAATATGTCAGATCGCCCGCAGTTCCTTACGGTCACATACTCTGACCGGGGTCTAGATACAATGGGCCATGAGAGAAAGATGGTCCGAGAGAAGGATGTCAAGTTTGATGGCGAGGATGGCTCATTGGAGCTCACAGATATCAGACTTGTCTGGATAAAAAAGCCCTCAAGATGGGGTTCCGCGAAGAAATTTGGTGCCCTTGCTGGAGCAGTGGCTGGTGCCGCCCTATTGGAAGGAATAGGCAGAGAAATGGGTGGAATCGGAGGTAGAGCAGTAAGAAGCATAGGTCGAGGTGTAGGCTTTGCAGCAGTGGGTGCAGCTATTTCGTCATGGAGTTCTGATTCCTTCTACAACAAGGATGCAAATGGCAACACCGAGAGTCTTGCGATTCCAATACTTGCCATAAGCCAGGCAGCCCAGAGTGGAGATGAACTGGTCATCGATCTAACTTCTGGAGGGAATTTGCGCTTTAAATTCAGGCAGAGGCGAGTCATTCCTTCAATCATGGCCAATATCTCATCAGCTCAAAATGCAGGCAAGTGTCCCTATTGTGGAGCTGGGAATGCATCCGGAGCCAACGCCTGTTCCAAGTGTGGTGCACCCCTTGCAGGCGGCGGCGGTGGTCCAGCAGAAGGCCACACTGAGAGTGTCACTATCTCCACGGGAGGCGGAGGCTTCTGTACAAACTGCGGTCAGCAATATCCTGCAGGAGCAAAGTTCTGCGGAAGTTGCGGCCAGAAAGTCTGATTTCCGAGGATCTAGCAAGGTCTGGCTTATTCGCCAGACCCTCTCTCATCTAAAGAGGTCTTCCTCTTTTGCACGTGGTATGTCCCTAGCTGTTTCATGTCCTCTATTGTATTTGTAGCCTCTCAATACCACAATTGGCATTCCTTCGTCTGCTTGTCCCATCAAAGGTTCTGCTGCTGAAGCTATCTCGTCAATCTGACAGACCATGGACCTTTGCATTGGCTTCCCATAGAGATCGAGCTTTCCTTTGTTATATTTGAACGCACTTATGCCAGCACATCCGAGAGCAATATTGATTGAGCCTTCTCTCCAAGGTCTGCCCTGTGTGTCAGTTATGATGACCGCCAGTTCGAAACCTGTTTGCTCCTCAAGATTCATCAGAATTGTAGCAGCACTTGCATCAGGGTCTTTTGGTAGCAAGATGAAGCTATCTGGAGGTGCATTTGATTTGTCTACTCCGCTAAAGTTGCAAATGAGGCCTGATTTGGTTTCAGTAATCAACACACCTTGGTTCCTTAAGACAACTCGGCTCTCTCTCAATGCCAGTTCGACCTGAACTGGATCGAAGCCATTAGATTCCGCAATCTCCTCTGCTCTACTAGAAATCTGAACAGAATCACGGTGCACGATTCTGCCTTCTGCCTTCGAGACGATGGAATGAGCTATAACAAGGACATCTCCCGGCTTCAAAGTAAGTCTGGATTTGCCTAGGCAGTCCAAGATCACAGAGGCTAGATTCATTCCTTTCTCAATCTCAGGGATACCTGGGATGCTAAATATCTGGATTCCTAGTTGTGGCAACCTCTCATGTCTCAGAAATTCAGTAGGCATGGTGGCCGAAAAATCTACCTTTGGCCAATATATCTGGCCCAAACCTATCCTAGAAGGGTATTATGACGGGAAAACAATAAATGGGATATAGAGGAACTCCTGAGAGTCAAGAAACACCGTATTGTGCCTTATCTGGGGTTATAAGTCGGTAAGGGAATGTCAAACCAATATGCTTGAGCACAGCTTTCAACGGAGCGAATTGCCATGAGTTCAAAGGAGAAGAAATCCAAAAAGGCGAAGAAGAAATCTTCCCCTGGAAAAAAGACTACTACGGATTCAGTCGCTGCTGGAGCCGGAGCAGGGGATATTCGCCAGGGTACCATTGCCAAGTTCATGCGGAAAAGAACTCAGCTAGTGGGCTTTGAGACTGGTTTAAACAAGCATACCCAATTTGCAATCGAGTTCCTAGATAACGCAATTGACGCAGTGGAAAGCTGGTGGTGGAAGACTGGCAGACATCCACGACTTGATGATCAATTGGATCCCAAGTATGTCGAAGAGATTCGAACAAAGCTTGAGGGAACCCTTCATGACTCAATTGCCCTTAGTAAGAAGCTTGAGAAGGATGTACGAGAGGGCAATGAAGTTGAAATTCCGCCACGACGGAGAGAAACTCTGCAGGACCGCCTTACAGACTTCAGGAAGTTTGTGGTTCCGTTTCGAGGCATGATTAACAGACGAGAGCCCCTGTGCGTCATTCAACTTACTGAGGTTCAGATGCCTGACCTAGTCCCGCTTGATGATGAAGAGGGATTCAAAGTCTACGAATTCATATGCTTTGATAATGGAGTAGGCATGGTTTCTTCAGATTTGGAGAAATTTGGAATCTACCTCGCCTCAAGCAAGTCCGAAAAACTAAGGCAGACACGAGGCAGTCAGGGATTTGGTGCTCCTTCAGCCTTTAGCGACGCTCAGAATACAACTGGTAAGCCCATATTCACTATATCGAAGCGGTTCAACGGCAAAGAAGCCACCGTCACCGATTTCTATACAACTACTGCAAACACAAAGGAATATGTAAGTGGCCCAATCGACATGGAGCTTCCGTTTGAGCATGGGACCTATATCAAACTCAACTATCTGAATATCCAGTATCGGCGTGGATATGCTGATACCTACTGTGAGATGGCATCATTGCTCAACTCTCACGTGACCATTGTTTTCATCGATCCCTACGGGACAGTACACATCTATCCCAGAAGAGTGAAGGACTTTCCTGCTGAGCCGAAGTACGCTCAGCCTCATCCAGCAAGCATCCGTATTGGTGAGTTTCAAGACCTACTTAGAGAATCTCCAGAGCCAGATTTGCGAAGCTTCCTAACCAAAGCCTTTGTGAGGTTGAGTGGAAACAAGGCAAAGACCATTATTGGGAATGCAAACAAGGAATTGCGTAGGCGACATCAGGATACACTAAGCCCTAAGACTCCTACAGACTCGCTCTCAAAGATGGAGATAGAATTGCTCTACAAGGCATTCTCTGGAGAGGACTACATAGCACCACCAACAGACACAGTAGTCCCAGTTGGAGAAGAGGTATTTGAGCAGACTATCCACATGGCTTATGAGCCAGACTTCGCTACAGCAGTTACGAGAAAACCTACCTCTGGAAAAGGCCTCTCTTTTGCTGTTGAGGTGTGTATTGCGTATGGAGGGAGTATCAAACCCGCAACTTCTGCCCCAATGGTTCTGTGGCGGTTTGTGAACCGTGTTCCAAAGCTCAGAGACAACAGTGACTGCGCAACTTGGAAGGCAACCACCTCGGTTAATTGGAAGAACTACAAGGTGCAGACCTTTGACAATGGCATTCCCCGAGGACCCATTATGGTGTTTATTCATGTGGCTGGAGCATACGTTCACGTGATGTTCAAGGGACAGAGCAAGCAAGCACTAGCAGAAGATGAGGTGCTGCTACGTGAGATTAAGTTGGCTCTCGAAGATGCAGGTAGAAGATTTAGACGCTTCATTACAAGACGTGAAACAGCCAAGCGAAAGGCAAAGCGTGCAGGAATTCTTGCTATGTATGCTGACCAGTTTTCGCAGAGCCTCGCCGCAATCGCAAATGATGGAAGGAAGAAACCATTGTTTGATGCTGAGATTGTTGCAAGGAAGATTCGTGACTCAATTACCGGGTTTGAAACTGCAGATGACCAAGAGGAAACTGAAACAGATGCAAGAGGTACTGATCTCGTTGCCGATGTTCCTCTTGGGGATGGCGATGAAGACTTCATTGAAGTATCAGTGGATGGTGGCGATTAATGGCTCGCAAAAAGAAGTCCGAGAAGACTGAAACCATCCAAGAAACCCTTGGAGACCTCGTCGAAACCAAGAAGAAGCCAACAAAGAAGACCACGAAGAAAGCAACCTCCAAGGACTCTAAAAAGCCTGCAAAAGCGGCCGCCAAACCCAAAACCAAGACCAAACGCAAGAAGCCTGCCTCCAAAAAGGAGAAGCCATCCGAGAAACCCGCAAAGAAGCCTGCCGAAAAACCAGCTGCCGATGTGGCTCTCGAAGAATCTGGACTATCACTGAGGCTCTTGCCTGGTGTAGGTCAGAAATTGGAAGAGAGACTCAAAGCCGCAAAGTATGACACAGTTGAGCAGATATCCAAGTCTCGGTCAAAGAGCATGGCAAGTAGGGTTGATGGTCTAAGCTTGTCAGGCGCCAAGAAACTGATAGATGCGGCAAAAGAATTGCTTAAGGGTGAAGCAAAGGGCGTCGTGATTGAGGAACCTTCGGCTGCCGAGGCCGATGTCGTTGATGATAGTCCAGAAACTAGACTCAAGCTAACTGATTTGCCCGGAGTTGGTGGAAAACTTGCTAAAGAACTTGAACGTTCCGGCTACAATACAGTGGCAAGATTGTCACGTTCTAGACCAAGCTCAGTAGCCAAAGTCGTTGACGGGCTAAGTCTAAAGAAGGCAACAACCCTTGTTGATGCTGCTATTGAACTCATCCGCGAAGCCGAGATGATTGCTATCTCTGAAACCATCGCTCCAAAGCCTGCCCCACCGGATGAGCCAAGGAAGGTGGAGGAACCGCCAGAGGTAAAACCTGAGAAGAAGGATGAACCAAAGCCTGAGAAGAAGGAACCACCAAAGGAAGCTCCGAAGAAGCCTACGATACCGAAAAAGCCGAAAAAACCTGAAAAGGAACCAGAAATCGATGTCCCTAAAAAGACAAAAGCGAAGAAGAAGAAGTCTGGTCTCCCCGTTCCCGATGCAGTAAAGGCCCTTGAAAAAGAAATGAAACGGAAGTGGAAGGCGGCTGAGAAACGCAAGCTCGCAATTGAGGCAGGAGAGCTTCCAGAGGAAGAGATTGAACCTCTGAAAGAAACTGTGGAGGTTGTTGGCCTTACTTCTAATCAAACACAAGACACACTCGTGGATGTCGCAATGGAAGTCCTTAATGAGGCCATGTTAACTGGACGACCAGCTTTTGAGATTCCTAGCAGATCAAGTGATAATATCGTCTGGGATGAAATCAGAGACCTGCTTCTACTGGGGATGAAGACAGTTGCTCGACCCTACCATTCTCTTGCTTCAGTGGTAGATGCCACCAGAACCGCAAGGGTCATGGAGATAGTCTTCCAACTCTTGAAGTCCAATCTGCATGCGACTAAACGAGAGGTCTTCTATAGTGATGTCAATCTGTTTCGTGAGCAAAAGAGGAGTGACAAGATTATCGAGGATGTAGCTTCTATGCTGCACACGACGCGTGACAGCATTCATGTAGTTGCTTCGGCTCGAGGTTCTGCGATGGGAAGAGTTGTGATTCGCGATGGTGGTGACACAATTGATCTAACTCGAATGGGAACCGGCGGTTGGGCAATCACTCCCTTCTTGGATCAAGTTGAGATTTTAGAGAGCGATGCCGAGTTCATACTGCTCTCTGAGAAAGATGCAGCAGTTATGCGATTGGCAGAGGCAAAGTATTGGAATAGGCAGCCATGCATAGTATTGACAGGAAAAGGTTCAGGTGACATTGCAACTCGTGCCTTCCTACGTATGCTGGTGAAGGAACTGGAGATTCCCGCGTTCGCCTTAGTCGACTCAGATCCTTATGGGCATTACATATACTCCGTCTTTCTGCGAGGTAGCAAGAGACTAAGCTATGAGTCTCCCTTCATTGCCACTCCTGAGTTGAAGCTTCTAGGCGTCCTGAGTCGTGACCTTGAGGAATATAACATTCCAAAATCTGTCAGGATACCAATGGAGCCAACTGACATCAAACGTGTCAGGGACATGCTCAACGAACCATTCGTGCAGGCAAACAAAGCATGGGTGAAAGACCTGAAACTCATGTTAAAGCTCAAGGAGAAAGCAGAGATTCAGGCATTCGCGAGCCACAGCTTCGAGTACCTCACTGATGACTATTTGCCTCGCAAGCTAGAAACAGGGGATTGGATTTAATTTCTAGCTTACTCATCAGTTCCCATTTGAAAAAAGGCATAAGGGACAATATCATGGCGAAGCCACATCACTATAGTGAATTATGGAGGAATCTTGTTGGTTGTGTCAGACATTGGCATAGAAGTCATTGATGGTCATGCTCATTTCATCACTTACAACACTGTTAAGGAGTGGTTCTCAGACCCGGAGGTTCTCGAAAGAGCTAGACAACGAGTCAGCTTTCAAACAGACATGCAGGAGTTCACTCTGCCCGATGAGCCCTGGGACACTGGGGAGCTTTGGATAAAAGAGCTTGACAAGTATGGAATCTCAGCTATAGGCATGATGATCGGTCCTGAGAGTTGGAACGAGTTTCTTGCTGCACGCAACAAGCATCCTGGTCGATTCATGGGATACGCAAATGTCAATCCTGCTTTGGAAGATGCTGTTGAAACCGTTAAGCGTGCGGGAAGAGATGGCTTCCAGGGCATTAAGCTATATCCAAGTGCGTGGAACTTCCATGTTTACGATGATCGCGTCTATCCGATCTACGAGGAGGCTCTCCGGCAGAAACTACTGGTTATTCTTCATTTTGGAATTACGATTGGCAATCAAGCTAATCTTCGATACGGAAATCCTCTTGATATTCAGAAGCCTGCACAAGACTTTCCTGAACTCAACTTCATGATTGCTCATTTTGGAGCTGGCTTCTTTCGAGAGGTACTGATGCTGTTTTATCAGACACATAATGTAGTTGTTGACTCAAGTGGCAGTAATATGTGGATGACTTATCTTCCATATGACCTGACTATAACAAAGATTTACGAAAAGGCGATGAAAGCCGGAGGATCCTGCAGAATTGTATTTGGAACTGACTCTTCGTTCTTCCCTAGAGGATTTCGTTATAACATCCTGGAGGAGCAGTATAATGCAGTCAAGTCCCTCTGTCCCCAATTATGTTACACAGAAGAAGATGTGGATTTGATATTTCGCGGAAACATATTGCGACTTACAGGTTTCAAACCATAGCTAGGCCTTTCGAATCTTCTTATCTAGGCCTTTGAGCCTCTTGCTGTCCTCGCCCTCTCGATATCTTTGCGCAGCTTCTTGATACTTTGTGAGTGCCTTTCGTGTCTGACCAGCCTTTACTAGTTCATCCCCCTCATCCTCAAGGACCTTCCCCCATTCAACATAGCAGTCACGGACCTTTTCCGAGCACTTCGCTCTCTTCTTGGCATCTGTTGAAAACATGTATAATTCTCTGGCCTTTCGGAATTGAACAATCGCCCATTCGTACTCATTTGATTTTCTATGATTCTCAGCCTGTTCAAAGTGATCGTTGGCCATCGCATCGTAGCCTTCATCGATCATCTTGGTGGCATCGGCAATAGCTTTCTCATTGGCAGCTCTCTCAAAGAGCTTCTTAGCCATCTCAAATGTTTCAATTGCAGGCTCGAATTCTTTAGCTTCCAGTTTCCTAAAACCGTCTTCCATTCTTGCTTTGCCCATCGCTTCGTAGACATAGCCGGGATACTCAAACCCGTCACCAGATATGGAGAAACCACAATTAGGACACTCCGGTGTATCAAGCTCAGGCATTGGAGTCGTCACTGCAATCTTCTTGGGCGTTCCAACAACAGTGTCAATGAAATCCTTTGAGGTTACGCCTCTCCCGCCAGGGAACAGGTGAGTGACTGCATCTCTCGTAGGATTGTCTTTACCTTCAGGAAACAGATGGTCAAAGACCTCTACCGGGTGGACTTCCATCTCTTCCGACATTACTCGAGGTGGTGAAACCTCTTTGAATGGCATTCCTACCTTTATCTCGGGGTCCATCCCCTCAACTTCCCAGCTCAAATCAGAGCTACTTCCTGCGGTTTCTTCAGGTACACTATCAGGAACTGGCTCTGGCGCAGCTGCTTCTTCGGTGGTTGATTCAACCAGCTTCTCATCAACTTCCCAGGACAGGTCTTCATTAGTGGATTTCGGTGCCGCTGATGGTGGAGCTTCTTCTACTACCGGCGCATCAACATCTGGGAGCTCAGTGTCTGGCAAGATTTCTAGCTCTGCGGGGGGCTCGCCAAGGTCTGGAACGTCATCGAGTTCAGAAACCTCTGGTAGAACATCCTTGCTTGCTTCTGAGGTCGTAGGTACATGTCCATTTGGTAGTCTGTTTCCACAACCCATACAGAAGGTTGAGCCCCTACGACTGCGTCTTCCACATTCCGGACATTCGACACTTCCTTCCATAATTCTACCCACTGAGTCTTTATCCTACAGATTTGCGCAGTCAAGTCTGTTTTGACACTGTTGGGGTATCGCCAGTCCATATGAACAATCCTCGTACGGTTCAGGGTCAAACGTACAATAGCCAATATGTAGGCAATGTAATCAAGATTCCAACCAAGACGCCCGCGATGGCTTGGGCTAGACTATGCTGTTTGAGCACAGTCCGTGACCAGATAACTGCAGTCCAAAGAATAATGATAGGCCACGCAATCCATCCATACACAATAAGAAGTGCCGTCCCAGGGCCGCCAACACCAGCCCCATGTACCGACACCTTGGACTTGAGCGTGGTAATCATAATTCCAGAAGTAACAGTAAAATAGGCAGCTGAAAGCGTAGCGAGAATGAGACATTCAGCAAGTGAGAAGATTACATACACTATACCATAGCATAGGAGAGAGAATACGAAAAACCTAGCCCTGGTTTCTCGTGAAGAAACATCCAGATCAACATGACCTCGCCAAGCAGATAGAATGATTGGCACAATTGGAAGAACAACCATACCAGGAATGAGAATAAGAATGGCTGTTGTGGAATTGAGCACGGGACCAAGGCCTATTGGCGAAGAATACACCATAATTAACCCGACATAAAGGTTGATGAGGGGTGCCGGCGTCAGTCTTGAGATTACTCTTGCAACCTGAACGCCGGCTCCAGCAATGTCAAGGCTCTCGTCGTTGTATCTCAGCGTACTCATTGGTGAGGTTTAGTCCAATAGTCACCATCTTCAATGTTTTCATCCGCTGTTTTCACGAGGAATATCTCCTCTCTTAGTGATACATCATTCGTGCTCAGTCATCATCTCTCAATTCAGGTTTGAGTGTATATGCCTTCTCCAGAGCATTTTGTCCCTCTTTCTCACGACCCAACTTAATAAGAAGGTCACCCAAGCCCTTCCAGCCATCCGCAAACTCCGGGTCCATCTCAATAGATTTTCGGAAGTGCTTCTCAGCGTCTGCAGGGTTTGGTGAGTATGTAAGGACAGTCCCCCAACTCTCATAGATTGTAGGCTTGTCAGGTTCCATCTCAAGTGCTTTACGAATGTGTTCTTCGCCTTCCTTCCATCTACCTGCTCTTGCTTTTGTTTCTGCTAGTGCAAGCTGAGCTTGGAACAGGTTGGGATTTTCCTGCCGAATCTCCTCGAAGGTACGGATCGCTTTATCATATTCTTCCTTCTCAATGGCAATCATTCCCATTCCAAACTTCCATAGGAAATGGTGAGGAATCATTTTCCTGAGTTCCTGCATGGCAATATGAGCTTCATCGAAATCTTTCTTCTCAGCTTTTTTGGTTCCATAGTTGAAGAGGGCAAAGGGATCCGTGGGTCTTGTATGTCCGGACCTCTTCCTTTCAAGGACCAACTCCAATCCTCTCTTTGAGTTTGGGTCATCTGGCTTAATCTCAATTGCCTTCCGCATCATCTCTTCTGCTTCATCAAGCCGTCCCTGTTGTAGATACACCTCGCCACGAGCCCCCCAAGCCCAAGCGAATTCGGGATCTATTTCCACTGCACGTATATAGGCACTCTCGGCCAAATCAAGATGACTGGTTCTCAAGGCCGTCTGGCCAAGCATATACCACCCCTCACTGTTGTCGGGTGCAATCTCAGTCAATCGCTTGTATGTTTGTCTTGCCTCTCCGTATCTATCTGATTTCCAATATGCAACACCAAGATTACTCCAGGCCTTCTCATATTCTGGGTCTTTAGAGATTGACTCGTTTAGCGCTTCAATAGCCTCATCATAGCGATCTTCTTCAGCTAGGAGCCCCCCAAGCGTATTCCACTCCTTGGAGGATAAGGAATCAATGTCGAGAGCTTTGCGAATTGCATCGATTGCATCATTCCTTCGATTGAGATTGAGAAAGGATATCCCCATGTTATACCAGGCTTCTGCAAATCGAGGTCTTGATTCCACAACTCTACGGTATGTATCGATCGCTGTTCTGTAATCTCCAGCTTCACGGAGGCGTTCAGCCTCCTTGTATAACTCCTTTATTTCAGGTGGATGGAATAAGCGTTCAACAACAGCAGCCATAGCCTTTCCCAAAATCTCGGGTGGAATGTCAGAATCAGATCCCGTGATTTGATTAACTAGTACCTGCAATTCAGGTTTGAGTTGCAAGGCACGACCCAAAGCGCTCAATGACTCCTCTCGCTCTCCACTCCTTCTGAGAGATAATGAAAGGTTCATCCATGCTTCAGCAAGCTCTGGTGCTAATTGAGTAGCACGACGTGAAGCCTGAATTGCCTCTTGTATATCTGTATCACTTTCAGCGAGTGACCCTAGAAGAAGAACAGCAATATTATTCCAAGCAGCGGCATTGCTATCTCTGAGAGTAACTTCTCTTTGAAACGCGTCAAACGCACCTTGGAAATCGGTTTGCGCAATGCGAACATTGCCAAGATGAAACCAGGCATAGGGATACGCGTCATCAATCTCAAGCACTCTTTGGAGTGAATTCTCAGCAGTATTGCTTTCGCCACGATCTATCGCCCATAGAGCAACCCTCATCCAGTGTTCTGGCTTATTCGTTTTCTGCGCAAGCTTCTCAACCTCCTCGAACTCTAGAGGAGAGATAAATCTACGAGAGAGTAGGAGTGCACCCCGATGCTTCTCCGCAATCATGGATTCGCGATAAGTACCAGGCATGCTATCAACAAACCACGATAACCCACCAAGCCTGAGAAATTCCTTTGTCGATTGGTACTGCTGCTCAAGTTCCTTCATACTCTTGAACATTCGACCTGAGTATCCTCTATCAAGAGCATCACCAGCCTCAGTTTCTCGACCTGTTTTTGAGTATATAGATGCCAGGTTAATCCAAGCTGGTTCGTAGGAGGGATCAATCTGAACTGCCCTGTCAAAAGCTTTCTCAGCTTCCACCATATCATCGGCACTAGAATGAACCACTCCCAATGCATGCCATACCTCTGCTGAGTCTGGAAGATGACCGACACCGCGCTCGAGCATCTTCTTTGCATCAATGACCCCATCAGTAAATAATGTGGCAAAGGCAAGATTGATCCATGCCTCTGGCATAGTAATGCCATCAGGAAGTTCTGTCGATTTAGTCAAAGATTCCTTTGCTTTTTCGTATTCTCCAAGTTCTGCCTGAACGACACCCAGGTTGTACCATGATAAAGCTACAGTATTGTCAAGGTCTACAGCTTTCTGGAGGTCTACCTCTGCACCCTTCAGGTCTCTGCGGTCTGCCTTCGATATTCCGTCAATTAGAAGTTGTACTATCTCATCAAGTAAGCCCATCACTTTTCCCCAGAGTTTTGGGGGTGAAAGGCTGTAATAAATCCATATTGCTCTCATTCAACATATCTTTCGTGTCATAATCAATAAAATTGAACGGGTTCTCTCCAGATTGATATGTCTTAATTGGAAGGGGCTTGTCACGACAACCCTTATTTTCTCCTAACAACAGGATTTGACGGTAAGGGATACTGAGAAACTCCTTTGGATGGTAAGAACTATGACAGCTGTTCCAAAACGCGAAGTCTTCGAACGCATTATCCAAAATATAACAAGCAAGTTCCCAGATGTCTATGCAGCTCTGTTTATCAGTCCCGAGGGATTTCCAATCAACTCATGGGGGGTTTCTCTGGAGAGAGCTGAGGAGATATCCGCATTACTTAGTGCACTGATTGGAAAGACAAAGGAAATAATCCGCCAAGTGAAACAGGGCGGCGACATGCAGTTCATCCAAATCCAATCAAGTTTGGGCGGAATCCGCATAGCCCCGATGGAGGAGTTCATTCTCGTCACTATGACTAGGTCATAATTAGAGTACAATGTTACTCTGATGAAGAAGTTAATTAATAAGCGCACATCTTGTCTATCTGTGCACGCCCATGTCTGCAGAATCCTTCAAGATATCAGATTTATCAAAATTCTATGGTCCAACTCTTGCGTTGGATAAAGTCACTGTTACAGCTCCTAAGAAAGCAGTAGGTTTGCTTGGCCCAAACGGCGCTGGGAAGACTACACTTATTCGCATTTTGATGGGAATAATTCGGCACTCTTCGGGCTCAGGAACTGTTTTAGGATATGACTTCTGTGACTCAATCCAGGATATTAGGGATCACGTTGGATATTCCCCAGAGTTCACGCCAATGATTCCTGATGTAAGTGCTATGAAGTATGTTACCTTCATGGGGAAGCTATCAGGTCTTGCCTCTGTGGAGGCTGCGCAGCGAGCTCATGATACTTTGCATTATGTTGGCTTAGCTGAAGAGCGCTATCGACCGCTGCGCGAATTTAGCACTGGCATGATGCAAAAGTGCAAGCTCGCAGCGGCACTGGTTCATGATCCTGATCTGGTCATTCTGGATGAACCAACCGATGGACTTGACCCAACTGGCCGCCAGAATATGCTAGACCTGATTGAACGCTTGTACAAAGATGAAGGCAAGAGTCTAATCGTTTCATCTCATCTATTGTTTGATGTTGAGAAAGTATGCGACTGGGTCATGGTTTTGGGAAGAGGTCAGCTGGTGACAAGCGGCGACATGAGTAGCCTACTGGCTGACACCTCTGGGGCATTACGATTGAAGATAACTGGAGATTCTGAGTCATTCTCACGAAAACTAACCGCCAAGGGGCTAGAGGTTGAGGTGGATGGGCCCTTTATTGATGTGAAAAGGGGAAATGGCACCGAGATGACTATTCTTGAGGAAGTCAATAGAGACCCAACAGTGAGTCTTCGATATCTAGGGAGTAGAACGCGAACACTTGAAGATGTATTCATCTCGATTGTAGAGGGGAGGGAGCTCGGATGAGTGGAGAAACATCTACCGAAGACACCTATATTCAGAAATTTGGCTTTAGGCGATTCACGGGTGTACGTCAGAATCGTTTGTATCGAATAATCTCCGTAGCATGGTTTAATCTCATTGAAGCAATAAGACGCTCAGGATTCACCAAGATGCTTCTTGTATTCATGTTCTTCTCCATCCTGATTCAGGATGTTCTCATCATTGTCATTTCGTGGTTCCTTCCCTTCATTGGTGATCCGATGACAATCAATGATCTTTTTAGAGATGCATATGCTGACTCGGTTCTTGGCATGGTTTCACTTGTCAACCGAATCACTGTTCTCGATTTCGGATTCATGCCATTCAATATATCATCTGTTGGAATCAGCTTCATCTGGCTACTACTTATGGCCATTGTTGGAGGGGGTCTAATTGCAGATGATAGACTCCATCAAACAACGGAGGTGTACTTCTCAAGAATATCAAGACTTGAGTATGTAATTGGGAAGCTCATGAGTCTAATTCTTTTCTCAACAATTGTGGTCGTGCTTCCTTCCATCATTCAGTACTTCCTCCTCTCCTACGGTCTTGAAACAGACCTTCTCGTCAACATTGACTTGATGTTCTGGGGCATCGGGTTTACACTTTTGGCCGCGTTTTTGCTCAGTCTAATAATTCTGGCGATGTCTAGCTTCACAAAACGACGAGCTGTTGCAACACTCACGTTCTTCATTGCTGCTATTGTTATGTCGAGCTTCTACAGCGCAATTGGTTTCGGTCAAAGCGAATCTATGATTCTGCTGCTAGACTTTGTTGGCGCTATTGCGCTTCTAGGTGCCATGGCACTAGGATACGATTCGCTCGATATTAATGGCCGGGATATTTTCTTTAGCAATGGAATAGGAATAGAAGGGCCAATGGTTCTTGCTGTGGTTCTGCTGGTTCTTGTGCTTGGCATTATATCTCTAATGCTCACTTTGTTTCGGAGGGATAGCTAATGTTCATCATAGATATCGATGAAGCGTCCAAGCAATATGGCGAGGTCGTGGCTATCAGTCGATTCAACATGTCGGTCAAAGGTGGTTCAATCACAGGATTCGTTGGACCCAATGGTGCAGGAAAAACGACGACAATTCGCGTTATCACTGGACTGACAAAGCCGGACAGTGGTACAGTTAGTGTATATGGCGAGGATCCCTTCGACAATGTTGGCATTAAGGAACGGATAGGGTACGTTTCTGAATATGATGATCTATATTCGTGGGCTACTGTACGAGATTCAGTCAAGATGCTAGCAAATATCAGCACACCACGCAAAGCCGGCATCAATGAAGCTGTTGACAAGGCTATTTCGGATGTTGGGATGGCGAAGTTTGCAGATAGGAAGGTTTCGGCTCTCTCCAAGGGAATGAAGCAGAGAACCAAGATTGCAGCTGCACTGACTCACAAACCTTCTCTGCTAGTATTGGATGAACCTCTTAGTGGACTTGATCCACTGGGTCGTAGGAGAATCATGAATCTCCTCAGACGACTCAATAGTGAGGAAGATGTCACGATTCTTATTTCGAGTCATGTTCTTGAAGAGCTCGAGCACCTAGCAAACAGGATTACTCTCATCCACAGAGGTCAGACAGTTGCAGAAGGAGACCCTGATCGAATCAGGAAGCTCCTGTACCAATACCCGCACGAGATTCAGTTCAAGTCGCTGACAGAAGATATGAAAAGAATTGCCAGTGGGCTTGTGAAGATTGAGGGGTTGGTTAAGTCGCTTACATTCATCGAGCAGACTACAGATCTGCTTGAATGTCGAGTAGTAACACCTCAGCCTGAGCAGTTCTATGATGAGCTCATTCGATTGGCTGTCGAGCAAAAGGCACCCATTATCCAATTGGACAGTCTATCTGAGAGTGTGGAAAGCCTGTTTGAATTCCTAGTATCATGAGGTGATAGAGATGTCAACAGAAGCAACACAAACTATGGCTCAGGAAAATAATGAACTCTCTGCACCTCTGAAGACGATAATCCGAGGCGTTTACCTTGTGAAACTGTTCCTGACTTCTTTCGTAAAGAGCAGAAAGAGTCAGGTCTTGATAATTCTGGGTTTATTACCAGTTCTGGTAATGATTGCATGGGATGTACCATCCCCTGCTCGATTCTTCTTCCGTGACTTTGTGCAGACCCTGTATATCTCTTTGCTCATTCCATTATCAGGACTGCTTCTTGGAACTGCAGCATTGTCTGATGAGATTGAGTCTCATACAATCGTACAGCTTGTAACTAGGCCCATTAGAAGGATTGAGATACTCATTTGGCGATACATTGCAACAGTCATAGCAGGTATAATAATCTCCATTATAGTCACCTCTGGATTCTATCTGTCGGTAGTAGTTTCAGAAGAGATTCCACTGGAGATGTTGACAGGTTTCTGGTTTGTATGCGCCGTCTGCAATGCTGTCTATTGTGCAATATTCATGCTATTAGGCATAGCTCTAAAGAGGCCTCTTGTCTGGGGAGTAGTAATTACACTCTACGAGCAACTTCTCGGTGTGGTGGCAATTTTCTTTGAGGGCGCGGTGTTCTCTCTTTCGGGACACATACTGAACTATGGTCAGCTCTTCGTGGACTATAGCTACAGCATCCCAAATTGGCCGCCACTTAATTCTGGCTCGATTCTTCTCGTGATAGTGCTCGTTTGCATTGCGCTATCTGCAATTCTATTCAGGCGAAAAGACCTCGCATAATCTCGCTAATGCTTAATATTCGGTCACTCGGCAGTCCAACTAGTGCCATTTTTATATCTAGCAATGCGACAAGAGGATGACCATGTGCTTGGCATTATATGCGCGGATGGACGCCAGGCATAGAGGGAGGTCCTCAGGATGTCACCAAGAAAGAAGGCAGATGAAGAAGAAACCGTAGATTATGAGGATTTCGAGGAAGACGAAATCGATGATGAATTTGTCGAGCTTGGCACCGAAGGAGAGTCAGGATTAGATGTCACTGATCTCCCGGGCGTAGGGCCAGCAATCGCAAAGCGCTTGTCCGAGGCTGGTTATAGGAGCGTTGAGGCAATTGCCGTAGCATCTCCATCTGAGCTTGCTGCAGCAGGGTCAATTGGCGAAACAACATCTACAAAGATCATAAAGGCAGCACGCGAAATGCTCGATATTGGCTTTGAAACAGCAGACCTTCTTCTTGAAAGGCGAAGGACAGCGGGACGAATAAGCACCGGCTCTGCTGCACTTGACGAACTCTTCGGGGGAGGACTTGAAACCCAAAGCATTACAGAGATGTACGGTTCATTCAGATCTGGGAAGACACAAATGGCACATCAGCTGTGTGTCATGGTTCAAAGGCCCCAAAGCGATGGCGGATTGGATGCCACAGCCATTTATGTCGATACAGAGGGCACCTTCAGACCTGAGCGTCTTGTAGACATGGCTGAAGCTTATAGCATGGATAAGAAGAAGGTCCTGAAGAATGTTGTTTGGGCTCGCGCCTACAACTCTGACCATCAAATCCTTCTATGCGACCAAGCAATGGAGATGGCACCCGAGAAGAATGCCCGGCTCCTGGTTGTTGACTCTGTTACAAGCCATTTCAGGGCCGAGTACACAGGAAGAGGAACACTTGCCGCCAGACAGCAGAAGCTGAACAAGCATTTGCATCATCTCCAACGAGGTGCTGAGATTAACAACATGGCTGTCTATATCACGAATCAAGTAATGGCACGACCAGATGCTTTCTTCGGAGACCCTACTGCTCCAGTTGGGGGTCATGTGCTTGCGCATGTTCCCCAGACGCGGTGTTATCTGCGAAAGTCAAAGGGAGAGAGGAGAATCTGCAGACTTGTAGACTCACCCAATCTTCCAGAGGGTGAAGCGGTCTTCACTGTCACAAAGGACGGAATACGCGACGTCTAATTATCCTGCTTGGAGTTCCAGTTGAGGTGGAAACCCACCTCATCCGAACTCAGCGGACTCGATAATCTCTAAGACTGAATCATTCCAACTCTCAAGTCCTGAGGGGCTAGAAGGATAGGTGTCGTAGACCTTTGATATCTTCTTCATGAGGCCAGCTGCTTTTTGGAGGTCTTTGAGAAGACTAATCCTGCTTATGCCTCTTCCAAATCTACGAATCTTGTCTATGATTCCAAGTGAGATGCCATCTCCTCGGTTTGCAGCCATAAGATCTCCGGCCTCAAGGATTCTCTTCTGGAACCCGAAATCCATGTCTTCATCAGAAACCGACTGCAGTAGCCGACGAAAGATTTCCAGCGAGGCCAGCCTTTTGCCAAAATCGGTCAGGTATCTCATGTTGTAATGCCAGAGTCCCCATGCACTGAGGTCTTTCCTAGCTATTGCCCTCTTTGCCACTTCCCCTACTATTATGCCAGCGCGCATTCCTGCTCCAATCCCTCCCCCATGTATGGGGTTGACCTGGGCTGCGGCATCACCGACAAACGCAATTCCATTCGCAACTAAACTCTTCAGTGGTCTTCTGACAGGCACTGCTCCTCCTGCAGATTCAATGACTTGACTCCCTATCAATAAAGGGTATTTCTTCTTAAAATTCAGGAAATGAGCTTTCGGTGAGCCTCGACCTGAGCCTCCCGTAATCCCTGTCCCCGCATTGACCTCCTGCGGCCCCTTCGGGAAGATCCACGCATAGCCTCCTGGGGCCACCTTCCCTCCCAACAGTACACGAGCAACCTCTGGTTCCGCAAGGGGCATCTTGAGCTTCAGTATTTCTCTGTAGCAGAGTGCAACATCTTCCTTAGCAATTGTCTTCTCTACAAGCGGGTGGTCAATTTTATTCCGAATAGCTCCAGCGAAACCACTCGCATCAATTACAAGCTTAGCATTGACCTGCTTCTCCTCACCCTCGCTCTTATACTCCACGCCAGTTACGGCATCTTTGACAACTATCGGTCCGCCAACACGAGTTTCAGGCCGAAAAGATACGCCTGCATCAATGGCTTCACGCAGAAGCCGCTGGCCAAAATTCAGTCTGTTAACAGTCCACCCATCAAACTCAGTCCAGCCTCTGACCTTGAGTTCATTATTCATGCTTGGCGGATATACATCTGCTCCCGAAATGGAGCTTGAAATCTCATCATCACTGGGAAACTCAATTCCTGTGTCCTCGAAATGCGATTTACTAATCTCATCGCCACAGACCTTCTGACCCACCTCTGAATGTGCCTTCTTATCTAGGAGAAGTGTCTTCAGTCCCATTTCTGCGCATCTTCTCGCGGCAACACATCCTGCTGAACCAGCACCAACTACAACAACATCGGGTCTTCTCAACGTCTTTCGAAATTTGAGAACCGCATTTGAATATAAAGACGCCGTCGTTTTGGGAGCGGTTAGAGATGCTTGAACTCGATTATCACAATGGATACTATCACAATGCCCACAATTAGAACAAGCAAAGGCGGCATCCAGTTGATGAACTCAATGAAGTAGCCTATGAGAACAGGTAAGGTCAATGGACTCTGAGCGAGGATTGCGAGGACAAAGAGTAGTCCTGATGCAGCAAAGATAGGATAGAAGACCGGACCGCCGCTGATAACAAGTAGAAGCGTGATAACTCCCAATCTGCTCTTCACTGGGTCCAGTAGAGGCAGTGGAATTGTTTCGTCATCATCAAACAGGAAATAGTAGCTGATGAGTAATGTCGGCATCTTGATTCTAATGAGCTCCAAAACCTGTATTCCAAGTTGCACCGACAATAGGAAGGTCGTATGGATCACCATGTATCCTAGCACAAGTGCTGTGAGTAGCGGCAACTCGATGGCAAGAATCTGATAGCTTTCCACCAATCCAACAAAGACTAGGAAATTAATGACGAGCAGAATTATATGACCGATAGCACCTGTCAAAACCTTTCTGCTTGTCACCATTCCTGCTCAGTCCAAGTGAATCGAACTAGACTCCCAGTTTAAATGGTTTGCTTGGTCCATCGGATGCCATGGGTCCCAGTTGGCGTTGCTTTTCGATGGCACGTGTGACAAGCTCAGTGAACAGCTCATTGATATTCTCACCAGTCTTGGCACTGGTTTCATAGTGTAGAACATCAAGCCATTGCTGAATCATCTGGCCCGCAGCTGGAGGTACTAGCCTATCCTGTCTGTCAATCTTGTTGGCTACTACAGAAACAACCGCATTGGGACAGACCGTTATGAACTTGGTGAACCACTCACCTACATCAAGGAATGTCTGCGGCCTCGTGACATCATACACAATTATTGCCATGGTTGCACCAGCCATATACCTGCGTCTGAGTTCGTTGTATGTTGGCTGGCCTGCAAGATCCCACAGGACCACTCTGGCAGTGACTCTGTTGCCGTCTGGCATCGTCACTTCCACCGTCTTGAGGGCAAAAGTAGTGCCAATGGTAGCGATATATCTCTCACTGAAGGAGCCCTCGGTGTACTGTTTGATGCAGGAGGTCTTTCCAACCGCACCGTCGCCAAGAGCAACTAGCTTAAACATGTGAGAGATTTGCTCGGTGGACACGGTTCTTACGTCCTGAAATACACTACCCAGTCAATCTGACTCGGAATGGTATTTAATAGTTCTCGGAATGTCCTCGTAGTATCAAGGCTATCCATTGAGGAGAGATAAACATCCGACAAACCCTTTTCTAGAGCCCAAACATGTAGCAACCAACAACACAAGCAGGGAGTATGCAAAATGGCTGAGCAGTTCCTAAGTCGCCTCCAAGATATTGAGAAGGCCATTGCGGGCCTAGATGACACTTTGAAGCGTATGGTGACAATTCTAGCGAATATGGATGAGATTCGTTCTGATATCAGACTTACCAAAGACGAACTCCTAGACGCTATCAAAGCAATGCCTGCTCCAAGTTCAGACTCTGGAGGCAACTTGGATCACGTTGCTGATCTTGTCAAAGGTCAATTTGACCAGATTGCTACATTCATCGGGGAAGCGGTTGAAGCCATGAAAGATGATATAGTAGATGCAATGAAGCGGATCCAGGCAGCTGCACCACCCGCTGTTGTCACTGCACCAGCACCAGCTCCAACTGCTGTTCCCGCTCCAGCTGCACCAGCACCAGCTCCTGAACCTGAGATTGTCGTAACTCAACCTACACCAGCGCCAGTTACCGTGACAGTTCCAGCTGATAAAGCCATGATGATAGCTGATGAGCTAGACAACATCGTCGCAAGTCTGAAGATGGGCTGTAAAGCAGGGGATGTTCTTGACCAGATGGACGACTCAAAAGCTAATATTCTGAAATTTGTTGAGAGCGATCCGGTCATGATAAAGATCGATCAGTGGAAGGGAATAGTGGGAGCATATCCTAAGAGGAAGGAGCTGCAGGCACGAGATATCCTCAAGATTAAGAAGGGGATACGAGCAGAAATTCCCAAATATCGCCCCGCATAAGAAGAATCAGAAATCTTGGAACCAGTCCAAGTCTGAGTGTTATTTTGAACTATGAGCTATTCCTTTAGGAACCTCTTGATAATTCCCTCTACAAGTTTCAAATGTTCATCATCCAGAATCGATATCTTTGAGCGTATCCAGTCTATTCGTAATTTCTTATCAACTAGAACCTGTCTACCCTTGTGCGCTACAGCTTTTCCAGAGGGTCTAGGTGATGTTTTGACCATAAAGGTTGCTATGACTATTCGAAAATAAGTAAATTCCACATGGATAAGTGACAGACCACTTTGCTAAAGAGGGTTAAAAGCTAGGATAATCTTGTCCAATTCTAGTTTGAAAACATGGAGAGCTTGCTTGGTTTGGTTGATATTCAACTTATACTAGTTGACGCCAAGGGAAACCAGAAACTTAGCCGAGTTAATAGTGAGCATGTTAGCCTTTCTTGGCGAAACATACAAGAAATTGATCTATCTCCACTCGCAGGGAATAATGACCTCAAAGAAATTCATCTTGGAGAGAATCACATAGGTACAATTGACCTATCTCCTCTATCAGATTGTCCAAACCTGCGAGTTCTTGACCTATTTGGAAACAAGCTACAAGCTATAGATCTTAGTTCGCTTGCTTCATGTAGGAGCCTTGAGATTCTAAGACTCAGTTGGAACCAATTGAGCCGAATAGACTTGATGCAGATCAAATCGTGCAGGAGTCTTCAAGTTCTAGACCTTTACAATAACAAAATCAAGAGTGTTGATCTATCTCCTCTTAGCTCACTCAATAATCTTAGAGAACTCCGCCTGAATGAAAACCAACTTCGCAATATTGACTTGGGACCTATACGAGTCCTCGAGTCTCTGGAAGAATTGGATTTGAGTTGGAACCAGATACGGGAACTCGATACTTCTCCGCTGAAGCACTGTTTAAATCTGCGAACGTTAGATCTGCAGGGAAATCGGCTCGCTGGCATCGACCTTGGTCCATTGGGATTCTGTCAGAAGCTCGAAAGACTTCGCCTCTACCGAAATCTAATCAGAGGAATTGACTTGCGCCCCCTCTCTCATTGTATCAGTCTTTCAGAACTGCATTTAAGCTGGAATCAACTTGAGGCCATCGATTTGACCCCCATTGGAGCGTGTAGGAATCTGGAAGAGCTGCATTTGGACGAGAATCATCTGTCAGAAATAGATCTTGAACCTCTGGTCACATGTCACAGCTTGCAGGCTCTCCATCTGAATGGAAATCGGTTGGAACACGTGGACCTCACCTCCCTTTCTTCAGGTACCTGTCTACGAGAAATCGGCCTGAGTCATAATGCATTGCAGAAAATAGACCTCTCACCTCTCAGCTCATGCACTACAATTGAGAAGCTCGGTCTCAATAACAATCGACTCGAGAGCATTGATCTCAAATCACTTGGAGGTCGAAGTGCTCACGGGAAAATTGACCTATACAATAATGACTTGAAGACAATTGACCTGAGTCCTTTGCTTTCGCTTGATTATTGGACTGATGTCAACCTTGACTTGCCAGTCACAGTCACGGTGGATCCAATATTCTCTGGAGAGGATCTCAATCTCAAGCTCTCGCCTGACAGAGATTGGAATATTCAGTGGCATGACTACCAATCGAAAATTGAGGTGGAAGGATGGGATTCGCTAAAAGCGACAGTGATTGAATATCTTGGGAGACTGGAAGGTCGCCACAAATTAGCAGGTCAGAGGAGCTTTTTGGAGGCTCTGGGCATTCCTGAGTTCAATGGTTTCGATGGCGACTTGATTCCTATCATTGAGTCTATAGATGATATTGAGGGTTTCAGCCAACTCATTGACAATTTATACCGGATCATGGTTGAACGCCTGCGCGATCAAGTTGCATCCAAGGGAAACACCGTTCTGCTTGACGTCGAAAGGATGCGCAAAGGGATGGCAGCTGTATTAATCACTGACATTGCCAAGCGTCGCAGAGAGGAGATTCTTGAAACAGCGGTGCAAATCTCGGATGGAATGGTGGACCTAGAGCCCCTTCTCCTCACTGCATATGGCTTTGCGATATTGACGAAATTGAAGATGCCCCTTGAAATCTCCACATGGGATTTGGAGAAGGTTCAGAAGGAATTGAGCTATATCGACCTTTCCTTCAAGACAGCGAGAGAGAAAGTGAGCGACTATCCAGTCACCACTTCTGAGGTTATGAGGCATTATCTAAAACGAGTTTATGCCGAATCGCTGAAGCAAACACCACGAAGAGCTAAAGGGGTTTCGGAGTAAACTGCATGGCATTACCATCGTTTTCTTGTTCTGCTTCTTCGTGTTCGAGTCCATGCCTTTTTCATATGATGCGCCCGGTGTCGCGCCTGAGATGAAAACACTTGCAGGTTATTTGAGCGGTTATCCCCTCTAATCTTGTTCTTATGATGAATTACTTCATTCGAACGAAGTCGTCGGCCCAACTTCTTCTCAGCAACCCACCTGTGTACTAGCCTACCAGAATCCTTGAAACGGAGATACCCATTGCTATCTTTGTATGTCTTTCTGCCCATGTGATAGGATTATCAACATACCTAATAGTTATTGTCAATCTGAGAACAGGTGGAGAGGGCAGTCAAAATGCTTTAGTAGAGTTGTGTCAAAAAGCAATGTGGTGGGTTGCTAGCAGGGATCTGGTATTTTGCTATCAAAGATACCACACCCAACGAAGCCTTGCTGGCTCTCACCACTTTGAGCTATATACCCTCACCTAGCTACAAGTTAATCCTACATTGGCAATTTAAAGCCCTCACTAGCCGGGAGCACTGTCAGCAAGATGCTTCATCGTTGCTAGAACTCGAATCACGTCACTAGTACTCACTACGCCGATAATCGAATCCCCTTCTATAACGGGAAGACACCTCACACCTGCCTGATTCATTACAGCTATGGTCTGACCTAAATCAGCATCTGGACTTATCGTAATGACAGGACTTGTCATAACATCCTCGACAGTGAGTGAACCATATGCATCGTCCGAGAGCAGCCGTGCACCGATAATCTCTTTCCTTGTTACCATGCCTGCTAGGACATCCCCCTTCGTTACAATGAGACTGCCTATATCCTCAGCTGCCATAAGCTTCGCCGCTTCTTTTACCGGTGTTTCAGCCTCTGATGTGACAATCAGAGACGTCATGAAGTCTCGGACGCGCACCTTTGTTCCTCCTTTGCAGTATGTGTTGAATGAGTTACATCTCCGAGCTCTTCTTCTCGGCTCGGGTCTGTCTCAAGACGAGCTTAGCTAGCTTGTCAAATACGTCAGTGACAGCAGCTCCTGTTTTTGCGCTCGTTTCATAGTAATCAGCTTGAAACCAGTCACGTAGCATCAACCCAGGTTCTACGGGAACTATTCTACTATCCAATAGGTCAACCTTGTTGGCTGCAATCACAACAGCCGCATTAGGACACGTTTCACGAAATGATTCGAACCAGTTGTTCATAGCCATGAATGTTTCAGGACGTGTCACATCATATGCAATTATAGCTCCGGATGAACCCTTCATAAACTGTCTACGCAACTCTCGATAAGTGGTCTGACCCCCCATATCCCAGACTATCAATCGTACTTGTCTGGTCTGGCCCTCATCATCAGTCACGCTAACATCCTTAGAGGCAAAGGTGGTTCCAATGGTCTGCTTATAGTCCTCGTCAAACGAGTTCTCAGTGAACCTTCTAATTAGTGAAGTCTTGCCGACGGCGGCCTCACCCAGGAGAACTACTCGGAACTTAAACTCATCAGACGAGTCGTCTGAGGAGTCTGCTGCTGAGGGTGTTGGACCTTCCGTCATTCATTGGTGCCCCTTTTCAGGGTGCGCTCTGCACCTGATGCCAGAATCTGTCTGCTAGTTCTTATATCTTTTCTGCGGGCAGTAGCTGAGTGGTCTAATTGACCCCGCTACCATTTGCCATCCCTTGGAAGGAATATCTCAAAGGCCAAAGTGGGAGTACCCAGCTCAAGATTGGCGAGAACTTCTGGAGATACCTCACCAAACAAGCCAATTGGTTCCCCATCCAGTAGAATGTCTGCACTTCTTCCCTCGATGAAGGTCGGATCCTCTCTTCTTCTATAGGCAAACCGGCCATCCAATCCCAAGTTCCTTAGGAGGAATCCAATATCAGTTGCCATATTTGTGATGTTGACAGCTGTGTCTGTAACAAGTCCACACACAGATGGGATTTGCTGTATTCGAGTTTCCATCATCTCATCAGGAATAGCAACATCTCCAACCTCGAAGATTTTCTGTGGATATTCCGCATGCTGATTTTGAGCAGCAAAGCCAAGAGCAATTGGGAGAAGTGAGTTCCTCAGAACTGAATAATCCCTGCTTTTGGGATTACCAGTGACAACCAATGGTCGGTCTCTGAGCACCTTCTTATTCAATAGTTCTGGCGAACTCATGATGTAACTCATAATCTCTTGATATCCTACTCCAACCATGAGGTCACGGACCTTATTCCTCATTCCAGTCACTGGCTTCGCTTTGCCGGTAGTCATCGTCTGTGGCATGGCGGGTACTATTCTATCGAAACCATAGCCAATTGCTATATCTTCAATGATATCGACAGGGTGCAAGACATCAACTCTGTAACTCGGTATTTGAACCTCAAATTGTCCGCCCTTTCGGAGTTTCGTATCGTATCCGGCCCTGCTCAGTGCATCAATGATCTCGTCTTTATCAAGACCTAATCCAGTCAACTGGTTGACCTCATTTATGGATACCATCATGATTTCCGGTGAGAAATTGGGCGTTTCATGCTCGGTGCCGTCAGGATAGACAACAGTGAGCGATTCAACTCTACCACCTCTCTCTGCCAGTGAAGCGGTCATGATATTCAGTGCCTGATTGATTGTGGGTAGATGTGTGCCAGTCACCTCTACAAAGAGATTGTTTGTTTCGGTAGTTATTCGGCCTAGGTGATTGCTGTTAATGATTGGAGGGAGGCTCAATACCTTTCCCTCGGAATCGTGGAGCAGAGGCCATTTCTTGAAACCTGAAATGATTGAGCCATAATCAATCCCTTTCTCATGGTCTGAGATGATTGTTGGGCCATCCATCTCAATCTCATAGCCTAGCGGAACGAACCTGATTTTTTCTGGCCTTTCAGGGCTATAGATTAGAGGGAATTCCATCTCATCGAAAACGTAGAGACCTATGCTGGCCTTCTTTCTGTTTCTTCCATGAGTCGATGTGAGTGCCTCTTGAAGATGCATATACTCCTTGATCAATTCGTCGCTGGTTTCAACTCCTTTCACAATTGAGCATACAAGATATGGTCGTATCTTTGCGAGACCAGGTTTGACAAGTGCCTGAAGCCCCGATTTCTTCACCTTGTAGTCCCGGAGTCCCGAATCAATACGAAGGAATGACCTTACAGCCCTTGCAATGCCTTCTGTTGAAAGCATGTCCTGTCTGTCAGGATTTATCTCAATCTCTATGATATTGCCATCAATCTTCTCAACTTCTGCTTTGATTAGAAACAAGGCGTCTTCGAGATTCTTAATTGACATCTTCTTCCCGATTAGCCCAAGGAGGTCATCGATTCTGCTTTCCACTATCATCTATAGCACCTCCCGGATGAAGCTGGCCTTTCTTAACCAACCGAGATCCCTGGAGAATAGGTCTCTAATGTCATTGATTCCCATGGCGGCCATATACAGACGTCCAGAGCCTAAACCCCACGCTAGAACTGTGTCCTTGATTCCAAGAGGATATGTCACCTCGGGTCTGAAGATTCCTGATCCACCAAGCTCAATCCAGCCGAGTTTCTCATGCTTGCCAAAGGTTTCCACGCTTGGTTCTGTGAATGGGAACTGGCCTGGCTTGAACTTGAGCTTTTCAACTCCCACAGCATTGCAGATAGATTTCAGATATCCTAGGAGATCCCTCAGTGTGAGACCCTTGTCCATGATTATTCCCTCGCACTGATTGAACTCCTGTGCATGCGTTGCACTCAGAGTTTCTGACCTGAAGTTGCGATCTATTATGAACATCTTCTGAGGGCTCTCTCTATGTTCCCAAAGATATCTCATCGAGACTGGTGTGGTATGAGGGCGAAGACAGAGCCTTGTTGAAATCTCTTTGCTAAATGGCCAGTCCCATCCCTTCGACCCTGTATCTCCTCCATTCTCATGCACAGCCTTTACGGCACGATAGTATTTGGCGTCCCTGATATCTCCGTGATCATATGGTGATTCAATCCTGAACTGGTCTTGGACTTCACGAGCAACATGATCCTGAGGTACGAACAATGCGTCGTGTGCCCAGAACTCGGTTTCCACAAAAGGACCATTCCATTCTGTAAATCCTAGTCCAATCATGATCTCTCTCAGCCAATCATTGAACTCAACATATGGATGCTTCTTGCCATAATATGCGTAGGCAGGCTCCAACTCGACATTAAACGGTCTGAACACTTTCCCTTCCCATGTTCGGGCGCTCAGCATTTCTGGTGTCAAATCTATGATGCCGCTGAATTCTTCGCTAAGCAGCTTCTCTGCTGCTGCTCGTGTTTCTTCAGCAACCTTTGCAAGAAACATCTTTGATGTTTTAGCTGAAATGAGCGATCTTTCTAAAGCAGTCTTCACGGATGCCTCATACCTTCTTGGGAATCTATGCTCTCCCCTGAGAATCTTCGAAAGCACGCTCTCAATTGGAGTTTCAATACTTTCAGCATTTGCAGAAAGGACTGTTGTTCCGCTTTCCTTCGATATTGCGAGCCATCCATTCTTTCTTGTCCAGCTCAGAGCAATTCCCTTGGATTCCGGCGATATCCCGCTAATAGATATGGCCTCCTCCAACTTGGCTCGTCCGCCAAGCTTCACAACTGCACGAAACAGCCTGACCTCAGGAAGCCCATTCTCTGCATAGTCTAGCCCCTCCTCCGTGAGGTAGTATGATGCAATCTCTTCCGTATTGAGTTCAATTAGCCCCTTTTGTGAGAGGGAGTTGAAAATTGATACAACCCGCTCTTCATTTTCGCCAAGTCTTTTGGCGATGATTTTCGATGTTATTCTCTCACTGCTATCGACTAATTGCTCAAGAACTGCTCTTTCTCCTTTTGTCAGCTGCTCGGTCATATGTCTATCAAAACTCCTGAGCTTGTATTTTGATGCTTGGAATGACCCGCCTTATACAAACTAAGGTCATAGAAAAAGCAATCCATTGCTATAATGATGTAAATTGGCGGTACATCCCTTCTTCACCTATCTACTGCAGGCTCAGTTGTGTCTACCTTTTTAACTTGTCGCCATTGCTTGGGAATGTCTGCTACGTAATGTTAAAATACGGACATACATGCGATGACCGTGGCGGTTGCCTGACGGCCACTAGTTCTTATAGAAATCCGTCAATTTAGCAGAGAATAAGAGGTGAAATAGAATGTCTGCCGAGCGTCAAAAGCTCAAGAGGAAGGTCCAACAGCTCAAGGCACTCCAAGGTAGGCATAGCTCTTTCACCACGCTCTACATCCCACCGGCAAAAAGCCTAGTTGATGTTACTGGATTTGTAAAAGCGGAGCTGGCTGGGGCTGACAACATCAAGAGTAAAGCGAACAGAAAGAATGTGCAAGACAATCTCACAGCAATTCTGAGTGAGCTCAATATGATCACAGCTATGCCTGAGAATGGCATGGCGTTCTTCTTTGGCATTATGGAAGAAGGTGGCACAACCGAAGAGATCCGGGAGATAGTCATTCCTCCTGCACCAATCTCACAGTTCACCTACATCTGTGGTCGTGAGTTCATAACCGATGAACTTGAAGAAATGACCCTGCCCAAGAGCTTAGTCGTCATAACTCTGATTGAGGGCGGAAAGGTTACCATTGGATACCTGCGTGGTAAGCACATGGAACTCGTCCGCGATGAGGACTTCTACATCATAGGAAAGACTCGTGCAGGCGGTCAGAGTGCTAAGCGATATTTGCGTATCAGAGAGGAAAAGATGTTGGAGTTCTTCCGACATGTGGGTAGAATGCTGAAGGACCTCCTGCTTGATAATATTGACAACGTGGATGCGATTGTGCTTGGCGGTAACACAATAAGATGTCAGGAATTCCTGGAGAAAGGTGACCTAGACTATCGAATTCGAGAGAAGATTGCAGAAACCATTATTCCAGTAAGCGTCATAGATGAAACCGGACTCTATCAAGCAATGAAAGAGGCATCCCGGCTTCTCAAGGAAACCGAGATTTATGCTGAGCGTCAGATATGGGATGGATTCATGGAAGCTCTCATGAAGGGGGAGAATGATGTTGCATATGGCGAAAAGGAAGTGCTGGATGCTCTCAGGGCCGGCCGCGTTGAAACAATAATGGTCACTGAAGATAACACTGACCTCATAGATTCTCTATATAATGAGATTGGTGACTACGGCTCTGAATTGATGGTATTCTCTGCTCAAACAGAATCAGGTGCACAATTGAAATCATTCGGAGGCGTTGCTGCGCGCCTTCGTTGGTAATCATTATTCCTTCGGAATGCGTGGTATTTCACGAAGCATGTCTATATCCTCAGCCCATGCTACAAGCTCTTTGCCCATATTCTCCAAGTACTGAAGGAGAACGACTTGATATTTGTGCAGATGATGTTGCTCTAGTTTCTTCTGCTTCTCAACAAAATCTCTTACTCTTCTAGGAAGTCCTGCGCTCCATCGCCTGACAGCCATTTCGGCCTTCCGATCGCCAAGAACCCTCTTAGCCGTCCTCGACCTCCGTTTCAAAACCAGAATGTGTTCAAGAGTCCTCTGAACTGCAATTATGGCTGCGACAAGTTCCTTTGCATCGGCCTTAAGGCTCTCATTTCGAGTTGTGTAGTATATCTCTTTGATAAGTCGCTTGGCTTTGATCACGTAGTTCAGCAGTTCTATCATCTCTTGCATGCTTTTAGCCTCCACATCTAGAGAGATTACTCTTTTGCCTATGCAGCTGAGCGGTTGCAGATGCCGTTTCTTCCATACGGACAGGCTCTGCACTTCTCTTTGCTAGGACTGGCCTTCGGTTTTCTCCCCTGATACCAGACCTCATCAAGTTTTGCCAAGGCCTTCAAAACTTGCCTCTGATTGAATCTTCTGCTATATACCATCGCATCTCCACATGACACGCAATCAACCTGATTTTTCCCGATACAATTCTTTGCAGTCCTCTGCGAACAATATACGAGAACCAGCCTTGCACTGGCACATGAAACTCCAGTTTCCATAAGGGCAAGTGCGTATAGCCCTGCTTGGAAGAGGTCCTCTTCCCTGGGCTTAAGCGGACTATGTTTCATGGGGAACTTCCGTTCTATGATGGCATCAAGCACTGGTACCTCTTCCCAATGCAGGACAGCGTTGTCAAACCTACCATTGAACCTGTGTCCCAATGAATAGACTGATTGTTCACTGAATAGAAAGGACCTTTTGGATTCTGGCTTCCTTCTTAATCTGAGGAACTCTTGAAGTGTCCATCTACTTGTTTCCGCACCTCTTATGCGCCTTCCACTTGAAAGGAGGATTCCTCCGGAGTTCATATAGATTAAGGCAAAAACGCCTCCAATGAACATGAAAAATAGAATGCCATTTGTGAATGGGTCCATTTGCATCATCCCACCACCCATAGAACAGCTGCTGCTATAGTTCCAATCAAAATCAATGCTCTAATCAAACGACTGAACGATCGGACAGGTTTTGGATTCAACCCCACTTCGCGATGAAGTCGTTCGCCATCTCTACTAGCTTCAGAGGGGCTCTCTCGGCGCATCTGTAGTAATAAGAATCTATGTTCGCAGAGATACTGGATGCGAAGTTCAGACACATCTCGATATCGTCCCAATGGGCCCCTCTTAGGATCCTTCATCCTTCATCTGATGATTGGTGTCCCATGAGCCCTCAAAAGGGGCACCGTTTTCGAATTTGGGTGGATAAGAGAATATACATAGGTCTGAGAAGTGTTTTACCTCAATATCGCAATCATAGGAGCTTTACTTATATTCGTGTGACGTAAATCCTAGGATGTTAGACTTCACCAGCGGAGTCTGGGGAAACTCGAATGGGTGATATGATGTCTGAAGACTACGATGGAGCTACGGCTGGCAGAGTTCTCGTTTTTGATGCCAACGAGACTGTAAGGTTTCCAGCACAATTCAAAGACGCCATGGGAACCAATAACGGGTTGATGGTGCTAGTACACAAGGACCGACTCATCAAGATCTTCCCGCTCGAAGACAAAGAGGTAAGCTTTCTGTCGGTCGAGATTAAAAAACTTACAAATGACTTCTTAACACAGCTCTCGCAGGTCTTCAAATCAGCAGGCCTAGTCGATTTGCTATTTTCAACAGGTGTCTGCCTTCGTGGCACAAGATGTTTCTATGAGTGCTACTTCAATCCCGGACAGCTTACGAATACTTTGGATGATCTGAGGAACGAACTTGCTGCACTAGAAGGTGTCAGCTATGTCCACATAGAGAATGTTCATTCATGATTTGAAATGGTGAGTTGCTGAGGGGACATGCAGGACATAGTCATAGACCTGATACTCCAGGGCTATCTAGGTTTGTTCATAGTCTGCTTGGCAATCAATCTGATACCGTTTATTAGCCCCAGCAATATGGTGCTGGCGGCTGTCGCCTATCTATTCATGTTTCCTGGCGAGCGACCCCTTTCTGAGGCCATCATAATTGCGGTTCAAATTGGGATTGTAGTTGCCCTCGCTGCAACAATATCAAAAGTCATTCTTTACTATGCAATGAGAGGATCACGTGTTGTTCTATCAAAGAGTATGCTAGCGAAGATCGACCTAGAGCGGGAAAGAGTAGAGAAGTGGGGGGCTATTGCTTTGCTCCTATCAGCCGGTTCTCCAGTGCCTGACGATCCAATCGTAATCTACTGCGGGCTCACTCAATATAGCGTTCCAAAATTCTTTGCTAGCTATTACATTGGGAAGGTGGCAGTCACCATTCCAGGGGCACTCATTGCATCAGCGGTGAGTTCGCTTTTCGGTTCAATGCCAAGTATTCTTGGCTCCATCGCATTGACAGCCATTATTCTTGGAATCATTTTCAAACGCAAGTCTGATGAAGGTCCCATTAATCAAGAAACCGACACTCCTGAGGAATGGAAGGAAGAGCAGAATTAGCAGATGTAGGAACTCTTAAGAGCTTCACAACGATGTAATCCTTCGCTCTGGTGGTAAGATGGCAGGAAGAAGTACTGCAGAAATCAAGTGTGTGAAATGCAAGAATGTGTACGAGTTCGACGTTATTGATCACATCGACCTCTCGCAAGACCGCGACCTCGTGAAGAACCTGAAGGCTGGTAAAGCAAACCGTGTTCAATGCCCCAAATGCAAGAAGGTTCAGTATCTTGATCGGAGTCTAGTCATTAATTTTGAGCCAGAGAATCTCATTGTCGTTTATGATCCCGCAGCAAAGAGGAAAGCAGTTCGGGAGGAACATGAGCGAGAATATCAGAACGTGATTGGATTCAATGAGATTCTAGAAGAGGTTGGAGAAGAAACCGAATTCAAGGTCATCTCCAAAATCGATGAGCTAAAGGGACTCGTGGTTGAATACATGAAAGCTTATGAATAGAATAATGACTAAAGTTTCCTCTTTCCAAGCAGAAACTCCTCAACCCATCTCTCAGCTCTATACATGGTTGTAGGTGTGGGAGGCATCTTGAATCCATAGGCAGAGATCGATTTCAGTGCTCCACCAATCTCTCTCTTGAGGGCTAATTTCGCACCGCGGATTGCATCCATTAGGATGGGTCCTGCATTTGGGCCATCAGTGACTTCCATTCTGATATCAATCTTAATCGGTGCGCCTCCAAACTGGCGGCCATGTATATAGAAGTACGACTCCCTGCTGTTGTCCATGAATGGAACGAAATCTGAAGAGCCAGCCACGAGAGGAGCGTCATAAGGTAGGTCTTGACTGATTGCACTGCTCTTTACTCCTCGCTTCCTCATACGACCTCGATAATGCGAATCCAGTGACTCAGCTCCTCCGCCTACATCCAACTGATAGCTTTTATCTACACGAACTCCGCGAGCCACAAGAAGCTGGAGCAAGTTCCTATGAAGCACAGTTGAGCCAAGCTGGTCTTGAAGATCGTCTCCAATCAGAGGCAGTCCTTTCTCTTCGAATTTGTTGCTCCATTCTTGGTCAGAGGCTATCGGTATTGGAGCGCCATTAATGAATGCACATCCAGCTTCAAGACTGGCTCCAGCATAGAACTTTGTTGCTTCCTCGGCAGACCCTGGCAAGAGGTTGATGACGACCTCTGCCCCTGAGTCACGAAGAATCTTGACAACATCCGAGTCGGATTCGCTGGAAACCGTGATCAATGCTCGAAGCATATCATCTACTCCATCGTGAACAGGACCTTTCTCTACTTTCACGCCGGTCCTAGGAACATCCGCAAATCGAATAACATTGTTGGGGTTGGCAAAGATTGCATCTGCTAGGTCTACGCCTACCTTTCCTTCAGCCACATCAAAAGCCGCCACGAAATTGATGTCTCTTACATGAAAACCAGCAAAATCTGGATGGCTAAGACCTACTAGGTCGTCGTTAGCTTTTGTATCTTTATAGTATTCCACGCCCTGGATTAGGGCGCTCGCGCAGTTGCCTACACCCACTATTGCTACATTTATCCCATTCATGCTATACACCTCTGACTACACAGTATAGGCTCGGGACCGCATTCCCATGGTATACTTTTAAAGTTTTATGACCATATAATAGTGCGTTAATGAGACGTATGAGACCTCGGGGTGGTTTCGTCCAGAAGAAATGCTTATGTTGCTAGGACGCATACTTTCTGGTCGGACGTCTGGCTGAAGCCTGTTGCTCCTCACACATGCAGAAGAGTGTGTGACCGGATTCAACGTCTTTCCGAATGTCCTCCTGTAGGGAGATTCGGCTCTCACCCAGTGTTCAGAGAACGGCGTTGTATCACGTGGTTTGGAGCACCACTTACTCACGTTCAAATTGAGAGGGTGGACCTCAAATGCCCAGATGGGCACCAAGTCTTTGGCTCTGGCCAGCGTCCCCCTATTCTTCAGGAATCTATTTCTCAGCTCAGAGACTCTCAGCCAATAGATCTACAATATCAGCGACTCCAATTGAGCTTCCTTCCTGACTTGCTCCCGCATCTAGGTTGCTTACGCAGAAGGGACATGCAGAAGCAATGAGGTCAGCTCCTGTTTCAATTGCCTGCCTAACCCTATCTGACGCTATTCGTTTGGAGAGATCTGAATCATATGAACGTACACCTCCACCTGCGCCACAACATAGTGCTGCTTCTCTCGTGGATTCCATCTCTACTAACTCTATCCCCGGAATATCAGAGAGAATCTCCCGCGGTGCATCATAAATTCTGAATTCTCTGCCAAGATGACAGGGATCATGGTATGTGACTATCCTTTTCCGTCCAGGTCCTCGAAAGCTCAAATCTCCGTTTCTTATAAGTTCAGCCGCATACTCCACAATATGTATCACTTGAGGAAGATCAATACCGAAGCGCTTTGGGAAATCCGACTTGAGTGTTTTTAGGCATCCAGGGCAAGATACAACAATACGCTCAGCTCCTGCCACTTCAAATGCTCTTTTGATTCGTTCAGCATTCTCCTTAGCTTCCTCCACTCTGCCAGTCCTAATCATGATAGACCCACAGCATGGTTCTTCCCCAAGCACCCCGAAGTCTTCCGCAGCTGCACTCAATATCTTCACAGTTGAGATGGCGATGTTTGGAAGTTTCATCCCTGCGGTACATCCCGTGTAGTAAATCGTAGATGCCTTGGCTGGGACATCAAATCCGACCTCCCCTACCCAGTTTCTCCTGATGCTGTTGTCATCCTCATAGGGATTCAGATATTTCAGAATCCGTTCTGCAATGGCATCCCTTGATTCATTTGGTGCATCACTCAGAACTTGACGGACCTGTTCGAGAGTCTGCTTGGGATCGAATTCAGCTGCGCAAATCTCTGTGCAATTTCCACATAGCATGCATGTGAAAATCGATTCGACATTTTCTGCAGTCTTCTCCAGCCTTCCATCGAGGAGCGCCTGTGCAACCTGGATTCTCCCTCTCATGAAGCTGGTTTCGAAACCACTTGAGTTCCTCCAGACTGGACATACGCCCTCGAAGCCTATAGATTCCAAGACGGCATTTCGACAGATGCCACACCTTCTGCACTGAGCCAAGTTCTCAAGGAGGTCATCTATGTCTGCTCCGACCAACTCTCAAATACCTCCTAAGACACCTGGATTCATTATCCCCTTGGGATCGAGCGATGCTTTCAGAGACTTCACAAGTCCAAGGTATCTGTCCATCTCCTCAACGCCATCACTCCAATAAGGTGCTAGCTTGAAAGGAACTGCACCAGTCTTGAATAGGCGGCGAGCTAGCTCTCCGTGTGCTTCACGCGCCCTCTGCGCTTCATCCCTATCTTGTGGATCATAGAATAGCTGTGGATAGAAATTGTAGCTAGCATGTCCCGATTGGAAACCTGCAGTGTGACCTAGAATGTTATATTCCTCCATTACGGACCAGAACTCTTCGATAGTCCTGTGCCAATTTGATGGTGTTTGATGGTGATACAATATTCGCCAATGCCACCTATGGACATAGGAAGCTCGAACTAGAATCCTCATTCTATTCTTCCACTCACCTTCTGGCAATTCCTTGATGCCAATTTCATAGCCACCAGTGCTTTCGCATAGTTTCCTAGTCATCTCAATGTCACTTTGGAGTTGGTCCTTTCGTAATGATCCAAGAACAAGAGAAACTGTGTATTTTGGCCAATCATATTTGGGAATTCCAAATTCCTCTCCTATCATTTCGAGGAATAAATCGAGAATGTGACCTTCATAGATGACTGCCCAGAGAGAGCCAACATCATTTTGCTTTAGCTCAATTAGGAAATGCTCAGCCTGGCCTGCGTCGTCAAAGCCAAAAGTATTGTAGTCGAACTGATGCATCCGCTTGTGGGTCTTGAGTGATACTTTCGTGATGATGCCAAAACTGCCTAAGGAACCAATAAAGAGCCCAGTAAGGTCTGGACCAAACGAATATCGCAGGAAAGGTCCTGGTGCATTTGGATTAGCCTCAGATCCAGTCTGAATGATGCGGCCATCCGATAGCACCACCTCCAATCCTAGGACAAATTCTGCAATGCATCCGAATTTCGATGATCCAAATCCCGCTCCGTTTACAGCAACATTTCCTGCGACTGTCGCCGAAAGTGATGAGCCAGGGTAGAATGGAACCCACAGGTCATCCGGCTTGAGAAAACTGTCAAGCATGCCGTATGTGACACCCGCTCCAACGGTAACTGAACGAAGTTCTTTGTACAGAATAATATTGTTCAATCGCATCATTTCTATGACAAGTCCGCCATCTTTGGGAATAACTTCTCCTTGAAGGCTAGAACCGCCTGATCTCGGTATAACCGGGATTTGATTCTTGTTTGCAATCCTCATGATTTGCGCAACTTCATCGGTATTTCCAGGACGGACCACAGCTCCTGGCATCACAGGGTCATAGCTAGTTGATGCTGAAACAGAATATGCAATTAGCACATCTTTTCTAGTCGATACATACTCCTTTCCTACAATCTTCTCCAATTCAATGATAACTTTAGGATCCATTTTATCACCTCCGCGTACCTGAGCGAATCATAAAATGCACTGAATCATCATCAAGTCGCTCGTGGTTTTTTGGGCCGCTTTTATAGATGCTGCTTATTTTCTGACATCATTAACAATATCAAGAAACATCTTGACATTTTCAGTGATGACTTCATAGCGGCCATCCTTTATTGCCTTCTTATCAGTAATGGCGCTACCTACACCTAACGCAAAAGCCCCTGCTTCCAGCAATGGACGTGCCGTTTCTAAATTGACGCCCCCTGTGGGTACTAGCGGAATCTGGGGAAGAGGTGCTCTCACAGCCTTGATGTACTCGGCTCCTCCAAGATTTCCACATGGAAAAATCTTGACTGCATCGGATCCAAGATTATACGCATCAAGAATCTCTGTTGGTGTCAGCGCGCCAGGAATGCAAGGCTTGGAGTGTTTCTTTGTTGCTTCGATAAGCTCCCTTGAGTATCCCGGACTTACAATGAATTCGCTGCCTGCAGCCACTGCATCGTCAACCATCTTGGCGTTGAGAACCGTTCCGGTACCAATCAGAACCTTGTCACCTAGTTCATCAGTGAGCTGTCGGACTACATCGGTTGCTCCCGGAACACTGAAGGTGACTTCAATGATTCTCACTCCACCCTTGAGGAATGCATCTGCGACCTTCATTGCAGTTTCAGAAGAATCGACGCGGATTATTGGAATAAGTCCAGTCCTCTGTATCAACTCTAGAGCTTTCTCTTTTTCCCACATGACTTCAACCCTACCTATCTATCCTGAGGCCGCGTTCACGTCCTTTGATGAGCTTCTCAACTTCTTCCTTGTATACGAAGGCCAGGTCTCCAGGCACGGAGTGTTTCAATGCTGAAAATGCAGAGCCAAAGTCCACAGCTTTCTGAAGGTCGTTCAGAATGAGGTAGCCGTAGATGAAACCTGCGCTGCATGAGTCGCCTCCTCCAAGTCGATCTATCACTTCAACATCATATACGGGGCTTTTGTAGACTTTACCATCAGAATACGCGAATACTGACCATTTGTTTGTAAGAACGGTGGGAGTTTCTCGAATCGTGATTACAACCACTTCAAATCCGAATTTCTCAGTCAGCTTCTTGGCGACGTCTTCGTAGTCCTTACCCTCAATACCATAGACCACCTTCGTGTCCTCTTCTGTGGTAATCAATATGTCAATGTACTCTGAGGCTGGCTCAGTAAACTCTCTCGCCTCTTCTGGTGTCCATAGCTTGCCTCGATAGTTTACATCGTATGAAACCTTGCAGCCCTTTTCTTTAGCTATCGTCAAAACTTCCGTAGTGGCATCTGCGCATGAGGCACTCAATGCAGGAGTGATGCCGCTGGTGTGGAATAGCTTTGTGCCATCAAGTATCTTGTTCCATGGAACCTCTCTAGGCATGATCTTGCTTATTGCGGACTCCTTCCTATCGTAGATGACTCGATTTGTCCTAGGAGCCGCTCCAAATTCAACGAAGTAGACGCCGCAGCGACTATCTGGATCCCAGAGAATATGGGATGTATCAACACCATGCTCTCTAGCCTGGTTTCGGATGAAATGGCCAATGGAGTTGTCACCGAGCTTCGTTACATAGGCTGAGCTGAGCTCAAGACGGGAACATGCCACAGCCACATTCATCTCAGCTCCCCCTGCATGAGCGTTGAAGCTGTGAGTCTGTTCAAATCTCATAAAGTTGGGAGGTGATAGTCGGAGCATGACCTCTCCAAAGGTGACTACATCATATCCCATTGAATCACACTCTTTGGTCGATTAAACAAGAAGAGAAGGAATGGTCTGAGAGTTAAATCTGCCGTAAGTAGGATGATGCTTAAGTGCTAGGCCTGAACTCCGTTCGTGCAATTACCTCATCCTGAACAAATGGGTCAAGTTCAATGAAGTAAGCACTGTAACCTGCAACGCGTACGATGAGATCCCTATGTTGCAGGGGATTCACTTTCGCATCCTCCAATGTTTCCTTGTCCACGACATTGAACTGTACATGCAGTCCTCCAAGCTTGAAATATCCGTCAATTAGACTGATGAATTTCTTTCTGCTAGAAGTGGATTCGAAGTAATCCGGAGTGAACTTCATGTTGTAGAGTGTTCCATTGTAGCAAAGCCTGTGGTCCAGTCGCGCCACGGAGTTCATAGCAGCAGTTGGCCCATGAACGTCGCGATTCTGAGTTGGCGACACGCCGTCAGAAATCATCTTTCCAGCTTTTCTGCCATCTGGAGTTGCTCCAAGAACCTCGCCTTGAGGTATATACATAGAAACTGAGAATAGTGCACCATGATACGGACCATTTCGCGTTGTCATCCTTTTCTGAATTGAATTACAGAAGGCTCTGCCTGTGTCACGAGCTAAGAAGTCTACTCGCTCAATGTCATTTCCGTATTTATCAGGATCGTTCTCAAGACGAATTCTGAATTCTTCTTTACCTTCATAATCGTTCTCTAGCATCTGAAGCATCTGGTCCATCGAGATTTCAGTTGACTCGAATACGTATTTCCTTACCATCGAAAGCGAGTCGGCTACAATCGCAACGCCGGTGCCCATTATGCCTCCGGAGTTATACTTCGCTCCTCCTTCCTGCATTGTCTTTCCAATTTCCAAGCAACCCTGAAGGAGTGATGAGATGAAGGGTGTAGGTTTTTCGCTTGAGAGAATACCTGCCGCTACTCTATCCGCCCTCGTGAGGAGGTCGATGGCGTGATCAAGCTGTTTCTCATAAGCTTGCCAGAGTTCATCAAATGATTTGAAGTCCCTTGGGTCACCAGTCAAGAGACCTACCATTTCTCCAGTACCCGGGTCTCTACCGTTATTGAGGGTTATCTCTAGAATCTTTGGCAAATTGACATAGCCGATATTCTGCCTTGGATCTGACTTTCCAGCTATGATAGGCTCTACGCATCCAAGGATGGAATAGTCATGGATTTCGGAGGGATCCGTTCCCTTATCCTTCATTAGTGGGATTATAATCTCATCATTGAATAGGCCCGGCATACCTAGTCCTTTGGAGATGACATCAACAACCTTGAGTTTGAATCTCTCTGGTGTCCCCTTATGCCACCTAAATGAAATGGTGGGCTGAGTAACTCTTGTGTTTCCAGTGGCCTCAAGAATGAGTTCTGTTAAGTCATTACATGCATCATCACCATTGGAGTCCTGACCGCCAATGGTAAGATTCTGAAACATAGGAAATCCTGCAAAAGCTACGCTATAGTATTCATTGCGGAGCTTGATTACAGAGGCGAATTTTATCCACAACATCTCTAGGAGCTCGATGGCTGTTTCCTTGTTTATCAGACCTGACGCAATATCCTTGCTGTAGAAGGGATACATGTATTGGTCGAATCTTCCAGTTGATACAGAATGGCCATTCGACTCCAATTGCACTAGCAAATGAATGAACCAAAATGACTGTAGCGCCTCATGAAATGAAGTGGCTGGCTTGGCAGGCACTCTTCTACATATCTCTGCCATTTGCTCAAGTTCTTTCCTGCGTTCTGGTTCATTTGTATCTGCAGCCATTTGCTCTGCCAAGTCTGCATATCGATTGGCGAACCCAATAACTCCTGCTATTGAAATTTCAACAGCCTCATAGAATTCCTGTTTGTCCTTGTCCTTTGTCTTGGCCTGAAGGCTAGCAGCTTCACTGGCCATCGCTTCAAGCCCTTCAGATAGAACACGTTCGTAGTCTGGAATGAAGTGGCCAATTCCAGTACCTGGCGCTCCAATAGTGAACAATCCAGCTTTAGATGCACGCTGTGAATCCGCAGGCATTTCTTCCCGAGCGATTTCAGCTGTGCTTTTCCCTTTCCAATATTCAAAGACATCTCTGAGTGTCTTTTTGTCGGATTCTTCTATCTCAAAACGTTCAGTTCGTCGCTTGTTGAATCGGTCAAGCTCGTCATAAATCCAAGTCCAACTATATTCTGGGAAGATCTGACAGGAGCGAGGAGTGGGTCCCATGTTTGCCACAATGACCTCTTCTGGCTCAATTCGTAGAGTCATATTATCTAGGACGAATGAAAATGCCTTTGCCATTCTAATCTTAGCTGGCTCATCTTCATGCGATTTGAGATACTCTGTGAAAAGCCTCGCTCTCTCTGAGGATATAGTTGGCTGAGCATCTAACATGCGGTCGCGCAAGCGACTGGTCCGAGAGTTCATCGTCAAATATACTAGCACGATAGCTATTTACTCTTCCCCTAGCGCCAAAATTCGAGCTATCGAAGGAGCTTCGGCAAATATGTATCAAGTCTCTGGATGGCATCTTCAATCGTTTCAGTAGACATGGCATAGCAGATACGAAGGAACCCTTCACCATAATGGCCAAAAGCTGAACCATGAACTGTGACAACACCGGTGTCCTCTACAAGCTTAACTGCCAGGTCTAATGACTTGATTCCGAATGCGCTAACATCAGGGAAGACATAGAACGCGCCCCCAGGCGGAGCTAATTCAACTCCCTCAATTGCATTCAATCCCTTTGTTATGATATCTCGTCGCTTTCTGAATGTGTCAGTCATTATCTTCACAGAGTCCTGTGGTCCACTTACAGCTGCTTGTGCAGCTTTTTGTGAGATTGAGGTAGGCATCGATAACACATGTTCCTGAAGTTTGACCATATTCTCTATTATCTCTGCGGGACCAGTTGCGAAGCCAATTCTCCATCCTGTCATTGCGTAGGTCTTTGAGAACGAGAAGAGTGAGACTGTTCTTTCCTTCATTCCAGGTAGCGATCCAATGAAGAGCGGCTTTTCATCGTTCCATCTAAACTTCTCATACGCACCATCCGCTAGGACATACAAATCATGCTCGATTGCGATTTCAGCGATTCTCTTGAGTTCGTTTCTCGGAATGGTTCCCCCAGTAGGATTGTTGGGGAAATTGAGAACCAGCAGCTTAGTCTTGTCAGTAATCAATTCCAGGAGGTCGTCAGCTTTGAAGGAAAAACCCAGCTCTCTCTTAAGCTGAATTGGAACCCCTATTCCACCACACATTGCGATATGTGCAGCATGGCTTACAAATCCAGGGTCTGGATAGATTACCTCATCTCCTGAATCGACAATGACAAGATTAGAGAGCAATAGGGAGCCCATGCCTCCTGCAGTGCAGATAATCTCTGTGACAGGGTCAGCGTCTATGCCATTATCTCGCTTAAGCTTCTCTGCAAATGCTTCGCGGACTTCAGGTAAGCCAGCATTGTGGGTATACTTCGTGTACCCGTCTGCAATTGCCTGATATGCGGCATCCTTGATGTACTGTGGAGTATCGAAATCAGGCATACCGACTGTCATATCAAGTGCATTCTCTCTACCCATTGCCATTCTGAACATCTTTCGAATCTCGCTGGCCACAATGATTTCATTTCTCTTCGCGAGCATTACTAGTCCCTGATGGTGGCGGAGTCCACCTGCTTTATATAATGTGCCAATTGGACCACCTGATTATCTGAGGTTAATGTCCTCAATGCATAGGAGATTTAAGACGCCATTAGGAAACATAGCCAAGGATGACCATAGGAGAACAATAAATGATTGACAAACGACAAGCAATAATCGATCGTTGCATGAAGCTCTATGTGGCGGCATTCTCAGATGCGGCTGATGAGGTTGGCATCGGTCGAGTATGCATGGATAGTGGCATAGTTCCTTTGACAAAGAATGTGAGAATGGCTGGATTTGCACGAACCGGTAGAATGGTCCGTTCGCCATCTCAGCAGCCTTATGACGAGAAGCAACTCGATCATCTAATGAGCTTGTCGACAGACGCCGAGCCTGGAGACCTTTTGGTCATCGACTCTGGAGGAGCGAAGGATTGCTCAGTATGGGGCCAAGTGTTGACAAAGATAGGCATCCCTCGGGGCATTCAAGGTGCTGTGGTCGATGGCACATCACGAGACATTGTAGATATTGACGAGGTTGGGTTTACGGTATTTGCCCGAGGACGTCATCCAGGCACTATGAGAGGTCGACTTGATGTTGAATCCGTAAACCAACAGATAGTGTGCGGCGGAGTCATTGTGAATCCGGGCGATCTTATCTTTGCGGATGGAGACGGAGTTGTAGTGATTCCTCAGGACAAGATTGAGGAGGTCCTAAAGCACGCTGAGGGAGTAGTTGATACTGACAACTGGTGGTCAGAGAAGCTTGATGATGGCGAGGACCCTCATGAGCTTCACAAGGAACGGCCTATTCCCTAGAAATTGAGGGGATACCTTCCCCTCTTCTCGGCATAGTCATACATCTCAAGAATCTTCTCTGGAGTAGAATCCGGCTGTATGTTGTGGGCTGGAGCTAGAATATAGCCTCCACCCGGTGCGAGTGCTTTCAAGCGCGTATCTATCTCGCTCCTGAGGTCATCAGAAGTGCCTCTCTCAGACATAGCCCGTTGAAGGTCAACTCCGCCATGAAAGGTTAGTCTGTCACCGTATTTCTCTTTTAGAATAGCAGAGTCCATTCCCTTTGCAAGAGGCTGAATCGGATTCAGAATATCCACATCAACCTCCAATAGGTCATTAATCATCGGCTCTACTGCTCCGCAGCTGTGATACAGAATTTTGACGTGAGGAGCTCTCTTGTGGATGTCACCATAGATTTTCTTGTGCCGAGGTTTTACGAGCTTCTTGTACATCCGAGGACTCATAATCAGACCATCTTGATGCCCGAGGTCGTCACCTACTTGTACAATGTCCAGATACTCTCCTGCTTCATCCAAAAGGACTCTATTCATATCGAGTGCCAACTCCATTGCTTTGTCCATCATTGCTTCCGCAAGCTTTGTGCGTTGGCCCAGATCAATCAAGAACTTGTCAAATCCGCGCATATAGTGCTCACATATCTCAAAGACTCCCCATGGCCCGCCCACCATCCCAACCACTGCATAGTCAGTTTTATCATGGAGGTACTTCGCCCACTCAACAACGCCTTCCATTCGTGAAGAATCATCAGCATCCGGCCACGGATACTCCTCGACTTGTTCCACTTCTGTGAACTCAGCCCATGGGAAATAGGTCACTTCCCAGTAGAGGCCGATGTATTTTCCGCGAAAGCCATATTCTGTGTCGGTAGAGCCATCAGGATAGGTCCTCATCTTGAAACTTGAAGATGGATTCATGTACACACGTCGGAAGTCTACATGAAGTCTACGCAGCATTTCCTCAGAGATTTTCCATGCTTCCATTATACCCCATTCTTGATCCTCCTTGGCAGTTATGCCTAGGTGATCTCGCAAGTTGCGGTACGCAGCCGACGTTGTCCAATAGTCGATTGGCACCCTATCTGGCTCCTCATGGTTAACAGCTTTGTGGAATCTCTCTCGTGAACTCATTCTTGATTGACACTCCTGAGAATGTGCTAATTCCGCTTGTGGGATTTAACTCCGCCTTAAGATGCAACCGCTAATTAAACCTTCAGCGGAAATGTTTATGTAGTTCGCAGCGTCAGGGCGTCTTCTTAGGGAGATTGGCCAAATTGGGAAAAATGAAGGCTGGGATTCTTTACGGACCTAGGGATCTCAGGGTTGAGGAACTTGATATTCCAAGCCTCAAACCTGGTTGGGTCTTGATCAAGGTGCGAGCAGCTGGAATTTGTGGAAGCGATTTACATCTGTACAAAGAGAAGACATTCATTCCAATATCATCTGTGATTGGTGAAGGAATCTATGTTCCAGGTCATGAGCTTGCAGGTGAAATTCAGGAGCTAGGCGAGGGTGTCACTGACCTTCAGGTTGGCGACAGAGTGGTTGTTGAGCCCACAGTCAACTGTGGCAAGTGTGATTGGTGTAGAACCGGTCTGTATAATTTATGTGAGAATTCAGGACTAATCGGGTTTTACTACATTGGTGGACTAGCTGAGTTTGTTGTAGCCCCAGCAGAGAAGTGCTTCAAGATTTCAGAGAAAACCTCGTTTGAAGAAGCGGCTATGATGGACTGCGCTGCAGTTGCCGAACGGGCCATCCGACGCGCTAAGGTATCTAACGAAGACAGAGTGGCCATCCTAGGTTCTGGGACCATCGGTCTCTTTGCAACTCAGGGTGTTCTAGCAGCTGGAGCCCGAGAGGTCTTTGTCACTGGCACACACAAATTTCAGATTGAGGCTGCGAAACGCTTTGGAGCAGCCGCTGCTATTAACGCAAGGACTGAAAACGTGGTTGAGAAAATAATGGAATTAACTTCTGGAAAGGGGGTGGATAAGGTCATTGAGGCAGTTGGAGGAGAAGCACCTGTCTTGGATGAGGGCGTCACCATTCTTAGGAGGCGCGGCATTATTGTTGCGACTGGCATCTTCTTGAATCCAGTGCCTATCAATATGTTCAGCCTCATTACCAAAGAAGTCACACTAACGGGCGCGTGGGGATATGCATATTGGACCCATCTAAAGGAATTCGCTGTGTCCTTAGAGTTATTGGAATCAGGGAAAATCGATGCTAAGTCCTTGATTACTCACAAATTCCCACTCGAAAAGGCATCAGAAGCTTTTGATATCGCTTTGGATAAGAAGAAATCACAGTCTATCAAGGTCCAGATTACCTTCTAATCGAAAAATCATGAACTAAGGTGAAAGAGTTGTCTGACGAATTAAGCTGGGAGCTATGCAACGAACTTGTTGCAGGAGAGATAGCCACTAGATGCTTGATTGTTTCCTATTTCGTTCACAGATTGCCTAGGAAGTATGGCGAAGAGATCCTGGAAGACATCAAGCAGGCTAACTATGATGCTGGATATGTGGCAGGAAAGAATGCAGCCAAGGCAGTTGGCAAGAATGACCTCAAGACTCTTGGTGAGCTATTTGGGGGCACGAAAGTCTTCAATCCAGAAATAATTGGACTTACTGAGGATAGGGCAGTTATTCATTGGCGTAGATGTCCAGTCCCAACTCTCGTTGCTACATTCGAAGAGATGGGCTTGACTGAAGATTATCTAGCGACCGTCTGTCCAATACTCGAGCTATTTGACAATGGATTCGTTGAGGGTTGGAATCCTGAGCTAGAAGCCCAGAATCCTACAGAGGTTGGAGAAACACATCTGCAAAAGGGTGGCGATTTCTGTACAGTTGTGATTGCCAAGAAGAGCTGAATTGAAGTCAGAGATTCTGGCTGTTAGTGGATTTATTAATTTCATCCCCCAGGGGTGTCAACATCCTTGTACCACTTCTTTGATGTCCCAACTCTAGCTCTCATCTTCCAAGATCTGCCTTTTGGCTTGTCCTCAATGCTCTGAAGAAGCTCTTCTATTCGAGAACTTGCAACCTCCTTTTCTTGATTATCGAGAACAGTGAACTCACGCATCAATGATGCGACCTTTTTCAGGTTGGTAGTAACTGTATAATAGAACCCCCATTCCTTGGAGAGTATCTCAGCTATGTAGCCAGCATTGATGGTGTTCTCATCAGTATCGCCAATTTCGTGAGCTAAAATCAGCATGGTGGTGTCGATAATGTCCTTCTCGCTAATCTTCACAATCTGCATCTTCTGAAGTAGCAATTCTGCAAGAGGAACGGTAGGACTATCAATTTCTAATCTCTTCTTATATTCGATCTTATGACACATCTCTAGTCGATCAAGAAAGACATCTATATGTCGCCCATCAGAGTTGTTTATGAAAATCATTCTGCCTCCCAATGCAAAGCTAAAAGAGAGCAATCTTCGAGAGTAGTTTTGGCCTTCGAAGAACTTCTCTATTTTGGATGACTGTTTCTCATAGGCGACATAATCTATGTCAGTGATGAACCTACCCATTTTCTCATGCAGATACGCATATTCTGGGCTGTGAAGTCGAATTGCTATTGCCCCCATGAGTCTAAGAATGATTCCTTGTTTGTTCGCCTCCTCGATGATTCTAAGAGCTTCGTCAACAAACACTTGGTGATTTCCTTTCTCTCCTTCCATGTACAACACTTCGAGGAATAGCAAATTCCTGGCTTGAATTCTGTAACGTTTAAATATCTATTTCGGCCGCTGGCTTTGCGAGGTTTAATCTTGACCCGCATCTTCTTCTCCTGTGATGCTCACGGAAGCGTTCCGGTCCTTCGCAAGATGGTGAAAGTCCACGAGGCCTACAATTGCGATGTTGTCATGATGTGTGGTGACCTCACCGGAAAGGCAGTTGTGCCTATCGTTGAGGAGAAGCCAGGCGTCTGGTGGTCATCACCGTGGGGACGAAAGGAAACATACAAGTCCGAGAAGGACCTTCAAAGGGCTAAAGACATCTATGAGAAACGCGGCTTCTATTGGTTCTTCTCAAATGAGTCGGAACTAGAAGAGCTTCAAGATTCGCCAGAGAAAGTCAAATCCCTTTTTCAGAAGCTGATGCTTGAGCGAATGGAGTTTTGGATTAATCTCATTGAGGAGAAAGTTCCTAATGACATAATGGTCATAGTGAGTCCTGGAAACGATGATGCAAAGGATATTGATGAGCTCATTATGAAAAGCAGTCGGATTACGCAGTCTATCGAAAAAGTTGTTGATCTTGACGATAGACATCAGATGATCTCCTGTGAATGGGTGAATTCAACGCCTTGGGATACTCCGCGTGAGTGTCCTGAGGATGAGTTAATGGTCAAGCTGGAGACGGAATTTGGTCGAATCAGCACACATGAGAATCTAGTCTGCAACTTCCATGCCCCTCCGTATGGGACACTGATAGATCTTGCACCAAAACTGGATGACAAGCAACAGGTTAAGGTCCGATATGGAGCTCCTGAAATGGTGCCTGTTGGAAGCAAAAGCGTCCGCGAAACCTTCGAGAGATACCAGCCTCTCCTAGGTCTTCACGGACATATCCATGAATCAGTAGGTATGGAACACATTGGTCGTACACTCTGCGTCAATCCAGGCTCCGCATACACGCAGGGTATGTTGAATGCATTTGTAATTGATCTGCCTAGGAAGCCAGAAGAAGAGGTGGTAGCGGTCAGTGTGACAGCTTAGCGTATTTTGGTGGGTGATTGAAGATGTCCATTGATAGTGGCGAAAGAAGGCGTGCAAAGGGGAAAGCCAAGAGGTCGCAACCAGGTGAAGTTGATACTGATGATTTACGAAAAGCAATCTACCACATTGACGCCTATCGGTCGCACATCTTCTACAATCTCAGTTTCGTAGAAAAGATGGTGGAGCAGGGAACCCTTGGGCGCATATTTGGAGAAAACTGGAAGAAGCTGAGTAGAAGACTCATTAGAATGGCACGTGGTCCCACATCAAATCCCCATACTCTTCGTCTTGCACGGTATCAGTCGTATACCGAAGCATTCTGGCAGATAGCAATACCTATTGTCTTCATCTTGCTGATAGTTGGCCTCATCGCACCGGATATTCCATTTATCAGTACGATTGCCCCATATGTAATGATTGTTGCATTTTCTGCAATGATAATTGGACTTCTCGGAAGATCTCTAATTGGAGCGCGCATTGCGAAGAGTATCGATGAATACTTTAAGAATAATCCCGAGGCGCAGCAACTTCGAGTTGAAGAATTGAAATCAGTAGTCCAATTGTTAATCAATGAACTGCGACGTGCACTGCATCAATTGAAAGAAGAGCCTGATGAACATCTGGTTGGAATTGGGCTTTTAGACTATAATCACATCGAAGTCGTGAAAGAGCCCAGGCCCTGGCGGAAATACTACCTAGTGAAGGTTACGTTCTGAAGTCTACCTATATCTCATGCTTGGAAATTCTAAGGACAACTGATGAACTTTAAACATAGTAGTCTACTCATTAAACAAAAACGGGAACTCTTATTACACAGAACACCTCCATTAGCGATTCATCTTCTCTGATTTAAGTTCGGAGGAGGTTAAAAGAAATAGAGGGAGAGATTAGATGTCACAAGAAGTACTCTTTCTAAGGCCAACCTCAGGGCTGACCAAGTATTTCGGTACATGGACCTCTCTGTTCGCAATTATTGGTGCAAGTCTAGGAACGTATCAATGGCTATTTGTTGGTATTCTACAGGATCTCTACCCGGGTATCAATGCCGGCATGACATGGGGAATAGGTATGTTCTTCATGCTCCTGTATACCCTCATGATGACACTCCTGTCTATGGCCATGCCTCGTTCTTCAGGCCTATACCAAATCTCTGCAAGAGGATTTAATCCAGTTGCGGGGACAATTGCGGTTTGGCGTGGTATAATAGCCAATCCCATCATCAAGACAAGTGAGTTCTACCTCTTTCTTGTATTCCTGGGCGCTGCATTCGCTCAGTGGGGCGCAGTTACGAATAATGCCGCAATGCAAGGACTCGGGGCTACCTTCTCCACACAGGAGCCGATGGTACTTGTTTTTGTTTCAATTCTATTAATGGCGTTATTCTCAGTAATTGCATACTTAGGGCCATTACTCAAGATGGAACCCAGGATACAGATGGCGGGAGGGGTCTTCTCCACAATTGGATGGTTAATGGCGCTCTTCGTTCTCCTTGGTACTCCAACAACTGCTGTCCAGGGCCGCTGGGATGCAGTTTGGGGTGCAGGAGCGTATACAGAGGTGCAAACAGTGGCCGCTGCTGCAGGGTATGCAGCACCGGTGTTTAGTATAGAAATGACACTGTTGGCAACGGTGTGGCCTATAGGCCTAACGTGGCCATATCTTATCCTGCTTTATGGTGGAGAGGTATCAGATCCAGCAAAGAACCTAGTGCTGACTCAGCTTCTGGGTGGGCTAATTCTTGCTGGATTGTTAACAGCAGGTGCTGGACTATTCCAAGGGGTCTTTGGGACCTTCTCAAGTGAATATGGCGTGGCAGCAGCATCAGGCAACTTGACGCAAACAGGTGTCTTCCAAGGAGGCTTAGGGACATTCACTGCGGTGTTAGCTGCAAATCCGTTTATCTCTGGATGGATATTACTTTCACCAGTAGTCATCGGACTTACAGCAACTCCAATAAATATGGCGTGGGTCACGAGAGGATTCTTCCAGGCTTCACTCGACAGAATGATGCCATCCGTCTTCGGCAGGCTCTCGAAGTATCACACACCAACCTATGCAATCCTATACTACTTCCTATTTGGTGCTCCGTTTGCATTTGCCTACGCAAATCCAGGGCTAAGTGGCTTCCTGGCCGTAGTCACTTCGCTAGTGGGATTGTGGGGCATCGAGATGCTATTCCAGTCAATGGCTGCGTTACAATTGCCCTTCATACGGCGGCCGTTATATGAAGGGAGTATAAGAGCGCAACCTGAGATCGGCGGATTTGCCTTGGTATCGTTACTTGGCGTAATCATATTGCCAGTATCGTTATTCCTATTGATTGGCTTCTTCCAAGGGGCAGCATTTCTGTCGATCGTCTCGATGTGCGTCCAATATGGATTCTCGGCGTTATGGTTTGTGTATTTTGCACGGCGGTTACAGAAGCAGAATATAGACCTCGATGCAATATACACGTCATTATCACCTGAGTAAATCCACCATAGCCTGAGGACTAACAACCCTCGGGCATCCCCTTCTTTTTTTTTGAATTGAATCTTCATGAATATAATATAAGTTAAATCCCAGCGACTATCAGTCGTTTAAGAAGAACGACTAGAGATATAAGACCCACAGACAATAAGCGAGGTTGCGTGAAGCGTTCAAGCAGCTCACAATTCTGTGTATTCATGCTTGTATCATATACAGGAGGAGAAATGACATGAGTCCCGATATATTCGAGGATTTGGAAAAAGCCGTCATTGAAGGAGATTCTGAGCAATGCGAGGATCTCGCAAAGAAATCATTGGAGCAAAACATACCTCCCCTTGACGCTATCACCAATGGACTTGCAAAAGGCGTGAAATCTGTTGGAGACAAGTTCAGCAAAGGGGAAGTCTTTCTGGTTGAGCTAATCATGGCTGGAGATGCCATGAAAGCTGGCATGTCTGTCTTACTACCAGAAATAAAAGCATCCAAGGCTGAGATGAAGACGCTTGGAAAGGTCATACTTGGTACTGTGGCGGGTGATATCCATAGCATCGGCAAGGATATTGTCGCTACACTTCTAGAAGCAGAGGGTTTTGAAGTGATTAACGTTGGTGAGGATATTGCCTCTGAGGTATTCGTTGAGAAGGTGAAGGAACACTCACCCGACATATTAGGACTGTCTTCTCTATTGACAGCTACAATGCCAGCGCAAAAGGAAGTTATCGAAAAGCTAGTTGAAGCTGGATTGAAGGATAAAGTGAAGGTCATTATTGGAGGGGCGCCCACAACCAATGAGTGGGCAGTCGAAATAGGGGCTAATGGCTGGGCGGGAGATGCAGTTAGTGCAGTTGAACTAGTGAAGCAGCTGGTAGGCGAGAATTGAACTAGAGGTGATATTGCATGTTTAATTTACTAGGTAGAAACGAAATAGCCGACATCCATGTAGCAGCCATGGAGGTTCTTGAAAATGTTGGAGTAATGGTTCAACATGATAAGGCACTGAAACTACTCGGGGATGCAGGAGCAGATGTAGATAAGAAGTCCAAAGTGGTGAAAATCCCTGAGAGCCTGTTGCAGGATGCTCTGCAGAAATCGCCTGGAAGGCATTTGATGGCATCGCGGAATCCGAAGTACGATTTTGTGATTGGAGATGGAGCGTCATATTATACGAATGCATTTGGAGCTCATTATACTATAGACTTGGAAACGGGTGAACGAAGACTATCTACACTGAAGGATCTAGAGGAGTTCACACTTCTTGCAGATTACTTCGCAACTGTAGACTACATCAAGCCAAACATCCTTCCACAAGATGTGTCTAAAACCATCTGGGAACAAGAAATGGCTTTGGCTATGTTCAAAAGTGCTGAGAAGCATCTAAGCTTAGTCGCATTAACTCCTCAGGGGTGGAGAGATGTGATTAGAATGTCAATGATTGTGGCTGGGGGTGAGGAGGAGTTCATCAAGAATCCATCCTTTATTGATACAGGATTCAATAATGTTCCCCCCCTCAAGTATACGCCAGAAATCATTGATATGATCCTGGAATGCGCGAAATACAAGATACCATTTGACATCAGTACTGGTGCCCTCGCTAGCGCCAGTGCTCCAGTTACGCTAGCAGGAACAATAGTGCAGGGGATAGTTGAGAACCACGTAATTGTAGTCCTAACTCAGCTTGTGGGACCTGGTACACCCATTATGTGGGGGTCCTGCGCAACCATTCTTGACCAACGATATGGGACCGCAGCCTATGGGTCGCCTGAGAATGGACTAATTCACGCGGCGTTTTCCCAGATGGCTCGATTCTATGGCATTCCCTACTACGGTGCGGCTGGAGTCATTGACTCAAAGATTCCTGATCATCAGGCCGTATATGAGAACACCATCAATGTACTAGTTGCAACCCTTGCTGGCGCTGATGTTGTACACGACGCAGTATACGGAATAGTTGAAGCTGGAGTGACTGCTAGCTATGAGTTGTTCGGAATAAGCAATGAAATCTGTGGAGCCATAAAGCGAATCGCAAAAGGTATGAGAGTGACAAAGGAGACCCTTGCTGCTGATCTTATTGCAGCAGTGGGACATGAAAAGAACTATCTCAATACCCCAGAAGCATTGAGATTTACAAAGAAGCATCTACTAGAGGAACAATGGCAGCCTGTTTTGACTGAACGGGCTTCCAGACCGGAATGGGAAAAGAGAGGTTCGAAAGACATGTTCCAGAGGGCAAAGGAACAAGTCAAGGAGATTCTCTCCAGTCATGAGGTTGAACCTCTGGGCAAAGATGTGGAAGCAGAAATGCGGAAGATTATAGACAAGAGATCTAAAGGAAAATAGAAGGAACGAAGGAGTGTTAGAGATGGAGGAACCCTCAGCGGACGATGTCAGAAAAGTCGGTATGTCTACAGTGGCTGCTGCGCATACTGTATATGTTGAAACAGTGAGAAGGCAATTCGGTGAGAAAGGGCTTGAGGCACTTGGCGAGGCAAATCGTCTTCATGGCATAGAACTGGGAGAGGATGGTGTCAAGAGCGGAGGACTCAGAAAAGGTGATCTAAGGTCTATTTACGAGTTCTTTGCTGCCGCTCATCCTTTCTTTGGATTTGAACTAGAGATATCTGACATTTCGGATACTTTACTTGACCTCAAAGTCACTGCGTGTCCATGGATTGACACATTTCGAACAAAGGGTGCCAATGAAGACATCTGTCACTGGGTATGCAAGATTGACGAAGGCATCGCGCAAGCAGTTGACTCAGACCTCAGCATGACCATTCCTCTTTGCATGATGCGTGGAGATAACTATTGCATCTATAGATGGCAGAAGTAGACAGCTACCCCTTTCAAAGGAATGCTGGAACACCTAAGAGGCAAATGTGAATCTACATCCACTCCTTTTGGACCTTTAACATGGTTTAAACCGGAGTGCTTAATTAACCCCGGACCACACTCCTTCGTTAAATCACGGATAGTGAGGTCCGTCCTCAGACTGGAGGTCCTAATATGGTTGATGTGAAGAAGATAACGGAGCTTCTCGTCGATGTGGTTGGCTCAGACCGAGTTACCGATAGGGACTTCGATATTATCCCCTATAGCAGAGACCTTAGTCCTGCAAAGCAGAAGAAGCCGAGCCACGTAGTGATGCCAGAAACCCGTGAAGAAATTCAGGGCATTCTGAAGATTGCCAATGACATTGATGTTCCAGTATATGTCAGGGGCGGCGGCACCTCACACTGGGATGCCTTTCTCCCTCAGGTATCTGGTCCAAGTATTATGTTAGACCTGGGAAGGATGAACAAGATTCTTGACATAAATGAGAGGGATCTTGTGGCGACTGTCCAACCCAACTGTACCTGGGCCAAGTTGGATCAGGAACTACGTGACAAAGGTCTAACCTATCTTTGCAGTGAAGCTGGCGGTCCTGCCATGACTATTGGCGGCTCAGTGATGAAAGCCGGAGGAGGTCCACATTCCACTGCAAAGTTCGGATTCCATGGGAATCAAGATGTGATAACTCTCGAAATGGTCATGCCAAATGGTGATGTTGTGGAAACAGGCAGTGCCGCTTGGCCTAGTGCAGGTAAGTTTGAACGGCAATGCCTGGGCCCAGACCTGGCTGGGATGTTCATAGGCGCAGAGGGAATTCTTGGAATCTGCACTGAACTAACTCTGCGAATTCGTCCCGCGGTTGATATTAGTGAGCGGTTGACTGCGGTCATGCCAACGCTTGATGAAGTGATTGAGTTCGGCCATTTCATCAATCAGCATGTGGGGGATGAGTTTTTGCAGGGGATATACCTGTGGGTGGATCCTACTGCTCCTGATGTGTTCTTTCTGATGATGGATATCTTTGGCTATGAGCAAGAGATTGTCGCACATCGCAAGAAACGAATTGAGGATAAGATTAAGGAGCTGGGCGGTGAGATTGGAGACCGTGCCCCTGCAGATGACTATTATGGTCGGATTCTTACAGGGCTCACTGATTTGTTCAAAACTGGTGTTTGGCACTTCTTTGGCTCAGGCTCTTTGAGAATAGATGATATCTCATTTCTTTACAAGGTCTGGAGGGAGGAGGTTATCGAGAAGAGAGGATACACAAAGGCTGGATTTGGTGGACAGGTCCTGCCGAGGCGATGGCTGGCCTTCATGGTAACTAACTACAAAGAGCCTGAAGAATGGGATGAGCTTGTCAAGATGTGTGATGAGATAGATGAAATGGTGCTGGCTGGGCCAGTGGTTCCTTATGGAATAGGCGGGCGAGACGGGCTTCGTCAATTTGTAGCTGCACGTGACACTGGCTATTATCGCTTGCTGAAGACTTTGAAGCGAACACTAGATCCCAAGAATATCCTGCAACGTGGCATATTCATACCGGAGGAGGAGTTCTGAATGAGAATCGAGGACTACAAGGATATGATCTATGCATGCGGTAGATGCAATCTGTGTCATGGGGCAGATTTCGATGAGCGATGTCCTGAACTCTTCACCCAATATTGGGAATCGTCGACTCTGAGAGGCCGGATGGCCATTGCTAGTGGCATTCTGGAGGGGAAGCTTGACTATTCTGAGGAGATGGCTGAACGAATTTTCGGTTGCTTCATGTGTGGCCGTTGTCAAGAGGAATGCAAGAAGGCGGCAGATATCAATACAATTGATATTACGAAGGCCATGAGAGCTGATTTCGTGGAAAAGGGGATCAAGATTCCCGAAGCCGGAGCAAAGATGGCTGATACCGTTGTGGATAGTGGGAATATCTTTGCTGATCCGCCAGCTGAGCACACAAAGTGGGCTGAGGGCCTGAAATTCACAAATGATGCCAAAACCCTGTTCTATCCGGGATGTTTAGCCAGTCATCGATTCAAGGAGAAGACCAGAATACTTGTGCAAACATTGCAGGCCGCGGGATACGAACTCAACTTCCTAGGAGAGAAACAGAGATGCTGTGGGACGCCCTATTGGATAACTGGCAAAGACTCCGAAGCAAAAAGCAATGCAGAAGATTTCGTCAATATGCTTACCGAGCTAGGGATACGAGAAATAATCACTCCCTGTCCCAGCTGCTTTCGAGCTCTTGATGAGGAATATCCAAAGTTGCTGGGAAAAGAGGTTCCATTCCGAGTGAGGCATACTAGCCAGGTCCTTCAGGAGATTGTGGAAGGAAAGAAACTCAAGTTCAAAGTTCCAATTGATAAGAAAGTGACCTACCATGACCCATGTGAAATTGGAAGACTCCGGGGAATATACGATCCTGGACGCACTGTCCTCAATGCGCTACCCGGCGTCGAGCTAATTGAGATGGGGCGAAATCGCGAGGAAGCATTTTGCTGCGGCGGAGGTGGAGGAGTCAAAATCATGTACGAGGACCATTCCAATAAGGTCGCAGAGGAACGCATCGGCGATTTCATCGAGACCAATGCTGACCTACTCACAACAATCTGTCCGGCATGCGAGATGAATCTCACCCATGGTACTTACGCGGCTGATATTGAAGCAAGAGTCTTGGATGTTGCAGAACTTGTAGCTGTTGCAGCCGGCATTGTAGATAGGGAGATACTTGAGCCTGACTATTTCCCTGAGGACTAACTATTGGTCTATCCCCCAACTGCAGCAATCATGAATACAATGAGGTCTCCTCGCGAGAGCTTTGTTTTCTCTCCCTGATGTGCTACCATGTTTTTACCATTCACAATGACAATTGCATCTCTTCGCAGCTTGCCGCTGCCCTTCTCTTCAAGGTATGGCTCGAATCTCTCCCCATAAGATTCTCGAAGGTCGTCAATCAGGTCTCTGACAGTAGCTCCGTCTTGAGTTTCAAAGCTGAATTTGTCATGTTCATGTGACTTGAGCCCCTTATTCATGAGTTTGACAAAGACCTCTGTCATGGCATACACTTCCTTAACATTCAAGTCAAAATAGCCAAAGTTTAAGTTAAGTATGACGGAACAGTCTCTAAGCATGAGGGCATATTAAGCCACCACAAGTGTTTTCAGGCGGTAGCTCTCGTGCCTACACAAGAGTGATATACCCTAAGCAGGGCTGAATGAAACATCAAACAGGGAACTTGCCATCACCGGCAAAAGAAGGCTGGTCTAATTGACTGAAACGAATGGACACCGACTAACATTGAAAGAGTGGCTTGCTGCGCACGCACGTACTGAACCTGTACATTATAGGAAAATTGCTGAGGCTCTTGGTCGTGATGCCGCTTCAGTTTCTGCATCGCTATCTATTGAGAGAAAACAAGCCGAGGAGGACAATAGACCACCCTATTTCGTTAGAATTCGACCTGGCCTATATCAGTATAATGACCTCTGTGAGGGTGCTGTTGATGAGGACCTAATAAGAGAGGTTCGTGATCGTGCAGAAGAGTTCAACCTAGCTACCCGCAGAGAGATGCGACAGAGGATTGCTAATCTTGACATCCATGGGTTTGAAGAGCTAGCGAAGATCATTCTACTGAACATCAGGGCCAGAGTCGAGAAATCTGAAGTTATCAGGCGCTACAACAACACTATTGTCATGACCACATCTTGGCGAGACGATGGAGGGAGGTCTCCTGTTGTTGTATATGCGAGGAAATGTCGTCTTGACGAGAAGATAGAACGTGATACAATACTTGAGATCCGTGGCGCTCTCCCGACCTTCAAGGCCAATCAGGGAGTTCTAATATCGAATGGGATTGTTACCCCTGAGGGGAAGGACGAGGCTCTAGGCTATGCAGGTGCTGATGTGAAGGTTTCAGTACCTCCTGTCCACCTGATGGACATTGAGATATGCCTTAACATTCTTCTAGAGAGCCGCACCGGCGTGAGAGAGAGAAAAGTCGAGGTTCTTATCCCGGACGATGAGTTTTGGGAACGTCTATCCACAGAAGAGTAGCGTTCCAATCATGAGTCAACACGCATTCGACTCAGGCCGTCATTTACATCCAAGTTCTACATTAGTCGATGGGATAATACTCAATTCATTGTATAGGTATTGTATTAAATCGCAAAATGTTAACTTTTTCATAAAGTAGCGCACGAAAGGCGCGCCTTAAGGTTTTAATAGAGGAAATGCGTTACTTCTGGCTCATCACGGAGAGAGATTCACAATTCACCGTGAGAGAGAAATTTGGAGAAGAACGCAATGGGCGAGGAACAAAAACTCCTATTCGTGCGTGAAAGCTCCGGCCTAGTAAAGGAAGTAGGTACGGGCTTTGCCCTGCTTCTTCCAATTGCACTAACTCTTGGACCTTGGTTCCACTACTTCGGGCCTCAGGTTTCATCATGGTATCCAGGTGCGCATCTAGTTCCGATGTATGCCATCGGCGCAGGAATCGTCTTCTTTGAAGCAATTGCATTGATGTGCCTAATGCTTGCGATGCCACGATCTGGTGCCTCCTACCACTTCACTGGTAGAGGTCTCAGTCCAATTTTTGGTGTGATGGAAGGTTGGCGGTCCGTAATTACCAATCCTGTATTTAGAGGGACAGGTAGCTTCTTCGCGGTACAGATCTTCGCAGGCGGTCTCGTAGTTGTTGGTACAGCAACCGGCAACGCTGGTCTTGTTGCAGCAGCGACAGCTCTAGGATCAGACTGGATTCTACTGTTTGTTGCAGCAGCAATAATGATCTTTGTAGGATTCATCTTTAGCTATCTCAGCGTAAAATGGTTGGGCTGGTTTACGATAATCCTCGGATTGATCAATATCATAGCGTTGTTAGTTGCTGATCTTGTTATGCTAGCGACTCCCATTACTCAGTCAGTTTGGGAGGGTACAATGGGCTCAGGTACCTGGGCTCCGATCGCTGCATTCGACAACTCAGCCTATGTCGACTTTGACTGGGCAGCTGTGGGCCCTGCTTTGATTCTAACCGTTGGTGGAATGTGGCCTTACCTTATTATGCCAGTAGCAGGTGAAGTGGCACAGCCAAGTAGAAACATCCCCTTGAGCAATCTGGGTGGATGGGCTGGTATCGCCTTCTTTTTCATGCTCTCAGGCTTCGCAGTTGAGTCAAGCATGGGAGCCGACCTGTATGGCATCAACTTCGCTGGAGGCGTATTCCCAGGATTTGGTAACTATGCAGCAGTCATTCTTGGAGCCAATCCGTTAGCGTGGTTCGTGATATTATGTCCGGTCTATGCGAGCGTGTTAGACTCACCGAGCAATGCACTGTGGGTTACCCGACCAATGCATTCCATGGCTATGGACCGGTTCTGTCCTGAAGCATTCGCAAGTGTCCATCCGAAGTACCATGTTCCACACATTACATTGTACTTCTGGTTGATTCTATCACTTGGAACAGTAGCCTTCGCTACATTCCTAGTAATTACAACCGGCACTGCTCTCGACGCACTGATTGGCGTAGCATTCACCTACGTCTTTATCAGATGGCAGATGGCACTGGCTGCGGTATCATTACCGTACTACAGGCCAACATTATGGGAGCGAAGCGGAGCGTGGAAGTTCCTGGGCATTCCACTGATATCAATCGGTGGTCTGGTTGCAGGCGGCGCATTCTTCTATTCTATGATAGCATTCGTACCAGGTGGTGCCGCTTACGAGGTCTGGTTCACTGTGATCGTATACGTGATTGGTCAATTAGCCTACATGTACTACGGTGCTAAGAACAAGGCCAAAGGCATCGAGATGTCTGCTATCTTCGGACAGCTTCCGCCAGAGTAGAACGCATTTCATTTGAAGAGAGCCGCAAGCTCTCTTCACCCCTCTCTTTTTTCGCGTCTCTCAGTAGCCAAAAGATAGCTGAATCATCATCTAGGAAATGGCGCTATCATCATTTTCCTCTGATTCCTGAGGCTCTTCTTCTGCAAAATCGTATATGGGCGGAAATCGATTTCTGCTTGCCTTGCTTGAAAATGCTTCCAGCTTGTCCCACGATTTGTGAAAACGCGAAGGGAAGGATCTAGGTCTGATTGCTAGTACCTCCTCAATATCATCTGAGGATCTGTAGATATCGAGCGCTTTCTTGGCATCCTCCACAATTCGCTGTCGCTCTTCATCATCGAGCACCTGCTGTTGATATTGATAGGCATCCTCATGCCATTGGTATTTTATCGAGAACTCTTGATGATCATTGAAGATGCTATCAATAAGCCTCCAAGGCCAGAACGTGGCCATCTGAGCAAGTTGCACACCGGCACCGTAGAAGTCTATTGCCATTCCCTCTTTACAGAAGATATAATCGGGGCCTCGCTCCCGAAATTTTGGATTTGGCTTAGCCATACGCCCTCTCTTTGACCAATCGAACCACTGTGCCCTATGGCGTCCAACGACCTCGCACTGGTTAATAATGTATCTGACTGCTGCGGCAGTACCATGATGTGCCAATCCCGGTAGACTCGGACGTTCAAGAATCCCCTCAACCAGCTCCTTTACAGTTGCCACATCCTCCAATGGAAATGTAGCCCAGACTGGAAAAACTGCACGTCCATATGGCATCGAAAACAGAAACAGCATCCCTGCAGGTCCAATTGGCTCGAAGTCATCAGGAAGTTCCTCATACATCGGCCACGTTTTATCATCCTTACAGTAATGCACTTCACAGACTTCAAAGGATACTACCTCACTCCAACCGGCGTCATATGTAGCTAGATACTTCTTCCTTCTTTTTTCGCGAGGAAGAACGAATCTTGCATACTCTGAATTGATTTGGAGCTCCTGTTTGTCGTCATAAGGATCAGTACCAAGATATTCAAGGTCTGGAAGTCTGTCATATGTACTCATCTTTAGTAAATCCCCATGAATAAGCGCGAGTCGGTTTGAGAGTTATTTGAATCTCCTGCCAGCCCATTCTTAAACAAGCTGGTATATGCCCGCAAGTTAATCGTAAACATTAATTAGCTGTATTCGCGAGCCAATCGCTAAGAGGACTTGGTAAGATGAGTCACCGGGGAAAGCAAGATAAAAAGGTAAAGCGGCCATCATCAGTATCGCTTGACGATTTCCAATTCACTCCCGCGAATCTGGATTTGAGATTCAGCAAGAATCTATTGACAGTGTTGGATGGCTATCGAATTCAGAGAACATATGACCTGGGCTTTATCGATAAGAAAGTTGGAGAAGGAGAATTGCCTAGGACTTTCGTTCAGCAGTGGGGAACCATGAGGAAGGCTCTCACCAAGCTCGCTGCCATTGGCCCAAAAGTCCCTGGAGTTGAGTCCTCGCTGAATCGTAGGCAGACAATGTCCTTCATTGGGATGGCTTCACTCACCATTGCAGTTCCAATTCTGCTATTCACTTACGTATTGCAGCTTGATTGGCTAGCACCTATTGGCTTACCAATTGCCCTTGTTGCAGTCGGCTTAATGCTAATCAGCTGGATGACTTCAGCCTGGTATAATAGAAAGGTTGCATGGTTGATTCATGACTATGTAGAAGAGAATCAAGCATTGGTATCCAACGAAAGGCGGCACCTCAAGAAATGGGTCCAAATACTGATAATGCACACATCAAGTCTTATGCGAAAAAGCGGTGAGGATCCCGAGAAGAATCTTGTCAAATTCTTTAATGACGACTATAATGGAATTGAGGTATTGAAAGTTCCAAGTGGTTTCCGGAAGCACTATGTCGTCAAAATTAGATTGTAAGAAAAGGGACTCGATTTGCCCTGAATCGAGCCCAGTAGTTTCAGTTTCTATACAAGATCTTCCATAGGCTTATAGTCAAGGTCAAAGCCGAAATGACGTGGGCCTAAAACCTTCAAACCTTCAGTGCTACGAAATACCTGTTCTGATTTCATTCCGATTACACTGACCTGGTCACCGGCTTTGATGTCTGTGTTTGTTATTGGCTCACCAGATTTTGCATCAATTATCTCAATAATGTCCGGACTCATGACCCAAGGTTTGTCATCAAGCCATGTGACATGATTCTCATTCTTGAACCAGACTCGAAGCTCAGACCCGGGCCTAATACCACTTCCCTTGATCTTAGTTTCGCCCCACATGTAGCCTGCCCGGTTCTCCCATGTCTTATCCACGACCTCTCCCCGGAAGAGAATCCAGCCTCCTACATTTTCAACAATCTTGTCAGCAGGATCATCGCCCGTGTCACGACTCTCTCTAATCATCTTGCCAACTTCATAGCTTTTAGTCAGTGTTCCTGGGATAATTGCATCATGGAAATCCGAGCCTTTCAATGGAAAAGCAACATTTCCCAACCTTCCCCAGGCAGCTTCACTGAGTGCCTTGGAGATTCGCTCACCCATCTCAAAGTTGATGACATGTTCTACTATGCTCTTGTTACCAAACCAATCGATAAGAGCCATTGGTGCCATCGAGAACCCCTTGATGCATACTGTGTTCTGGCAAATCTCTGGAACTGCTCTTGCTGAATAATCTCCGTCAACACATGGAATGCCGTGTTTCACAGCTGAATCTATTGGTGCTGGCGTATTCACTCCTCCAAGCTCAAATGGAGCCACCGCCGCGAACTTTACTCCCATATGGTCCTCTAACGCTTTGAGACCCGCAGCTAGTTCTTGCTCATAGTAGTCCCAAGGAAATCGAGTTCTCAACGCCTCAATTTCTGGAGTAGGAGGTGCGATAGTCCCTGAATAGTAAGAGCAAGCAACCCAGTCATCATTCTTCACGTGCCCCACGTCAACAATCTCTATTGTCTTCCCCGCATCCATGTGAGGATAAAGCATATCGAGTCCGAGCTGCTTTGAGCCGCCCCCGCCAGTTCCAAAGAATGTGCATCCGGTGGTGAGGTCGTCTACATCGGTCCTCGTTTTTAATATCAAAGTCATATTAGTCCCAATCCCATTAAAGTGACTTAAACAAGAATTATGCTTGGCTCTATATATTTCCAATGGACTAAAAACAAGGTTGGAAGGAAGGCGCAAGTGCACCTTCCTCTCCGACATCAGAGCTAAAGCTCTACTCGTCCCGCTTGGACATTTCCATCTTCGATGGTGATGAGGAATCCTTTCAAGATGCCCTCTCTGTACTCTGAGCCTGGGTTAACACAGAGCGTTCGCCCAATCTTTCTGTATCCCACACTTTCATGGATATGACCATGCATGCCCAATAATGGCTGATACTTCTCAATCACTGCTCGGACTGATTTGCTACCAACTGGTGTCATAATCTCATGTGCACCTGCCTTTGCAACACGATGGTCCTCAGTCAACTGAGGTGCTACATCGAGTCCTGAGTTGAATGGAGGGTCATGAAAGTTGCAGAGTACGTTTGAGTAATCATCTGTTTCAAGACGTGCAAATTCTGCTTCCAGCTTGTCCAGCAGCTCCTCATCAGGACATTCTCTGTGAGTGTTCCACGGTGTGGAGTTTACCCATTCCAGACTTATCATGGGATATCCATGAATGTCAACAACTCTCTGTAGAGGATATATGATTCTCTCGTCATTCTTTATTACTTCATCAATGACATAGTCGTCATCATTTCCTGGATTCACAACGACCATTACGTCTTCAGGTATCCGTTCATTAGCCATGTGCATCCATTCCTGAATTCTCTCCACCATTAGTCTTTCAAAGAGCTTGGTGATCTCTCCAGGCGTTTCCTGAAGATGCGCCAACTCATCCGGTGTAAGTATTGCTGGATAGAACCCCTCGTCCTTAGTGAACTTGATGAATTTGTCAAGATCCTTTTGCTTCTTGAAGGTCTTCTTTTGGCCTCGGGGGTTGGCATACCATCTGTCTTCTTTCTCTTGTATAATCGGCATGATGGCTTTCCCGGTTAGGTCGCCGCACATCATCGCTACGTCTGCTTTGAACGCCTTTGGTGCCCGACACATTTTCTCCCAGGTCTGTTGGCTTCCGTGTGGGTCACAGGCTTGGAATATCCTCATCTAATTACCTCGTAATCGTTTCTGCGTTGTGAACTCCTCAGAGTCCCAGACGAATTGTCGATGTGACAGTTTAGCCTTGTTTAAAGTTTAATGGTGCAACACATTTTGCAGCTTAAGGAGATTTAGAAAAAAAGGAGTCTGTGCCATGTCACAAGATATTAATGTCATATGAAACATCGCAGGTGTAATAAGACCCTTGAATTCTAGAGGAGTACAGAGATTTGAATGGGAAATATGGTCCAATTCTAGATGACTTCATGGAGGAAGCAATGCGGATTGAGAAAGCAGCTGCTGAAATGGACATTCCACTTCGCCTTATTGGCTGTCTTGCATTTAGGTTGAAGAGTCCGGAATATACAGACCTCCATATCAAGATGGGAAGAGAGGTCACGGATATTGACTTCATAAGCTACTACAAGCATCAGAAGAAATTGCGGAATCTGTTCAGAGATGAACTAGGGTACCACTGGGTTCCTCCCGGATTTGCTCGTGCTAGCACATTGAGAGACCTCTTCATCGATGTTGAACGTGAACGCAAGGTAGATGTCTTCTACGATCACCTTGAATTTTGTCATAAGATTGATTTCAAGAAGAAAGACCGACTAGAGGTGGACCAACCCACAATTCCATTGGCGGAGCTATTCCTAGAGAAGACGCAGATAGTCGAGATCAATGCCAAGGACTTGAAGGATCTAATCATTACTTTCCTTGCCCACGATGTAAGTACTCAAGATGATGACACTCAGGTCAATGGCAAGTACATAGCAAAGATGCTATCGGATGACTGGGGATTTTACTATACTGTGACGGAGAACCTCAAGAAGTTCTTCGACTTCGTACCCACCGTTCCGGAAATCACTGAGGAGCAAAAGGAGATAGTGTTGTCCAGAGCCAAGAAGCTTCATCAGATGATTGAGGAGGAACCGAAATCAGGGTCTTGGAAGCGTCGAGCAAAGGTTGGTCCTAAGCAACGCTGGTATAAAGTAGTTCATTCAATGGAAGGAACTAGGAACGCAGACTAGTTTCCGAACATTCCGCATAGGCAATCATTGGAGAGAGATGCAATGGAACTAACAAAGCAGAATTCCTACGACATGCTAACAGGCGTGGGAATACTAGGGACAGGCGGTGGAGGAGATCCTGTGACTTTTGGTAAGCCAATGGTCGATTGGGACTATGACCGAGGGCGTGTCTACGAGGTCACACCTCCAGCTGAGATCAAAGATGATGCATTCATTGTCTGTGGCGGTTACATGGGAAGCGTAAAGGCATTCACCTCCATAGGGGACATGCTTGAAGCCTGGGAGACCAGATATGAGCTCCATGAAGCAATGAAGATGTCCGAGAAAATCGCCGGCAAGAAGGTCGACCACCTTGTACCATTTGAGCTGGGCGGCACGAATACTACTGTCATGTTGTCGCTAGCCGCTAGAGCAGGGATAACCACCGTAGATGGGGATGGACTCGGCCGCTCTGCTCCAGAGAGCCAGATGATTTCGTTTGTTGGATATGGAATAGAGCTGTGCCCTATGCCACTTGTTACGAAGAATGGGAGCATAGTAGTCGTTGAGAAGTCTACGTCACCAGCTCTTGCTGATGAGATTGGCAGATTCGCAGTGGTTCAGGATGGTGGAGCTGGTGCTAACAACCACTACCATCAGACTGGCGCACAGTTGAAGAAATCCGTGATTCCAGACAGCATTTCGAAATCAATTGAGCTTGGTGAAGCTGTACGTGATGCAAACGAGAGCAAAAAGGATCCAATTGATGCATTCCTAGATACTATGGGCGGCCAGAGACTCATCAAGGGCAAGATTGAGGAAGTAAGAGGCGAGGATCGAGCAGGCCATTGGCAGGTAGTGGTGAGAATCAAGCCAGAGGACTTGAAGAGCAAATTCGAAGTTGTCGTGAAGAACGAGTACATGATGGCAATGAGCGATGGAAAACCGGTAGTAATGTTTCCTGATCTCATTTGCATACATTATCCTGACACCGGACATGGAGTCATGAGTGCTAACCTCAAAGAGGGTATGGAGGTGGTTGTTACAGCATCTCCTGCACATGAAAGGTTGAGATATGCTGGGAGTACAGAGATTGGTCGGAAGGCATTCCATCCTGAGCGCTATGGTCATCCTGAACTTGAGTACATACCCATGGAAGAAATCATCGGAAATCTCCGATAGATAATTTGAAAGGCGACCGACCTTGTCGGTTCTTACTGGTGTTGCATCATGAAGCGGATTGCCCTTATCGGTGCTACCGGCATAGATTGGTGGATGGATGAGAAGAAGCGAGATTTCGTGAAGTTACATACTCCTATGGGGTATGAAATAGTAAACTATACTCCGAAATATGGCACACACAGTGTTGAATCGCATGTCGACGAAGCGTACAATGCGCCATTCATCTTGGAGCAAATATTGAAAGCAGAGAAGGACGGCTGTGATGCAATTGTCATCGATTGTGCTTGTGACCCCGTTCTTGATGCAGCTAGAGAAGTCTGTAGGGTACCTGTTGTTGCTCCACGAAACTCAGCCCTTCACGTTGCACTTACTCTAGGTACAAAATTCAGTATAATTACAGTTCAAGGCCAATCGCTTCTGAGATGCATGCAAGAAGGCGTTCGGAAAGAGGGTCTCGAGTCATTCTGCGCCAGTGTTCGGCATCTAACAATGCCAGTTCTAGACATTCCGAAGAACCCAAAAGATACACAGGAAGAACTCCTACGGACGTGCAAGACGGCTATAGAAGAGGATGGGGCAGATGTCATTGTCCTCGGATGCACGGCACTTTCTCATGAGGTTGACCTCGAGCCTATCATGAAGGAACTTGGCATTCCTATCTTGGACCCATGGGTGATAGCAATTCGAATGGCTCATACGCTGGCTGAAACTGGATTGACGCATAGCAAGATTGCCTATCCAAATCCTCCACGGAAGGGCATCACAGAAATCCCTGCGATCGAGGGTGTCTTTGATGACGTGCTAAAGTCTGATTGAGGAATATACATTTCACTAAGTCTTGCTTCTTCTTAGTAGGACCATCATCATCAGCAAGATTACCACTGCCAGAAGTGCATACATGAGATACGGGAATGTGAGACCGAAGCCCGTCACCCAGCCTCCAACGATTGGACCGAGGAAGAGTCCCACACCGCCCATACTCTCGACTAGTCCAGCATGAGCTCCTTTCTCCAAATCCGTTGCTGAAACAACCAGATACAAGGCTCCCAGATAGTTGAATCCCACCCCCAATCCGGAAAGCATCATTGCAATCGCAAACACCCAGATGTCTATGAATGAGAACAAAAGGAAGCCTGAAATCGCAGACAGAATTGCTCCAAGAAGTATGACTGTCTTCATGTAGTCCCCAGGCATTCTGGCGATCGCAATGAAACCAGCAGTTCGAACAATGTTCCATATCAGAAGCAGGTTTCCGAAATCTTCTGTAGCAAATGGATATCCTAGGAGAACGAGATTCTCAATGTAGGAAGGGAATAAGGCCAGAATTACAGTCGATACTACACCCCATAGCATCACAGAGAGATATGACGCAATGAATATGGGTGACGCTTTGCTCGCCTTTTGCTCCCTAGTCGTGATTTGAGTCGCTGTATTCAAGTTCTCAGGCGTTTCTGGCTTTCTCTTGTACGCCTGAAGGAATAATGCGATAATTGCCAATGAGAATACCTCAATGGCTAGGATAACATAGATGCTCGAGAGGTCTCCATAGATACCAGCGAGATACGCAATAATCATCGGTGGGAGGATCATTGACGCACTCCATGCCGTTGAGAAATTGCCAAGAGTCGCTACCTGTGATTCTGGTTCAAGTTCCGCGACCATTCCTTCAATGGTTGGAGCAATGAATCCAAAGACAAGGCCCTCCACCGTGCGTATCGCTATCAAATGAATAGTTTGAATGAACGGAAGAAGATAGAGAAGAATGACCCCGACATAAGCTGCTGTGGAAACTAAAAGCGTCTTCTTTCTACCAACCCTATCTGAAAGACGACCACCAATTGCAGGCGAAAACATATACACAAATCCAAACACACCGAAGGCGATTCCTGACTCTAAGGGGGTTCCTCCAAGTCGAAATACATACCACGATGCAAAGATCTCAGTCGTTCCCAATACGAACACAACGAGAAACGTCGTAATGTATCCAACAATCCGATTCTTCTTTCGAATTTCAGGGGTTAAGTCCGGCTCTCCATCTACATCTAGGCAGAAGGGTTCACATGGTTCGTGCATATTCTCACCGCATGCGTCTGACTACTTGAGATGTGGAGCAATCTCTTTGCCAATCAGCTTCGCTGTTTCAATTGGATTGGTACCTGGAACTGGAAATGCCACAGGAGTATTGGCTCCGGCATCGATCATGTCTTGTATCTGTTTGATACATGATTCAACATCTCCTACAACGCAAAGCTCTTGCAGCATCTTGTCAGTAATCAATTCTCCAAGCCCAGCATCGTCGCCTTTCTCTGCAGCCTCTCTAAAAGCAATTGTATCTTCAGGTCGGACTCCTGCATGCTCCATCAAAGGACCTCCTGCCTGAGAATGAGGCAAGTATAGCTTTGAAAACTCTCTGACGATGTTGTATGCGTTGTCCAAGTCATCATCAACCACAACTGGAAGATATCCCACCATCTCGAAGTCATCCAAGGACTTCCCTGCTTCTTTAGCACCTGCTTCAACTCTTTCCCAGGCAAACTTTGTGTAGTTTGGAGTGCAGAAGATTGACATTATGGCTCCGTTTCCAATCTCCCCTGCAAGTTTCATTCCCTGCTTTCCCTCGAACGCAAGATAGATTGGAACTTCTTTTCTAACAGGTTCAAAGATCAACTGCACAGCTTTGGTTTCGAAGAATTTCCCCTTGTGAGTAATGCTTTCTCCGGTCATTATCTTTCTGATGACCTCGATACTCTCCTTGGTCCTCGAGATTGGCTTCTTATCCCAGAGTCCCATTTGATCCATCCAGAAAGGTACGCCTGACCCTAGACCAAAGATAGCACGTTTGTTGCACATCTCATCTATAGTCGCAAATTCCATTGCTGTTAACGCTGGGTGCCGAGAGTAGGGATTGACAACACCCAATCCAATTCGTATCTTCTCGGTTGCCATAGACCCTGCAGCCATGTATGGAATCCCGCCTCTGAAGAAGTAGTCTTCAGCGAACCAGACCGATCCTAATCCCGCAGCTTCTGTCGCTTTCGCCAGTTCAACACCTTCTTTCACTGGGAAAACACCTGTCATAGCCATTCCAAATTCCTTGTAACCTTTCATGACATCTCACCATTTCTTTCAAAACAAGAGAGAAGGGGGAAGAAATCCCCCTGTTCTAGGGCAATTTGCCAATGCTCTCTAGATAGTCTGCTACATCCTTGAGACCAAGCTTCTCGTAGGTCTCTCTCTTGGGCCAACTTGTCTTGGGATCCCATTCGTGAAGCGCATAGTACCTGTCGAGCATGCCATCCAATTCCTCCTGGGAGTTCATCTCGCCCTTGAGTGGACCACTAGCGGCTCCCTCATTCATTAACCTCCAGGGCAAATTGTCATGCTCCCTGGTGGCTCCACGTGTCACATTGAACGCCTTCTCAAGTGTCACGACTCTGCGGCCAGTGTACATCATCTCATCCTCAGTCAAGGAGATGCCTGTCGCTGCTTCATACAGACGCGCCATGTTATCGGGATTGACTCCAAAAGCGGCTGTAGAAGTGAATACACAGAATCCCAAAGCTTCCGTTATCTCATAGCAGTCTTCATGCCAGCGGACAATCTCGGCGCGAAAATCAGTGAAGTGAGGTGACGCCCACTTCTTGTCACCTGTCACCTTCTCAATGACTTCGACCGCCTCAGGGCTAGCTCCGAATTCTGCAAAGGTTTCAGTCATGAGATGGTCATTTCCTCGGGGGTTGACTGCAAAGGCTAATGCATATGCTTTCGCAGATCTTGTTTCGACATTGGACTGCTCAAGACCCTTGGAGTTCATGATGGCCCACTTATAGGAGTCGTGACCAACCTTCTTGGTTGCTATCTTGAGACCATCTCCAAGGAGGTTCCCCAGCTTGCCTTTTCGCAAGGCCAATGCCTCGACCGTCTTTAGAGTTTCATCAAGCTTGCCCCAGTCAAGCTCAAGCCCATCTGTGTCTTCTTTCGTAAGAACTCCCCGCAGGTAGCTCTCAATAGCCCACTGGGAAACAGTGCCTGCTGTAATAGTGTCTAATCCCAGACGGTTACACATCTCGTTGAGCAGAAGGACACCTTCAGTGTCAATGATTCCTGGACCGTTGCCAAGTGCTCCAAAGGTTTCATATTCTGGACCACCGCTCGCGATTCCCTTGTTTGGTCCTTCGTCTATGACAGAGTACCGATGGCATCCTATAGTGCAGCCAAAGCAAGCTACGCGTCTTTTGAGATACCCTTTCTCAACCAAAGCTTGGCCAGTTATTGGATGGACATTTTCAGTATACCCAGTTTGCCAGTTCTTCCCTGGGAATGCATGCAGCTCGTTGACAGCAGCTATCGAACCCGCTGTTCCGAAGTCATGAAGGCCAACTGCGCCGCTATCGTTACGAAGATTCTCTCTCATCTCTTCCGCAACATCAGCGAATTTCTTCGGATCTTTCACCCTTACTGGTTTGTTGCCTTTCACTGCAATGGCTTTCAACTTCTTTTTACCCATAACTGCAGCTCCGCCTCCACGGCCAGCAGCATGGTATAGTGAGCACTGAATTGAAGATGCTCGAACAAGCTTTTCCCCAGCTGGGCCAATATACAGCGCCTTTGAGTCATTCCCATGCCACTTCTTCAGCAGAGTATCCGTTTCAATGATATCCTTGCCCCAGAGGTCCTTGGCATCTCTGATTTCCACGTCGTCATTATTGATCCAGATGTATGAGGGTTTATCCGCCACGCCATGAACAACTAGGTGGTCATAGCCTGCAAACTTCAGTTCCGAACCCCAGTGGCCTCCAGTGTTGCTCTTGAGATAGAGCCCAGTTGTGCAACCAACAGTGGTCACAGATGTTCGGCCTGAGCACGGAGCAGTTGTGCCGGTTACCGCGCCGGGGGCATAGATGATTATATTCCTTGGATCATCCCATGTGATCGCTGGATCTTTACAGTAGTCCCAAAGGAGCTTGGCATTTATACCTCTTGAGCCGACGTACAGGCGTCTCCATTCCTCTGGAATGTCTTCTTTCCAAATCTTCCCACTTGAAAGGTCAACATGTAGTATCTTTCCTTGATGCCCGTACATTCTATGCAGCCTCCCTTTTCAACTCACGATACATGGCCATTCTAGCCGATCGTAGCTTCTTCTTCTGTTTCAACAAGTCATCTGTGGCACCCATCCACTGAATTGCACCGGGTACACAGTGCTTTGCACAATACGGATCGCCTCCACAAAGGTCACAGATTATCGCCTTGTTATTCTCTGGATGCAGTCGAATTCCATGGTAAGGACAGGCTTCCACACATTTAGCCTGGCTCGTACATTTGCTATTATCAACAGTGATGATTCCCGTTTCATCATCTCTTGATAGTGCCTTTTCAGGACACGAATCAATACATGGATGTGCATCGCATTGTTCACACAAGAACTGAATGCCTAGCGCGATGTCCTCTTTCTTGTAGACTTTCACTCTCCCTCTATATGGGTCGAATAGGTCCTCCTTCGTCAAAGAACAAGCTAGAGAACACTGCTTGCAGCCAGTACATTTGTCCATATCGACTAATAGTAAATTGGCCATTTTCCATCAGCGTCCATTTCGAATGTTAAATTGGTCCTATCACATTGAATCCACCATTTTAATGCTGTCCTTCTCGTCCTGTTATACGATGCATATCGATTGACTTTAACAAATTATGAAATCTTAATCTTTCATTATCAATATCAAAATTCGAAAGACACATCTTGCAGATTGTCTCTATCAAAGATACGTCTGAGGTTCAGAGATGGTCAATCAACAAAGTATGCAGAAGACTATTCGCCAACTAGTTAAGTTCAAGAATGCCTCAGATGCTATTACAGATATCGAGATTCTACGACTAGTCTTCGTTCGCATACTCGAGGAGATCCATAAAGAATTGGAAGAACCACCAAGGTCTCCCGACTATACACATCTCGGCTTGTTTTCTGATTCGCGTTCCAGCTGGAACCAAGAATGTGCCGAGAACATCTTAGATTTCAACTTGGAACCCAAGAATAATGAATCACTGCTCGACACCAGAGTTTTGATACTGGGTAACTTGTTTGAGGCATTCAAAAGTCAGAAAAGCAGGAAGAACCGGGGAGTCTACTACACTCCATATAATCTTGCACGAACCATAAGCAGTCTCTCCGTTGATGCTTTCGAATCGCAAAACCGTATTTCGACGGTTTCTCAACTACTGGGTCTCAAGATATTGGACAATGCGTGTGGAAGTGGGACATTCCTTTTCGCTATGCTCGAAGAGATTCTCAGAAGAATCTCAGCAGGAAAAGAGAAGATTGTATTGGAAAGCATTGATGTAGAAACCACTAAACTCGATTCCGTAGCATCATATCTGCTAAGCAAATCGCTCTTTGGGCACGATATTGATGAAGATGCGATTGCGATTGCTGAGGCTCAGCTTTGGCTAGCTCTATACTCTATCAGTGGCACAATTCCTTCATTGATTCGCATACCAAACCTCAAAGTCACAGATACTCTTTTTTCAGAAGTACTTGATGAGAAATACGACATTGTGATAGGAAATCCCCCATATATGCGACTCACATCCGCGGAGATTGAGTTTAAGAAGACTATCAAAGCACGATATGATACAACCCGAGAATACAACACACACGCTCTCTTTGTCCAGGCATCTTTGTCCCAACTGAAGCAGAACGGAATCCTTGGCTATTTGATTCACAAGAATCTTCTAACTCTCGACACTTTTAGAAGACTCAGGAAGTCAATTGTAAAATCCCATGGCCTTATTCATATCTCAGATTGTGGCCCAGGAGTTTTTCGTGGTGTGACGGCTGAAACCGCATTCATTATCCTGCAAAATAGACCCAGAGCAATTCCTCCCAAAATCCGTCTATCACGATACAATTCTGTTCTCGGCAGGTGCTGTGAAATATCAACCGTTGACCGAGATGACTATTGCAGTCTAATCTCAGCTTGGAATCATCGGTACCTATTGAGTATCACCTCAGATGTTATACCCTATTTGCAGTATTTGTCCAATTTGCCGCAGCTAAACACATTGGTCACAATAAAACGCGGAATTGAAACAGGATGCAATCGAAAGTTCATTTCAGACGCAGCCAAGCAGGGAGGTAATTGGAAGCCTCTACTTCGAGGAAGGGATGTAGAGAAATTTGCTATAAAGGGCAACGTATGTTTGAATCATGATGTCGCCAGATTGGCAAAACCCGGTCGAAGAGACTTGCAGGAAATTCCAAAGGTTGTGGTGCAGCAAAACTCAGAACATCCCATTGCTTTCTATGATTCTGGAAACTATCTGGTACTCAACTCAACAACCTATTTGACTGATGCCAGTGAAGATCTGCTTAAGGCAGTCTGTGTGTTGCTGAATTCTAACCTAATATCTTGGTTTTTCAAGACTGTACTGACGAATAATGCAGGTTTAACTGTCAATCTCCTACCCAACAATTTGGGTATGATTCCAGTCCCAAAGAGATTGGATTTACCCTTTTTTTCTACCCTTTGTGATATTCTAACTCATTTGCGGGCATCATCTGATTCAGCATCGTTCCAGTTTTGGCATGAAACTCTTACTGAAACACTAGTACTTGGTGCCTACTTTCCACATCTTTCCAAAGACAGCAATGGAAACCACCGAATACAAGAAATCGTGGACTCAATTACATCAGAATCAATTGGGAGCGTCTTATGTGATAAGGCTGTCAATTCTGCAAAGATCGCCTTGAAGGAATTTGCATTCCTCCAGTCATGAGTCAATGTATTGATAGCGAGAGGCAAACAGAGATAAGTCGTGTCTTATGCAATGGCACTGAGGGAATTCTGTGACCGCGGAACAAGACGCGCCTGTACGACCAGATGAATTGGTCTATGATCCAGCTTCGATGGATGGTAGAGGTATACTTGATACCCTGAGTATGCTTCTGTCTCATCATCCTCCGTCTCAGTATGGACATTGTCTCAGGGTTTCCTTTGCAGGTCGTTCTGTATATTTCTGTGGTAGATGTTCGGGCATCTATGGCGGTCTAGGATTAGGTATGATTCTGCTTTTATTCTTCAGATCCATTTTGGAACCAGATTGGTTCTGGTTCATGATATCAATGGCAGTAGGATTTGCTACCGTTGTTGATTGGGTGAGTCAAAGACTAACTCCTAGGAAGACAACGAATTTCATAAGGGCTATTACAGGATTTCTAAGCGGTTTCTGCCTTGCAATAATCTTCTACTTGGGCAATCTCTGGTATATGCTGGTTGCGCTTGCTATAATGGGTGTCACGGTAGGAGGAGTGGGATTTGTGGAAAATAGAAGAATAAAGCATGAGAGGGCAATCCTTGAAGCTGAAGAATCCGAAGAATGAGACAATCATTTTAACAATGGTATAGTTCCTTGAAGTTGTGACTCCGATGATTCCTACAGCAAAACCGATTATCGAAACAGAAGAGATTGAGGCAGTGAAGAGTGTCCTCGAATCAGGTATGTTGGCAGAGGGCAAGGTTTCGCGGCAATTTGAAACAGAGTTTGCAGATTACGTTGGGACCAAGTATGCCACTGTGACCAGCAACGGAACAACAGCACTTTCAACCGCACTTGAAGCTCTAGGCCTCCAACCCGGAGACGAAGTTATCACAACTCCATTCACCTTCATTGCGTCAGCCAATTCTATCGTCATGATTGGTGCTGTTCCTGTGTTTGTTGATGTGAAATTTGACACCTACAATATCAATCCAGAGTTAATTGAAGAGGCCATTACAAAGAACACTCGGGCAATTATGCCAGTTCATATCTTTGGAATGCCATGCGAGATGGACCAAATCATGGAGATTGCAGAGAAGCATGACCTCCTAGTTATTGAGGATGCATGTCAAGCACATGGAGCTACTGTGAGCGGCAAAATGGTGGGATCAATAGGGCACATTGGAACATACTCATTCTATGCCACCAAGAACCTGATGACAGGTGAAGGAGGCATGATCACAACGAATGATGAAGAACTCATGGATCGTTGTCTGATGATAAAGAATCACGGACGGGGTCCCGAGGGTGGCTATAATCATCATCGTGTTGGATATAACAATCGAATGCTGGATATAGTAGCAGCACTAGGACGGGTCCAGTTGAAACGCATGCCTGAAGTAGTCAGAAAGCGACAAGAGAATGCCAGCAGATATGACCAGTTCTTCTCAGACTTTCCCGAGGTCCAACCGCAAATCACCTTGCCTGGAATGGAGTCAGGCTATCATGTATATGCTCCGCGCTTCTTCGTAAAGAATCTCTCGCGAGATGAAATCCTCCAACGTCTTCGCGATGCGAAGATAGGAGCTCGCACTGTCTATGCATTACCTTGTCACAAGCAGAGAACATATCAGAATATCTTCAGTTGGCGGTGGTCTCGGTGCGTGAATTATCCTGACTATTCTTCCATGACATTTCAGAATGCGGAAACCATAGGTGAAACGCACATTGAGATTCCAGTTCATCCAGGTGTGACTGAAGAGAATCTGACCCACATATTGGAAACCTTGACGAGCATTCTAGGCTAAGCATCTGGAATGAAATGGGGAAGTATAGATCGGAGGTCTTTGGACCGGATAGTTAGGCTAGCGGCGCGGCTGACATTTTCAGTCATTGGATTAAACGCGATGCTCAGATTGGAGATCTGAAACAACGGAATGTCATTCTCACCATCACCCACACTAGCTAGATTGTTGGTTGCAAACCCGTTTTCTTCCAAATACTCAGTCATCCGTTCAGCCTTTTGAGGCCCTTCCATGATATAATGCACCTCGCCGTCATGAGTCCCATTCTTCTCTCCTAGCATATTGGAGTAGGCGAAATCTAGATTGAGCCTCTTTCCAAAGGGCTTCATGAAGAACTGACTAACACCACTTGAGATGCATCCCACGAGATAGCCCCACTTTTTCAATGTTGCAACAGTTTCTTCCGCACCGCACATCAGGGGCAGGCATTCAACAAGTGGGTCTAGAGTACCGTCTGTCGGCACTCCTATCCATATCTTGGCTCCCTCCTTTATTGCCTCAGCCATAGTCCGACGGTTTTCTCCCTGCTTCGCGTAGATGGCCATGAACTGTTCCTCTATTCCAAGTTCTTTTGTGATTGGATGAACGGCACTTGGCCCATCATAAAGGACTCCGTCAAGATCAAGGCATACTACTTTGATATCCGGGTCCAATGGATTTTGACCTCCTTAGCGCTTGTTTTTGTACGCTTCGCCATGTATTAGAATATACTGGACTATCCAAAGGGGATGCCGTAGAAAGGGTATTATCTCGATGCTCATCTGAATGCGATGACTGAGGATGAACTCAATAGTAAATGAACCACGCCGCCGCCGTCATCGTCCAGATATAATAAATGAGATTCGTCGAATAGGTAAAAAGAAGCGAAAGGATGAAGATCTCACTTTTGAGATTGGCAGGACACCTCGAGAAACACTCAGTAAGCTGCTCATTGTGTGCGGGAAGGTAGGAGATGAAAATGCTGATGCATATCAAGCAAAGGCACAAGAAATAGGCGCTGACTTTGTAGTCGAGCCTGGTAGATCATGGGTGTTGACAGACAAGACGGTTAAAGATTGCTTTGAAGAAGGAAAACATGCAGGAGTACTGCTGATTGGTACAAACAAGGAACTACCTGCGACTCAAATAGAATATCAAGGATCCTATGGGTTCACTGATTGGTTTATTCAGGACATAGACGGAGATGAAATCCCTGACACTCCGGTTGGCAGAGTATTTGGCCCACAGGAAACAATCCTGTATCATATGGACCCACTGATTATTGACAGCAACATTGCTGTAGTGTTTGATTCCCAGCCAGGGCGTTCAACGAGGCATGTAGAGGGATTGAAACAACTTGGCTTTGAAGTTGATGTGTTAAGGCGGTTCACAGAGAAAGATAGAAAGCTGCTTTCAGTTAGCGAATTCATACTTCAGTTCTCAGATGGTATGTTTGATTCTAGAATACATGGCACTCCGGAGAAATGGGCATCACACAATTCAGTGATTCTCGATTATCAACAAGCGTCCTCCATCAACTTTGAAGGATATCCTGTTATTTACTCGGAAGCGTGCAGCACCGCGATGGAGGGGCCACTCCTTAGAGCATTCCTGGACCAAGGCGCATGCTACATTGGTGCAACATTGGACACGATGAACAATCTGGAACCCTTTGACGATTGGAGGTTCTGCGCATATGCGGATGGCTGGAAGTTTGGCTTTCTTGACCTTCTAGACACATACAAACTCATAGGTCAGGTCAAGGTCAGCGTTGACAAAGCAATTTTTGAGAACTTGGATGAAAATGCGAAAAGAGAGATAGCGGCGGTCAGAAATGGGGAAACATTCGAGATAACTTCGGACAATGGATTATCTGCGACGGAATGGGTCATGTTTGGGAATCCGCTTCGAAGAACAACCGTCGGTCCAGCTGCAGATTACACACCAGGTCGGCTCATTGTAGACACCTAGACCTAGCCTTGCACTTGCTTCTGCGTCCTCAATCCAATCATTCCACCAATGAATCCGCCTAGTCCACCAATCACTGATAGAATAATAGCTGCCATGAAAATTGAGAGAATGTCTGCTCCTGATGAGGAAAGCGATTCCAGAAAGAGGAGAAGTGGAGTAGTTGAAAGGACTGATGCTAGGAAGCCCCCTATTGCGCCCCACCTAGGACTAAGCATGAAATAGCCGCAGACAAGTCCCGAAACAAGAGGAGCTGCAACCCACAAAACTACATAGAGTCCTATATTTAACAGAGCGGCTGCGAAAACCAACCCCAAAAATCGGATCAATGTATCCTTGGAGATTATCTCAATCGCCTCTTGTGGGCAACATAAGATTTTGATATAACGGTGACGTTTCAACAATAGTCTTTCATAGGGGTTCGCAGCGACTTGATGAAGTTGGTTGATGCATTTGCTTCTTGAACTTGAAGTGCCCTCAAACTACGACCTCCTTAAGTCCGTTCATTCTTGGATCTTTCCTGATATTCAACCTGTTCCAGAAGTGACTGGTCTAGACTATTTTGGTCGTGTTTTTAGAATCAAGGGTAGACCAGTCCCTATAATTATCAGACAGCATGGGCCCGGGCAAATACTTGAAATCGTATATCCAGAGAAGTCCGCGACCATCAAGGATGTCCAGCAGCTCTCAAGGAGAATCCTCGGACTAGACAAGAGGATGGACTCAGCCCTTTCATTAATGAGAAGTGATTTAAAACTGAAACGATTTGTGGCAAATGTAGCAGGCATATTTCCGTATATTGCAGAGTCATTTTATGAGGCACTAGTGAAGACCATCATTCAGCAACAGATTTCCTATCGCTCAGCAAATGTCGTGACAAAGAGGATGATTCTTGGCCTATCAAAGAAACATGTCTTCGAAGGTATTGTACTTTACCCTTTTCCCACTCCTGAAGATATCGTGGAATGCGGCGTAGATGGACTTGGAAGGTTTGGAATAGGATATAGGACGGAATATGTGCATAGAATCTCTTCACTTGTTGCCTACGGCGATCTAGACCTAGAACCGCTGTCGACGATGACATTCAAAGAGATAATGGAGATTCTAGGTCCTATCCGTGGTGTTGGTGAATGGACGGTTCAAGCCGCCATGATTGCAGGTTTGGGCGATCTTTCTATTTTCCCATATGACGACCTCGTCATTCAGAATATTCTGGGCGAGCTTTACAATAATGGAGTTAGAATGACAAAAACACAGGTGATCGAGAAATCAGCAGAATGGGGGCATGAGGGGCCTTCAGTCCTTTATCTTTTGATGTCAGCCTATGTCCTTGGACTCGTGCCGCCCCAAGGCAAGCCGAAAACGCATAAAAGGTGACTGTCTTTTGATGAACCATAGCCTCGGGTGAGTTGCGTGACCGAGAAGGGAAAGAAGAAGAACACAAAACTTTGGCGCATATATTCTATGTTCAGAAAGGAGCTAAGACTAATCATCAATGACAAATTCGCACTTCTTCTTATCTTCGCTTTGCCAGGGATGATTATGCTAACAATGTACGGAGCGATAAATACCGGTCAAGTAGGCTTTACATCAACTGAATATGGCCAGAAAAGCGAGGATGCAATGGTTCTTGGTGTAGTAGACTCGGATCCAACTGACACCTTCCCGGGCGAGGACCTTTCCCAGAATTTCACATGGTATCTTCAACGTAGCCCGGACTTCATTGTGGAGATATTTCCAGATGAAGAAGCAGCACTGACTGAGTTGTACTATGATCGTGTCGATGCATACGCAGTAATTCCCTATGGATTTGAGGGTAACATAACCGGTGATATTCCTGCATTCGTTTCAATTCATATCTCAAGCACGAATATCATGAGTCAGGCAGCCGTGTTTGGTGCATTCAGTAGTGTGGTAGCTGATTTCAGATTCGACCACGGTTGGATTAAACATGAAGTAGATGTGGAAACAGTACGGGAATTTGAGCCAACAGGAAATTACACTGCAGCCACATTTGGTGCTTTCATGGTTGTCTTTGCAGTCTTCATCGCCACCTCCGCAACGGCTGCACAGGCGATCGTAGGAGATGTCCCTCTGAATCGAATGCTACTGACTCCCGCCACCAAGATGGAGGCCGTGCTTGCTAAGACTCTAGCATATTTCGCGGTGGGCCTAATCCAGATTCAATTTCTGCTAATAATGTGGATGGGCATGTTTGGCATTATTCCAAATACCGATTATATCACTCTTAATGCAGTCCTGTGGCTATTAGCCCTATCCGGCTCGGCTCTGGGAGTAGTTATTTCAACTGTCGTAACGACGCGTCTGCAAGCAAACCAGTCCTTCCTTTTCCTCCTATTTGCATCAATGATTGTCGGGACTGGATTCCTTGATGTTGGAATAATCGATGAATGGTTCCCACTAAACCTAGGTAGAGTCATGATGATTGATACTGCTTTCAAGGGAGTAGACTTGTTTACATTCACCAACGAAATAATTAGGATATTGATTTTCTCTGCGGCTCTAATCCTCGTAGCCTGGGGAATCTTTGCGAGGCGAACAAGTCTCGCATAGCTAGAATCCCAGGAATACAAAGACAACTACGGCAGCATTGTTGAATCCATGAGCCATTGTAGGAGCCATTATTGAGTAATTACGCTTCTGAGCGAGATAACCCAATATGAGTCCCAGCACGAATCTATTTGGCATTCCGAAAATATCCAGGTGAATCGCAGCGAAGATGAAACTTGTGATAATCAAGGCGTAAAGACCAGGATTTGTCCTCCGCTGAATGAAATACATCTCCATTCTTCTCTGCAAGAATCCTCTGAAAAGAAGCTCCTCGCTGAAACCAACGGCAGCAAACATTAGGATTACCCAAAGGATGACATCTAATACACCATTTACCTCAAAGAAGCTAATACCTGCGTCTGGCAGATCAAATGCGATGCTAATCAGCAAAGACACAAGAAGATTGGCTACAAGCATTACGCCTCCTATGGCAAGTCCCAGAATGGCTTCTTTCAAAGAAGTCATGTCCTTAACCCCAATAGAGCTGAGCTTGTACCCATTCCTTCTCACATACCAGATTGGTGGAACAATGAATCCGATTTCAGCGATGGTTATGACAAGCACTGCTATAGGATCGAGGTAAATATTGCCAGTGACGAGGTCGACGATAATGAGACCCGATGCCATAAGCGGTACCATTAGGATGACTGTGAGCCCCACAGTAATGCCAAACGCAGCTCCTGTCAGAAGAAGAATGTGGAATAATCTGTTCCAATCAACCTCACGTTCAATTACCGAACCTGGCTCGAAGATGTCAATTCCTGCAAATTCCTGCATTTCAAAAGCGTCTGGGTCACTGATTGCCAAGTGGTGTGCACCAACTGAGTCAGCATCCGACCTGAGATAAGGATTTGCTTGTGCGACATTCTTATTGCTGAGTCCAATAGGTTTTATCAGGTGGGTTCGCAGCAAGTGGTCAAATCAAAATCTCCATGCCTTATGATTGGTGGTGACTTGTGGAGCATGTCAGCGAGCCTCGCTTTCGAAGAGGCACAGCACTTCTCGTCATCTCAGTCATCTTTGTTGCTGCTTTTGCTATTATCGTGATAATCCCTCGCAGTTCAGACCAACCTAGCTTGAATGTGAGAGTCTGCATTATTGATTCGGGAATCAACAAGGACAGCTATTTGCGTCCTAGAGTAATTCTAGAAAGTAGCTTTATCAACACGTCCTATGGGTATTCAATCAATTTGAATTCAACCACAGATAGTCTCCCACTATATACTCCTCATGGAACTTACGTCGCACAGATAATCGCCCGTGATGCGCCGGATGCAGCTATCGTGAATGCGAAGGTCGTCACTTCAAATAACACGGCGACTGTGGAATCTATTGTTGCTGCAATCCAATGGGCTGTCGAAGATGCAGAATGTGATGTAATCAACCTGAGTATCGGCACATATCCCTACATTCAGGGAACGCTCCGTGATGCAGTGAGATGGGCTTTCTACAGGGGGGTGACTATTGTAGCCGCAGCTGGAAACGATGGCCAGGGCGGAATCGCTGGAACTTCTGTCGATTCCCCCGCCGTCTATCCTGAAGTCATTGCTGTCGCAGCTGTGAATGAGGGCGGAATACCCTATGACTTCTCCGCCCGAGGACCACTAAGAAACAGAACCATCAAGCCAGACATCGTCGCGAACGGATTTTATTCCACAAATGGGGCTGCTGGAGTGTTTGGTACAAGCTTTGCGGCTCCTGTGGTGGCTTCCGCGGCAGCAAACATAATCAATTTCTGTGAGGAGAACGAGTGGTCTTGGACCCCAGGAATGATAAAGGCTGTTTTGATGTCAACTGCTACATACCTATCATCTGAGGCTTGGGAAGTTGGCGCCGGACTATTGAACAGCGAGCGAGCAATTGGGCTTGTCAATAACGTAGCCAAGAGAAACAGACTCCCAATGGTCGCATATCTGATGCCTGCTGCGGGCCCATTCGCGTTTGAGAGATGGTTTGTAAACTCATCAATCATAATAACGGGTTCTGTGTTCTGCAGCCGCAATACCTTGTTCACAATTATTTATAGTGGCACTGCAGCTGATTGGGTTCACGGGCCAGCAACAATTCGAATCAATCAAACTGGCTCTTTTGAGTTCTCTATCGAAATCACTAGTAATGAAACTCTGGAAGGTCAGATGCTATCTGCAACCCTTTCTTCATCAGCCTATAGCAATCTACGTACACGAATGACCTTTGATGCCGCACTTCCATTTGCGAGGATTGCATTTGATATCAGCCATTCTCCTTGGCTGACGGATTCAATTTACGGTCAATTTCGAGAGATGTACTCACTACTGACATCTTCTGGAATCGCAGTTGAGGAGATCAGATTCGAGTCCGATATAACTCCTGAGAATCTTGGTCGTTATGAAGCAATCTTCATCCTAGATCCCTGTGCCTGGGGATATAGGTACGAACAAGGAAACGTATGGTCAAGGCAATCATTCACCTATTCTCAGTCTGAGAAGGATGCATATCTTGGGTACTGGAATTCAGGAGGGAGTATTCTTGTTATTGGGATGGGAAACAGAAGTCTTGATTTGGAATCGGCAAATGGACTCCTCTCACTCTTTGGGTTCCGACTCAACTATGACAGCATTCCTAGAATTACAATTGAGGTGGGCGGCATATCTTCCACACTCCTTATCACAGATCTCATGAATCATACAACTACTGAGGATATAGAATCATTCGATTTTGTTGGATGCTCGATTAACTATACTGGCAATGCATATCCTTTGGCGCAAGCCGAACTGTCATTTCCGGATGAATACGGCATAATTCATAGTGAGAATTATACCGTGATGGCTGCATTGGAAGGGGTGCTAGGCGGACGAATGATTGTGTCGGGAACGAATTTCATGTTCGACAATTGGGGAATAGAAGGATACTATCAATCAGAAGATAATGATCGATTTACACTTCAGATAGCATATTGGTTGATTGGAGTGATCTAGAATTAGAGCAGCGGAGCGATGCTGTCACAGGCCGTCTTTGCTGCGTAGACAAGCAAGCCAGTTTTCATGCTTTTTGCTGCAGCCAAGACAAGAATCGCTTTCTCTCCGGCGCTTTTCATAATCATGAGGCCTTTCTGATTTGTGAGGAGAACCTCTTCAAGCATTCCTTGCTCCATTCGTTCTGCTGCAAGGTCCGCAACTCCCAAGATTGAAGCTGCCATCGCTGCGATTTCAGCCTCTTCAAGTCCCTGTGGGACGGCAGATGCAATAGGTAGGCCTTCTTTTGAAAGTAACATCCATGCCTTTACTCCGGTGGCAAGTGAGGTCGCCTCTTCCATGATTTGCCGAAGCTTCCCCTGTAGCTCTTCGAATGCTGGGTCAAACATGAAGGCCTCACTCCACACGTAAGGTACTAGCGGGACTGAGAATGGAAAGCGTATTAATAAAGTTTGATAACATATCTTGGTCGTACAAATCAATGCGGCGTTTATCTGATGATTGGAGAGCGAGAATCAGTCAAAGACATGTTTTCTCCGTTTGCATGGTGAGTGATATGTTTGATATACACGAAATAGACTCGGATATCGAACAGAAGTTTCACAGCGAATGGAAAAAAGGTGTTCGCGTGTTAGGTGTTTCAGAGAGCTTTAAGCGCGGTGATGAAAGGAGCATAGCAGTGGGCGTTGTGATGAGGGGCGATATGCGGATAGATGGAATGGGATTCTGTGAGCCCAAGGTGGGAGGTACAGATGCGACAGAGAAGCTAGTTGGCATGTACTCACGATTGGCAAGAGAAGACATCAGGGTGTGGTTGCTAGGTGGCTGCATTATATCATGGTTTAATGTCGTCGATTCTGTGAGGTTACATGAAGGCACAGGAGTACCCGTCGTATGCCTCTCTTACAATCCGTCAGAGGGCATAGAGAGGTACTTCCGTGAATACTTCCCGGATGATTGGCAGAGTAGAATCGATATGATGGATAGAGGCGGTCAGAGGCAAGAGGTTTCTTTGAAAACTGGCCACTCTGTATTTCTAACCACATCTGGAATCACACTTGATAAGGCACGAAAGCTTGTGGATCAATTCACCTTGGATGGTCGGGTTCCAGAGCCTATTCGTATTGCAAGAATCATCGCAGCGGCTCGAAGACGTGATGGACCACCGTAGGTCAGGTTTCATTCGCGAGATGTTTCTCGTGTTCCCTGCATAGTGAGTTGTAGATATCGACAGCTAATGCAACATCCAATCTCTCCAGCCGCAGTCGACTCGATTCGAAGAAGCCTGTAAGACTGCTTGGCGCCACGCCTGACCTCTCAAGCGCCACAGCATGGATAAGCATGTCCAGAATATCACTCGAAATAACAACTCGTGCTTCTAGAGAGGTTTGCTTCTGAATCTCATCCCAAAAGGTGAGTAGTGATGATCCTGCCTTACCTAACAGATCGAGGATTCTTGACATCGCTTCGGTTTCGGCTTTTGCTTTAATTCTCATCTGTATTTGGCTATCAGGAGCATCTCGATCAATGACCACATCCGATGTTTCAGATTCAGCAAGGTCATGCAGAATTGCCATGGTCAGGATTTTGCCAACATCTATCTTGACCCCATTTTGCTCACACTGCTTTGCGAGGAGAAGTGAGATTAGCGCTGTGCCAAATGAATGTTCAGCCACAGACTCGACCTGACTTCCGTCAAGACCCGCGAGAATCCACCCAGTTCTATTCAGATTCTTGAGCACCTCGCCTTTCATTGCTAGCTCAATAATCTCTTCTGTATTCATATTCATCACCTATAGGATAAGGAAATGGGGGCATGCACCCCCTCAACTCACCTTGTTTCTTAGGAGTCATCTACCGTAATTGTGCCGTTGATTATTTGCCCAGCGTACTCCCAAGCGGCATTAATGTAAGTATCATCGACAATTGTAGTACTGAACTCAAAGTCCGTAATGTTGACACCTTGGTTGGCCAAATTGAAGTTCTCTGAGATTCCTCCAGGGAACATGTTCCAGAGTGTTGCATTCACGATATTGACTGCAGCTATATCATATCTTGGGACCACACTCGTCACAATCCAGCTGGGTCCTGATCTCACCAATGGATCCCGATTTCCATAGTAGTCAAGATTCATCTCAGCCCCTATTACCAAAGGCTTCCTATTGGTCAATGCCAAGTCATAGAATGTGTCATTAGCGGCCTGCATTCCAGCCCTGACACCCTCAATACTCGCTCTAACAGGTGCGAATATGATTGAACAGAAATCGGTGGTGAAGAGGGTGTTGGTCATGGTTTCCGCAGTTGCACTGTCATTGTAACTACCTACATATCGAGGTGTGAGGACTTCCACATTCAGCCCATAGGCTAGTGTTGCGGTATCCACTCCATGTTCAAAACCCGCAATCATGCGAAGGACATCGTAGTCGGTGGCTACTGAACCAAGTATTCCGATAGTGCCGTTGTAAGGGTCTTCATCTGCAACCAATGCTGCAATGATTCCTGCAAGAAAGGCAGCTTCATGGATATCAAATGTTGCAGATGCTACATTGTCAAGATTGACCAGACCCCCAATAATGGCGAATTTTTGCGTGGGGTGCTCATTTGCAACATTCTGGAGTTCATCCTGAAGTTCTTGGCCCACGACAATAATCAGAAGATAGTTGCCAGAGGCTGCAAGGCTCTCCATGAGTGTTTCTGCTTCGGCTTCTGTGGCAGGAGGATCAGGACGATAATACCGCACCAATATATTCTCAGTTAATCCCTCATCCACTTGATCAGCTCTGCCCATATCTCCAAAACCTGGGTTCATTACAACAACTGCAATGGAAGCTGGCTCATACTGAGCTGTCAGAAACAAAATGCCGCCCACCGATCCAAAGACAATGACTGCTATCAATATTGATGCTAGCGTACCTGACCTCGAGCTGCTCAAGATGGTTCCTCCATCGTCGCTGTTCTCCAAGGTGGCTGTTCTTAAACCTATTGGCATGAGTAGAGTCACACGTGCTTGAGTATAATAGATGGATGACAGAATCTTGGAGAGCATGAGTTATAAATATCTGAAGTCCTAACCAGTGAGTAGAGATTCGTGAGATGAAGAAAATGGCCCAGAGAACGCTTGCTGAGGTGGCCACCCTTCTTGAAGAAACACTTGAGATTCACAAGTCGGTGACACACGTTGTCCTCTCTACTAAAGAAGGTGTAGTTGTCGCATCAGTCTGCCGGGAGAATGAGATGGACTCAAAAATCATCTCTACGGTTGCAGCCGCACTTGTATGGGCAGGAGCTACTGCATTGGACTCCATCGGCTCATCCAGCCCTGCATACCTTGTCCACTCAACAACTATTGAACGTATCATCACAATCCTCCAACCAAATTATCTATTGGTAGTGATTATATCGAAGGCTAATGATGCAGGTCTGGATTTACAGAAGATTTTGCCAACTCTTCAATCTCTTGCTACAAGAATGGAGCTTGTTATGGGCTCAACCAGCACTTTTGGACAGCAGACTACATTGGGGCGAATTGTTGAAGAACTTCCTGAAATAACTCAGACAATGTTGCTGACAGAGGAGGGTCTTCCATTGGGATCAGTTGGATTTGAGAATACAATCGAGCTTGCTGGGCTTGCGAGTTCGATTTTCTCAAACGGCTTGACATTCTCTGAACAGACTGAGTATATTTCATTCGCCGCAGGTACAACTGAACTGATGGTTGTTCGAGTTGACGAGAATCGTCTTTTACTTGTCGCTTGCCGTGATCAGAATCCAGCTGAACTGGCATCAAAAGTGAGGAATATTTTGGACGGTTTATCCTAGACCTACACCCTCGCCTTTTCGGTGGGGACTTCTGCATCCGCCATCTCTTCATCGTCAAAGAACTGGAAATCCCACTCTCTAAGATTGATTGTGATAAAGCAGTCTTTTCCTCTCTCAGGACAGTCAATTCGGATTGTGACATGGTCCTCTGTTGATTCGCGGATCTCTGGATTCATGCAGCCATCTTCAAGTTTCTCCAAGAGGAACATAACAAATGCCTCTGAGATTGTATTCAGACTACCCTCCATGAGTGCTTGGCCTAGTTCATCTAGGAAATGCTTCTTCTTTCTGCCTTCCTTTTCAACTCTGCAAAGCCCTACCTCTTCCATTCTCGACACATGCCATCTGACAGTGTCATGATGAACCCCGAGGTTCTCCGCCATTTGCTCCTGGTAACATCCCGGATTGTTCACTATAAATGCGAAGATCTTCTGAGCGGTTTCACTTCGCATAGTAAGATATGCCATCTCTGCTTCTCTAGACCTGAGCATTTTTGGATAGTAGAGGCGCTTTCCAGCAAACTTGATTGATTTGACGAGACCTTCGCGTTCCAGAATTCTGAGATGCCATGTAAGAGTGCCAAGAGGTGATTCGAGCATCTCAACTAACTCTAGCAAATATGTGCCCGGATTTTCACAAAGGACCTGGTAAAGGTCTCTTCGGAACGGATGGAGAAGCAATGCCATGCGTTTCTGCCTTCCCATCTTAAAACCTCTCGTCCTGCTCCCTCACAATCATCAATGAAGGGTAATAAAAGGGCTTCTGTCTTTGGTCTAAATTCGTACATATATCAAACATGCAGAATCCTTAATTAAGCCATCACCGGGTTTACAACTATTGCGCTACCAACGAGGGTCTACTTTGTGCGGAATAACCGGTATTGTGAGTATGAATCGCAATAACATCGGCGAGATTCTGATCGAGTGCAGCAGAAAATTGACCTACCGAGGATACGACTCCGTGGGTCTTGCGGCAGTCCACAATGGCAAAGTAGAGCTAAGAAAGGATGTTGGCACAATTGACGAGGTCAACAAACTCCTCAGTCTATCAAAGATGCCTGGAGATCGGGGAATCTCTCAGCTCAGATGGGCAACCTATGGTGCTCCTACGAAGATTAATGCCCAGCCGCATTTTGCATGTGACAATATTCTGTTTGGAGCACATAATGGCAACCTTCACAACTATGTTGAGTATCGACAAGAGCTGGTTGATACTGGACATGTCGTTCGATCTGAGAATGACGGTGAGCTGTGTGTTCATGCTGTCGATAAATATTATGAACAAACCGGGGACATCTTTGAAGCTGTGCGCCTATCCGTAAACGACCTCAAGGGTGCATACGCGTATGCAGTTGGTCGGGCTGACTTGCGTGAGATTTATGCAGTGAAGATGGGTTCCTCTCTTGTTGCTGGAATAGCAGAGGAGGATACTATTGTTTCAAGCGACCTGCCTTCAATCCTTCCGCTCACGAATAACGTTGTATATCTTCAGGACGGGGAAATGCTTAGGCTGACACCTAATGATGTTGAAGTCTTTAGAATCAAGGACGGCAAACGTCTATCTAGAGAGCCTGAGGTAAGCACCGTCGACGCACGTGCGGCGGAGAAGGGTGGATATCCTCACTTCATGCTCAAGGAAATTAATGAACAGCCCAAGGTGGCAGAGGATGTAATAGGGGTTCTGCAAGGGTCTCAAACCGATCAATGGCTCAGAATGATTGAAGACGCCTCCAGACACTATTTGGTTGCTTGTGGAACCTCCTATCATGCCGGAATAGTGGGGGCCTACTATTTCAACAAATATGCAGGCATTCCCTTGATTCCAGCAATTGGTGGACAGTTCATTCCAATGTATGGGAACACTATGACCGATGATTGCCTGTCCATCCTTGTATCTCAATCAGGGGAAACCAAGGATATCATCAATGTACTTAATCTAGCCAAAGAGAAAAATGTGGGGCAAACTCTAGGAATTGTAAATGTTATTGGAAGCACTTTGATGTTTGGAGCCAATGCCTACATCCCCATGGCTTGTGGGTACGAGGTTAGTGTTCCTGCAACCAAGACATACTACTCACAGAATATCATCTTCGCATATCTTGCTGCACGACTTGGTGAAAGAAATGGAACTCTAGATCCTTCCGAGGCCAAAGCTTTCATCAGCACACTATCCAAGGACCTGCCTCGTCTTACCCAAGACACGATAAACCGGACCAGTATCCAGGCAAAAGACCTTGCACGGACTTTGGTTAATGTCAAAGACCTGTATTGCTTGGGATATGGGTTTACGGATGGTGTAGCTCGGGAAGGCGCGCTGAAGATAAAGGAGATCGTGTATAATCACTGTGAGGGAATGTATTCGAGCGAGTTCAAACACGGACCGCTGAGCATTGTTCAGGATGGATACCCTGTGATTTTTGTTACAACTCGTGAGGACAGCTGGATGGTTATTAATCACCTGAGTGAAGTCAGGGTTCGGGGAGGACGAACCATCATAGTTGGTGAATATGAGGAAAAGCTTAGACATTACGTAGATTCAGATTTTGATTATATGGTGGTTCCGAAATCCAATCTTTTTCTAAATCCAATTCTGGATGTGATACCACTGCAGCTACTGAGCTACTTCCTTTCGGTTGATTTGGGGATAAATCCTGATTTCCCTAGGAATCTGTCAAAGACACTTACAGTTGACTAATCCTTGTCACCCGTTTCGCCAATTCTAATGGCTCTCATCTCAGAAGAAATAACATTTCCTGCATCAAAGCCCTCACGAATATCGACGACCTCATCATCATCTATTTCAAATACCCCGATGAGCTGAGTTTCATCACCCAAGGCCCACTGTCCATAAATCAGCTTATTCTCAGTAGTTTCACACTCCAACAGGCCCATTGTGCCTGTGCTGGACCACCAGCTTAGACACTTCCCTTGGTATCCCATTTGAAGTATCAATTCGTCCCAAAGCTTTCCCAGCCTAGTTGGTCCGTGCTTGTTTCTAAATGTGATTAGAATATGCCCTCGCTTTTCTTTCAGTTCTTCGTTGATCGAGTGCATCTCTCTATCTGTAAACAGTGGCATCTATCTTCATTCTACTCAAATCTTGATGAGTTAAAAGCCCCTCGCTATGGATATAAGCTACAACATTCTATACCGGATTGGTCTTAATCATGAATAAGGAGCGGCTCTCACGAATTGGACTCTTCTCATCGGACCCTTGGTCGTCGAGAGTTCAAGGTCTAGAGAATGCTCTCCAGAATCTTAACGTAAGTTCCCTTCGTGTGATTCCATGGAAGGTAGCTCGAATCGGATCGACAGATGAGCACCATATCATTTCAGAAGGGGTGGACCTGACTGAGCTTGATTTGCTTCTAGTACTCGATTTGGGGGCAAATGATATTGGAGCCTTCTTCAATCGAGTAGGGCTTTTGTCAGCGCTTGCTGAGCTGGGTGTCACGATAGTGAATTCGGTTTCATCAATCCTGCTTATGCGTAATAAATCTGAAACGATGAGAAAACTTGTTTCAGCGAAGTTGCCAGTTCCTCGAACATTGATTACAGAGTCTATGGATGATGCCGCAGCTTTCGTTCAGGAGAATTTTCCTTGTGTTCTCAAACCCATAACTGGGTTTGGTGGTCTTGGAGTCCAACTAATTGAGAAAGACTTCGACTTGGAGAATATCTATGACTATCTCAAGTTCCATAGTCAGATGTTTGGCAAAGGTGCTTTCCTTCTTCAGGAGTATATACGCGGACCAGGATTCGACATACGCGCATTTGTGCTCGACGGAGATGTCGTTGCTACCATGCAAAGAGTGAGTGAAGGTGACTTGGTTACCAATATTCATTCAGGTGGAACACCCCGTCTGAATGAAATTGATGTCACGGATCTTGCACTTCGAGCAGCAGATGCAGTTAAGGGCAGAATGGTCGGAGTGGACATCATACCCGACCGAATTGGCAACCTGTGGGTATTAGAAGTGAACGCGACGCCAGGCTGGACTGCCCTCCAACGGGTCACAGGCTTGAACATAGCAGAGAAAGTCGCCTATGCCATCTCCGAGGTCTAGACATCCGCATCTGGCATTGACCCAACCCAAAGTATTTAAGAGAGTCTCCTGAGCCCCCAAAACAGAGCCACCTCTATACGCCAAAGCGTGTGTTAGGGGTTACGGAATCCGCCCTGTAAAACAGGGATTGCAAAACGAAATTCTGAGGCTAGAAGACTTGACAGAGGCAGCTGATGCAAAGCCAGAGGACATTGAGTTCCTTCGGGCAAGACTAAGGGAACTCAAGATACAAGCTCGCGAAGACCTAGAAGTCCTGAGAAGGGACAGAGACCAGATGCGGCAATACAAGACCGTCCGCGATGAACACAACAAGGAAGTACGTGGTCTTATTGAATCTGTGAAGGCAGAACGCGAAGAGCGTGACCGAATCAATAAGGAGATTTCCGAGGCTAAAGATCGAAGGTCCGCAATACACGCGCAATTGAAATCTGTCTATGAGGAGATTCGAGAGCTCAGGAGCAATATTGTTGGAAGCCCATCGACTGACCAGCGGCGAATGATGCGAAGAGTCGAAGAGCTTGAATGGCGCCAACAAACTGAGCAACTTTCAATGGATGAGGAACGCTCAATCGTTGAGGAGATCGCCAAAATTGAAGCCAAGCTTGTGAAGATTGGGCAAGAGAAGGAGAAACAGGATAGAATCCACGAGCAACGCAGACTTGCTCGAAGACTAAAGGAGGAAGCTTCAGAAGCCCATCAGAGAGTTCTGAAGTTGTCTGAGCAGTCTCAAATTCATCATCAAGAAGTTGTGAGAATTCGTCCGCAACTAGAGGAATTCAAACGGTCCGCCGACACAGCGCATCAGAATTTTGTGGAGTGGCTCAAGAAGGTGAAAGACGGAGAAACCAAGCTCAAGGATGTTCGGACTGAGATTGACGAGATCTACGGCAAAATCAGGAAGCACGAAGCAGAACGTCGTGACACTGCTGAAACCGAACGCAAAGAAGAGAAGAAGGTTCATGAGCAGGAACGTGTCGATGCCGCAGTTGAAAAGATGCAATCAGGAAAACGGCTCACCTTTGATGAATTCATACTAGCACAGAGGAGTGTGACTGATGACAAACGCGGGTCAAGGAAACGCACTGGTAGGCGACGTGCTCCCGTTGAAGCTGAAACTCCTGCTGTAGAGGAGGAAGCCGCCTCGACCGAGGACGATTCGGAAGATATTCTTCAGCAACTGGAAGCTGAGGTTTCCGTTTCGCCGACACCGGAAGAAGAGGAATCTCCAGCAGATGACTCAGAAACTGTGGCAGAAGAGATATCTGAAGAGGCATCTGCAACAGAATCGAAAGATAAGCCAGACAAAGACGAATGAAACCAAGGTCCGCTTCCGGTCATTTGCATCCCCTAAAATGAGTACGAGGTGTTTTCATGAGTAGTGTTAGTCAGAGGCCTGTCGGACGCCGTTCCATCGTAACAGTGTTCTATATACTTGCAATTGGCTCTGGCGTAATGAGGTCCTTCTCAGTAGCCTTCGATATAATTGCCCTAAACACACTCATCTCTGATTCTCTTGCATATGGGTTTATGTCACAATGGACAAGCTTCATAGTGACCGTCATCCTTCTTTTGGTGTTCAGCATCCCACGATACAAGAATAGCAACCGAAGATCGTTGGGTTACAATCTTGATCCTGATTTTGGCCGACTGCGGGTTCTGCCAAAACGACCTACACTGTATCTACTTCTTGCAGGCACTTTTGCAGGAATATCGACTTTCTTCTATTACTACATTGCAAGTACTACAGATGCTTCAGTGGTTTTGCCTTATGGACAACTCGTCATTATCTACCTACTGATAGGCGATTTGCTAGCTGAGAAAGATACGCCAACCATAGTTGAGATTCATAGCATTATGTCGGTAATGATTGGTGTCCTCTTGATCGGAGTTACGCCAGGAGGATTTGATATACCTACTCTTTTCATAGTGTTAATTCCAATGAATGTTTCTTCAGCATTCCTCACATACTATCAGCGAAAGACAAAGCGTTATGAAATCGAACCCGGTCTGCGAGTTGATTCTCTCAATATGCGGTTATGGTCGTTGCTCTTTCTAAATATCTCTTTCAGTGCGATTTCTCTGCCCTTTATGGGAGAAGAAACATGGAACACAATTGCGATTACATTTGCATCTTTGGTATGGATTATGGTTGGATCGTCAGCGACTGCCTTTCTCTCGATTGTAATGTATGTCCGAGCTCTTGGTCGAGGAACAATGTCAGTGGTAAATTCTCTTTCAGCGATTTCAGTTGTACTGGGAATCCCTATCACGCTTGTTGGTAATCTGATAATTCCAGGAGCTTTTGGGAGCTTGCCAGCTGATGCATTCCTTTGGACACTCAAGCTCTTTGGAATTGGACTGGTGATCATAGGAATATTGGCTTTGCAAGCTGCTGACGTACGGTCATTGGTTATTATCAAGGTTAAGCCCCAGACTGAGGATATTCTGCCAGCCCTATTTGACATCAAGGGAGTCGAGAAAGCGGCAGCCTTGGCAGGTGAATCTGATTACATTTTGAGTATTAAGAGCAGAAGTCTGGGGAAGACTCGAACTGGGATTCTAAGAAAGGTCCAGGCTATTCCTGGAGTGGAGGATATACAGACTTTGATTGTTTTGAAGGATTATAGATAGAAATGAAAAAGGAGGAACGTCATATGGCGAAGAAGATTCAAGCATATGTTCTGATGAAAATCGAAATAGGTCGAACTGATGAAGTCGTTAAGCAGTTATCCACTATAAACGAGGCCACTCGCGTTGCAGTCACTACGGGAGTCTATGATGTTATTGCACTACTTGAGTTGGAAGACCTCGAGGCACTCTACGACATAACTGTTAATCGCATTCACAGCATCCCCGGCATCAAGGAAACCTCTACAGCAGTGGTTGAGAAAATGATTAGCGTATGACTTGCATCAGGAATCCAATCACCTTAATACTGAAATGGCTCATTGAATCCTGTATCTTAATTTGAGAATGCATCGATGATGCCATTGGAGGAGTCAAGAGAATTGGAGTCTAATGCTGAAGTAGCGATTACTGGACTTACGAAGAATTTCGATGAGATCATGGCTGTAGATCACATGAATCTAGAAGTGCCTGCTGGTTCGATTTTCGGCCTTCTTGGGCCAAATGGAGCAGGCAAGAGCACGACGGTTAGATTGCTGTGTACACTACTTAGACCTGTAGAAGGCACAGCGAATGTAGCTGGCTATGATATTCTCAACGCCCCAGTTCATGTTCGTGAAGTAACCGGAGTATTGCCTGAAGAAGGGAATCACACTCTCTATCCGGGAATGTCTGCGTATCAGAATCTAGAGTATTTTGCTCGACTCTATGGTGTTCCAGATGATGTTATTCCTGGACGCGCTCAGGAGCTCTTAGAGTTCATGGAGCTTTGGGAGCGGAAAGATGACAAGGCTGGAGAGTTGTCCACAGGAAATAGGCAGCGTCTTGCTCTATGTCGAGCTTTGCTTCACAATCCCAAGGTTCTTCTGCTGGACGAGCCAACTTCTGCTCTAGACCCAATTGCAGCCAAGCGTGTGCGAGAGCTAATCCTTAATCTTTCGCAGAAGTATGGACAGACCTTCTTTATCAACAGTCATAATCTGGCTGAGGTTCAGCGGATATGCGATAGAATTGCTATTATTGACGAAGGCAAGATACTACTCAGCGGAAAGACTGCTGAGCTTCGTCATAAACTACAGGCTCAGCAAGAGTTTAGGATTAGAGTGGCTGGCGATTTAGGTGAGGCGGAAGCAATAGTAAGGTCAGCCGACTATGTCGAGTCAGTTCAGTCCGACGTGGATTCGCTTCTTACGGTGATTACCAATCCTATAGACAACAACTCGAGATTAATGCGAACCCTTCTGGATGCAGGCGTCAAAATTGTTGAGTTTGCGGAAGAAGAGGCCACTCTGGAAGACCTATACCTTGATGTCATTAAGGGAGGTGTTCAATAATGGCCCGCAATAGATCTTGGGTAGTCGCTATGGCTGACTTCAAGGCCGCTATGGAACTACGTTTTGTGAAGTTTGGTATAATTGGCTTGGGATCTTTTGGACCAATTATGGTGATTATAATGATTGTAAGTGCAGCGCTGCTGATGCCCCCGGGACCTGATTATGAGCTTTTTATGCTGTTCATGGCTCCGATGGTGGCAACGATGCTCGCTCTATTCTCCGTGATACCGGCTTCAATGATATCAGCTAATTCCTTTGTAGGTGAGAAGGAGCAGAACACTCTGGAACCGCTTCTCGCGACTCCATTGACGGATGGACAATTGCTATTGGGTAAGCTTCTGGCATCCTTTATTCCAAGCGGCATCTTGCTCTTTGGGGGGACCGCGGTGGCGATTGTAGCCGGAAACGCGATTTTAATGTCATTTGGTCGTCCATTCTTATTAATTCCCGATATCCCTGGTTTAATTTTCATATCACTAGCTGGACCCGCAATGATTTTGGCAGTCGTGTCGGTTATGATTCTGATTAGTGGAAGAGTCAGCCGTGTCTATGAGGCCTACCAAGTAAGCATGCTTGTTGCTCTGGTTCTCATAATCCCAATGATTGTGCCGTCTTTCTTTATCGGATCAGGACTTGACCAGTCGCTGGTTTGGATGACATACATAGTTACAATTCTACTGGCCGCGGCTATAATGGCTGTGACTATGGTGCTTGCAGTCAAGCGATTCAACAGGGATACGATGATAAGAATGACCTAGGGGGAAAGATCAGGAGGCTTTGTTGGCTCTCCTGCTACTCGTTCAATTTCTTCAGTCCAGTGGGGTATCTGTGGGCTAAATCTCTGTAGATTGCTTTGAATCTAGTCAGCTCTGTTTTATGATGCTCCTGAACATCGCCAATCACTTTGGCGGGAACACCCACTGCTATCTTCTCCCTTGGAACCTCAAAGTTCTGCCTGACAACTGCTCCCTCGCCCACAATTGCCCACTCTCCAACCACAGCCCAATCAGACACAATCGCACCCATGCCTATGACTGCTTCGTCTTTCACGGTTGCATTGTGAATAATGCATCCATGGCCGAGAGTCACATTGTTGCCAATAATCGTAATCTCATCTGGCCTTGCATGGATGATCACATTATCCTGAATACTAGTACCATTTCCGACACGAACTTCTCCGTAGTCGCCTTTCACAACTGCTCCGGGTGCGATATAGCATTCATCACCAATTGTCACATTTCCGATGACTGATGCTGAATGACTGACGTAGGTGTTCTTTCCAAGCGAAGGAATTCTCCCTTCAAACTCATAGACTGTCATTGCTCAATCACCTTTTTTCTCTAATAACTAGGATATTAGGATGCAGGTATATGAGCTTCAAGTGTCCAAAGGTAATCTCGGAAACATTAAAGGCCTGCCCTACTGATGTTTTGGCGGGGAGAATAGACCAGTCCCCTAAGGATGTGTTCGCTGTGGCGGCTGAGAATGCTGATGATATGCCTCTTTTCCCAATTCTTCGGGGAGAATCAGTTGGAGAGAGTGGGGAATTCAGTGGCAGAGTATTCATTGTCTGCAAGCCTGAGGATCTAGATCGCGAATGGTCATCTGATGAAATTGCAGTATTGGACTCAAGTCTTAAGGAGTTCGTACAAGATGACCCGGGTGCACTTGATCGCCTTTTCAAGAATGTATCTGCAGTGCTATCAGAGTTTGGAGAACCCATTGGAGACTTCTCATCCTCTGCTTATGAGCGCGAAGCAATCTGTGTAGTGAAAGTGGCTGATGCCAGTCATGTTATGGAGAATGATATGCACATTCGCGTCATCACTTCGGAGAATCAGGGAGACGTCTTCTTTATCGACTGAAATCATCAAGGCTTTATGCCACTTCTAAGACAAACCTGGCAATAAGAAATTGGATTCATTGCGGAGAGGAGAGATTGTCCAAAGATAGAATCTACCAAGTCTTCAATTGGACCGAAGTTAGAATTGCTCAGATTCTCCTTTTTCTTGGCAGTGCTTTCATCTTTCTACTATATGCTATTGTTCTCATTTACTATGGACTAGCTTTCGCAGGGCTACTGCTGTATATTGCCTATGTTTCCACCCAGATTCCATTTGGCCTGCTGCTTACACGTTATTATCATATCATCGGCATGCATACAAAGAAAAGATTGAAGCTTATCGATCCAGCTGATGTTGACGCAAGTTGGAGTGTGTCAAATCAATTTATGCGCTTGGAGGAAATATCTCATCTATTAGATGAAATCAGTGTTGAGCTTCAGAATCAAAGTCCGTCTGTTGATGATATTTTAGACTTAACATGGTTTGCTGTGATTGTTTGGGCAGCAATATCCACAAGCATATTAGCTGTGTTCAATCCTCCTCCACTGTTCCTCGCTAGTGCTGCACTCGTCCTTGCTGGGCTCTGTTTTGCATCTCTATACAATGGCTACCGAATTGCACCATCACCATCTTTTGATGAGAACATGGAGCATTTGAAGCATCTTGTTTCATCCCGACTCTCTGCGCTACATGCAGTCGTAGGGAAGCGATATTTCCAACCAGGTGTCAGTTTACTTGGCAAAGGGAAGAAACAGGTCATTAACGACTTCTTTGCACAGATGCTCAATCAATCGAAAGAGAAAGGTCCAGTTCTCACTTATTGGACAGGGATATCTTCCACAGATACTGAAAGAATCGATTTCGCTATTGAGGGTGACCAGGCCCGCGCTGTTCAAGATTCGCTAGTGCATCATCCAATTGTAACTGAATCTGGATGGAGCGTATCTGTTTCAGATGACAGTAATGAACCAAGAGTTTTGCTAAAAAATGAACAGAGTGAACTAAGAATTGATGTTCAATCAACAATGGTCCATTCACCGTCATGGATTAAGGAGACTTCCGAGAAGCTGGGTGATGCACTTGGAACTGCTCTACTTAAGCTTGATATCTAGGAACTCGTGAGTCAAAGTGTAACTTCATCGGGATTCATAAGGGTTTTAGATTGTGACAGAAACGAAGGTTGAATACCTCAGAACTGGACGTTATGCTCAATGAAAGTCAAACTGAAAATCGAAACTCAATGGCTTGACCTTGAGAGAGAGAGCATGATGAGGATGCAGGAGAGGTACAAATCTTGGGAGCAAGAGACCCTCAAAAAGGCCAGAGATGTCAAAGACCTTCGAGGATTAAGAGAAGTCTTCTATGAACTAGGTGACAGATGGGAATGGAATCAGACAACTGGAGCATGGTTGGAAGGCGGTGAACCACTGGACACCGTTGGACTAGTTATCAGGATGCCGGGACTTCAGGAGGGCAAGGAGCGTTATGTCGTATACGCAGTGATGGCATATTCAAAGGGACTTACGTCGAAGTTTGACCATCTCGGTGATAAGGAACGGGTTATCATCGAAAGCGACACTGAGGGCGACCAAATTGTGTGCTGGTCCACCACAGGTCATGGCGCAGTGGATGTTGTTCCTATAGATTTGACATCCTATTCAACGATAGAGAATGCCTTGGGGAGATGCTTCGTGGTTGCTCAGCCTGGCGATCATGCCTTGCGTTTAGAAGACCCGGAATCAAAGGGATTCCTCCCCAGGCTAGCAAAGCGATTATGGGAGATAGCTGGAGGCGACATGCGGTATGCTGTTCGAGAGATTGAGGTTCTCAGCTACAAGGATGTTGAAGAGCAGCTCAATTTTCGATTTCATCGATATGCAAAAGCAGTGATCGAGCTTGAGCGAATCTGGCTGAATCTGAAAGGAACAGCAGCAGAGAGAGCCAAAGAGATTGTACTCGATGAAATTCCTAAGCACATTGAAGATAGAGAGAAGACCACATTACGTACCATTGAGGGGTTGCTTCACATTCTCTGGTTCAAGCCTCCAATGGACCAGCTTAGTGCTATACGCAGGACATATGAAGAGATCAGTTCTGAGCCCACTCCCACAAAAGTCCAGCTCGAGATTCGACCATATCTTGGAGAGCTTCTCTATAGCCTTTCTGACATCATTGAAACAAGCAAATACCTGAAATGGAAGAGTGTGATCGAGAAGAAGGAGTTCAGAGAAAGCGATGTCTTTCATGGTCTTGAACTCACAGGGCTCGCAAAGGAAGCAGTGGCGGTGGCCCTTGATGATATCTTGAGAGAACATACTCTTGCCTATATCGGCTATCCAGAGCGTGCGACGATTCGAGGCAAGACTATGAGAGTTCTTTTTGGTGTTGCAATTCTTCCAGTCCGACTATTCCTCTCATTTATGAAGAACGTTGTGAAGACTCTTCTTGGCATTGCGATTGCATCATACCGTCTTCTCCTTTCATTCAGTGATAGACTGCAAAGAGGACGTGCCAAGAACGAAGATCTCGATGCTTAGCCAATTTCTACTGCAATACTTGGTCCATGAAAAATCTCCAGCAGCTCTATTGGAGATGTTCGTACAATAGTCCCCTCTGGAGCTAGGCCGGCTTCACCAGGATTTGCCCATGTGATGAGGATAGGCAACATTTGTCCGCGTTGAGCTGCGGTAACATCAGCATTCACCAAGTTGCCCACATATGCACATAATTTGGGATTTGTCCCAATATCATCTGCCACCTGAAGGAGCGTATATGGAGAAGGCTTCGCATATCCAATAACACCAGACCAGTGAATCGCTGATACATATTCACTCAATTCTGCTTTAGCAATCAAGTATTGAGGGTCATCATATCTCCGAGTGGCGACGCCAATAGGATATCCTCTTTCATGGAGGCTCCTAATTGTCTGAATTGACTCTTCAGTAAATTCCTCCTTACTCAGAAGTTCATCCTTGAAACGTCGTTCTACATCAAGCAAAATGTCATCTGCAATCCCCTCTATCCCCAATGCTTCATACATCACTCGGTTCTGGTCAATCCAATGCTCAGGCGAATCACCATAATGGAGCTCGACATTATTCTCAATCTGATAACGTTTGAACCAATCATCCGCTTTGAGATGAGCTTCCTCCAACTCCATGTCCGAAAATCCCGAAAGGTCGACTCCGCAATCATTCGAAACTCTACGAACAACCTCGATAGGATCTTCGTGGAATTTGGTCAAGGTGTGATGTAAATCAAAGAGGATTGCCCGGATTCTCATGTGTCTGCTCGCAAAACAACGGTCTTAGATTTGTTGTGGTCAACATAGGGTCAAGTTCATATAGCATCAACCCAGACCAGCTATTCGCGATTGAGATGACCAGAGTAGGTATCATAGGCAATGGCGTGGCTGCGACCTCAGCCATTCGTGAGCTGAAGAATCTAGATAATGAGTTAGAAATCGAAGTTTTTGGCGATGAACGCCATGCCTACTATCCGAAACCAAACCTTATGGAGTATGTAGGAGGAAAACGGACTCAGAAAGAAGTCATTCGCTACGACAGGGATTGGTATGAGAATCAGGGAATCACTCTTCACCTAGCCACACCCGTGACACATATCGATGCAGGGATTCGCTCCCTGACTACTCCGTCCAAGATATTCACAGGTTACGATTCTTTGCTGATTGCGGTGGGCAGCTATCCCTTTGTTCCACCCTTCGAAGGCCTTGACAAAAAGAACGTGCACGTCCTTCGGACTTTTGATGATGCAATTGATATTAAAGAAGCCGTCGCTGGTGCTGGTCGAGAGATAATAGTTGGCGGCGGGATTTTGGGTGTAGAGCTAGCAGCAGGGATTAAGAGGATTGGAGGCGATCCAATTGTTGTTACTAATGTGGATCGGCTTCTTCCGATTCAGCTCGATGGCGGTGCCAGCGAGATTCTTCGAATGCACCTAGACAAAATGGGCATTACTACTCTGATGGGCTTTACGTGTCAGGGCATTATTGGGGATGATACTGCTTCTGGTGTCATTTCATCAGCTGGTGACTCAATTGATGGCAACCTCGTTGTCATCGCAACAGGCGTTCGGTCGAATGTTGAGCTGGCCCGCAAGTCGAACCTCACAATTCGTCGAGGAATTGAGGTTGATAGATATATGCAGACCTCTGCTCCCAAAATCTATGCCGCTGGCGATTGCGCGGAATGCGATGGCGAATGGTATGGAATCATCCCATGGGCGCTAGAGACCTCAAGGATCGCCGCACGAAATATGATTGATCACGGCAGTGCTCGGTTTGAGAGCTTCAATCCAGCTAACACACTGAAGGTCGCAGGCATAGACCTTACATCTGTTGGCAAAGTACATGTCGAAACTCCAGAGTTTGAGCAAATCATCTCTGTTGATAGGGATAATGGCACCTATTACAAAGTCGTGACCAAAGACAACAAGGTCGTTGGAGGGATATCATTAGGCAGTAGGAAGGTCGCAATGCGAATACGACAACTTGTTTCGCAAAAAGCAGATGTCACTGATGTTCGAGGCAGCGTATTTGAATCAGAATGAGCAAGTTCTATTCACTCACATCAACGAGGGGTTGGCGTCCTTTTCCTTGGGGCGTAAGTGAAATTACCCGATCGGCAGACTCCTTGAGCTCTTCCATATGAGTCACCACTATGACTTGCTCAACGGAATCAAGCCCCTGTACGGCCTCTGGTAGCCATCGTCTTCTCTGTGCATCCAATCCTGCACCAGGTTCATCCAAGATTATCACTCCTGGTGCGGGTCCCGCAATGGAATGCTTTTGTAGAGCAGTGTTCACTGCTACCCGAAGTGCAAAATTGACACACACATCTTCACCGCCTGATGCTGCTCTAAGTGATACGCGATTGCCCCGCAAGTTGTATAGCGCAACATCGTAGCCATCGTCAATGACAAAGTCGCTGTATCGGTCTCCAAATATCCTGAGGAATATCTCTCTAGCCTCATGTCTGATGTGTGGTCTGAGCTGTTCCTCGGCGACTCCAGGAATAGAGTTCAGCAATTGCTTTAAGTGATTTGCAATGCTCGTATCTTCCTGAAGCTCATCCTTTCTGTCTGTCAGTTCGGGGGAGGCTAATTCCTCCTCTACCTTGGCGACTGAGTCCCTCACCTTCCGAACTAAAGTTTCCAGAGGCTCGATGGCGTCTGTATCAATTGCACGCTCTCTCAAAGCATCCAAGGATGCAATAGCACTGTCAACCTCTGCAATAGTTGGAAGCCGGTCTTGTATCTCAATCAGCCTGGCACGATTTTCCTCAATGGACCTGATCTCTTTCATCATCTCTCTCAGATGTTTCTGGACCTTCCCCTCAGTCTTGCTGTAGACTCCCAGCCCCATCATGTCATAGAGATTTTCCTGTCTGTCCTTAGGAGATAGCCTTGACAGCAAATCAATCTCTCCCTGCCTAACATATGTTAATGCTGCAAAGGCGTGTCGGTCCATTCCCAGCAAGGAGATTATTTCGGCATCAACTCGTTTGGCTCCGCTCTCGACCGGGTCCTTTTCCTTCTCCATGTAGAGGTCTGCACTAGTTCGTTTCGGATGGATTACTCTGACGACACGGTAGGTCCGTCGGTTTGTGGGTGCAACGAACTCAAGCTCTATGGTAGCTTTCTTCCGTCCATGCCGAATGAGTTCCTCAATCCCCTTGATTGTCTTCTCCTTTCTAGTGATTTGCCTGAACAATGCAAATTCAATTGCTTCCAAGATAGAAGTCTTTCCTGAACCATTGGGTCCTACGATGGAAGTTGTGCCAGGCATTAGTCTAAATGTCTGATCATGAAAGACTTTGAAATCTTTGAGAGTGATCTTTTGTATCATTCTGCTTCACTCCCAATGATTTTCATGAGACCTCCAAGCAACTTGGCAAGATCACCTTCACCAGTCTGTTCGACATAGTCTTCGATAGACTTCTCTACATTCAGCGGCTCAGAAAGTTTGATGGCTCTAGGTCCTAACGAGCTCCATCTGGGTTCAATATGAAAGAAGAGCGGCTTCAGTAGGTCCTCGCCATATTTCAAGAGGTCTGCACGGTTCAGCTCATTCTCAGTTTCGGAGTCGATGAGCCCATCAACCTCCATGATTATAATCGGCTTGCCTTTCTTTGGCGATAGCGCCTGTAGCCGATTGCGCATTACCTCTTCAGCCTCGGCTGGGCCCATCCCTGTTATGTTAATTCCAGTCAGGTACTTGAATTCTCTTACATCATTCAGCGTTTCGGTGGTATATTCATTTCCAGTAACACTCACATCTGCAACAATTAGCTTCTTTTTCCCACCCTGTTCTCGTCGCCAATCTACTACACAAGTTGAACCAGGACGACCCGTGTCTAGATCCTCATCCAACCAGAAATTGTGCTTATGACCAATACCTACATAGTCGAAGTGAGAAGGTACAAGGTCTCGAGGGCTCGGGATATCATGAGCAAATAACAATGATGTGTTGTCCGAGGCTGGAATGTATTCAATGACTCCTTGGAGTTCTCGTGGGCGAGTCCAAGAAATCATATGAATGTCCACTGCTTCACCATCAAACTTCTCAGTCGTTGAGAGGTGTGTTTCAGAGCCTGTGGAAACAATGAATCCTGCATTCTGCAGAGCTAGAACAGGACTCTGAGTTCGCCTATAGCCATATGGGAGATCATGATTCCCTTGAAGGACTATTGTGTAGACCTTGTCTTTGAGATTCTTGAAGAGGTCCAGAGTAAAGTTGGCATCATCCCATGAAGGATATGGACTATCAAATAGGTCTCCTGTGTGCACTAAAATATCAGGTGAATGTCTCATAGCCATATCAACGGCTTTCTTTAGGCATTTACGCGCATCTTCTCTACGCTCAATAAGCTG
>JBHLLF010000003.1:0-171476 GCA_048885865.1 Candidatus Hermodarchaeota archaeon
TCTGCGTCATCGTGGTGCTCTGCAAGCTCCATGCTTTCCCATGCTTTGCAGAGGTTGTATACAGCTTCTAATTCCATTCGTTCCGCCTTGATTTTGAATAGAATGAGAACATTCTTGAACTCAGAAGCCGCTGAAGCAAATTTCTCTGAAGCCGCTATGTGTTCACCTTCTTTTCCTAGGATTCTTGCTCTTTCGATATTAGCTCTGCCTGAACAATAATTGATCCTCACCTTGGCAACTTTTTTGAGTTTCTCGATTCGTTCTCGTTCCCATTTCTTCTCCAAAGAAGTGGAGGTTTCTTCTAGTGATATTATCGCGCTATTGAATCTCCTACGGGTTGCTTCATATCTTTCCAAAGCCTGCTCATGATTTTCCTGTTTACTGAGTTGTTCAGCTTCTTCCTGAAGAGCCCAGGCCGTGAAGTAGGATGCTTCATAATCATAACTTGGTAGTTCTCTCAGAATTTCACAAGCTTTCTCATAATTCTCCTTAGCCTTTTGGTAATCTGACATCCTATGATAGGCCTTAGCCTTCTCAATCATGTTCCATGCACAAGCGTAGTTTATTTTTTCCTTAACTCTCTCTTTCAAAGGCTTGAAGTCAATTGTTTTCAACGACTCTGTATGGGCCTCCTGAGCTTTTTCGTAGTGTTCAGCAGAGGCAATATGGTTGCCGAGTCGATCATCTATGTGTGCAGTATATTCGTGACCAGCAGCGGCATAGAAATGGTATCCTCTCTCATTGCTCTCCTTGATTACTCCTAGGAATGTTTCCTTCGCCTTTCTAAGCGGTTCGACCCTTGTCGTTAAAATGCCAAGCTCTTCGTAGAGAAGTCCTAATCGCACCTGAGCCGCCACGATACCTGTACGACTTTCCACTGAATGCTGATTGTATTTTCCAGCGGCATCGATTGCAGCTGACAGATGTTTGATTCTGTCTTTCTCGTTTTCTGCAATGTCTGCAAGAGTCTTGTACGCTCTATATGCGGAAGAATACCCAGCAGCTCGGGCAAATCCTCCTTCGTATTCTTCTGCTATTTTTCCAGCCTGTTGGGCATATTGCAGCATCTTCTGAGCGTTTTGATTTCGTTCTTCCTTAGTTCTAGCGATGACAGCAAGCTGTGAGTGCGACCAAGTTAATATCTGATATCCCCAAGGAGAATATGGCCCGGAACCCGACTTCTTCAAATACTCGCTGGCATATTCAACTGCCTTCTCAGCAAAGGATTTTCTCTGAGTAGTTGTGTAAGAACTCCTATGAGCAAGGTTTGCATAAATGAGCGCAGGCATTCCCTCTCCAACATGAAACCAAAAGCTGTTTGATTCTGCGTATATTATTCCAATCTCTTCCATAAGCCGGATATCTTCAAATATCTGTTTCTGGAGGTATTCGTGTCTTGCTGTAGATAGGGCGTTCCAGTTCAACCACCATAGCGACGCTAATATCAGAATTTTATTATCTGCCCTCTTTGCGAACACCAGAGCCTTTTCCGAAAACTGAAATCCCTTCTCGACGTATTCTCTCTGCTCTCTTTCATCTTTAATGAAATGAAATCCAAAAAGGTAATACAAGGCACCGGTCACAAGGTGAACCATACTTATGAATAGAGGATTGTGACAATCCTCAGTAGCCTTTATACTTTCATCACTCTTCAATAGGAGTTTCCTAATGTACTCCTTCCAATTCTCATCCCACCTAAAAGGTGCAATAATCATATGAGTATAACAAATCCATATTTCAGCAAATAATGATTCAGCAAGAGATTGAACATTTCCAACGTTCTTTGAAAGCTCCCAAGAGTCTCCTGCAATGGTTATGCCCTCCTGAATAAGCTGTTCAATCTCTGGCTTGTCACTACATTGAGTAACTAGGTGGAATGAAACCATTGCAGCACGACTCAGAGTCCGCGCTTGACCCTCTTGATCATTCTCTTTAGAATAGAGTTCGCTTGATTCAATGAAGTGTTCATGAGATTTGGTAAGCGCCTTCTTACTTTCCAAATTTGATCCAGCTGCAGACCCTTTGAAGAAGAAGGCTTCTCCAATGCATTCCAATTCCTCCTGCTTGTCGCCTATCTGTTTATAGAGAGTCGCAGCTTTTCTATAGGCATGTATAGCATTTCTGGTATGTTTCATGTTTTCTGCTGCAGTTTCAACCGTATCTGCCAACTGTGCATGAACATATCCAAGCTTCATGTATGCCCCCGCGGCCCCCTTCACGTCTTTCTTATCTAAATGGGACTCTGCCGCTTGCTTGTAAACCTCTACCATTTGTATCCAGTTATAACTTGTCTTCTCAACGCTCTTCCCTGCAGATAGATTCTCGCTTTCTTCCTTCTTCATCATCTATCGAACCTTACATACTCGTCTGGAAGAATGTAAGAAATGCGGTAGGTCTGCGTTATTCTATCTCCATTCCTACCTGTGGAATCGTTAATATTCTTATAATATGAAATGAGGTTTTAAGACTTGGCGTTTCTTTCTGTGATAGTTGTGAAGCAGGTTTGTCTTTCACCATGGTATTATGAGGCCCATTTGGACACCATGTATTTATGAAATCTTCATCCTTTGAATGCTTTTTGTATTTCCTGCATAAAAGATATCAGACGATGCAGTTACACCTAGAGTGAGCAGGTCAATGAGGCGGTTACCCCTGTCTGAGCTATCGCGATGACGACCCAAGAGCATGCTGAGATCTGCCACTCACTAGAAGTAAAGAAGTGTAGGCTGAGACCAAGTATCGGCTGATTCTAATTCCCCGTCACAGGACTGATCAATAGCCTATTTCGCTGAAGTGTAACTCCGTAAGATTGTCCCTCTACATCTTCAACCGATACTGTTTCCCCTTGCAAAAATACACGGACCCTTTTTCGCAATTTCCGTCCTGGTAGATCGCGGATATTTATTACGCAGGTCTCAGCCATTTTTTGGAACTCCGACGGATGGATGTGGTGGTCGCGGCAGCCTGATAGGGATGCAAGACTTACTCTTATCTAGGAAATCAAGTATATAACCGAGATTTGCATCTTCAATCCTGTAGAACATTCCAAAACTTAAGCTAGAAGCCATTTCTTGAAGGGACTACGAAATGCGACTTCGACAATCGGAGTAGGTTCTACAGAAGTAATACCCGAAACTATACAAACTTAACATTCGGCCAATCTGATTTTCATGCTTGCTTCAGGCCCTTGTCTAACGATAGAAGCTTTGTGTAGAGATTTCCGTTTCGTCGAGAAATAGCTATGAACCTTGATTCGACCTCAACAACAATCTCTTCATCCTCTTTGATCAGTGTGTATAGGTTTGGATTATCCATGTCTCGCAGGATTCTCTGCAGGTCTTCCGAGTAATCCTTCTCCATTTGCATTCCGCCATTGTTTCATGTATAGTGAATTCTAGGGGATGGAACGGTGCAACCCTCAGGGGATAACCCATTATTAACTCCTTTGCTGAAAACCAATCTATAGATTTCATGGATTATATGCAAATGGATGACGTGCAGACTCCTTTCGCTGAATAATCTCCTCCACAGTTTGTCGCCCCTCAACTGCTCTTCGAATCGCAAAGCGAACAGCTCGGAAGTTGTTTATGTGTACTCTCTTTGGATTAACAGCATTTGGATGCACAAATGTATTAACTGCGATAACAAGGTCAGGAATGAGTTCCTCCGGGATTACTCCATCTGTGACCGTGCGTCTAACAGCATCGGCTACAGCTCTCTGCGCGACTTCCATGACCATCTTCTTTTGCTTCTCACTCGTTATAGTTACAGTTGGTGCAAACACAGTGAGCGGTTCTAGGTCCTTGATGATGTTCGATGAATGGACTCCTTCGACAATCTTTCCAGCATTCTTCAACGCAGCACCAAGCGGTCCATCTCTAACTCCCATAACTAGATCGACATGCGCCACCTCTTGCCCTTCTCCTGCCAATGCCTCGCCATGCAGTAATGTCAAATCTTCTACAACATTCGGTACTAGCCCCACCGCCTTTGGATAGCTTTCAGCAAGAAGCTCTCTTTCACCCAATTTAAAGGTCACAAGTCCACGCTCAATCAATTGAAGGTCTTCCAAACATGTCCTGAGTTCATCTATGTCTTCGTATCTCAAAGAATCACTCTCCTGTAGAGGGCGACGAGCCGATCCCACAGGGATTCCCATCATGTTCAATCCAGCCTTGATGGCTAGACCTCCACCTCGATTGACAAAAATCCGGACTGTCTTCTGAATGCTTCTTTGAATTATCAGAGCCTCCTTGAGGTCACCTGTGGCGAGGGCAGCCTGCATCTTTAGATAGCGATCCGGAAAGATGTTTGCGCTGGCCAGGATTGCACCATCACATCCTGAGGCAAGTGCAGGAAGAGCTACCTCATCGTGCCCAATCATAACCTGAAACTCCTCTGGTTTGCGGACAAGAACTGTGGTTAGATGAACAAGATTCCCGCTTGAATCCTTCAAACCAATTATATTCTCAATCTCTCGCAATCCATCAATGACCCACCAATCAAGCATGACCCCGGTTACCTGAGGAATGTTATACACGATGATTGGTATTTCTGATGAATTCGCTATCTTCTCGAAGTGCTCATAGATCTCTTTTGTAGATGGTTTGAGGAAGTATGGAGTTACAACAAGAGCTGCGGAGGCTCCAAATTCTGCAGCCCTTCTTGTCAACTTAATCACATCATTTGTATATGAGGCTCCAGTACCTGCCACTACTGGCACTCGTCCAGCAGCAGCTTCGCAGGCTATTCGAATAGCATCCGCCTTCTCCTCGAATCGCATGCTGGTGAACTCGCCAGTTGTACCGCATGGAACCAATCCAGTAGCACCCTTTCCAATAGTATAATCAATCAGGCGTCGATACTGTTTCTCATTGACACCATGTTCATCAAACGGAGTAACCAGGGCAGGATAGACACCTTTGAATCGATAGGTATGACTCGCCATTTTCATCAACTCCACATCTGACCTAGAGCGGCACTTACTGCATTTTGAGTAGCAGCTCTAATCTCTCTGCGTTCACGCGTGTTCAAGTCTATGTCCAAAGCCATCAAAATTACATTATTCGATAGGACTTCTTTGGGGATTAGGTTCTTCTCAAGATGGTCTGCAACCGCTCGTGCAGCACCAGCCTGAACTGGTCCATAGAAGAGAGACGCCTGTCTCATAGATTCAATCTTGCTGATGGGAAACATCAAGCTTGAAGGTTTGACTGGCAAGTTTGGCTCAAGAATAACCGTGAGTGCTTCTCGGCCGACGTGCGGAGTGGTTAGTAGTGTCACAAATGCTCTACCAACTGAGCCTCTTTTTGAACCAGTTAGAATGCTCACTGTGACCTTTTCGTTGGAGCCCGTACCGTAATTGGTATCTGCCTCATTAATTTCCAAATCCATTTCTTGAAGAATATCTTTAATCGCAGTCAGTCCAGGAGCGGGATGAGTCAATGACTCGATCACTCCCAATTTCTCTAATTCTAGGCGGATTTCCTCTTTGAGTTCGAGTGTCAATGTCCCACCCGTATCAAGGGGCATTCTGCTCCTACCAGCTTTGATACCCATCATCTTCAGCGCAGCTTTTACTGGAGGTCCGCCACCATTCCTTGTGACAATCCTTGCCAGAGTCTGTGCATTCTGTTGCAGTTGAGCAGCCTTCGCATAATCGCCAGATTTCACAGACTCCATGATCTCCAGCCAGATGTGTGGGATTATGTTCGCAGATGCCATAATGGCAGCACTTGCACCAGCTGCTATGGCGGAGAGGAAGCATTCGTCATGACCAATCAGTACAGGCATCTTCCCCTTCAATTTCTGGATCAGTTCAACGGTGTGTCCGATGTTTCCACCGCTATCTTTGATTCCGACTATATTGTCAAGCTCAGCCAAATCCTCAACAACATTTGAGTTGAGGATACCTAGTGTGCATTGAGGGATATTGTACATTATTACGGGCAAATCTGCTTTTCTGGCAACTTCTGCGTAGTGGTCATAATATCCCTTGTCAGCAGGCCGTAGATAATAGGGAGAGATAATCAGTGCGGCATCACAGCCAATATCAGCCGCATATTGGCTTAGCGCTAAAGTGGCTCTAGTGCTATTCTGACCAGTGCCAGCAATGACAGGCACTCTTCCATCAACATACTCTACAGCAAGCTTGAGAAGCTTCTTCCGCTCTTCTGTTCTCAAATATGAGAACTCGCCAGTTGTCCCGGCTGGTACGACTCCAGTCACTCCTTTTCCTATGGTGAAATCAATCACCTGTTTGAATCCGTCTTCAAGGATGTCTCCATCCTTTGTAAACGGTGTGACCAGTGCAGGCATTACCCCTTTTGGAACGAATCTCTTGCCCAACAGTTTCACCCTTGAGTGATGCGTGGCTGGCATCTCGCATATAAACTAGGGGTTACAAAGTGAAGCATACCATGAATATGTCATGTAGAGGTTCTTGCAGCCCAAGAGGAATGCGGCGATCTGATTATTACTGGTGTCAAGAATATCGCCAAAATTGTAACTAATGGAATGGGAGTTATCAAGATAGGAGGGCCACTAGTAGTGAGGAAACCAATGACAAGGAAATATGCAAGTTGCATTAGCAATAGTATGCACATGACAATAACATATCCCAGCTTGGTCAGATCCTCTCTAGTTAGGGAGAAGAATGTAACACCGGATACTATGAGCCCCATTCCCCAGAATGGGAGGTAGTCCATGGTGAGTCCCAGGGGAAACTCAAACATGAATGACGCACCGGAGTAGGATACAAGTGACCATAGTGGTGCAGTGATCCTGAAGGTTGTTCCACCAAGCAGATTCTGCTCAATAATGAAATATGGTGCTAGCAGAGTTGTAGCAAGCATTAGGGAAACAATTCTTCGGGAAAATCCCATGTTCATCTTCCAAACCATCCATACAATGGGATTTTCAGGATAATAACATTCGTTTCTAGCTCGATAGGATATTGCATATGATTTATGGCTTGGTAAAGCTAACGAAAAACTATGACAGAGTACATTTTGGCGATCACTACTTGCCCAAATAGCGACGCTACCGCTCTGGCAAAACGACTCGTCGAGGCGAGGGTTTGTGCTTGTGTGAACATTGTCCCTTCAATAAGGAGCATCTACCGGTGGAAGGGTAAAGTTGTGGATGATGAGGAAAGCATCCTGTTCATCAAGACCGAACGCACTTTTCAGGAAAGCCTATGGAACGAGCTGAGAGCCCATCACTCGTATGATGTACCGGAGTTCATTAGCATCCCAATACAGGGAGGCTCTCAGGACTACTTGAAATGGATAACCGAAAATATAACAGGATAGCTTTAGGCTAGACTCACGCTTCTAGCCGCATACTGCAACGATTCATTGAAGTATTTTCCAATGATTTTGGCTATTGCAGGGCCAATAACATAATTGATATCTCCTGGCATCAGCTGCTTCAGATTTGTCTTTGCAGTTATCCTACCGTTCCTACGGAGAGTTCTAATCTCCCGGTCCACTATCGATCTTGCTTCTGTCAGGGTCACTGGTTTGGCTGTTGAACCAATAAGACCTTGTTTAATGTCAGTTATAGACCTCATTACAAATATCGCTAGGTTCTCAATGTCGTTGCTCGGAATCATGTTGGTTGCCTTATGTGTTGGACACGTGTTATCTGGAGGCGTTTCGCCGCAGACTGAACATAGCTTTCGACCTCTACTAGTTCGGATATAGAATGCAAGGAGATTGGCGCATTTCGAATCATCGTTTGTATTCCATTCAAGACCCTTGACACCTACTCTCCCAATAGCTCTAAACACAGTCTGACTCTTAGTATAGATCCAAGTCAAGACATCAAGTGAGGCTTTCATACTCTCTGCCACTTTCTGTTCCTCAAGCTTGGCCTCGAGCACCAATTCCTCCTTGGCAAGCTTCTTTCTGCGCTCAGTTCTAAGAAACCGATGCATGATATCGTATGCAATTGCATAGTTATCAAAGTCCAACTGATCTGTCACGAGTTCGGTATCTATCACGCCTTCAAAGACAGGACTTGGGGTGCTATCAAGTTCTGCTTTCGCAGCAGTCATATCCTTGTTGGATAGCCGAGCGTGCATCCATGAAGTGATGTCTGGGGCTTGTAGGTCAGGATAGGCCGTCTTCAGTTCATAGATTCTCTTGGAAGCTAAATCGATGAGGATTTCCTCTCGAAGAGCCTGAAGGTCAGTTTCGGGACTCTCATAGATACTCTTGAGAAGAGCCTTGATGCGCAAGAGATCCTGTTTGGAGCGGATATATGTTTCAACCACACGTGAGAGATTTGTAAGTATACCTGATGTAAGATGCCATACTAGGTCGAACTTGAGAGCCGCAATGGTTTCACCATGGCGACGATGTCGAACTATATCTGAGGAGGAGGACACGCCAATAGAGCTGAGTGCACCCTGCTTCACTTTCTCACGCGCCTCAAGAAGTCGCTTGACATCTTCTGGAGAGGGGACTCTGGTTTTCTGCTTGAGAGCCTCCAGAACTGTGACCTCAAAACCAATGAGCGAGTCCCGGTCCTTGGCTAGAGTTTCGATTGTGAACTTATCAAGCTCTGATGCCCTGAGACCCTGAGCCTTCAACGCTCCTTTTACAGGTCGTTCCAAAATGTTCTCAAGCTTGTCTATTGCTTTAAGCGATCGCTCCAAGTAATCCATCTCTACTTCGCTGATGGCAGAACCCTCTGCTTCGGTTTTCTCAGTCTTTGCTTCCTCCGCAATTCTGAAGCCCTTGACCAAGTCAGATGGGTCTGACAGACCCTTGCGCCTTAATGCTGCAGCGATATCCGTGGACGGTATTTGCAAGAGATGGGAGAGTAGGTCGAAAGCCTGTGCTGGGTTGGCCTCAATTGCTGATGCGACATCCTCAGACACTCTATCGACAAGTTGCTTCTCGTAGTCGTCAAGTGTGGTAGAGCTTGTCAATTGCATTTCAACTGCTGACAGAAAGTTTAGACGAATCTCATGAGCACGCTTGATGGTGGCCAGTTCATCAGCTGGTTTGCAGTATCTATTTGCCACATCCTTTGCGATTTCGCTCATTGTTGCTGGATATGTCATGGACTCAGCGATATGTGCACTGGCATAGCGTGGCTCACCCCAAATTCGCCTTAGGCCTTCTTTCAGGACTGTAATCTCAATTACTTCTGCATCGTGTTCTCGAAGGACCTCCTCCCGTAGAGACATTGCGGTTTCTTTGAGACCAGATGCTTTGGCATATAGCTCGTCTCTCAGATTTGAATCATATCTCGTCAACTGATTGAGAAAGTCAACATCATGATTCTGTGAGAATTCATTCGGAATCATTCCTAGAAATTCCTTGAGGATTTCCCCGGTTCTTGTGACTGTTTCATCATCAGCAGGATTTCTGCTACCAAGTTCATCGCAAAAGCGTATAACGAATTGACTGAGTATTTTCCCGACTGCGACTTCTTCTCGTTGTTTCGATCCAAGGAGTTTGCGGACTTCATTTTCCAACTGGACTCTTGTCTCTACACCAATCTTCTCCTGTTCTTCAATGGTGAGATTCTGAGCATCTTCAATAGTATGCAGACGGACTCCTTGATAGCTCTGCAAATAGAACGATGCAAAAGCTGCAAAGACTTCATCCAGAGGCCGGGGTTCAGGAATCATTTCATGGAATATCTGTCGAGCTCTTGTGCTTCTTAGATGAGTAGCTAAAGCCTCCCGAAGGATAAGTTCCTTGCCAGCCTCACTCATCTGACGTGTCTTAATGATCCAAGAACTTGACAAATCAGACACCTCCTATGTTGCGAAGGTGAGTATCACCTACGGCTACGGTGAGTTCATTGCCCGTCTGTTCATATGTCACCAGATAGATGATTTCCGGATTCTTAGGATCTCTTAGATATGCTCGGGTCGCACGTGGCAGCAATTTGCCTAGACTCCGAATCTCCGTGTTACGCAGGTATTCCAGAAAGTCTTCCCCAATCTCAATCGTCAATTCAGATGACACAGCTGATGCCTCCGAGAGCATTTGCTTCAGACTCTCTGCGAAGACTTGCTTCATTTTGTCTTGAGCTGCATCCATACTGTCTAACTGCTTGGTAAGCAGGTCTCGAAGACCAATATAGTGGTGCATTTCTGGCGGCGGAATGGGCTTCTCTGGAACTGGAATCTCCTCCATCTCAGGGAACTGATTATTCACCTCAACGATTCTCACGTCGAGAGATTGTGGACGTGTCGGCTCAGTTGGTAACGGAGGTGGTTCAATAACTGCGGGAGAAGTTTCACTTAGTGCTGGAGGAGGTACTTCCTCAGCCAATGCCTTTGCAGCCTCCAATGCTCTGCGATACTTCTCCATATCAATGGCATATTGGGCTTTCTCCTCATTATACTGAGATTCAGCTAGAGCAATAGCCTCTGCACGTTTTCTGTTATTCTCACGAATGGGTTGATTTTCTGACTCAATGCGTTCGCAGGTTTGTTCCCAATCTTCTACAATTAGCTGGTATGCCCTTTCCTGCTGATTGGCTTCGAAAGTAACCTTATCTACAATGGCTTGCGCGGTTGAACCCAAACCTACTTTGTTATGGACATATCTAAGAAGTGCCAAGAATTTCTCAGGTGTTTTCATCTGAGGCTCAACCGTTTCCAGATACCCTCTGACCCATAGCCTAGCCTCACCTCTCCATTCATCGGGTTTTTGGGTCATGTTTTCTATGAACTCGCCAATTTCTTTTGTTAGATCTGCGCCTTCACCAAGGACTTTGTCAATGACCTTTCTTATCAAGGTCTTTGATAGCAGAGTATCGGCGACACTGGGAATGATATTCAGAACGAGGTCCTCAAAGGTTCCCAATATTGCCAAGATGGCCTGTCCATCCTGAGAGACTTCTTGGCTTTCTGACTCACTGGCATACTTGGAGGTAATCTCCGATTTCGTTATTTCAGCTACATCACTAAATCCGACAAGATCCCATATCTCAAAGCGTTCGAAGGCCTCCAGCATGTCCTTGTTGATGATGGCCAGAATTTCATCCAAGTTCCGGTAAACTGAGCCTTCGTAGGACACCCTATCGAAAATGGCATTCATTTGAGAATGCAATTCGACATAGAACTTGTCGAAGAGCATCTTATCTATGGCTTCATCAGTGAACCTTTTCATCTCATCTTGGAATCTGTTCAAGGCAGTCATGAAAGCCTGGCGGGCAGCGGTAACGACTAGAAACTGATTCATTGCATCTGAGAAATAGCGGGTTGTGCGTTTCGCATAGAGGTTAAAGTATGATACAGTGCTGCCGAGCCTCCATGCTCGTACTTCTGGAATATCATAGAAGCCGCGCTGTGCAGATTTCACCAGCTCTTCTGTGAGTGCCTCTGCGATTATCTTTCTGAATCCAACGAATAAGTCAGCATTCATGTCAATTTGATTCAATATCTCCGTCTTATGATCAGATAAAGAGAGTGTCTTTCCTGACGTGACATGTTGCTCCGTTATCTTCTCAAAAGACTCAACAGAATCGGCGACTAATGATACAAACTCGTCCAACTCCCTCTTGAATGAGTGCAGATCACGGAGTGCCACCTCACTTTTACCAAGAAATTCGGTGAACTTCCCAGTGATAGCATTTGCAATATCGACTTCTTCTATGCTATAGGCGTACATATTTAGCTCACTAAGAATTGCCCGTCCAGCTTCTGGAACCTTGACAGCAATTGCATCTAGACCGCGGGGAGTGAGTATTCTATGCTTGAAATGCCTGAGAACCTTGTCTTCACTCTCCCGTGGCAGGAAAAATTCGAGAAGAGTACGGTCCATGACTTTTACCCCAGGCGGAAGAAGCGTGAAGTCTTCTCGGAAGTTCATGGTCACTTCAATCTCTTTGTCCACATGCTCAGATTTGAGCTGAAGAGAGTCCCAAGATGCTTGAAAACGTCTGTCCAGCATCTCGACGAAGATAACGCGATTGAGGCGGTCATTGAACCTTCTGAGCACGGGCAGGCCATGAGTTTCGTAGCTCATTCCATTGCTGATAATTGCACTCTCTATATCGGACATCTTCTTGGAGAGCGTCTGCATGTGTTCGTCAATCTTGAATGGATCAACTGCGCCCTTTTCCCAACTTAGGATGACAACATGAGATCCAATACCTTCGGAAGTACCTCCGGCAACAACAAGTTGCTCAGGAAGAACTCCAGGACCTGGTTTTCGTTCCAAGTCCCATTCAAGTGATAGAAGTTCGAGACCCTCAGCGTCCAGGAGAGCATCACGTATCGTGAAAACAAGAGGGGCGATATTCATCGCTACCACATCCGAGTTCTCCTCCATCATGCTCCCTGAACCCACAGCACTTCCTAAAGGATAGCCTAGATTCGTGGTAGTACCAAGAACTGAAGCAGATGCCATTCTAATGGCCTCCACTGTGCTCGGAGTGTCGACTTTCTTTTCGGTCCGACTCATCTTAAAACCGCCTAGTGGTAAATCGAAATATCTAGGATAGAATGAGAGGATAGTGCAAGGCTAATTATTGAATGTAGCTCGAATGGCCTCAAATCTAAATCCGAGTCCAAACTCCTCTTTCATCGACTCTTACCAATCCGGCCCCTTGAAGTCCCTGCAACACGACCGTTATTGTTGTAACTAGCAGGAATTCGTAGGTCTGTGGAATGGGTATGCTACGCGACTCTCTTATGTCGAACACAAGTTGTTCCACATCTGCATCATCTCGGGCTTCGAGATGATGCAATATGCTGTCTTGAAAATGGATGATGCCATCTCCAACTTGCTCAAGTAATAATCGGACATCCTCAAAGAGGTGCGGGATATCATGTCCAGGCAATAGATAATCAGCTCCAAGGGACTTCATGTAAGAAATGGCGTTACTTCGTGCAGCCATACTCCCACTCAGGTCGATGTAGAACTTCCTGGGATCATTTGGGAAGTTGCTAGCCTCATCCCCTGTGAAAAGAATCTTCTTTGCTCTATCATGAAATACACAATGACCTGCACTATGACCCCCCGTATGAATGACGTGTAATGTAATATCTCCAACATTCACTGTGTCTCCATTTCGGAGTTTCCTGAATGGTTCCACTCCTTTGTAGTTCACTCTAAGCGGCCCTCTGTCTACCTTCATTGTCATGCGCTCTGCAACATCAAGAGACATTCGCTCTTTTAGGAAAAGCTGAGGGTCCTCAAGGATAGGAGCATCCTCCTCTCCAATTAGTACAGGAGCGCCGGTTTTCTTCTTCAATCTGTGTGCGCCTCCTACATGGTCTGGATGCCCATGTGTACAAAGAATTCCCACAACATCACCGGAACCAAGGCCAAGATTGCGTATCAGGTCAATAGTGTTATCTCCAGGGTCTCCAGCAGTGCCAGGATCTATAACCAGCACGCTTTCCCCACTCACAACTATATAAGATGAAATGAAACCAAACTCATCCGCGAATTTTCCTCTAATCATATAGACTCCCGGGATAATCTCTGAGGCTGCCATTGCTATGCTTTTGATAAATGACCAATCCTTATGATGATATCGTAGGTTAGTGATGCTTATCAACTCCCGAGCTAAGACTCATGCAACGAAACAGATCAGTCGAGGACGCTGCTGAATGAAAGGAGTCTACGTGCTCATCATCTCTATTTCAGATGATATTGAGTTGCGAATCGGCGCAATTGGACAACAGAAGTTTAAACCTGGCACATGGGTCTACATTGGCTCGGCGTTCGGGAATGCATCAACAAATCTTGAGCATCGAATTCGAAGGCACTTCTCCAACGAAAAAAAGCCTCACTGGCACATTGACCTGCTACTAAAGGTCACAGGCCCACCCAAGCAGGTGATTTGGTCGGAATCTGAGAGAAAAAGGGAGTGCGAGATTGCCAGCATCCTAAAACAGCATGAGAAGTTCATTGCAGGGCCGAAAGGATTTGGCTCGTCTGACTGCAAAGCGAAATGTGGTACTCATCTGTTTAGGCATAGCGGGAACGGGACGGAGGAAACCATACAGAAACTGTTTCAGGGGATTGGTCTTGAGCCTCGTTCGTTAGAAGCCCTACAATGAAATATGGCACAGGTGGCAAGTGTTAAATGGCTGACATGATGAACTGCATCCACTGGAGAACTTGCCATGCCAAACTGGAAGGAGATATTCACGGATCTCAATGAAACTCAACAGACCTTCACGGTGTATCTGCGATATACACAGAAAGACACTCTGGCGAAGATCTTGAATGTTCGAGTCTTTGAAGTACATGATGACTATGTCAAGCTTGAGAATCCAAGTGGGTTTGGGATACTTGCCTACGAAGATGTGCTCTATATAGTGATACCTAAAACATAGCCAGTTCTGGCGGTGCATAAATCCTTATACGGTGAACCTTTTTAACATCGCATCTCAGAAGAGGTTCAGACAAGATATTGCGTCTGATAGGTGATTGTTCCAATGTCCGCTCCGGTCTATATACCAATTGAAGGAGAGCGTGTTGTAGCACAAGCTGCTGAGTCAGTTATCAGCAACTACAGATTGGCTCAGTTCGATAGAGGCTCCAACACTACTGTCAGTGTTCCACTTCACATCATAAAGGAGTACAAACTCACACCCAGGTCCGCTATGTTCAAGGTTGTGAATGGAATAATCAATGTAATGGGAGCCTTGCCCCGAAGGGAGGAATTACGAGGCGCCTTGGGGCTTCGCGAGTTTGAAGGTCTAAACGCAGGCGACCAGAGAAAGCTCTGTGAGGTCTGCGGAGTTCCATTCGTTCACCCTGATCATCCATACAATCGATGGACTACCATTGGTTATCACCGAAGGTTCTCAAGGCATTTCTATTCGACATTTGCATGGCTAAGAGGAGAGGCGGTATTCACCTATTGGCCTGACGCGTTTATTCTGACCAACTATCGCCTCTACATCTTTGATGATAGGAAGAAGAAGATGTACATGTTTCCACTCCATATGGTTGAAACCTTTGAGGCTCGGAAGAATAGATTGAAGATTAAAGCAACTTCTGGCGAGTTTGACATTAGAGGAAGAGTACCGCGACAGGACCACCTCTTGCAGATGTGGCAGCAACGAGAATGGGACGACCTTGGCAAGGACCATCTTGACTGGCTAATCAGACCATTCAATTATATCAATCCCAGACATCCACTTTCCCAATACACCTATAGTGATTTAGCTTCTGTAGCAACTCCAGTGGCACAGGAAACAAAAGCAGAAATGGAAGTCAGCTCTGCACAAGCTGGCGCAGGAACTGTATTTGTCAAGCCTGTAATTAAGAATCGCTGTGACCATTGCAATGCTCCTATGTCATGGGAATCTATAGATTGGGTCGGTCCTGATCAATATGCCTGCCCAAGCTGTGGTAATAGTCACCGAGTGGACTACGTTCGCATGTAATGACTATGGATACTTGGCTGTCCACTCCAGCGATAGCCTGCGAATTGTTTCCTTAGTGGGCAGTCCTGTTTCCAAGTCCCACCCCCTAAGCCTGTAGTAGTCATTAAGCATCGGTTCAAGATCCACCACTTGGCCTTTGCCAGGGCCTTCAGGCATCGGTTCATCAGTGAAGCGAGCGGGAAGGTTGTCATCCTTACGCGAAATGCCTTCTCTCGCATTGAATAGTCGCTTTAAGTTGACCTGTCTCTCCGCTATCTCAATGAGCGTGTCTACGTTGCCAAACTCCTTGACACCCGTTGCCAAAGGCAACATATCTGCGAAATCCTGCATCCAGAATATTGGTGGCCACGAAACCGAGTACCAACAGACAATCAACGTATCACGGATGCAATAGCTATTCTCAGACTCGAATACTGCAGTTGCCTTGTATTTCTCTGTGTACGGGTCCACAATCTCTGGGAGCTTGTCGGCGCCCCAGCGCTCAGCAGCTATATCTTCATAACCCAGTTGGTCAACGACAACAAGGCTTCTAAGATGGTCGGCTCCTCGAGCGCCAGTCGCATGCCCTAGACCAATGCTCCGATGAGTTCTTCCATCTTGGCCTGATATCTCCATTCCCTTTACATGAAGCGCGTATTGCTCTGCGCCTTTGCCTATCTTCTGTGCGGCTTTAGCACTCCCTTCTGCGAGAATATCACCGAATCCTTCGCGCCTCCCCATCATCTCCAAAAGACGAATGGTCATCGCACGGTCTCCCCATTCTAGGCGAAGGCCGCCAGTGTCCTTCTCATCTATTATCCCGTTCTCAAATGCCTCCATAGCAAAACCAATTGTCGCGCCAGCTGAAATGATGTCCATTCCATATCTATTGCATATCTGATTGGCCTTAAGCGTGGTTGGATAATCGTCTATACCTAGCGAGCTGCCAAAAGCCATGAGACCCTCGTACTCAGGACCTTCTTCAAGTGTCCCAGCAAAAAGGCCCTCACGTACATAATTGACTTTCTTGCAGCCAAGGCTGCAGCCAAAGCAGGCTCGGTCAGAAATAGTATATCGAGGACGAATATAATCGGCTGCCAGCTTTTCCCAGCCTGAGAATACACCTGTTCTATGGTTATATGTAGGCAGCTCTCCAATCTCTTGTTTCACTGCAGTTAGAATCCATGTTCCCCAACGACCCATCTCCTGAGCTTGGGGATTATCTCTGACTCTTTGATGAGCTTTCTTCGCTAGATCAGTAAAGCCTTCATGGTCATACACCTCGACAGACCCGTGACCACGAATCGCAATAGCTTTCACGTTCTTTGAACCAAGGACTGCACCCATCCCGGTCCGTCCTGCGGCTCTGGCATTATTAATTATCACTGCAGAGAAGCGAACTTTATTCTCCCCTGCAGGACCAATCGCCGCAACCTGCATATCAGGGTCCTTGTGTTTGGCCTTTATTGCAGCCGTAACATCATTTGTCGTCATTCCCCAGAAATCGCTTGCATCAATAATCTGGAGGTCATCGTCTTCGATGAGAATATAGACAGGCTTCTCAGCTGCACCTTCGACAACTAGCATATCATATCCAGCATATTTCAACTCTGCTCCAAGAAAACCACCAACATGAGACTCGCCCCATATTCCTGTCAAAGCAGCCTTTGATACAAACACAGTTCTCCCGCTCATGGGCCATAGTGTGCCAGTGATGGGGCCTGTGGCGATTAGCAATTTGTTCATAGGACTAAGTGCGTCTGTCCGCCCAGGCACTTCTTGGTAGAGGAGTTTGGCTGCAAAGCCATCACCCCCAATGTAGTCACGAATCCATTCGGCTGGAAGGGGTTCAGACTTGAACTCACCATCATTTAGAAGCACACGGAGTATCTTTCCCTTATAGCCGCCATACTTCAAGTCAGCTCTCTCCGCTAGAACTAGTTGCATCAGCAGTGCGCTGTATCTCTTTGAGGTAGCTTACAATCTTGGAGTGACGGTCAACTGTCCGTACTTTAGATACAGGCCCATAGACTATGGCGCTAGTAGGACAAACCTTGGCGCACTCAGGGTCTCCATCACAATGGTCACACTTGATAATCCTCATCCGCTCGTTGTCTAGAAGAATCACACCATTGACACAAGCACCAACACAGGACTTGCATAGGATGCATTTTTCCTCAACAAGGAATGTCATCTTTGATATTGGGTCCCGTCGCATGGCATAGACTGGGCAAATATCAATACAAGGTGCCGTTTCGCAAGGTGCACAGACATTTGGGATGTCCACGCCAAGATCGTCATACTTTATTATCTTCAGACGTGCCAGGCTTGGCTGGAATTTGCCTTCATGTTTTGCAGAGCAGGCCAATTCACATATTCGACAACCAGTACATTTGGTGAAATCAACAGACAATTGCGATATCAGATGGGCCACCTCAGGAGTCAACATGATTGCATTGCTGCGGAAAAAGCTTCCTGAACGACAGTTTGCATCTATTCCACTTCCATAACCCATCCATGCGGGTCTTCTCGCTCTCCTGATTGGATACCCACTATCTCATCATAGAGCTTCTGAGTTATTGGACCAATTCCTCCATCGCCAACAGAATGAGGAGTGTCCTTATAGTGAAGAGTGCCGACAGGAGCGATTATTGCTGCAGTACCACATCCAAAGATCTCTTTGACCTTTCCATCTTTGAGGCCGCTCATGACTTCATCAATCGATATCTTTCGTTCCTTGACATTCAAGCCCCAGTCCGCGGCAAGCTGCAACACGGAGTCCCGTGTAATTCCAGGAAGAATCGTGCCTGCTAGTGGAGGCGTCGCCAATTCATCATCAAACACCACACAGATGTTCATTGTGCCAACTTCCTCGAGATACTTCCTATCATGTGCATCAAGCCACAGGACTTGTGAGTAGCCAGCCCGATTGGCCTCCGTACCTGCCAAAAGTCCGGCAGCATAGTTACCCATGGTCTTAGCTGAACCTATGCCACCATCTGCGGCTCTTACATGCTGTTCAGCAATCATGATCCCAACAGGATTGAATCCTTCTTTGAAATAGGGCCCAACAGGACTTAGAATGACATAATACAGGTATTCCGTGGAAGGTCTAACACCGAGCTTTGGTTCAGTGCCAATCAATGTTGGGCGTATATACAATGAGCTACCAGGAACTTGTGGAACCCAGTCACGCTCAATATGAATGAGTTTCTTCAGCGACTCCAAAGCAAATTCGTTATCCAGAGTAGGCATCACCATTCTCTCTGCCGAAGCATTCAACCGCTCTATGTTCTTGTCAGGTCTAAAGAGAAATACTCGGTCTTCACGTCGATAGGCCTTCAATCCTTCGAAGATTCCTTGGCCATAGTGTAGTACAAGAGCCGCAGGATTCAATGAGAGGGATTGGAATGGTCCGATTAGAGGGTTTTTCCACTTCCCGTCTGAGTAAGTCATTGAGAACATGTGGTCGGTGAATATTGTGCCAAAAGCGACACTCATAACATCTGTCGGCTTAGGTTTTCGATTCTCCTCCGGAACAAGATCAATCCTCAAATCCATCGTTGTTCCCTCGAACAATGGTCTATTCTACCTCCTCATAAAGTCTGGGTATTATCCGGATTTGTGAATCATTTATTAGTAGAACTCGGAATGAGCCAATTAGGTGCATCCAATGGGTGAGGATGAGGAGAAGACCGAGAAATCGAAAAAGAAGAAAGCGGCTGATTACACTGAGCTCGAATTTGAGCTTGGAGAATTAGAATTTGAAGCTAAGGGCAAATCGAAGGTTGTAGAGCGCATGTTTTACACACTTCTGGAGAAGCTCGAAACAGGAAAGCTGAAAGCAATCACAGCAGCAGTCAAGGAGCTTGAGGATGCTGTGGATCTGGAGGAAGAAGAGGAAGAGGAGGAGGAGGAGGAGGAGGAAGAGGAAGAGGAGGAGATGGAGGAGGAAGAGGAATCATACAGTGAACCACCTCCAAAATGGGATTTTCTTGATACAGAAACGCCTCCTGAGTCAGAACCTGAGAAAGAAGCCCGCGAAGCAGAATCTGAGTAGAGTCCGACACTGTTCGCATGTGCTTAAGAAAACCCTTAAGCCTGGATGAATGATACGTGAAATGCGATTATATGGAGAGCTGCCCATGAGTCACCACACGGGAGGTCCAAGGGATGATTATTACCTTGACCCCAAAGACGTACTAGCTCAATATAGTGTTGAATGGGTCTCTCTCCGGAAATCCTACGAAGAACTCAAGGCTCAGCTAGACCAAGTGAAGGCTGAGCTCTCTGAACTTGACAGTAAATTAGAGAAAGGGGAGATATCTGAAAAAGAGCACATTCAGGAATATAGAGAGAAATGGCGTGTTTCGACACAAATGGTCCAGGTCAAAAGAGAAGTGGAAGGTCGCCTCTATGAGATCCAGAAAGAAATACGCACGGCAAATAGACAGCTGAAACAACTTGAAGAAGAGAAGCATCGAAGAGAACGCCTGGAACAGGAAAAGAGCAATGCTATGATTGAATGGATGTCGTTGAAGCAGGGCTTCGAGTTGGTGGAGCAGAAACGGCGAGAAATCACAGGCGAAATGGACAAGCTGGAGGTTCAGAGAAGGCAAGGTTCAATTTCAGAACAGAATTATAGAGGTCAGCGAGTTGAGCAAATTAAAGAGCTGGCCCAGTTGTCAACTGTTGAATCAGATGTGAAGAGGAGACTAGCCGAGCTTCTTGAGATAATAAGAAAATGAGAAGGCAGACCCCTATGACGGGGCCTGCGGAACTAGGAGTTATGCGTAGAATCCTTGAGCAATCATTGCATCAGCCACTTTCAGGAAGCCTGCAATGTTTGCACCTAGGACGTAATTGCCTTTTTCGCCGAATTTCTCGGAGGTCTTGTAGGCATTTTCATGGATGGCAACCATGATGCCATGCAATCTCTTGTCGACTTCCTCTCGGGTCCAGAAGTATCGCTGACTGTTCTGAGCCATCTCAAGTCCAGAAACCGAAACGCCACCAGCGTTAGCTGCTTTTCCAGGACCATAGAGCACCTTAGCCTCATGGAATATCTCGACGGCTTCCGGTATGCATGGCATATTTGCTCCCTCACCGACAGCTAAAACGCCATTATCTACAAGTGCCTGTGCCTCTTTGGCATCTACCTCGTTCTGAGTAGCACTTGGGAGTGCGATATCACACTTCAATTCCCATGGGCTCCCACCAGCAGTATAGTCTACCTTGAAGTGTTCACCGTACTCTTTGATGCGTCCTCTCCGAACATTCTTCAACTCCATGATCCATGCAAGCTTCTCTCTGTCGATACCATCTGGATCATGAATCCAGCCGCTTGAGTCGCTTAGAGCAATAACCTTGGCACCTAGATCAATGCATTTCTCAGTGGCATATTGAGCAACATTACCGGAACCTGAAACGACAGCTTTCTTGCCCTTGATGTCTTCGCCTCTTGTCTTCAACATTTCCTCAACAAAGTAGACACAGCCATAGCCAGTTGCCTCAGGACGAATAAGGGACCCGCCATAGGTGGGGCCTTTTCCAGTAAGGACGCAGGTACCATGAACGTTTGTGGCTTTTCTAAAAGCGCCGTAGAGATATCCAATCTCCCGCGCTCCAACGCCAATGTCACCAGCTGGAACATCTATGAATTGGCCGATATGCCTGTAGAGCTCAAGCATGAAGCTAGTACAGAAATTCTCAACCTCAGCATCAGTCTTGCCCTTTGGATCGAAGTCAGAGCCACCTTTTCCACCCCCCATAGGCAGCGTTGTCAGGCTGTTCTTGAAGACCTGCTCGAACCCTAGAAATTTCAAAATCCCTTGGGTCACAGTTGGATGGAAGCGAAGGCCTCCCTTGTACGGGCCAATTGCGCTATTGAATTGGATTCGGAAACCTCTGTTGACCTGAATCTTGCCATCTCGATCTTTCCAAGGAATCCTGAATTGAATTATGCGCTCCGGTTCAGTTATTCTTTCCAGAATCGAGAACTCCTTATATTTTGGATACTTCTTTACTGCAGGTTCCAGAGATTCCAATACCTCGAGAACTGCCTGATGAAAGACTTTCTGATGTGGGTCCTTCTCAACGACCTTGTTGTATACACTCTCTATGTAGTTATCCAACAGACCTCACTCACCTGTAGTGATTAACGAGGCGGGTCGCGTCGGGACTTGCACATAAATGAATCGATAATGGCTCAATCACTAGAAATTGCACTAACAGCGGGATTCATTGAATTCTCATGCTCCATGCAATGACAAGAACAGTCATTAGCCAAAGATTACCGGATTAGGAACATGGTTGATTTCGAGCAGGAATGGATATCACCAATTCTTGAGGTCTACAAGAAGGATACTAGGTTTGAAGAAGTGAGTATAATCCTTGGCTTGAACCCGATAGGACAGTCAATTTGCCGACGGCTCTATGAACACAACACGTTTGAAACCGTTCTTGTCTTCAATTCCCCTTCGTTCTCAACCTGGACAAGATATCCAACAGAGATGAAAGCTCCTGTTGTCCCGGTCCATGCAATGATTTCGGGTGACCTAATGCTAATTTTCGGCGACATCCTGATACGGGAATATGAATGGGTCACCGATATGTTGTTTTACCTTCGGGGGAAAGTTCCAACAAGATTCGTCATTGCCCTCATGACTCACGATGGGGCAACATGTGGACAAGTGATGTCATCAAAAGGCGACCGCCTTCTAAAAAGGATAGAAGTGCCCCTTGGCAAATCCGATTTCTATGATGGTCTAACTGCCCCGCTCCTTAGCATTGGACCTGTTGCGGGATTGGATCCAGTTGTGTTGTTTCTTGAGAGAGCTGTTGAAACAGACCATATCCTACAGGTCGATGACATAACAGTTCATCAGGGGGATGTAGAAAAGGGACTCAGTCTCCTTGACAAGGGACTCGGTCTAAATATGCCGGGCGTTCCGGGATATGGATCTAGCTCCGACTAACTAAGCTCCTCTGACTTCCTTGTCTGGCCAAAGCCCGTTCGATCTCGTGTTTGCCTAGAAGAGTCACTAAGATCTGTTGAATCATCACTCATCTTGATGTCACACTCCTCGCACATCAATGCCCTTGTACTCTTCACATCTACAATTCTTCCACACGAGATGCATGCCCATAGTCCCGATTGAAGCATCATTGTCTTACGAAAGACGAGTCGGGCCAGCTCCTTCAAATCTGTTGGACAGTCCTTTGCCACCCCAATTACTCCTTCCTGTGACCACTCACAAATCACTGAAACTAGTGTAGTTGTTAGTTCGATTATCTGGGTTGTAAGTTCTTCAATCTCGGTGGATGTTTCTGATTTCACATCGCTTGGTGCCTGAGGAACAGAAGAAAGAACCTCGAGATAAGCAAAGAAAGCAGGAGCTGGAAATCGATCCTTTCCTTTTGCTTCTACCATTTGGCCGAGAACTGCGGAAATCATTAGTGTTTGTGTGTAGTCTTCCTTCAAGATCTTCTCTATCTCTTTGATAGTCTTGAGGGCGTCGATTTGATATTTCTTCGCATCAAGACCATGCTTCTTTGCTAGTGCTTGAACTGCCTGAAGTAGCCCCTTTCCCTCATTCATAGCCTCATTGATATTCCTAGCCACATGCTTGTAAGGCAACCCAGTGTCACGGGCAATCTTCTGGAGAAGGTCTCTTGCTGTCAGACTCAATAAACACACACCTGATGATGACAAAGATTAGCGAGCGTACAATCTTTTAGTGACTTTGTAAGACATTACTCTGGCGAGTGACATATAGATGATGCTATCGGATGTCGATATTGAGAAGGCGATAAAGGAGGGGTCTATCCTCATAGATCCATTCTCTCTTGATTCACTTGGTCCATGTAGTATAGACCTCAGGCTAGACAGTGTATTTCGAATCTACAATCCTGGCACACCTATTGATATAGAGAATCGAGAAGAGTTGGACAAGGACACGAAACTCGTTGATACAGAAGGGAAGCCCTTCATGATTCTCCCAGGACAATTCATTCTTGGCCAGACAATTGAACGAATCAGAATTAGCTCTAGCTATGCGGCGCTCTTGGAGGGAAAGTCCAGCATAGCCCGATTGGGTATTATTGTACACGCCGCTGGCTTGGTAAACCCTGGAACGGGATTGAAAATGCCTGGCAAGCTGACATTGGAGATCTATTGTGAGAATCTCAGTCCAGTTCTACTCCGACCAGGGATGTCAATAGTTCAGATTATGTTTGTACCTCTAAGCAGTCCAGCGAAACGCGGATATGACGACCGAGATGAGAGCCACTATGTTGGACAAGACAGCCCAGATGTGGCGTATAAAGGCAAAGTATCTTAAAGGGACGAAGACCGCCACAAACTCAGCGGTGGTTGAAGATGAAGGATTACGATGTGGTCCTTGCAAGCGGTGCAGAGCATCTTAGGGAGCGATTCGAAGAACATGGCTTTCGTGTTTTCACATCGAATCTTAATTATGACAGCAGGCGTCTTTTCCCAAACACGGACATTTATGCTAGGCTGGGAAGAGTTTCTGAGCTGTCAGGCCGGAAAGTGATTGTAATCCAAAGCTGCACTGGTGCTGGTCCCGCTGAATTTGAGCGCTATACAACTTCTGATAGAGTTCTTGAGCTACTCCTTCTTCTTGACATCCTAGCAAATCCCGTGGCTGTTGAGAAAATCGGACACAAGCAATTCAAGGAAACTCCTATTGAACCGCCATCTAGAATAGAAGTGGTTCTAACGTTTCAACCATTTGCGCTCCAAGACAAATCATTCTTAACTGGTGAGGCTTCAGCCGGAAGATGGGCTACAAACCAAATCGCCAAAGCATGCGACAAAATATGGGTTGTGAACCCGCATGCACCTGATGACCTACCTTGGGTGAAAGATTTCACTGAAAAAGGAATATATCAGGAAATAGACGTCATCCCGGACCTCATCGATTTTGGTCGAGAGAAATTCGGTTTTTCAGATTGCCTGGTTGTCACTCCAGATGAAGGTGCCAAGCAACGCTATGATATTGAGGGATTTGGAAAAAGCCGAGCAAATTCATATTGTGTTGAATTACATGGAGACCTTGATGTTAAGGGAAGGCAAGTCATTATAATTGATGACCTCACTAAGAGTGGCAGTACATTATTGAAAGCTGCTGAACGACTATATTCACTCGGCGCGTCTGATGTAGGCATGGCTGTAGCACATGTCCTACCAATAAGCGACCGAGGAGAGAAGCTCTTGGAAGCTTTAATTGAGAAGAGCAAGGAGAGAATAGTGACGACTAATACAGTTCGAACTCATGCATTTTGCGAGGATGAGCCTGACCTGACCTATAACATAGTAGACACACTTGTGAAAGAGCTATAAAAGGAATTTAGCAATCAGGCCTAGTCAAGATAGTCTTCCGCTTTGGATTTCGCAGCCCAAGCCTTTTCAGTGGCTCGCTCAACCAAATCTCGCTTCTCCAAATCATTAAGAGCCATAACAACCTCGTTTTTATTGCACTCAATGTGTCGCTTTTGAAGAGTTCTCGTGATGGCTCCTGCTCTGCGGTTGTCCTCCAAAATGAGGGCAAGTATTTCGCGCTGCAGTTCAGTAATCTCTTCGCTCATATTCAACACTGCACCACGGCCTCTGCAGGGCGCTTTTAAGGCTATCTCCAAATGAATCCAGATAACCATTCCATCGAAACGCTTTTCTTATAGCCAGACTCGGCGCCCGTGGGTTGGCTACTAAATGGGAAGTGACAAGGAATACCACATTGACATTGCGCCTGGAGAGATACCCGAACTCGTCCTGCTTCCTGGAGACCCTGATAGAGCTCGACTTATAGCTGAGCGATTTTTCGACAATCCGGTAGAGGTTGGGAAGAAACGTGAATATTGGAGCTTCAAAGGGACTTACAAGGGCGTACCAGTTGGCGTCTGCTCAACTGGAATTGGCTGCCCATCTGCGGCCATTGCAATTGAAGAACTCGTAAAGGTGGGCTGCAAAGTCTTCGTCCGAGTCGGAACAGCTGGTGCAATACATCCACACCTGATCGCAGGAAATGTTATCATATTCACCGGCGCGGTTAGAGATGATGGAACCTCTAGACAATATGTTCCGCTTGAGTTTCCGGCTGTTGCCGACCCGGAGGTAGTGGTGGCACTTATACATGCTGCAGAAATGCGGGGAGCAGAATACTATGTTGGTATTGGCCACAGCAAAGATGCGTTCTATAGTGAGTATCCAGACCTCGTGACAAATTCCAAGGCCATGAGAGAACATTGGGAGTTCATGAAAAGAGCGAATGTGCTTGCAACAGAGATGGAATCAGCTGCATTGTTTGTCATTGGACACCTTCGTGGAGTCAAAGTTGGGACAATTTGCGTAATCGTGGGTGAGAATATCGAGAAGGAAGCAAAGATTGTTGGAAAGCCGCCTCTTGATGATCTGGTAACGATCGCACTTGATGCTATGATTGCGTTGAAGTAGAAGATTTGAACTGGAAACCTCTGGCTTAGATTCCACCAAACCACACTTTCTTCTGTACTGCCATATGGAGATTCTCAGCTGTGGTTTTATCTAGCCCTGTTGTCAGTGCGAGCTGCTCAGCGCTGGTAGCTACTATGTCAGTCACATTTGCATAGCCAGCATTGAATATCGCGGTTATTGTAGGATCTGGAATTCCCAACTCCATGAGAAGGCTACGAAGTTCCACTTTGCTGGTTTCATCTGCAGCAGGAGGTTTGACTCCAGGCAGCTCTTGCTCCAGTGGGTCTTCTGTGACAGGCGTAGCAGGAGCTCCAGGTGGTCCACCTGGTGCTGGAGCTCCAGGTGGTCCAGCTGGTGCAGGTTCAGTAGGAGCCTTGGACGGCTTCTTGACTGGAGCACCTCCATGCTCTGCAATAAAGGAGGGTCGCAACATCACGAGGCCGGTAATCACCATTGCAATTAACAGCGGGACCATGAAGATGTTACTTATGTCTATTCCAATCAATGTCCCACCTGGGCCAGGTGCCAGTAATCCATTCTCGATTCCATTGAAAATGATGTCAGTCCAAGAATCTCCGGACAAATCAGTCGCAAGAAAGAGCCAGAAGGGAGAGAAGAGAGCAAATCCTCCTGCCTCGAAGATGATGAATTCGCGGAAACTATCCCTACGGTTGGCATACACAATAATGACTGGAAATATCGCAATACAAAGCGAGATAAAGAACCACAGTATATACAATGACCATATCGATGCGAGGACTTGTGGGTCAGTCACACCCTGGCCTGCTATTTTAGGAAAAATGCTGCCGACGAATATTATACCTGGAAGAAGTGCGCCGATGAAGATACCTTGGCCATATCGCATGCTCCAAACTCACCTCAGACACGCTGGAACGAATCAGAATAGTGCCCACATTCTTTTAGATGTTTTCAGAATGTATGCCCTTGCATGATGGGCTTCAGAGCATCATGCTTATGAGCCTTCGAAAGAGGTCATAGGCTGGATGATTTGATTGAGGCCCTTCATCATAGTGGGGACGAGACCAGAGATTGTAAAGATGGCCCCCATCGTTTATGAATGTGAAAATAGAGGCATCGAATATTATTTCCTCCATACCGGGCAACATTATTCAGAGTCCATGAGCAGCTCGATTTTCGAAGATATGGGATTGCGCACGCCCGACAAGAATCTGAATGTTGGATCAGGAACACAGTCAGAGCAAACTGCTAAAGCTCTCGTAGGCATTGAGAAAGAACTCATTCATGAGAAACCTGATGTAGTTCTAGTCCAGGGTGACACCAACGCAGTTCTTTCAGCAGCTCTCGCTAGTGCAAAGCTTCGGATACCATTGGCTCATGTTGAAGCAGGCCTCAGGAGCTATGACCGACGAATGCCTGAGGAACACAACAGACGACTAACAGACCATGTTTCCGACTTTCTGTTTGCCCCCACAGAGAATTCAGCCGAGATACTCAGAAAGGAGAATGTATGGGGCAAGGTATTCGTCACCGGAAACACCGTGATAGATGCAGTCGAGAATCGTCTACCACTCGCCCTAGAGCAAGCAGATCCAACTATCACCGCCGGATTCGACTCCTTCGCATTATTGACTCTCCATCGATCAGAAAACGTGGATAATGAGGCATTACTGAAGGGACTTGTAGAGGGCCTTTTGGAACTTGAAATCTCGATTCTATTCCCTGCGCATCCGAGAACTGTGAAACAGCTGACCAAGTTTGGACTTATGTCTATGATCAAAAGCGCCGACTGGATTCGAGTAATAGAACCCGTGGCATATCTCGACTTCCTTTCATTGATGAAGAGATGCTACTTCATTTTGACTGACTCTGGAGGTATTCAGGAGGAGGCAACCGCACCTTCAATCAACAAGAGAGTCTTTGTTCTAAGGACCTCAACAGAAAGACCAGAAGCGGTGAAGTCAGGGCATGCCGAAGTTGTAGGCGTGAATCCTAGGGAGTTCCCCAGTTTGGTTTCTCAAAGCGTTCAAGAGGGATTGAATAATGTGAGACATTGCCCGTACGGACAAGGCGATGCCTCAAGGAAAATCATAGACATCCTTAGCAAGGAGTTTGAGTAACAAGGATGTGTTTATTCCGTCATTCTTATCTTCAAACAGAGTTACGGCAGTCGGACATCCTAGGAGAGAAATGGATTGCACAGAGTCTGTATAACAAATGATGATGGCCCATTCAGTAGCGGTCTGTTGAAGCTGGCTGAAACCCTGTCTCCGCATGTCGACATTTCCATTGTGGTCCCAGATGGTGAACGTAGCGCCTCTGGCAAGACATTGACTTTGAATAGGCCTTTGCGCATTAAGAGAATGAAGAGCGTAAATGGGTTTGAGATGATCACACACGATGGTTCACCAGCAGACTCCGTTGTGCTTGCTAGATGTCTTATTGATGACATTGACCTTTTTGTATCTGGGATAAATGCTGGAGGCAATCTTGGGTATCAAAGCATGTTTACGAGTGGAACTGTCGGCGCTGCGATGGAGGCGGCTCTGATGGGATTTCCGGCCATTGCAGCCTCACTCATTGTTGAGCCTAATGAATGGTTTAACAGCGCTGAGAAGGAGAGGGATTATACCGAAATTTGTGAAGTGATACGTGATGTAGTTCTGAGAGTGTTGCGCAAAGGGCTTCCAAAAGGAATCGATGCCATCAATCTGAATTTCCCATCGACCTTATCAGGAGAAAGCAAAGTTGTAGTCACTAAGCCTGCACGAGTACGCATAAGCAACGAGCTGGATGAGAGAGTTGATCCCAATCAGAGTCCATACTATTGGCTGAAGGGCATTCATAATGCTCCATCAAAAGGAACTGATGCAGATATAGTATTGAACAGTGGGAATATCTCGCTATCACCCATAATCATTGAAGCAGCCACGGATCAGCATATCGATTCGCTAAAGGAATTCATGTCTGATTGAGTTTCTTGAGAGCCTCCCAGATAGCATCGTTCCTCGGACGAGGCATTTGAATAGACTCTCCGTTCTTTACACCCGTTCTTACAGAGGCATCTGAGGAAACAGTTCCGAGGACAGTTGCTTTTATCCCCTTGGCCTTCAAGGCCGCGGTCACCGAATCAGCACCTTCGGGCTTACATGTCATCAACATGCTGCCACTACTGATTAGCTCAAGCACATTCACTGACAGAAAGTCACAGATAGATTTGGTGACATCATGTATCGGAATAGAATCCAAATCAATCTCGAATCCGACCTTACTCGCATCACAAATCTCATGCAGCCCCCCTATTAGACCACCCTCGGTTGGATCATGCATTGATGTGATATTGCCTGTGTTAAATGCGACAGTACCATCCTCTACAACGCTAATCTGACTTCGAAGACTGAGAGCATCATCGACTGTCTTCTCACCTAACATCTTGACGAGATGAGGTACGCCTTCGGCTGCAAGGATTGCTGTACCTTCGATTGCGGCGGTCTTTGTCATTATTATAGTATCACCAGGTTTTGCACCTGCAGATGTCACGTATCCATTTTCAGTTGTCATTCCCATCATAAAACCGGCAACAATTGGCCGGTCGATGCCTTCAGTTATCTCGGTGTGACCACCAGCCACGGAGATGTCAAGTGACAAGGCTGCCTCGTGAATTTGCGTCATTATGCGTTCTAACTCAGGCTCTTGAAATCCTGATGGGAGCATGATTGATGCCAAAAACCAGCGAGGCTGAACTCCAAAAGTTGCAATATCATTTGCATTGATATGAACTGCAAGCCATCCTATGTCTTCAACCGATCCTGTGATTGGATCAGTCGCTGCGACAATAACTGAATTGCCTACACGAATCAATGAGGCATCCTCACCAATGCCGGGACCAAGAATGAGATCCTTGTCCGCCTTGCCAAGATGAGAGAAGACAATCCGACTCAATACATCCGGAGGGACTTTCCCTGGTAGCAATATCAAATACTCCTCTGCATTCAAGGTGCGCATCAGTCCTGTGCCTATTGCATGAAAAGGAAATTCATCGAAACCCCGTTCGGGGCTCTCCTAACTCACTATGACAACAGACTTTTCTCAGACTGGATGCGCAACACATGAAGGGAGCGGTATCGGTATAAACTAATCGAGAGGTGCTAGTCTGGAAGATATGCTTCTGCCTCTCGGAGATCCTCAGACCTAAGGCGTGATTTAATCGTGCTACCACGCAAGAAGTTTCCAATAATCGACCGCTCTCGCAGCAGTTCTTTCCACAGAAACGCCCTACCGCCTCCGGTACGAGCCACTAGGAATGCGCCAAATGTCTTTCTAAACTCCGGTACCTCAAGAACCGTCTCTATCGGATCATTGTGCCCCTCTTTTCTCATTCGAAGATTGGCTGCAAGCTCCAAGGCCTCATGATATGGACGTCGCAAAAACTTGGACCAATTTGCATGCTCTGTATTCACATCAACAGCTGCGATTCGGACTTTTGCTTTTCGGACAAGACGGGCGGCCTTAACAAGATCTTTAATGGGAGTGTATTTAGTGTGGCCAGGGCCCACGGATTGAGCCAAGGGTATATTCGGCGCGAAGTCAGATATCAAGACGATCAATGGTTCTATGTCCGGGTTTCTCATTCTCTCTCTGCGAACAGTTTCCAATGCTTTCATCAAAGCTTCTGCAAGAGGAGTCAAGCCTGATACGCGCAGCTTGCCAAGAGCCCTATAGATCTTATTCCAGTTACTTGTAGGGGCTTGAACTTCAATAGCTCCGCTGTCCTTGAATGCGATAATCCCAGTTCGATCCTTTGAACCTCTGGTTTCACGCTCAATTGCTTCAAGGATATCACGTACTTCCTTCATTGATCCCTTCATTGACATACTCACATCAATGACAAGCAGCACTGTCAGAGGCGTTCTCCCACTAAAAACCGACTCGCGGATATCTTCCTCTGAGATTTCGATTCTCTCAGAGCGACGATGCTTTCCGATTCGTGAAACTGAAGCTATAATTGTGGCAGGAATGTTGATGCTCCTCACTTCACCTCTGGGTTTCCGCGACCTAACAGGCCGTCCGTATTGACTTGAGTCGGATGTCTTTAGAGAGCCCATGGAGCGGGAGCTTACTCGTTTCTGGATCCATCCCCCAGAAGACACAACCGACTTCCTCATAATCTTGCTCTGAAGCTCCTCAATATCAAATAGCACTTCTCCAGTGTCCAGGTCCGGGAGCTTGATAAAGAAGCCTGCATCGATACCAAGAGGCTCTCTGACCTCTGACTTTGAACCGATGACCTTTGTTTCCTTCTTGGCACTATAGGGTCTCCTGGCAACTCCCCATTCATCCCCAGGTTCTGGAACTCCCATTCCTCCCTCGACTGTATCAATGCCTGCTGCTGGTCCACTCTGACGTCTTGTCATGATGCTGAGCCATTTTCTGACTAGGATGTAGATTATTGGCACAAACACGATGGTGTCAACTACGATCGCAGGCAAAGTTGGAAACTCACCGGGGAAGAGTCCAAAAAGAAGATTGATGGGAGACCAGTAAATCCATGCAAAGTAAGCAAAGACAGTAATCATCATTATGGCACAGATTGTCCCCTTGATTGAATCTCCCCAGGGATTTCTTACACCTTCAGCTTTTTTTTTTGACCTTCCTGCTGGCCGCCAGCGGCGAACCTATCACCTCGACCAAACCGACCCCCACCCTTGCGTTTGCCAGACTCATCATCTTCTGATGTCGGCACTTCAGTAGGCGAGGCTCGTTTGTCGCTCCTCTTGGTTATCTCTGCGGCCTTTGTTATTGCCATATCAATATCATTTGATGAGGGCGGCTCCAAAAGGCCGCCTCTCCGAGTCCTATGACTTAAGGTAAGCTGGGCGGCTAGCTTCATGTCGTCCAGTGTAACCTCGGTGCGGCCTTCGTAAGCCGCGTTTGTTATAGCCGCCTTACTGATTATGATATCCGGTCGGACACCATCCACTTCAAGTGCATCCGTAGCCATAGCAATCGCTCGAAGACTGCTGTCTGGCAGACGAACCTCGTGGAGTATTGCTTTCGCTTTGATGATTCTCTCTCTTAGCTCTGACTGACTGTGGGACCAGTCTTCCTCAAACTGTTCAGGATTACTCTCAAATGCTAGGTTCCTTCTAACAAGTTGCATACGTTCCTCTACAGTATGATCAGCACCTACTGCGATGTGGAGCGGAAACCGGTCCAAGAGCTGGGGTCTAAGTTCCCCTTCCTCCGGATTCATGGTGCCTATCAGAACGAAATTAGAAGGATGAGCAATGGAGATTCCTTCTCGCTCTATAACATTGATTTTAGTTGCAGCCGCATCCAACAAGTCATCTACTAGATGATCGGGGAGAAGGTTCACCTCATCGACATATAGCACATTCTGATGGGCTTCAGCTAGGATTCCAGGTTTAAGAGCTTGAATACCTTCCTGAAGGACGCGCTCAATATCAAGTGCTCCAATCAATCGATCTTCTGTTGTGGAGAGTGGGAGGTTTACCACACGCATCTTCCGTGTAACGCCCTTCAGAGGCTTATTACTGGCTAATAGGTCCATGCAATCCTGACAGAGAAACTCCTCGCGATGAGGATTGCACCCAAATCGACATCCTTCTATAACATCAACTTCAGGTAGAAGGTCGGCTAGCGCCCTAACCACGGTTGTTTTTCCAGTTCCCTTGGGGCCAGATATCAGAACTCCACCAATCTGCGGATTTACTCCATTTAGAATCAGAGCTAGTTTCAGGTTGGTCAATCCAACTATTGATGTGAATGGCAACACAGACCGTTTCAGTTCGCCCAAGTGAGGTTCATCCCACTCAGAAAAAGTAACACACTCAAATAAGGGTGCGCGTCTATGTAAGTGTGGGAGTAATTATGATATCTCACCTTCTCCACTTGGAATGTCCACAGTGTAGCAGAAGTCATTCGGCTGAGGCACATGCAACATTCTGTGTGTGCGGTTCACCTCTCTTTGCTGTTTACGATCTATTCAGTGTAATCGAGGATATTCAAAGAGAGCAATTTCCATCAAAAGTCAATTCAATGTGGAGATATTCTCAGCTTTTGCCTGTCAAATCACCATCCTATATTTTCAGCTTAGGAGAAGGATGGACTCCGCTCATCAATACGCGACGTCTCGGAAAACATCTGGGCTTGAGGTTTCTTAGTATTAAGGATGAGGCTCAGAATCCAACTGGTTCCTTCAAGGACCGTGGCCTGTGTGCCGCAGTATCCAAACACATGGAACTTGGCTCTACATCATTTGCGTTGCCATCAGCGGGGAATGCAGCAGTGTCCGCAAGCGCCTATAGTGCTGCGGGAGGAGCTGAATGCCACATCTTCATGCCTTCAGACACACCTGAACCCTTTTTCCAAGATTGCGTTGCCTATGGTGCTGAAACTGTTCATGTTGATGGCAATATTACTGATTGCGCGAAAAGCATGAAGCAAACCGCAGGCGAATGGACAGATCTCTCAACCACAAAAGAACCCTATAGAGTGGAGGGTAAGAAAACTCTTGCATTCGAAATTGCAGAACAGCTCGGATGGAGGGTTCCTGATGCGATAATCTGTCCAACAGGAGGTGGCACAGCTCTCATTGGCATTTGGAAGGGCTTCGATGAATTGGAGGCATTGGGTCTAATAGAGAGCAATAGACCCAGAATGTATGCGGCTCAGAGTGCAGGATGTGCACCAATCGTTAGGGCTGTTGAACAGGGGAGCGATGAAATTCAACCGTGGCTAAATAGTGAAACCGAAGCATTGGGGCTGAGAGTGCCAAGTCCTTTTGCTGGAAGACTGATTCTTGCTGCAATTCGCCAGTCAGGAGGTGGCGCTGTAGCAGTAGCTGAACAGGAAATTGAGCCTTGCCATAGAATTGCGGCCCGAATGGAAGGAATGGACTTTTGTCCGGAAGCAGCTGTTGGACTTGCAGGCGTTCGGAATCTGGTTGAGATGGGAGAAATTGATTTTGATGAAGAGGTTGTGCTATTGAATACGGGCTCTGGGGCCAGATATTACTATGTTCAACAGAGGCAAGGAAAAACTGGAAAAGCCAAAGGCACGCCATAGCGTTAATAGCATAGTATTATTGGGTATAATCCAAGTCTCCAACAAGATTGGAGCCCCTCTTGCTCCGGAGGACAACATTTGAGTTCAATGAGCAAAGATGAAAATGAACAATCTCATTTTCGTGGAGTCAAAGATTCCTTGCATGCAGGCAAATTCGAGATTGCGATAGCAATTCTGATAGTTGTTGCATTCTTCTGGGCTGAATACACACATGCCGATCCATTGTACATCGTTTTTCTAGGAATCACAGGTGGAATTTGGCTTGCATTTCGACCTTCAGAGTGGGCAGTAGAAGGTGTTGAGAGCGTTTCTGGCCACCTAGGATATACCACATATATTGCGGGCCTTCTATCAAGTCTTGCCAGCAATATGCCAGAAGCTGTTGTTAGCGGGATGACTGCTTTAGATGGTTTCCTTCAGGAAAGGCCTGAACTTCTGACAATAGCTATACTCTCGGTTCTAATAGCTGGCGGTTTCAATATGCTATTACTCGGGATTACTATTGTAATCTCAACTCGAAAAAAGGACGATATGGCTGTACCCGAGGAGGCTATCAAGAAAGACTCTGTTCTCATTCGTTGGACAATTGTTGCCCTTACCAGCATGTTTGCGCTGGGGATTGTTGATGTGACATTTTTGGGAGGTACTGAGGATTTCCTCTTCCCATGGGAGGCGTCCCTCATTCTGTTCCTCTCCTATATCCTCTATTCTATTGATTTAATGCGAGGAGAAGAAGTTCAGAATGCCGATATTGCAAAGCCGGATCACTCGATGAAAACGGCATCAATCCTCTGTGTGATGGGATTCATAGGAATCTTCTTTGCAGGTGAACTACTCACTTCATCGGTCGATGTCTTGCTAACAACATATGATGCTCAGATTAGCGCTGTGGTTAATCCAATAGCAGTAGCCGCCCTTATCCTGGGTGCTGCAGGTGCGATTCCAGAACACGGAATTGCAATCGTTGCTGCAATGAGGGGAAAGGTTGGCATCGCAGTTGGAAACCTGATGGGAGGGGTTCTTCAGATCCTGCTTCTCGTTATGGGGGGCATTGGAATCTTTGTGCCAATACCAATGAATCGCTACGTTCTATTCCAGATAGTCGTGATTGCAGGCAGCTTATGGTTCCTAAAGCAGGCCATAACTGATGACCATAAGCTCGATACATTCGAGGGCATGATGATAATACTGTTACAAGCGTATGTATTTGCACTCCTAATCTGGGGTACGCCTATATGACGTGGGGGAGAATTGACCGCAGGTCGTTCTCCTTGATTGTCAACATGGCAGAATCTGCGACCTCTTCATCCTCAGGCCTGAACGCAATCGAGAGACCCACCACACCAAAAACAGAGATGTCGTTCCTGCCGTCGCCTACAAATGCGGTTTCTGAGAGTTGGATATTGAAGTGATTGCAGATGTGCTTAAGCTCCTGCACCTTTTCACCCCAGCCAACATGAACCTCAACTTCCCCCGTTAAAATCCCATTTTTGTGAATTAAGCGATTGGTGAGAACGTACTCAATTCCAAGACGTTTGGCAACATTCTCAGCAAGTATATCCAGCCCTCCTGAGAGGATAGCGACATGAATGCCATGCTCCTTGAGATTGGTCACAGTTTCAGCCGCTCCAGGCACCAATTTAGTGGCATTTACCAGGTTCATAACTTCATCAAGAGATTGACCTTTCCAAAGGCCTGCATCCAAGTAGGCCCATTCATTATATGATATCTCACCTGAGAAATACTGGTCATAATAGAGCTTACCCTCCCTTTCTGTATTGAAATACTCGTGAAGCCTCCACCAAATAGATGAATGACTTGTTAGCGTCCCATCAACATCAAAGACAACGAGTTTTACAACCATCTAAGGATAACTCCGGTGGGGGAATGAATACTGTCACCGTTGAGCCTCACGCTCACGCTCTTCCTGAGCCTCCTTCTCAAGGTCAGCTAGGAGTTCGTCAATTCTCTTTTCTTCGGACTTGACTTGCTCTGCAGGTTTTGCAGTTGTAGTAGCGGGGGTCTGCAGGGAAGGAAGAACTCCCTCCTTCTCAAGAAGAACCTCTGCTTCCATAGCCTCTAGCTGGCGTTCAATCCGCTCATCAGACTCTACAGTCGATTCACCTGTTGAGAGGTCCTCAGAAAGCAACTCTCCAGCAATAGTGATGTGCTCAAATGACTCAGAGAGCTTATCTAGTTGCATCTGAATCTCTGTTGGGCTCAGCATTGCGCGGGCATCTGTCAGGGCGTCGTTTGCAATGGTGAAAGCCCTCAATACCTCGGCCTGATCCTTTGCCTCCTCTATGTTAAGGAGCGCGGTTTCAAGGGTCAGATACTGCTGCTGGTATCGTCCACGTCTACTTTCCAATTCAACAACGATTGAAAGGTGTGAACGGGCTGTATCTCGATCTCCTTGCGACATGGCCTCCTTGGCCTTCTTCTGCTCCTCTGATCTTCGTGTATCTAGTCTTCTAATTCGCAAAGTCAGAGCATTCATAGTACCTTTGATTTCGAGCATGCCTCGTTCGGCATCTACCTTTTTCTTTCCACTCAGGAAGCCCATAACGTCCACCGAGGATAGGCCTTGTTGTATTGTGATGTCATCACTTTGCCCATTTAAACGATTGGAATACAGTCCTTGACATCCAACACCTATGTTTCTCAAGGACAATAGGGTTTTAGAGCCGTTTACTTGGAATGAAGATGAGGCTCAATTCATGACACTAACAAGAGACCTTGCCAAGGCTGTAGATGCTGCAAAAGACGCGATACTGAACAATCTTGAAGAATCAGCTAGGCTAACAGGTGAAACTAATCAGTATGGGGACAAGACACTGCTTCTGGATCTGAAAGCTGAAGATGCAATCCTCGAAGTCATTCAACAGGTAGATACTCCAATGATGATTCTTAGTGAAGAGCAAGGTCTCATTATGCCCGAAGATAGACCAGAATATGCTGCAATCATTGATCCGATAGATGGTTCAGCTAACATTGAGAGAGGGTTACCCCTTTGCTCCATTGGCATATCTGCAGTCCGCTTTTCGGAGAAGATGACTACTGATGATGCCGAGATTAGCATTATTGAGTCTGTCTTCTCAGATGAAACCTTCATTGCTGAGAAGGGACAAGGAGTCAGAAGAAATGGAAAGACCGTAAAAGTCTCAGACTCAATACCGTTGGACAGAGCCATCATCTCCTATGATACAAAGAAATCAGGCGATGAATCATTCTTAATGAGTTCCTTGAGGGTGATACGGGGAGTCCATGATATAAGAAGGTCTGCGACCAATCTACTGGATCTATGTTGGGTAGCGTCGGGCGCTCTCAATGCGATGGTGGATTTGAGGGGCATGCTCCCAATTGTCCACCTATCAGGTACACACATGGTATTCGAAGCAGGAGGTTATGTGGCTGAAGCGGGTGGTAATAGACTCAATCTGCCTCTTGTGGAAGATCAGATGATGAGCTTTGTAGCAGCATCAGATGAAGCTACAGCAAATGAGATACTTGCACTCTTTAGGGGCGAATTATGAAAGGCAAATTCTAGTCAAACTCTTCCTCTTCGGAATCTGAGGCGACCTCGTCAATGGTTTCTTCAATTTCCGCTTCATCCTCGTCTGCGTCCTCTTCCTCCTCGGGCTCTGCTTCATCAAACTCTTCCTCCTCTTCTTCCTCCTCTTCTTCCTCACCTGTATCAGCAGAGGGGATAAGTCGGTTGACATAGAAATAGCCAATGAAGACGCTTACCAATGATAGCGCAAGTGTTACCCAGAAAGCACCTGCAGTACCAAACCACGCAATAGGGTTGATTACTAGCTCATTGCCTGCGGCCCCAAGGACAACAGACTGGAACCATATTGGAAGTCCAAAAGCTAGCGGAATGCAAATTACCACCAGCAGGATAATAGACATGATGATTTCGGCTGTATAGATCAGGATTCTCCGTAGTGTGCTATCTACCGCTTTCCTCGCAGTCGACATTTCGCTCGCCTTGGATTGCCGACTTGGGCTTGCCTTTAAAACCTGCCGTCATTCGAGTTGATTGAAGAAGAAGGGGATTCGCACAGGGAGTCCGAGAAAGAGTTTGTCAGCGCGTGTATTCGTTGACAGATGATTGAGAGGAGGGAGAGGGAGGAGAGGAGAGGGTGTCGGACTCCCTGTTCACTTTAGGTATTGCATAACTAGTATATAAGTGTTTATCATATTGTATATTATCATATATGCATGACCGTAAAGCCAACTCAAACGTTCAAAAGCGATCAATGACTTCTCCTGTCAGAAAATTAAGCAGAAGGGAAAAGCGGGGCCGGAGAACGCTTGAAGGAGGAGAGAGAGATATGAGAGAGAACGGCCCCTAAGCCCTTCACAATTAGTAGCCATTAATACATATTTAAGCAAATCTTGTTTGAGGATAAATTTACCAGATATAGCGCGCTTTTTCATAAATGAATTCTAAGCCGAAAGCCTATTTCTATGAGCATTCTACGCAATTCTAGATTTTACCTCTTTAACTATCTCATGTAGTGAGTTGAATACTTGAGAGGCCCCCGCCTTAATCAAGTCCTCCTCTGGTGTTTCGCCAGTGGTTACTCCCCAGAACTCAATTCCAGCGTTTTTTGCAGCAGCTGCATCGATTCTGGCATCACCGACATATACTACCTCATTGGCTTGTACTCCGACATCACTCATCAGTTTCCGGAGACCTTCAGGAAATGGCTTGGGACTGGGAGATTCGTTTCTGGTCTGAATTACATCAAAAAGGTCCTTTAGTGGAAGCTGTTTTAGAATGAGATCAACAGCAGTTCGTCCATTGTTTGTGAGGATTGCAGTCTTTAGTCCGAGGGCTTTAAGCTCATGTACAACATCCATTGACCCATCGATAAGCTCCGCGTTTGTGGCGGCCCATCCTTCATGCCCACTGAGTGTCTTGTCAATCTCTTGCTCCATGCGCTCCCACTCAACCTCTGACACGCCTTGTGAGAAGAAATAATCCCGTGCCTTCACCCTGGAGCTTGAGATTCCATCAGCTGGATCGAATATATCATCTGGTGCACCCTGACCCCTATAGTACTCCTTTGTATCTCTCCTCATGGCATCAAGTGGCAGAGCTAGGACTGTGAGAGTGCCGTCAAGATCAAAGAAGACCGCCTTCAACATAATCGAACCGCCGACTCTCTCCCCTCGCGTCAGCCTCTTAAGGTTAGTCCTCCGTAGATTCCTTCAGAAACTCACGAAGGTAGGTACCAGCGGAGTCAAGATGTATCAGATAGAAATGCCCCTCCCCCTTGAGCGCAACAGTCTGTACTTTACTTCTTTCTAAAATCTTGGCCAAAGTCAACATGTCATCAAATGGAACCATGTTGTCGTTGGTGCCATGAAACATTAACGCTGGACATTGAATATCAGATAGAGGCTCTAGTCCACTTGTAGTTTCTTTGGCCAAATCGAGAGATGCACTGAATGTCACTAGGAAGTCTGCCTTGGTGCTTGATGCTAGATGAAGAGCAACAGATCCGCCAAATGAATAGCCAACAATTGCTAGGGAATCCTTCTCTGTTTTATCAAGGAGTGCTTTTGAAGCATCTCTTGCGTCTTGAATGGCACCTGAGAATCCCCTGTAATCTGCTTGTGAGTCGACACCTCTGAAATTAAACCTAAATGTCGTATATCCCAGATCAAGGAGGATATCATCGGCAAATCTGATGACTCGATCATCTCGACTACCCCCATATAGAGGATGAGGATGAAGGAGTAGGGCAACGTCTTTGGATGGCAAATCGGGAGTACTCAAAATCCCTTCTATCTTGTCATCACCAACAGAGAATTCTACCGTCTGTAAATTCATGCTGACCTCTCCGCCCGAGAAGTGTTTGGCACCTATGACATAACTAGCTGTATTATTGTATTGTGCTATTTGGAGCAATCAGATTTAAGGAAAGAAGCAAAATCGCTGAATGAGGCTTCCAGTTGAATGAGCTTGAAAATATTGATACCACTGATATGAAAGCAATGGTTGCGTCGTTCCCCCTAATGTTAAGATCAGGCAGCCCAAGTGATGATTTTCTGAGCAAAGCAGAGAGAATTCAAAAACGGGGAATTGATGGCATTTGTCTTATTGGCATGGGAGGCAGTGCTATAGCTGGAGAGATTGTCAAGGATCTATTGGCTGATAGAGCCGAGAAACCGATTCTAACTAGCAGAGATTATATCTTGCCCAAGACAGTGAAAAGCGGTTGGGTCGTGGTCGCAGTTAGCTACTCTGGAAATACTGAAGAAACGATAGCAGGCTATAAGGAATCAGAATCCCGTAGATGCTCAACCTTCGTCCTAGCAACAGGGGGCGTCCTAATGGAGGTTTCTAATGAAACACCAGCGCATATAATGCCAGCAGGATTCCAACCAAGAGCGGCACTACCAGTCATCTTCGGAGGCGTTCTTCCTCTTGTTGAAACTCTACTGAACCTGGAACTTACCGACCTAGGAGAGGTTTCAAGGAAGCTGGAGCTGGCGTCGACCAAGTGGAATTCATCTGATCTCAGGCCGGGAAGGCTTGCCGGGTTACTCAAAGACAAAATTCCAGTCTTCATAGGATGGAGGCATCTGATTCCAGTTGCCTATCGGGCTAAATGCCAGTTTAATGAGAACGCAAAGGTATTTGCCTCCAGCGTTCAGATTCCAGAGATGTATCACAATGAAATCGAAGGCACACTCTCCTGTAGGGACCATCCCATTTCGCCAGTTTTCCTAAGAAGCAGAGAGGAGGATGAGAAAACCAGCATAGGAATCGAATCCGCAGCCGCCATCTTCGAGGAGAATGGCTGTCATCCAGAGCAGCTGGACTTGAGGTTTGACTCGAGAATCGAGGAAGCCCTTGGATTCACCTTTTACTTGGACAGCGTGTCAGTGAAGCTAGCAGAAGTCCTTGGAGTTGACCCTATAACTGTTGGGAGGATTGCACAGCTGAAAAAGAAGCTAAGGATTAGGGAAGAGTGACTCCTTCATAGAAGAATCCGATTGTGCGCCTATACTGATTGGTGGACCTCATCACTAAATAGTTGTATCTTACAGTAAGACTCCAAGTCCAGTTCACTGAGTTGTATGCACTATATAGCACATCTTTATCCTTGTCATCCATGACATCACTTCTAATATTATGATTCTCATCATAGCCTGCATACAAAGGCTCTTGTTGAAAACCAAACTCCCTTAGGAATGTAGCGTATATTATTGCTTGTTCGTTCAAGTGTGCTAGTATTCGAATATGAGAAAGATATGCTTCCCCAACTATGTCAGCGGGTGCTTTGAAATTGAGGACAAAGGAAATGGTGGGATTCACGCTATAATTAGTCGGATCAAGATTGGAAACGCTGATATCAGCAACATCGACTTCTAGGAATTCTGCAACTGCAACACTGTTGCTATAATAACTTGCATTGCCAGCCAGAAGAGCCGCGCTTATGAGGCCTGAAGCGATTAATATGATTATAATCAAGTCTTGGATTCTTCTACCCTCGAACATCTGGCTGCACCGTTCCTCCTGAATGTTCAGCTCAATATCTCCCTTGCGCTTCAGGCATGTCAAATCGAGCCAACAGACAGATTAGAGATATGCGATTAATTGAATCAACCAAGGATAGATAGCCAGCAGCGAAGGAATCGGAATACCGGGGAGGGGCTCGTGCTCCCTTAGGAGAAAAGCGACATTAATGATAACGCCGATAACAGCAAGAACCATGGACGCAGCCCACACATATATCGGGAGATACAGCAACGCATGAGTGGATATCATAGAAAAAGCAACAAAGTCACCTGCTCCTACTGCTATGCTTTGAGATTGGATTCTGGTATAGTCGAAAGGATCTGAACCTGCTTTCTCATCCATCCTGTCGGCTTTGGCAGCAGGCGAGTACCGTATAAGCAGGTAGTCCTCGACCACCAGAGTCAAAATCAATACTATCATGCTTGAGGTTATGAAAGAAACTCCAAGGAAGGTTCCGAAGACGCTTCCATAGAATGCAGCAAAGAGACTCTTCATGAGTGGAGGTATTGCATCCATCATGATGAACACAATGGAAAACATGAACATGCCAAGAGAGCCTAATGAGATCAGGGATGGAAAGATTGTGTTTGATGTGCCTTTAAAGAGGATGAGAAGCAGAGACTGCCCGAGGACGAAGAACACCAGTGAGAGAATGGGAGAAACAATGAAGGCCACCATGATTCTGCGACCACGTGCGGATCTCCTTTCTAGTATCCAGAAAAGTGATAGAACTATTACAGACCCCAAACAAGCCGAGATTAATGCCTGGATAGCTAGTTCAGCTAATGTATAGGTTCTCGCGGGACTCGAGAAAACCTCATTGAAGAGAGGGTTCCCAAGTATTGCAAAGCCCATTATGGATCCGATTAGGAAAGGTAGAATCGAGACTATTATGAGGATTCTTCGAGGCCTGTCTAGCTCCATTAGTAACTCTAGTCAGGCAAGGATTTCTCTTTTAAAGAGAGTCTGATTCACGCAAATCAATAGATGTGAGTACTAAAGCATCCAAAAAAAGAAGGGGGAGGGGACAGTTGTCCCCAAATGATAGAACTACTTTTGTCTGAGAAGCACAAAGCCACCAACTAGGATGACCACTGCAGCACCCACAGCACCACCAATGATCGCAAGTGTGGGATCAAATGGCGGCGGAGGTGGAGGTGTCGTCGGGCCAGTTGTTGGCGGAGTCGTTGTCGTTGGCTCAGGATGCTCAATCGCATATGCCCAGTTTCTACGGGTTAACTCAGTGAACTCGTTGTCGATGTATTCCGTAACAATGAACGGACCCTGCACGACGTAGGGATCACCACCCTTGATTGGGTCCCAATCATTCCATCCTTCCAAGCCATACGGCTCGATGATGTGCTTTGGTAGTGGGAATGTCCTGAATGCCACATTCTCGAAGTTCCAGAATGACTCTCGGTTCAGTTCAACTACAAACTGGAATGGTGTAGCCGCATATGCAGCTGTCATAGACTGAATAGTGGCACTAGCACCATTGGGATTCCCGTATGCCAGCCCATCCTTATAGTAGTTGAACGTGAATGCGAAGTCTTCAGCAGTCACCGGTTGGCCGTCGCTCCAAGTTGCATTCTGAATCAGGTTGAATACAAACCTGTGGTTACCTACAGGTACTATGTCAGGATGGGTATCGTGGGTTTGTATATCCCAAGACTCTGCCAGGACGCCGATATAATCGGCGTTCTCATCCTTTTCAACTAAGCCAGGCCACATCTCGAAGAGAATGGCCCAGGTGTAGTAACCAATACCAGACATCACGTTGAAGCTGTCGATGTCTATAGAGGAACTCACGTAGAATGTTCCGCCATAGGGTCCGCCCTCGGATTCCTTCAGGTGAACCTTCATGCTTGTCCAGAAGTTTGGAACATTTGCGCCTAGCTGTGCCACGTGTCCCTCCCACTTGTCAGTTCTGATGGCAGAGAAAGCTTTGTTGTTGTAGGCAATGACTCTTGGACATTCGTAGTGTAGAACATCCTGCATTGGCCCAATGGCGGCACGTACTTCCTCCTCAGTCTTAGCATTCAGGAAAGCGTCCATTAGGTCGTCGAAGGTTGAATTGACGAAGTTCGCTGAGTTGTAGTAGTCCACGCCATAGTATCCACCATAGAAGTCGCCATACATGTAGTATACAGCGTTGAAGAAGTCTTCCCTAAAGCTGTATCCGTAGAATGTGATCCACCAGTCTGGGTCATGGAAGTTCAGACGACTGACGTACTGGTAGAAGTCGGTCATGAAGGGTTCAGCCTCAAGGCCAATCGCATTGAGCGTGGCAGCACCGATAATTCCAGCCTGACTTGACTGGAAATCTTCGGCATGGGCAGCAACTTGAATCACACCAATCTCCGAACCGTCAGGATTCTCACGCCAACCATCAGCATCGATGTCAAGAAGACCTGCATCATCTAGCAGTTGGTTCGCGATATCGAGATTCTGTTCATAGTAGTAATATGTGAAGTCCTCTTCAGTGGTCCAGGGTCCCGGAGGAACAAGGGAGTCCCATGGTCGCGACTCACCAGCCCAGAGCACTTCAGAAACATCATACTTGTCCAACGCGTATGCATAGGCCCTTCTCACTGCTGTTATGTTGAGTGGATACCTATCACAGTTGAATTCATAGAAGCCAAAACCGTTTCTCCAGTCGCCAAATGCTTCCACGTTATCAGCGGCAGTAAGCTGCGGCAGATAAGTGGTGTCAATTGATGACTCCCATATCATATCTACCTCGCCATTGATAAGCGCCAACATCTGCTGTTCAGTGTTAGGTTGGACTCTGAACACCATCTTATCGATATATGGGCCATGTTTGGACTGACTTGGCAGTCCAGGATATGGCAATGTTTGCGCTGTTACAAAAATAGGCGAAATAGACATGAGAAGAAAGCCAGCGACGAGAAAGGTAGCTATGGCTACTCTTTTTCGATTACTTAGCATATTCTCTCTATCTCCTATCCCCGAGTCGAAATCGGATGGCACACTCATTCTAAAAGCCGATAAAAGTGTTATGATGTGATGAGAAACACACTATGCCTCAAATAGGAGAATTGATGGAAGAGGATGGAGAGAGGCGATGAATTAAGGGCCCATCCTCCATCCGTTTTGCTGATTCCCCGAATATGATGCTATCCGTACTTAATGCGCGGATCGAGGTACCCATACAAGAGGTCGGCGATAAAATTCGCCAATACAGCCGTAATTGCGACTATCATGAAGATAGCCTGAACGACTGGATAGTCCAACAATAATAGACTGTCGAAGATATACCTGCCAAGGCCAAACCAATTGAAGACGGTTTCCGTCAGTGTTGCTCCATTAATCAGGAATCCGAAAGTAATTGCAATCGCTGTTACCATAGGAAGCATTGCGTTCTTCATACCATGTTTGTACAAGACTTGGTTCTCGTCGAGTCCCTTTGCCCTAGCTGTCAGGATGTAGTCTTCAGTCATTACGTCGATCAGATTATTTCTCATGTAGAGGAAATATCCACCATAACCGCCTATTCCCAAGGCTATCATTGGTAGCAACAGATGGAGAAGAATATCTCCAGCGATGACAAGCGCACCCAGCGGCTGGTCCTTAAAAGCGATCCATACCTCGTAGCTTATCGTTCCTCCCGAAGGTAGTCCTATACCGCCTTCGACTAATCCAGATGTCAGTTCCGGCAGTGTATAGGAAAAGAACAGTAGCAGTATCATTCCCATCCAGAATATAGGAAGTGAATAGGTGAACAATGCAAGCGTGACAGCTCCAACATCTTTCCGTGAACCTGGATCTGAAGCTGCTTTCACACCAGTCCAAATCCCTAGGATAATGGCAACTATTGAGGACGTGCCCATCAGAAGCAGTGTGTTCGGTAGACGAGCCATAATTTCATCCATAACAGGCCTCTGACTTTGAAATGAGAATCCGAAATCTCCGCTGAACATATTCACAATATATCGCCAAAACATGTAGATCCAATCAAAGATGTCTGGATCCGGAACAAGCCCGTAGTTCTGATAGAGAAATTGGAGCGACTCATATGGCATTGTGGCCCTTTGCTCTGGGCCAATCATGAGGTCAAGTGGACTAACACCAAACAGAAAGGTTGGAAGTCTGAATATGAAGAAGTTGAAGCAGACAACAGCTACTATGAGAAGAAACATGTAGATGGTTCTTCTAATCACGTATTCTCGCAGTCCCATCTGTAAACTCTCCGTTGTCATGATGAATAGTACCTAGCTTCACTAAGTACCTGGCTGAGTCGTAGTACAGAACTCACTTCCTAATAAGGATGATGTTCAAAGAGTTCTGAAAGAAACAGTTCTTGGTTATCACCTGGATTTACAGCAATAGGTCTGATGAATGACGAGTCCATGATATTTTGGAAAAGAATGAGAGAGAAGAGGCATTAATGCCTCTTCCTCAATGTTGTCTATCTCTCTCGTAATCTTGGATTTAGCACTTGGTCAAGTGTGTGACCAATGAAGGTGAATGCCAGGCTGATTGCGGTTATCATCAGTCCCGGAAAGATCACCACCCACCATGCACCATTTCCAAAGGCACCGCCGATTTGAGCATCAGCCAGCATCCGGCCCCAGCTTGGTTCACTTGGATCAGTTAAGCCAAGGAACGAAAGCGCGGACTCGGAAAGAATCGCTGCAACCACGCCCAAAGTAATATCCGCGAATAGGAGCGGCGTTACATTAGGCATAATATGCCTGAAGATGATATAGGTATCAGTGGCTCCAATCGCACGTGCAGCCTCCACATAGCTTTTGTTCTTCTCAGCTAGCACCTGGGACCGGATAAGTCGCGAGGTGCCCGTCCATCCAAGAATTGCTATCACTATGATTATTGTATCCACTGAAGGACCCATGAATGCCGCAAGAACCATTAGTAGCGGTAATCGCGGTATGACCAAGAGGAAGTCTACTACACGCATGACGAGTTCGTCAACCTTCCCACCAAAGTAACCTGATATCAGCCCTACAGCAACGCCTGCTGCAGTGGATAGAGAAGCCGCAATGAGACCTATGTATAGAGAGATTCTTGTGCCATATACCAATTGACTCCAAGCGTCAGCACCCTTGTCTGTTGTGCCCAGTATGCCAAAGTAATCTCCGAAAGCCACACATTCCAAGTGCGTGATTGTTGCTTTAACCGATCCGTTATAGTATGTCCAAGCTGCTGGACCGGTTGCGTTGCTTGCGAATGAATATGTGGGTGCGAGGCCTACAGCCACTGTCAGCCTGTCGAGTGGATCCTGCTGCCCTTCACCTTCATCTATCATGCCCTCCCAGCCTTCTAGTATCTCAAGGAAACCAAGATCAATGGGGCGATTGACGAGAACTCCAGTATATGGAGGCACAGATTGGAAGATTCTTGTCCAATTCCCGGACGAATCAATTATCCAGACCATTAACTCAAACATCTTGCCACCATACTGGTTAGTACGAAAGTCACCTGATGTTTCTATTCTGTAGCTCACGCTAATGTTGACATCTTTTGGAAGCCGATCATATTCCCAATCAAAAGTCTGTGCATAGTAGACAAAGTCCATTGTATCGGGCAAATAGTCATCAGGGTCTGGCGGTGATCGGAATTCAATACTTGTGTTGGCAATATGTGTCCACTCGAATGTTACATTGCTCTTTTCATCAGGCGATGTAGCAAAATTCCGTGTTCCAGTGAATTCACCTGAGCTGCCCTCAACGATGACCTCTCCAATCGATGCAGAATCCAAATCCGGATCCGGCAAATAGTTCCTAGTAACTACCCCTGTGGGATCGAAGATTTCAGTCCATTGTGGTGCCATGAATCTTGGGCCAACCTTGACTGACGGGGATGGGTCATGAGTGGCAAAAACTGGAGCGCCAACTGCCATGACTAAGAATATCACTAGTGCAAGAACTCCAATTAATCCCATTCTGTGCTTGCGATATTCCCGCCAAAATCCCGTTATGCTAATGTACCAGCCGCTATCTTTCCAACTTGCTGTACTTGTATCAGACAATTGGCAACCTCCGTTGCACAGGCTCAGGAAACCAGCAATAGAGCTAGCATTCTTGAGTCATTTGATAACTTTGAGATGCGCTAGCGGACCTATAAAAAAGGCTTCGCCTTCTGGTAGTTGTTATTAGTTTAACGGAATCAGCAATGCATAATTCGGATAGATGAATACAATTGCTAATTTGTCTCCTCAAAGGACTCTGTGAAAGGGTCAGGACCAGAAATGTCTTCATCTTCAATTCCCTCCTCAGACAATGTGACGTCCTGGTCGTTCATCCTTGCCTGTCGGTCCTTCATGAGTTGCCTTGTCCTTCTTGCAGAAACCCAGAGGTCAGCAAAGACCATTCCCACGAGGAACACACTGAGTGAGCCAGCAAGAGCAATGACTGTCCCTACGAATCTGAAGTTAGGATGCGCCAAGTTGAGAAGTAGGCCCCCGATCATAAGGACAATCGGAATCAATAGTATTCGCTTTTTGGGTTCCCTTTGAGTTCTTGGAAATGCTTTTACTCCCATAGCAACCGTTGGCTGCAATCAATCTATCCCTTTTTACGGTTTCGAACTTGACTTCTTTATCCTTTCATTAGGAATCAATAGGCCCATTCTCCTTGCATAAATGAAAGCTATAGGAATAATGGAAATAATCAATTTCCAGATGAGTCGTGCTGAATTGAAGCCTGTGAAAGTGAAATATCCAATTTCAATCAGTGCTATTTCCGTTAGGTATTTAAGATGTACACCTGACCTCCCTGATTTAGTGGGGACTGGATTAGGTATCCCAGAGAATTATCTCACTCCCTGCGGAGATAGGAATCATGCCGCTTCTTGACGTTAGGAACCTGCGAATGTATTATCAAACACAGAAAGGTCTTGTAAAGGCGGTAGACGACGTTTCTCTCACTTTGGAACTGGGTGAGTCTATTGGACTGGCAGGGGAGAGCGGCTGCGGAAAAAGCAGTCTTGCTTACTCCATAATGCAGCTTCTTCCTGCAGCAGCGAATATAGTGGGAGGCAACATTTACTTCAAAGGAGAAGACTTGTTGGGCATGAGCCCAAAGGAAATGCGAGACGTAAGGTGGAAGAATGTCGCCATCGTTTTCCAAGGCGCGATGAATGCACTGAATCCAGTGTTTGAGATAGGCGAACAGATTGCAGAAGCTATTCTCATGCATGAGAACGTGACTGAGGAAGAAGCACTTGACCGGTGCGCCAAATTGTTTGAGATGGTTGGTCTTGATTCAGGCAGAATTCATAACTATCCTCATGAGTTCTCAGGAGGAATGCGGCAAAGGGCGATGATTGCAATGGCTCTTGCTTGCAATCCGGATTTGGTGATTGCAGATGAGCCGACTACGGCTTTGGACGTCACGATTCAGGCGCAGATTCTAAAATTGATGCAGAAACTGCAGAAGGACCTTGGACTCTCATTAATCCTAATCACTCACGATCTCAGTGTCATTGCGGAAACCTGTGATAAGACAGCCATAATGTATGCGGGTAAGATTGCGGAACTTGCAGATGTTGTTTCTGTTTTTAAAGAGCCAATTCACCCATACGCCACAGGACTTGTAGGCGCAATTCCAAGTATGGTAAAAGCTGAGAAGAAGAAGCTAACATCTATTCCAGGATCACCGCCTAACCTGATAGTTCCACCTACGGGCTGCAGATTCCATCCACGTTGCCCCTATGCTCAGGACATCTGTTCCAGAGAGGAGCCAACATTTGAGGAGATCGACCCTGGTAGATTCGTTTCTTGCCACTTCGCTGAGCAGCTAAAGGGCGAGATTAGAGTAGATTTGGAGTAATGCAAAGATGACAGCCAATGAATCAAGTGTGTTTCAGCATTCAGCCGACATACGAGAGGGCGAACCTCTAATCGAGGTTAGAAACCTGAGAAAATGGTTTCCGGTGAACACTGGATTTCTCTCATCTATTCTATACAAGCAGGAGTTGTTTGTGAAGGCAGTTGACGGCATCACCTTTGACATCGTTAAAGGAGAAATATTGGTATTAGCTGGCGAATCAGGCTGCGGGAAGACCACAACAGGACGATGCATCCTCTATTTGGAAACTCCAAGTGATGGTAATGTGGTCTACGCCGGTCGCGACTTAGCAACGCTGGATAGAAACGAGATTAAAGAATTGCGCCGGAGGATGCAAATTACTTTTCAAGATCCTTATGAATCACTTAATCCAAAAAAGAGCATATACAGCATAGTCTCAGAACCCTTGACGGTACACAAGATTCCGCTTACTCCTAGTCAAAAGAGACAGCGTGTATTGGAAGCAATGGAAAGTGTTGCACTTGTCCCTGCAGAAGACTACATTGATAGATATCCACACGAGCTATCTGGTGGACAACGTCAGAGGATATCGGTAGCACGAGCGCTCATTCTTCATCCTGAGTTCATGGTAGCAGATGAGCCGGTATCAATGCTTGATGTGTCTATCCGAGCGGACATCCTGAATCTTCTGCTGGATATTAGGGAGGAATATGCTCTCACATACTTATTCATCACACACGACTTGGCCGTTGCCACATATATTGCTGATAGAATAGGAATCATGTATCTCGGGAAAGTCATGGAGATTGGACCTGCTCACGAGGTTGCGTTCAATCCAATGCACCCTTACACCCGGGCGCTCATCTCAGCAGTGCCCTCTGGTGACCCCACAGTGAAACGGCGAGTCGAATCACTGAAGGGCGAACCGCCAAGTCCCATTAATGTTCCTCCTGGCTGTCGGTTTCATCCCAGATGCCCGTATGCACAGGAGATATGTGTGCGCGAGTTGCCCGAAGACAGAGATATGGGAGAGGGCCATTTTGTTGCCTGTCACTTCGCCGGTGAATTGGGTGATGCTCCTTCATTCTAATGCCAACTAGATAGCAAGCAATTAGCATCCGAGTCATACTCAATGCTCAAAACACATAAGCAATCAAGAAATTGCTACTAGAGGAGATGAAATGGGAGAAGATACAACCGATAGATCCAAGTTTCTCAAGGCAATCAAGAAATGTCTCTCAGATGCTTCTGGGTTCTTCCAGGATGCGATGGACGCTCTTGATGAAATAGGGAAAGCTTCAACTCGCACAGCTATGACTGGAATCTTTGGTGGTGTCATACTAAAGAATTCAGAGGGCAACTATAGAACCGCTATAATCAGTCTAGATGCTGGTGAGAAAGCTCTGCATCCTCTGGCAAAAAGGGTCCGTGATGGCAGAGTAAATGAATCCCACTTCGACAACCCCGAGGCCCTTCTGCTACTAAGAGATATTATAGACTTCGACTATGGGATTTTGATAAAGATTCTTTCAGAGCGGAGAGGACGTGATTCTGTTTGGTATCGTCTTCGTGAAATCAGTGAAAAGACTGAAAACGTCCTAAACCTCGTGTTAGAGAATTAGAGATTGGGAAAGCGACTAGCTAAGATAAGATAGCAAAACCATTAATCTCAAGTGAATCATCTCTAACCGGCTAAAGACTACTAATCGTTGGTAGATCATTCCACCACACCCGAGTTATGGGCAGCAAGAATAATAACAAATCATGAGCTTTCTATATCACACGGCAAAGACCCGAGAGCTGTCAAATTCCCGCGAAGGTAGCACATGTGAAGGTAAGTATATCGGACGAACTGGATAGAACGAATGAAGTTCTTCAAAAGGTCTTGAGAAGGGTTGTTGACCTTAACAAAGAGTTGGAACCATTGGAGAGTGAGCTTGGAGCGATGGACTTCGCCAAGAGCGGAATCTATGTTCTTGGCGCGTCCGCTGGGGTGGTCTGTTTCCCTACTGCACTTGTTGAGGGAGACCCCATGAAGCCAATCCTTGATGGTGCAAGGGCAAGTGATGCGAAGATGCCCTCAATTGTTGAAGCGGCGGATCCTGAAGAGTCAATGAGCACCTGCAATCGTGTTATAATGATGATGAAGAGAGAAATATGGAATAAGAGAGAGGCCATCCTTAAACCCAGTTTTTTGCTTGTTATACGATGGGACCACATGTTTGAAGACTTTGAAAGAAGCAATACAGTTGCTGTTGGTAAACGCTATATCTCCGGGTCAGAGGACAGCTTGAAGAAGTTGGCAAAGAATCTAAAGAAACTTGGATTCACAATTATCGAAGACTCAGGTCAATACGGCGGAGGACCAATGACTTATGAACTGATACAGGAATTCTCCAAATCTAGGTCACTACTAGTTGTTCAGCTCACCTTCTCCTATAGTGCTGCAACAGACAAGGCAAAGATATTGGCAATGCTAGATATGTTGTCATCATTTCAGGTGCAATTCTATGATAGATACGGGTCCTAGAGAAAGTGAGATGCACCTGCCCTTTGTCCACGGAATCGAAGTGGAACTTCAAGTAATCAAAAAGGATGGGTCGTGGATTCGAGGTGAAGAAATACTCACCATCTTTGATAAGCTAATCTCGAATGCCAAGGCATTGCTTGACAAGAGGATCCAAACAGCTAGAGTGGATTCTGTGAAAAAGAAGTATAGGCGTTCCAGTCAGACAGAGGAAGGAGAACGCGGCTCAAGAGTTGTAGTTGTATATGATAATCCAAAGGGAGAGCCGACTGAATTTACACTTCTTGGACATGATCCCAATGTTACGAGTCTGACTTGGATACTGGAGATTGCAACTCCTCCCTGCACCTCGATCGAAGAGCTGGCATGGTGGATACAAACACTCATTGCCATCTCCTACGAATCCCTCCCCAAGGAAGCTCGTGCAATTCTCATATCAACTGGATTGAATCCTGCTCAGGAGTATCTCAAGAATCTCTCATTTGGAGAGCATCATCATATTCTGGGACCAGATGTAGATGACAAGGTAAGAATAGCTGTTTACAATATGCTTCGAAATTTCATCCCACATCTCATTGCCCTCTCCGTAAACTCCCCATTTGAGAATAAGAAACCGACTGATGTTGTTGAAATTGATGATGAGGGGCGGACAAGGGCACCGAGATGCAAGAGGTCAATTAGACTCGTTAAAAATACGACCCAGCTTGGACCTACAAATGAGTTTGAACTCATTCCATATATGGTACAACCTGATAAGGAAGCCTTTGCCAGGCACGTGAATCGTAGTTATTCCAGAATGGTCGATATGTATCCATTTCATAGGCTGGGAACGGTCGAGCTTCGAGTCTTTGACACACAATTGTCAATACCTCGTAGGATTGGCATTGCGTTATTGCTTCAAGCTCTTGCGTTAAAGGCCAAGAGAATGGTGGAACGGGGAGAAAAAATCCCTAATGCAGGAGCGAAATCACTTGCAGCCAACCGTGAATCAGCTGTTTCGGCGGGGCTATGGGGTCCATTCCGACCCGGCACTAAAACCGATAATCCCGAGTTCATGCACATATACAACCACATGATTGACGATGAAGGTGCCATTGAGGATCGAAGAAGAAACCGCTTCATGGGTGATGCTGTAATATCAATGCTCTATCTGATTCAAAACGAGTTGGAAGAGCTAGATATCGTTGATAACCCGTTTATGCAGTCAATTCTTATTTCGGTGTTTGGGAGCGAGGTTGTACCACCGAGGACTACTAGTGCAGACTTCCAGCTTGACATCTATGCAAAATCCGAGATGAATATGGTAGTATTACTGAAGAGCCTCGCTGACATCACTAGGGAATGCTGTACTAACTGGGTATATGATCCACTTGAAGGTACACCGAAATTGCCTACATGGTTGTGCTGGTGGACTGGTCTCGAGCCAGAAATTCTGACGGACATAGAACAGCTTTTTGCGGGGCAGGAAGCTGAATTCGTCGTTTCGCTCAGGAATACTGGCGATCGTCCTCTCCTTAGCCTTGGCGTGGATTTTGCAATCGAAGATTCAGACAGAAATGTGGTACATGAGGGTACACGTACTGTTCAAGAGATCAGCTCAGGGCAGATTCATACCGAACGAATTGCTTTCCAGACCGCTAAGGATGTTACTGCGTACAACATTATTGTTACTATCGCTCTAGGCGGGAAACAAATACACCTAACTGGAACATTGACCACATACTGGATGAAGGCTAGTATCAGACCAGGCACAACAACACAATTCTCTGATGGGAAGACCCCCGTTCTTTATGTAGGCGACATTGAAACCAACTTCCCAGAAGCAACTGATGTAACAGTAGACATAGCTGTCATTTCTCCCCGCAAAGAGCGAGTCCTTGCTATAGTAACGGATAAGCTTCGAGTAGAGAGTCTGGACACATTGCTTTTCGACCAATCAAGCCTTCCAGACCTCATAGTCCCGACTGATGCTTCACACGGCGTTGAACGATGTACACTGCGACTTAATCTCGTAGATGCAGAAGAGGAGCTAATTACCTCAGTGATGTCAAAGCCATTCTATATTGGATTCGCTAGGAAAGGCCCTCAACTTCTGTTTGATGCAGACATTAAGGGAGTCTATTATCCTGGAGATTTAGTGGTTGGAGAGATTGAACTCGCGTCAAAGAAACATTCTATGAGCAAATCTGCTTTTCTTATAGTCGAGTTTCGCTCAGATTCAGGCGAGCACAATGAAATTACTCGATTTGGCATTGAAGAGGTTGCTGAGGGCCCTGTCAGATTTACGTGGCGAGTGCCACAAATTGAATCAGATGAGTTGTCACACCGTGCAGGTGTAATTGTATCCTCATTGGTGGACAAGGGGAAGGAAGTTACTTCCATAGAAACCGCTCGCTTCAGAATTGATCGCCTTGGGGTTCTGCTCAATATTGACTCACTCCGCGCTCCAGATACGGCTCACATTGGAGGCAAGATTGCTGGATGGTTGAGGGTGCGACGCAACACAGAACTAGGTGGACCAGCTAGATTGGTAATTTCACTGAAGTTCCCGGACGAGGGTGAACAAGTAATCCTTGAGCAGGGAGTAAAGCAAAGTAAGAATCTCTCATTGGCATTTGGTCCCGTCACAATTCCAGAGCCAAAAGGGAAGAAGAAACAGTCTAGTGTGACCCTGACTGCAAAGCTGACATATGATGGCATTGTCATTGATCAGAGATCCACTGAGATAGCCCTGTCCGATGGTCCTGAAGGACAAATCGCAAGCATGAGCTTTGCAGGAGTCCCTGCGTTTGTTTTGCCAGATGAGGAAATCAGCCCAGTCCTTCATTTGACTAATATCACAGGAAAGAAGCTGAAATATGATGTCAGAATAGAATTGGAGTCTATCGGAGGTACTGATCAACTGCTTAGGAGCTCTCGAACTCTGGAGTCGGGTAAGAGCAAGATTCTGCCCATAAAGCTGCGCGTGCCACTTAGTGCAGAGATGAGTACAGCACATCTAAAGGCCATCGTGAAGTGCGGCAGACTCACTATGGAGAGAAAGGAGCGATTTAAGGTCAAAGCTATTGAGAGTCCTGTGTTTGATGTCGATCTCTGGATTCGAAAGAAATCAGGTGAGGATGTACCCGGACTTGTCGCGAGGCTTACAAAGGTAGACCTCGGAGCCAAGATATGTGGTCTGAAAGAAGGGATGAAAGACCTAGGGATAATTCTCAGGGTTATGTCAAGAAGAGAGATAGTGAAACAGTTCAAAGCTTCGCTTTCCAATTTTGATGCAGGCGAAGAGGAAATCACCTTCCATTGGACTACACCTCCTGTTGATATGGTTACTGGATTCTACTTGGATGCTGTTATCACTCAGGATGGAAAGACCCTTCCAGACAGAGCGGTTCGGCAGGACCAGAAGCAATTCACAGTGTACTGATTGATTGGTATAATATATCATACAGATGTCTAAGAGTTCTAGGACCATAAAACAATCCTAGAAGAAAAACGATGTAGAGTTCGACATTTGTCTGTTCAGTTTGCAAAGGTATAATAGGGACAGCACGGCCGCCATTTGTTAATCGGAGTAGTTCGCTGAAAGCAGGTATATGGTCATAGAACTGTATTAACATGGTGATTGTTGGAGTCAACAAATGAATCAATGACTGAAGTAATGTAGTGCGGATGTGAATCTGATGCAGGAGCTATTGACCCACCCGGTAGTGTCCGGGCTTCTTGTGATGGCGCTAGTTGGCGTCCTCGCGTATAAGGCAGGATTTCTTGACATCTCAGGAATGATTAGCGCCTTTGTAGTGGGTTTTGCAGTTTGGTATACTGGAGGCCCACCTGCATTCACAATTCTGCTTTTCTTCTTCTTCACTTCTGGCCTAGCTACTAAATTCAAATACAAAGCCAAAGCGAAGCAAGGACTTGCTCAGGAGGCAAAGGGAAAGAGGTCTTACAGGAATGTACTAGCTAGTGGGATAATCCCGCTATTCTTCTCAACTGCCTGGTACATTGCTAGGGCAAATCCATCTTTGGGAATCGACCCCTTCTGGATGTTTGGAGGCTTTGTTGGAGCTGTCGCAACAACTGCAGCCGACACATTGGCTTCTGAAATAGGTGTGTTTAGCAAAACCAAGCCTCGACTAATCACCAATCTAAGGAGAAGAGTCCCAAGAGGCACAATTGGAGCTGTGTCGCTTCTGGGCGAGGCTGTAGCCGCTGCAGCTGGTTTGGCGATCGGCATAATCGCCGTTGTCTTTGCACTGATATCTTCTGGATCAGAGTGGGGTTCTGTCCCAGTTGCTAATGCCACACAGTTCATGTTCATAATCCCATTATCTATCCTTACAGGGTTCATAGGATGCAACCTCGATAGTCTCATTGGCGCCGTTGCCCAGAATAGATACGTTTGCGAGATTTGTGGGGCCATCACAGACAGAGAATTTCATTGCAGCTATGAAACAAAGTATGTGGGTGGATTCAAGCAATTTACTAATGTCCATGTCAATCTAGGGTCATCGACCATGGGGGCAACTCTGGGCATAGTACTAGGTGCTGGATTGTTTGTATGGATTTTGGGTGGCCTGTTCTTCTGGATTGCTGCATCATCCAGCAGCTAAGATTTCTGCATCTGTTTCTGCTCATGCTTCATTGCGGTTGCAAAAGCTTCTGATACACTTGCTCCTTTTGCCAACGATTGTAGGAATTTCGCCATGAACCATCTTGTGATATCCTCAGTTGAGTACTCGCGAACGTGCCAAATGGGCTTGGAGGCCTTATTGGTGAAGACCTTGAAAGTTTCCTTGCTTTGCATCACAATCAGAGCTGCATCTGTCACCCTCTGCAGCGTAGGAATGGGATTCGATCCCAGTTGTTTCTTGACCTCAGTCCATTCACGCTTCGAAATCACTAACACATCAATCTGACTCAGAACGGGCTCAATCTCGTGTACACCTCGCTTCCAGAAGTGCGGCGAACACCGATATACTGTAGGCACCCCATTCGCTTTTGCATATGCTGCAATTGAGACTGCAACCTCAAGGAATATCTCGCCCAGATAGACCACTTTGGCAGTGCTAATGATATGCCAAGGCACTTGGGAAGGAGAAGTCAAGGAGAGTGCGGACATCTCTCCAATGCCAACCAGAGTTCGAGTACCTTCATCCTCATCAACTATGATAGTCTCGTTTGTGTGCTTTTCATCCTCGACTACAAAACGAGATACATCCACATTTTGGCTTGCAAGATTCGATATCACAGACCAGCCATCCCGATCATTGCCTACGGAGGAAACCAAGGTAACGGGAAATCCTGCATCTGCAAGGGTGAGTGCTAGCTCCACAGTTGAGCCTCCAGGTTCGCGATGGGGAACACTACAGCCCATCTCTCCTCCCAGAGCAGGCATTTTCGAGCAGCTGATTGTCGTGAAATATGCGGAGGCGCCAAACAAAATGTAATCAGGTTTCTCATAAACTTGTGACCCTTTTAGAATGGCTGCTGCCCGCGTTCGAGCAAACACATCGAAGATAGCGGACGAATCAAGACCGCGCTCACGATATAGAGAAACAAGACTCGAGAGATAGTCCTCAAGCAGAGATGCAGTAAGATCACCAAGGTCGGATGGAAGACTGGCGGAAAATAGACGGGCGATGCCCCATCCAATCTTCGTCAAAGTATGTATGACAACACGTTTTCCGCCTACCACTGAGGTATCTGTGACAATGAGATCGAACTCTTTGAGCGCTTTCAGGTAGGAGAGTATGCTCTTATTTGAATAGGGGAGACCCTGTACAAGATCACGCTGCAAGGCTCTTCCATTTTCATCGAAGGATGTGAGAACGCCTGATGCAACTTTTGAAGCAAGTACTTTTCTAATGAACAGCTGCTTGCGCTCCAAGTCCTCCGGTAAGAACATGACATAGGGCCAGATATGCTCCTTTGACGCCATTTCACTTGTCTCCAACATGTTCATATACTCGTTTAGGGCAGCGGTCTAGTGTACAAAACTGCCTATGTAGTTTACTGAAGTACATTTAGTGATGGTGGAAAAGAGATGTCGAATTTCTCGAAAACTGGCGCTTACCCTTGGGCTCTTGTGGGAATTTTCGCTGCAGTACAGCTAGTGATGACCATTTTTCCAATGACATTTGCAATAGGGACTGGAGGTGCTCTCACATTGGGCCTGATAGCAGCCCCAATAATTGGATATCTACTTGGACCAATTTACGGTATCATTTCAGTATTCATTGGTTCATTCCTTGGAGTGGCGATAGATGTCGCTGTACATCCTTTATTGTGGCTTACTCCAATAGCTCCAACAATTAGCGCATTTATTGCTGGGGCCTTGAGAGTGAGAAAAGCACTGATTGTCCCCCTTGTCTACATAATTGCAATTGCCCTCTTCATGATCAGCCCAATTGGACTTCTGTCATATTATTTCCTGTGGTTCCATATCATTGCATTCCTGATGTCATTTCTATTCATAATACCCAAAATCAGGACACCCATGTTGGATGGGCTTGATGGAACCAAAGGCACGAAGCCATATGTTGGCTTCTTTGCCATCTGGATTTTCAGTCTGATTGCGGTTCTTGGTGATCAATTGGTCGGTTCAGCAGTTGGCTCGTTCCTATTCGTTGCTTTAGGAACTGATGCGGCTACCGTGGCAGGATGGTATACGTTTATCATTTTCATCTACCCAGTTGAGAGGCTACTTGCATCAATTGCGGCTGCCTTTGTCATCTTTGCGCTTTCGATTACCCTAGCCAAGTCACTTCTGCCCTTGCCGACTCAACCATGGGGAGAGGGAGTCCTGGAACTTTCTGAACAAGAAATTGATGATTAACAAATCTAGAGAGTCTTGTCAGATATCAATGGAAATTTGGCGGCATCGAGACGAAGCTTCATATGCGTTCCCGTGAATTGGCACACAGAACGGGGGTTTCACATCCGTTTCGTTCAAGCTAAATGCTTGGACTAGGACAGGAGAAAATAGAGATTGCAGTTTATTGATCCATATTGGGGAACGGTACTCCTCCTCGGATTTGTGTTCCTCTTCATACTGATGTTTATTGCTAGTGGAATCAAGGTCCTCAGAGAATGGGAACGCATTGCGATTCTTCGACTCGGAAAGTTTCAAGGCATCAAGGGTCCTGGTATAACTTGGGTCACGCCAATTCTTGACAAGATTGCGATGAAGGTCTCCCTCAGGCTATTGACCTATGCCTTCAAGACAGAGAGGTCTCTAACGAAGGATAACGTCCCGGTAGTTGTAGACGCAGTTATGTACTTTCGAGTGATTGACCCGGAGAAAGCGATTCTCAGTGTCGAAAGGTACACTGTTGCTGTCGAACTCGCTGCTCAAACCACTCTGCGAGAAACTACTGGAAAGGTCACACTTGATGAACTTCTAGCAGAAAGAGACAAGATAGCGGAGCATTTACAGGAGCTTATCGATGAGAAAACTGAACACTGGGGTGTTAAGGTCACATCTGTGGAAATCCGTGACGTTGTAATTCCAGCAGCGCTACAAGACGCGATGAGCAGAGAGGCACAAGCTGAGAGAGAACGTCGTGCAAGAATCACTCTGGCAACTGCTGAACTTGAAGCTGCGGAGAATATGTTGAAAGCAGCTAAAAGGTACGAGGAATCCAATGTTGGTTTTGTCCTCAGAACTTGGAATATAATGCAGGAGATATCAAAGAACGCGAATCTGATAATCATGGTGCCTACAAACATACCGGAAGTGGGCGTAACCACAGCCACAGCAGCTGCGATGTCTGCAGGTACTGGTGGGCTAAGGGTGCCCAAGAACAAGGGAATGGCAGATGAAGATTAGATTAACACTGAGAGGTTGACATGATGGATGCATGGATTAAGGTCTTCGTCGTGCTATTGCTGATGTCACTGCTCAGTGTCCTCATAGGTTATGTCCTATTTGATCCATTTGTCGGATTGATTCTTGTGGCGATTGTGCTGACCCTGATGGTTGTGGCAGTTGAGCCAGCAAGTGGCAAGGCGATGGCTCAGGTCATAGTACCAATCGTGCTAATTCTCTTTGCCATGCAGGTCTTCTTCAGGCCAGAAACCTCATTTGATATCACACAGCTAATCGTCATAGCTGGATTGCTATTCCTGATGCTAGCTATCTTCACAGGAGGAGGAGGATTCGTTGACGGCGGATTCATAGATGCAAAAGTGACATGCAAACTCTTTCCATTCTATGGAGTAGCGATTCTGCTATCAGTCCTCATTGATCCCACAAGGACAATTACCGTCTATCTCATGGTGGGAACGGTCATGGGATTGATGGTCCTCTATGGCATATTCCTTAGGGGCTATGACAAGTGGCCCGAATTCTCGGAGTATGACAAAATGCATGATGTTATTGCTATTTCAGACATCAATCCCACTGGCAAGGTAAAAGCAGGTGCAGCCATTTGGAGAGCCAGAACAGATGGTCCGCCCATTAGCAAGGGAGAGAGCGTATCTGTCCGTGGGATAACCGGCTTGACAATGATTGTGGGCCACGAGGTCCCTGGGGAGTCCAATCAGCGCTAGACTATTATAGTCAGGGTCGGGGAAACCCGACCCTCACTTATTCTTCAAAATTTCTTTCAGAAGCACCCAGATTAGTGATAAGCCAAATAGAAAACCAAAGACTGTGGTGATTCCCCATTCGATCTGAAATATCTCAACCATGTTCACGGGTTCTAGAGGGTAAACCGGAAACATGACGAATGCTACAATATTCCAAGCGTAATGAAAAGCGATTGGAATCCAGAGCCGTTTGCCAGACCAGAAATAGCCGTAGCTGAGAACCACTCCACCCAAGAATAGGTTGAATGTGAATATCAAAATCAGATGTATTGGAATAGTACCCAATGGAAGCCACCATCCGAAATGGAGTAATGCAAACAAGAGCGAACTGCCTAGAATGGCAGCTGAACGTCCGACAACTACCTCCATCCTAGTCAAAAGATAGCCGCGGTAGACTATCTCCTCGAAAAGAGCCACGGGAATTGTGAATATGATTTGGTTTGCTATAAGATCCCCAGTTATATCAATCGCAGGTCGGAGGTCACCTCCAGAGAATAACGCAATCAAATACACTAGCCCTGCTCCTATAGCCCCAGCAACCGCGCCTACGATGAGTTGATGCAATGTTTTGCTGTCTGTTTGTAGGCCCAGACTGGTTACATCACCACCTCGCTCCCAACGCAAGAAAATTATCACTGCAAAATACATCAGTAGATACAGACCGAAGAATTGGACTGTGCTGATGAGACCTCTAGTTACCTCATCCAGTGATGCTGTGACAATCCCTATGGTTTCGTGAAGAAGATGAATCAGTAAGAGTATCAAGGAGAATAATAAGATTCGATGCGGCCCTAAATCATCAGAGCGCAATTTGCTGGCTCCCATATCTTGCCGGAGGCGTTTCGCACCTAAATCTCATCCGGTAAGGCGCGGTAGGACAGACAAGAAGGGTATACATATTGCCAAATTTAATAACTAGGCGTGGCTCTTCGAACTTAATGGGTGGATACTAGGTAAGCAAATAACTAGTTCATCCCCTAGATTCACTCGCGCCACGGAGGATTGCTCTTGTCTGAAACAAGACGTCTGCTACTGGAGTTCGAAACGGAAGAAGTCGGAATCCGCGCTTCAAAGGATAAGAGGGTGAAGAAGGCACTAGTTAGTGCATTTTCTGATGCCTCCGACGTTGTGAGGGAGCGGGCTCTTCTAGCAGCTATTGATGCTGGCGATCCCACTATTGTAACTGACATAATCAAGGCAATGACGGATGAGGATGACGATGTTAGAATTGCAGCCGCTCAGGCTCTAGCATTCTATCACCAGCCAAGAACAATCCCTGATTTACTGAAAGGACTCCAAGACATCAATACATGGGTCAGGTCGCACTGTGCTGCAGGCCTCTCCAAGCTCCTAAATGGGCCAATCTGGGCAAGACTTGATTCAGGTGAGATTGAAGACCTTATCGCTGGCTTTCCTGACATGCAGGACTCTGTTATTCGTTCAAGACTGAGTAAGATGAATGTAGAATCCGATGCCATTGGTAGATACTTAACCTGGCGAGCAAAGGACTTCGATATAGAAATCGATGTTACAGACTTTCTCAAGGGATTGGAAGAAACGCCTATAGTATTGCCAGGAGTGGCCGAAGCCGCAGCAGCGGCTCCTTCTGATGAAATTCCGAGAAAGACCACAGGCGTTTCTTCAGAGGTCGAAGAGATTCTTAGCGAATTACCAGATGAGCTTCGCGAAACTCTACCGGAGGAGGACCTGAGAAGACTCACTCCCGATACAGCAAGAGAATTGGTCATCTCCTTGACAACAGCGATGCCCACCGCAAAGCCAAAAGAAATGCCGAAGAAGAAAGCAGTGAAGGTCAGGAAGGTCAAAAAGGTCCGCCGAAAGAAGAAAGGGCCAAGCAGGCAGGAACTCGTAGAGATGATTCCAGATGAAGTAAGGGAATCTGTTTCAGACGATGTTCTCAAGACATTGACATATGAGGAACTTGAGGCGCTGATTGCATCAACAACTGAAGCCGCAGCTCCTGAAGAGAAGTTATCGAAGAAAGAGGCAATAATCGAAACGCTTCCCGCGGAAGTGGTCGATTCAGTCGGCGATGGTAAACTGCAGCGAATGACTGTCAAGGAGTTAGAGGAGCTTGCTGCCACAGCTAGCATGAGTGATGATGAACGTCGACTTCAGGACTTCACCGAGAAATATGGCGAAGAGAAGGCAAAAGTTCTCGCAGGAGTGCCTGATGAAATGTTGGCCGGCATCCCAGAGGAGCAAATCCATGAGATGGACTTGGATACTCTGAAGGCACTAGTTCAGGCTCTGGAACACACTTAGTTCATAACTACTCCGATCCGCGTATGACGATTGCAAATTCACTTGCCAGCTTGCCATACCACTCTAGAAGATCTCTCATATTGTCAACATGGCGATATGTTCCGTTGCCATACTGGGCCATCGCAAGCATCAATTCCTCGTCAATCTCGCTGCGTTCGCCAAGTCCGATAGTGTAAATCACAAGACTGGTTGTATCTGCGAATCGATCCTTGAGAACCTTGAGTGGAGCGGGGCCTGATGTTGTCATTCCATCCGTCATCATGATGACCATTGTCGGCTTGGATGGGTCTCCAAATGCTCTGATGATATCCGCAGCTCGTACGAGAGCTGTCCCCATGTCTGTTAGAGTGCCTCCTTCCTCAATTTTGTCCACCACGTGAGTGCTTATGATTTGAAGACCGAGAGCCTTCTCTCTTCCCGTACACTCAACATAGGGTTGGACCTCTCCCGTTTCTGAACTCAAAAAGGTCATCTCAGTGACCTCTTTCTCGAAAGTCACAACCCCAACTTTCTCGCCATAGCCTCTCCCTACCTTTTCCGCAAGGTACAGGAGGACTGCCATCGCTGCAGCCTCACCTCTACTTACATTCGTTCCTTCCTTGAAACGATCTAGAAATGCTTGAACCTCTGGGTTGTCCCCGGCGAGATCCTTGAGGCCTTCACGTGCATGAGCTATGTCCTGAACAGGCACATCAATTGTTTTCATCGAACCGCTAGTATCAATGCATAGAACTGCATTGAAAGGAGTAGCAATTCCTATAGTCTTAAACTGATATCCAGTTCGTTCCTTAAGAGCTTCAAAAGCGAGTTTAGCGAATCTCTTGCCAGAGAGAGATGGACGAGTTGTCATTATCTCGACTTTCACGTTCAACTCTGGCCAAATGAATGACATTCCCGGGTATACTAGACGTCCACCAATGAGCTTCTCTAAAGATGCGACTTGTTCAGCAGCTCGCGTGACAAGATCTTCTGTACTGGCATCCTCAGTGAGGGGCTTGAGCCCGAATTCCACATATTCCAGGGCAATCATGTCCTCATCATACAGAGACACCTCAATGCCCGCGTCGCCTTCCATTAAGAGCGAGGCTTCAAGGACCAGAGTATCAATTCTGATTCTATCAGGTGGAACACCATCATTGATTCGTATCTGTGCAGCACCCCAGAATGATGAGGCTGGGTCCTCAAACACAACGATTGATCCCAGCTCAGCATTCAGCTTCTTAGCAGTCTTTGGGTTGAGAACGGCGTATCCTCGAAGGTCTCCGCCATCATCAATCTCCAGTTTCACCGTCTTGGTGATGTCATTCTCCTCCTATTGTAAGTTGTTTAACTCTTCTTCAGATTCATTATAAAGAATTGTGCAAGATGGTCCATCACGTTAGTAACTTCAAAACCTCTCTAGTTAGGTCTAATGCCGTCCTACTCTTGATGGGATTTGAATTAATCGCTTTGGTGAACGTGGCATTAATCCTCTGAGTCCCAAACTCAAGGCTATCAAGAGAATCTTCGCCCTTTGTGCCGAGAACGGTACAGCTTGTTATAGTACCAGGGCCTCTTTTGACCCAGAGATGCAATTCTGTTTTACCGCCACGGACACCAAGAGAAATAACATACGAGTCGAAGTAAATGCCATTATGACCACCTGAACTGACAGTTTGCACTTTGGGCCAAGTGTGCTTTGGTGGTATCATGTAATCCACGGAAGTGATATCCCAGCCCTCGCCAGCAATCAGCTTCATCAAGGTATCTTCAAGGGTGACTATTGCATCGCTTTCGCAACCAATGCAAACGACTGCTTGTGGAGGACGCTCAATAGCTCTATCTGTCCCAAATGGACGATTAACCAAGGATAACGCATTTCCACCAAGAATCCTCTGGGCATCTTCTAATCCTCCTGGAAAATCGCGAGACAGAAGATGAAGTATGAGTTCAACAGCTTGTACCGAGAGAAAGGTGTAGTCAGTCCCAAAAAGAAGATTATCCGACCAACTCCCCGTAGACATGTTTAACCGATCCTTCGACATTCTGAAGAGAACAGGTACATCCTTGTCATGGAGTGTAGAAGTTTCTCCATAGATAGCAGGATCCCGCAATATTTCATAGAGCTTAGTACTTCCGGGACTCATGGCACAATGTGCGAGGATGATACTCAGTCCCCGCATAGCATTCGTATATCTATCATCTTCCCTCATTGAGACCACTAGGTTTCTTATTCTCTCGGCTGTCCGGATGTTCCTTGTGTCCAGAATCACAGGGATGCGTAGCTCTCCTGCTCTAGCAACTACAGCCTTCATATATTCGGACTCGATATCTTCCAAGAATAGCTGAGCTAGAGGATGGAGTTTCAAGCCCCTAAGTCCGAGCTCGCCGATAGCTCTGTCAAGCTCTCGAATTGGTAAATCAGGTGTCCCACTCAGGGCGTCCTTTGGATCTACCCGAGCGAAACCAATAAGCCTAGATGAATGAGGAGCACGTGATGTCCAAGCTGCAATCCTGTCGTTTGATACATAAAACGATGGCTCATCTGGGGATCGACTCTTGGAGTAGTCATCCGTGTAAGGAAATGCAATTGTTCGGTCGACCAGCCAGCCATGATTCATCCGTGCCCACTTCTCTTTGGCTGCAAAAATCCTCTCCGGCAACTCAGGTATTTCAATCCGTACAGGCTCATACAATAATGCGTCATTATTCATCATTTTCTCAGCCATTCGCTGCATCTCGATCCATAGTAGCGCATAGAACTCATATGCCCCTCCGGGAGTATTCCGATGGCTCTTCTCTTTGCCCATATGGTGATGAGCATCCACAATGTATAGTTTGAACTCATCTCCCTTTCTGATGCCTTTCTCTGGAATGTCTTGAAGTGCTCGAACAACCAACATCTAAATGCGGCCTCGGTTGGTGGAGGCTACTGACTTGTGAGAGATAAAGTATTCCTTCATAGACAGAAGCACGAAGTGCATCTGCGTCAGGCATATATCCAAACGTGAGAAACTGGAGAATAGAGTCCGCGGGAGCATGAATTGATGCTTGTTGTTGAAGACACTGCAGAGGGCGAGGTCAAGCGCTTCCTAGTGGTTGATGCGCTGATACAACTAGGAGAGATTCAGGCCGGTTCTCAAAGCAGAATCTTTGACCCCAATAGGGTGCTCTCATTCTATGATATGGTTGAGAATCAGCTACTCGATTACTCAAGCAAATATCCTGAGGCCTTCAAATATGTCCCCCGAAGAGCATATGCCTACCTCAAGAGACCTCCTATTCTTAGTGAGCTATATCACGATGTTTCTTCTTCAGAACTAGGATGGTTTGCCGATCTTTTCGCAGTGAGACCACTGCTAGGAGTGGGAGATACCAAGCTGCCCCTCGAACAGCGCAGGAAAAACATCACACGCACTGAGAACTGGAGTGTCACTCCACCCTTTAGCTCAAGATTATATCGACTTCAAGACATGAGATTTGGCAGCCGAGGTCGAAATGGCTGGGGTGCGGTAATGACCGCTCTGGACCTAAAAGAGTCGCTGAGAAATGACAATCGCACAGACCTCCTGAGCTATTTCAAATCCCAGTTGCCGTTGCTAATTGAGATGGAAAAGAAGGAGGACCTTGATTTGCTAATGGAATGGCTGGTCTTCCTAAAGGATGCTGGGCTTGAGGCGCCGCCCACGCTTTTCCTACTTCGAGATCATAAGGCGTGGAACTCTGAGATCATGCGGCTGCTTCAGATTCCAAATTCCAGATTACTGCTTGCTGGTGCAACAATAACCTCATTATCGACAATAATCAAAGACCTTCGCAACTCAACAGGCGATTCTGATTGGTCCAAGAAGTTTGTATTTGCGAGTGCATATCCTGAAACTCAGAAAGGTGATAGCATTACAGAGATCATCAGCTTTCTTCTGAGTAATAACTTGGGAGCTACTCCTGAAGAGCTGCAGCGGATTCTTGCAGGGAACCTTCTCAGTATGCTACCGCCAAGGCCTCCATATTACGAGTATGTGGACAACACATCCAGTGTGATTGCAGAAGGATTGATCGGAAAGGCATCACTCAGTGAAATGTCAAGAATCTTTAGAATCCTCGCGGCCAGAAAGATCCAGATTATCGAGTCTTTTGATTACATGATTGCAAACGAAGGCGGCGAGATCCATCTCAACGATTCGATTTTAACTGTAAGAAATCCTATATCAAAGACGGCCAACACTGTTGTATTGCTTAACGAGCCTGATGACTCCCTCACGGTTTCTGGTTGGAGAAATTCTTTCACAAGAAAATCTCCAGATAGAATGATAGACCCTCTCAAGTCTCTAGTTCAATCAACAGCCAGAACAGATGGCCCCATTCTACAGTCGCCATCAGATATAAACCGGTTCAATCGTGCCCTCCTAGACTGCCTGAAAGTGAAGAACATGCAGGAGATTCTTTCCGCGCTGCATTTCAAGCTAAATATGTCAGGTACCAAGAATGGAACACTGTTGATGTCAGAAGACGATATGCGTGCCATGGGTGTAGCAAATGGAGATTTGGTGTTGGGCATGGATGCCATGGAAGGTCAGTGGTGGGCAGGCTGTGTCGAACTAGATGCAGGATGTCCTCAACGAACCATTTGTGTTTCAAAAGACGACGCACTTATTCTTGGACTTTCGGAAGATTCGGTTGTGGACATAGTCAAGAGCGAAGGCAAGATTAAGAACCTAGAGAAAGCTGTCTTTGCGTTGGACTCGACTAAGGGATTCTCAAGAGCGGAACTGCTGTCATATGCATACCTGCATGCAGAGAGACTGCAAAAGACATTGAACGGTCAAATTCTGGGCAAGGGAACTTCAATCTGGATCAATGGTCGTGATGCTGGGGCTTGCATGACACTCACGCACTCTGTTCCACCTCTGGATCCTGGAGAATTAGCTAGACTAGCTGGCGACTCATTGGAATTTAGACCTTCACAGATGTTCAGACCATTCAACATGATTCTAGCCATATCGACAGATAGTGGAATGGGTGTTCAAGACATTGAACTCAAGACAGTGCAGTCTTTGAAGCGAAGACTGAGCACATTGTCCTCGATAGTGCCGGAGATTGAAGACCTCCTATCGAATCTCGGAACCTCAATAACTAGAATGGATATGGCGACACTTGCAGCTTTGCTGCTAATTCAAAGTCTGTCCGGCAATAGAACTGATGGGTCGTTGGGTATCGTCACAGTTGGAGAAACCCCTACGAAATTCTCAATTCAAAAGGGAGAGATCATTCAGACGAGAATACAGTTCTCCAATGACTTTGCATCTGAGGATGTTCTGGTGTCAATACTCTATTCGTTATTGGACAGTTCCCGTGATTTCGGAGGTTCGGCCAGATTATCAGGCGCATTCAGAGCTATAGCCGAGTTCCTAGAAGACTTCGGTTCTGAAATGCCAACACTAATTGTATTGATGGCCAATCTAGGCGGTGAAACCTTCGAAGATGTGAAACCATTCCTACAAGCAATAGCATCAAGAAACAGATACCAAATAGAGATTCTTAGCCTGGGAGAAGATGCTCAGAGCCTTAGTCCTGATTTCAGAGATATCAATGTAAGAGTGCATCACATGACCAGTTTTGCGGCTGATGTTTTTGAGGGCTACTTGGCCAATGTTATTGAGAAACTAGTGATGGGAAATCTTGACCATTCTACTTCCGATGCCTTTTGAGAGACTCAATTGTAGCTATTCGGGTTTCCAGCAAATCAACCTCAACTTCAATGTCATCTATCGTATTGCCAATTTCCTCGATTGCATTGAAATGGTCACGAATACTCAATCCTTCCAGCCGAGTAGATTCTGCATCTATAAAGGATAGAATCTCTTTGACACCATTTAAACGCGCATGAATTTCCTCAATTATGGCCAGTGTTTCTTCTATCCGGCCTATCGCAGGAGGGATTCTCGGACTCTCTGGCACAAGATTCACATCCGACTTCATTCGATGAGCTGAGAGGCACGTTCCTCTATTATTCCCAGTCTGGCAGTTAGCTCTTCAAGCCTATCCAGCAGATGTCCAAGCTTGGTGCGCAGCATCCCTACAGCTGCACCTTCATCTCCTCCAAAATCACCTGTCATCATGGATGAGTTCAGCTGGTCGGCAAGTAATTGGGATTGGTTCTCAATTATCTCCAGCCTCTCAATGATTTCCTCAACTGGGAATTTTTCCATGCGCGTTCTTAGGTCATCAACCAATGTCGTAAGAGATTGAGCTGCTCGTTTCTCTTCATCACTAATCATTGGTTTGACTGGTTCTGCCAAGATGAAGGACTTCTTCACCCCCTCTAGTAAGCCTTCAGGTTTGCTTACCACCACCTCTCTAGTTCTTGTTGGAGGGTGAACTCTGTCACCCCTCTCGAACCAAGCAGGCACCAGAAATTTGCGTGCAATATCTTCAAGATCTGTATCCAGTAGTATCGCGAAGGTAGCTAATTCTCGTGGATTATCCCAGATAGCTAGCTCCACACTGTCCTCCTTTCTAAGAATCGCCGCGGCCACTCCCAGATTCAGATCCTCAAAGATCGGCAAATCAATAAGCCAACGGCTGAAGAGAAGCGCAAAGGCTGGAATCTGTCTCAACTTCCCGCATCGCAAGGCAATTGAGTATTCCTCCTCCGGTAGTTCAATTGCTTGCTTTATCCAAATTGATGTGTTGAATTTTCTTCCGGGGATGGTCAGACTAAGAACTTCAGCAGCCTCCCATTCTATGGCGTCTATTCTCAATTGTTCAATATAGTCCAAATGTGGTTCCTCAAATTCCGGAGAGAGTTTCTCTCCCAGAATATACTTCAAGACAAGGCGAATGATTTCGTGTGGGGAATAGTCACGAAGCCAGATAGTTGTGGCCAGCTTGACTCGCCCTCGTGCGTGTTCATCATCGGATAACACAACGACCAGCTTCGATGAATCAAGCCCTGGCTCTCCAAGAATGAAGATGCCGGTTCTTCCAGGAGCATCCATTGCGCGATCAGCCATCAAATGTACAGCATCATGAGTCGGTTCAATGTAATTCTCTTGATTGAATTTCGTAGTTGAAGACTCTTGGAGTCCTTTTGCTAGCAGCCCTTCCTCAACCCATCCCGATTTGAGTCCCTTTTCTGGAAGTTGCGATATTAGATATCCAAGAACTTCGCTGCTACTATACATTGCTTGAAGTCTGGTTATTGCTTCGTCGTTCACCTGCCAACAACCTCGTTATCAATCCTATCGAATATTCTCTCAATCCTTGGTTTAACTTCTTTGAACTTGTCTATATGAATCAGACTCCCTTTACCCGCAACCGCAATAGCTTGCATTAAATCCATGTCTGATTCGGTTCCCAGTGCCACGCATGTAACAAAGATGCCTTGGCTCGCCCCCATTTTTCTTGCTGTAATAACCGGATTGCGACCTGAAGTGAATGCACCACCAGATATGAGTATCACAAGGGTGGGGAGCCCATTCCGCGATTTCAGTTGGTGTGCTATTTCAATAGACAAATCCATGGCGCTCCCAGGATTTGATGGTTCATCATTGCGGTCATTATTCTGTTCTGAAAGCCAATCATGGATTGACTGATATGATTCTGAACTCAACTGAAGCATGCTACCTTCGGTAGTTGCCAATTCTTCGGACGACTCGCCAAACGCAACAGCTGAAACCAAAGCATCATCGCACTCCTTGGCAGAGGATAGTATGGTCTCAATTGCACACAGACTAGCTTTGAATCGTGTGATTCCTGCAGTGCCATCTTCCATCTCTATATCTTCAATACCAGATGATGCTCCCACGTCTACCAAGCAACATAAATTGAAACAAGAAGGAAATTCAGCTTGAGCGGTAAGATTGACCTTCATTAGCTGATTCCATATAATCCTAGATGCCTGCAGTTGCTCTGTAACGGGCTTTGAGTTATCCACGATTAATCCTATGCCAAGATCAGCAATATCAATCCGCTGTCCCATTCGTACAATACGACCATCAAGATGGTCCTTGAGATCATCGATTCGTCTGGATAGAGCATCCACAGCTTTTGTATTCTCTACTCCTTCCAGAGAATCAACAAGCAGAGATAGCTCATTGGAGTCAGGAATTGCTTCAGGAACAGCTGTCAAGGTAACTTCGCTGTGCTCTTCACATCCCAATTCATTGAATATTCGGGAATCGATCACAATGGAGCCAGAAGCTATTCTCTCTGAAGTGCGAATGTCAGTGAAAACAATCACTCCTTCATAGCTCAATTGCGCCGTTGAAATCGTGGTTACAGAGGGATGCACAAATGAGATTCCTCTCTGGCTTCGCCCTTTGATAGCATCAAGCTCCAAGACCGGCCACCCACACCTAATACAGACGGGTATTGTATATCGCAGTTGCAAGCGATTTGGAACCATACATGACCTCAACACGAATACTTGCCTTACCTTTTTCATCCGTCATTGGCGTGAGCTGCGATTCAATATGTCGTTCAGAGTTGGGGCCAATTTCATGCTTTTCATTTGTGACCTCAGACACTCCTTCAGGCGTGATTAATGTGACTATAAGACGGATTCCTATTACAGCTCGACTTGGATTCTTCACTCTCAAATCATACATGAATGGTCTTCCGGCGATCAGAGCGTCAGGGACTTCACCAAGCTCAACACTCATTCCCATCTTTGATGCTGCAAGCGGACGACCCTTAGGCCATCTTGAAATTTTGCTGAGCTCAAGCAACCGTGAGAGTGATGTCTTTACATCTCTAATCTCCAGTCCAAGCTGAACTGCAGACTCCCCGATGTCAAATGTCCCGTCATTTGCCTCATAGTAGGCAAGAACTCTTCGATCAGATTCAATGAGGTCACTTACTCCTTCAAGGATTTGAAGGATAGCTTCCGGTAATTCGTGTGCCTCCTGAAGAGAATAGTATCGCCCTCCATCTACCGAATCTGCTATGCTTTTGAATGACTCTCTTACAAGAGGATTGCAGCCACAAACGAAAATGAATACAGTTTCCCCGTATCGGCTCTTGAGGGATTGCACTTCCCTCTGAGAGTCATGGCCTTTGGGGCACCCGTCTGGAAAGTAATCATCGCTGAGGTTGTTGTACTTTCTGCCATGGGGTGGTGCATCACCGACAAGTAGCAACGCCTTGTAGGCATGTTCATCCCATGAGAGCTTTGTCCTAGCATCAAACAATCCGTCAGCAACAGCTTCAGGTGTATCTCCACCCTGAGAAGGATTAAGATTCGATATCTCCCTATGTACGTTCTTGATACGATCCGAAAAATCGAAAATCCGTGTCACGTAGGAGTGATCCTGAGGCGGATGATCACGGTATGAAACTATTGCGAATCGTATACTCAAATCCCTGGTTCGTGTAGTAATTTTGTCGACAATGTCAAACAAGCTGTCCTTCACTGCACGAATGTCATCTTTCATTGAACCGGTCGTATCGACCACAAAGGCAACGTCAAGTTTGGCTCGCTGCAGCCCAATCCACTCCATTTGAACCTAGAATATGCCACAATTAAGCCTTTGCTGAGGGAGCAGACGTAGGAGATTTTAGTAGCTTGATTCAATTTAGTGACAATGGTGTTTCAGATGAGTGAGAGCGACCTGCCATTGGATGTGGAGTTTGAAGGAGAATTTGTTCTGAGTGCAGTTTTACAAAGAGTAATGGCGCCCCTCATTATCGAGGACATCAAATCAAAATTGCCGCTCGAAGGCAGAGCTGCGCTGATGCGTGATGAGATGCAAATAACGCTCGGCATAGGAAGAGGCAACATAAAACCAACTAAGGAAGTAAAACGGGGAGACATAGCATACATGCCCTTGGGCGATAATCTCTGTATCTATATTTCTGAGAAAACCACATTCAGCCCGGTCACAGTCATCGGGCATGTAGAATCAGATGGGGAAAAGTTGAATCAGCTTAAGAGCATAAGACGTGGAAGCATGGCCTTGCTCAGAGCAAAGTGATGTAGCTCTATAGACTCTGCTGAAGGTTCCGTAAAAGCAGCTCATTCTCATCAGGTTCTACTACGGTGGGATCTACAACTATGCCAGATTCATGGGCTTCAATAACCACATCAATTCCAGATTGACTAACCTTTTTTATCCCTGAATGGGAGAGAGCTCTCACTCTCAATTGGGTCGTGTCGAACTCGGTCCTATCTGCGGATTCGACCGCCTTGACGTCTCTGCGCAGTTTTGTCTTTGCTATTCGAAGCTGCTCCTTCAACTGGACCAGTTGGAGCTGAAGGTCAATTCGCTCACGATCTGCCGCCTCGAATTTTGCTAGAACCTCATCATGCTGAGCCTTTGAAACCAGATTTCGGGTTTGATCAATCCAAGTGATGGTAGTGCCATCAAACCGACGTTTCGTTGATACTTGTCCTAGAGCTTTTAGAACAGCTATTACATCATAGATTCGCCGTTTGGGAGTATTGAGTTGCTCAGCTAATACATCGCTCCTAATCCCTTCCTCCCCATGTTCCTTTAGTATTCTAAGAGCAGTTTTTGCCAAATCTACTAGCTTCAAAGTCGCACCCCACTGACAAGCCGGCTAGAGTTTCCACATAGCACTCTTCCACTATAGGAATCATTGACTCTATTTAAAGGTAGGTGTTATGTCTCGATTTTCCGAAATTATTCACTGATAACCATAATTATCATTATTGGAATGATTTCTCGAAAAATCGAGAGTGTTTTGATGAGGGTATCCACCGTTAATTACTTAACACGCACCTCTGGCTAATTCAAACGTTTCTGACAAGTTTCAACGGAGAGATTCCAATGACCAGAAAGAAAGTAATAATCATGGGCGCAGCTGGCCGTGATTTCCATAACTTCAACGTATTCTTTCGTGACAATGAGGACTATGAGGTTGTTGCATTCACAGCTGAGCAGATACCGGGCATTGAGGATAGACTGTATCCTCCAGAATTATCCGGGGACCTTTATCCTGATGGTATCAAGATTTACCCCGAAGAAATGCTGCCCGAATTGGTTGAGAAGTTTGAGGCGGAACAATGTATTCTGGCATATTCTGACCTATCCTATGACACAGTGGGACACAAGATTGCATGGGTGAACAGTATCGGTGCAGACATCAGACTCATGGGTACCAACTCAACGATGCTGAAGAGCAAGAAACCAGTCGTTGCGGTCTGCGCTGTTAGAACTGGATGTGGAAAAAGCCAGACCTCTCGGCGAGTGAATCAAATTCTGGTTGATATGGGCCTCAAGCCTGTTAACATTCGTCATCCGATGCCATATGATCCTGATCTCACAACTCAGATAGCACAGCGCTATGAGGTTCTAGAGGATTTGGATAAATACAACTGCACAATTGAAGAACGTGAAGAATATGAACCCATGATCAACATGGGAGTGATACTCTATGCTGGCATTGACTATGGCAAGATATTGAGGCAGGCTGAGGAAGAAGCTGATGTGATTACGTGGGATGGAGGCAACAATGACTTTGCGTTCTATCGTCCTGATTTATACATCGTAATCACCGACCCACACAGACCGGGACATGAGGTGTCCTATTACCCAGGTGAAACCAACCTTAGGATGGCTGATGTTGTGATCATTAACAAGGTCGACACCGCCGACTATGACTTTGTTGAAGAGGTCAGAGATAACATCATGCGCGTCAATCCGAATGCAATCATCATTGAGGCCGCCTCGCCTGTCGCTATAGAGGACATGAGCATCATTCGCGGAAAACGAGTACTTGTTGTTGAGGATGGGCCAACTGTCACTCATGGTGGCATGCCTTATGGTGCCGGATACATTGCAGCGAGGAAAGCAGGAGCAGAGATTGTGGACCCAAGGCCTTTTGCCGTTGGCTCAATTGAGGACACATTTGAAAAGTACTATCATCTTGAAGACGTCCTACCAGCAATGGGATATGGCAAAGCCCAGATGAAAGAGCTCGAAGATACAATCAATAAAGCAGACGTCGATGCGGTTGTGATTGGCACTCCAATTGACCTCGGGCGACTTATCAAAATTAACAAACCGAGTGTCAGGATCAGATATGACCTACAGGAGATTGGCCGGCCAAATCTCGAAGACATTCTCTCGGAGTTTGCTGAGAAGAAAGGCTTGTAGAAATAGGAAAGGGCACCCGGGATTGCTCCCGGGTATAAGTCTCTCTACCAGTATTCCTGCTTAGTCTGAACAGTTCTTGCCGCCAAGTCTTTGTAAAGAACACCTTGGTATATGTAAGTAAGAGGCGTTATAAGCAGCATACTTGCAAAAGGAGCAATAAGCGACGTGAGGAGGGATCCCAGCAACAGAACAAGACCTAGCTCGATTACTATCGTAATAACAATCATGATGATATGAAATAGAATGATACCTCCTAGAGTATGTAGGAAGTTGCTCCTCGTGATACTGAAGGTCCTGCTAATTGAGCTTCCTGCACCCAAGTCTTCTGCCATGACTACAGCTGTGTTGGGATAGAAGAATGTCACCACTACTATATAGACAATAGCCAATACCAGAAGCGTGCTTGATGCCTGTGTCATCGCATCGAGGTCCATGACCATCATCGCATCAAGAATCGACACTAGCGATTCTTGAATCGGTACCATGATTACTGCATATATTGAACCAATGATCAACGCGACGACTAGTAGAGTAGGGAATCTCTCAAGGGCAGAACCGAACGCAGAACCCATCGAAGAGTCCTGTCCAGTGTAGGTTCGAAGTGCTATGCTAATTGCTGCACCAAGTGCGAGCAAATTTAGAACGAAGCCAATCAGCATCAAGACACCACCCACCCCCACATACGGGACATAAGCGCCAGCAGGAATTGACTCGCTCTGGAGTAGGTATGCGCCATAAATGAAAGAAACGGGTTCAGAGCCTAGATATCCAATGTATAGGAGCATCTCTTCTCCGAAGACCAGGTATATTATTGCGCTGTAAATGAAACTGTAGATAACAGGAACCATCATGATGCCTATGTAGGCAGAGATTCTTTTCCCGAACAGGCTTAGTACAGTGGAAATCTGAGTACTCAATCCAATTGCATACTGGTCGTCAACGTAAGTCGGTTTCTCTTCTTCCTCGAATGCCAATTAGCCCACCTGTGTGGCGATGCGCTTTCTGCGCCTTATAATATCTCCGGACTTGACTCTAGGCTGGTTTCGGACGAGCATCAAGTATCTCCATGAATTTCATTCCACCAGCCCGTTCTAGCAATTCCTCAAAGGATACGATGAATATGTCGGGGGTTACTTCTGTGCTGATTTTCGTTAGCCTCTGAATCTCGAGGATGAGAGATTCATTGTTGCCTCCCGGTCCATCTTTTGGGGCCACATAGAGGTTGAGCACATCCATACTATATGGATCACTCATATCTTCTTTGGCTACCTCGATCTGTATCTCCTCAATTTCTGAAATCTTCAACAAATCGGCCCTCAAAGCAGTGAGATTAACTGTTGCGCCTTTGATCTTCTTCTCGGCAAGACCCATCACCTCAATCTGAGCCTGTGCATCGTTGGTACGACCTATGTCCCAGAAGAAGGGGCCATCGATTCCGCAACATGGACATTTTCCTCGCTCATGCTTGGACGCCACGTCTCCCAATAGGAAGCCTTCAAAGACTGTTCCAGTGCTGTCTAGATGAAAGAGCAATGTATGACCCGGTTCACCCTCTCCAACAAACTCATAGCTTCCATCATCATTCAGCCTAACGAATTCCCATGACATCATAAGCGGAGACAAGTTATGATAAGGCCCATCGTATTCGCATTGAACTGCAAAGGAGACCTTGCTCTCTGATGATGCATAGCCCCCAATGATTCTGACTTCCTTTGCTCCCTTCTCAGTCAAAATCTGTGTGATATCATCAGCAACTCGGGGGTAGATTTTCTCTCCTGCAAGCAATACAACTACTTTCTCAGGAGCCTCATAGTCGGCATCTTCCTTCATAGCCCGGAAGAACCTGTTTCTGAGAAAGCTAGGCATCCCAGTAAAAGCGTTTGATTTGAAGGACTTTGCAAGCTCCACAAGCTTTTCACTTGGTATCGCTCCACCTGCGCTTGTGGCATTATAGAATTTACTAATCTGCTTGAGACCCTCATTGACAGCATGCCAGCCCAGATGTGGAGCATACGGAAACAGATTCATGCTAGAAGCCTCCCACCCGCTTTCAACAAAGGTATCAATAGCAAGTTGACCACACTTCGCACTATTGCTGGATAGCAGTTCATTGTCATAGCGGGTCAGAAACACTGGCGATGGCAACCCTGATGCCCTTCCGGAACTCAACCAGTATTGAAGTGGAGAATAGGTATACGTCAATCTCTCCTTAATTCGATCCATCGCCGCTGAAGCTCCAATCTTCAGCTTCACGCGTGCCCCATTGTTGCGCAAGAACCTGTACTGATGCTTGTTCCCTGTATCCTTAGAAAAATCCATCAAATTTCGAACAATCTCCGCAGGATCTCGATCTTTGCCATCGACCTCAGACGGATTCAGCACGAATTGTGTAAGGTTATCTTTGTAATCGACCTTCCTCACAAGCGGAATCTGATATTTCGCCCAATCTTCGATGCAGGTGATATTGTAAGGATCAATATTGTTCTCTTTGAACAGTCGCCTGTAATAGGGATGGTTGGGCCATATCTGATATCGAATGAACGCCCGAAATTTCCGGTCCTGCATTTGCTTAATTTCACGGTGGTTAGTTCTCTTTAGCTCCTCAAATGTTAGAGTAGTCTTTGTCATGAAACAACCTCTGGTTTAGAGCTTACGGGAGGCGGGTCTTCTTGTCCATTAGATAAAAGTTCCGAGTTGTCGTTTAATAGAGTAATACACCCACTGAATAAGGGAACAAAGGAGAAACCCATAATAGTGCGGGCTTCTTCATTCAATCAGCCCAAACCCTAAGGTCAAGGAGTGTTCAAGCATTGTCTGAATCCGATGAGAAACTTCAGAGAGGAATTATAGAACTGGAGAAGGGGAACCATAAGAAAGCATTCGGCGTATTCAAAGATGTCTTCGAAGACAGGAAAGAAAGATTCTTGCAAAGAGTCCAGGACAACCCTAAGTCACCAACTCTAATGCTTGAAGCCCTGCATATGATTCATGCTCTTGTTTGGCTTAGAGTTGCAGAAGCTGGAATGGATAAGCATAACGCAATGGAACTCTACGGGAAAGCCGTTGGTACAGTTGAAGCGGCTAGAACCGCACTTGGACCACTTGTAGGCGGCCTCGCTCAATGGGCAAAGGAGCAAAACATCAAAGTCGTATACAATAAAGCACGGGGCCTCTTGGCAGCGACTACGGATCTTGAAGAGATGGCAAAGAAAGAACTTGAAGCATTTCGAAGGATGAAATAGACTGCTTCAATGATCCTCTATGAGGGCTGTTTGATAGAAATGTTGAGTTTGGGAATACAGGAAGTCCTATCATTGGAGAAAGAGGAGGGAGTGTGTACTGATTACTGCTTTTGTTAGTATGTCAGTTTCACCAGGTGAAGATGAGAGAATCGTCAGGGAACTAGTGAAGGACAGGATTATCGAAGAGGCATGGCTAACAACAGGAGAATACGATGTGCTCCTAGTAATCAGGGGGGAAGACACAGAGGAGATTAATCATTACGTCAATGAAAGAATTCGTGGAACTGAAGGGGTCATACGGACAGTAGTCACTTTTGGCATTCAGTCTATCACTCATGGCGATTAGCTAAAGATCTCTCATATGCTCCGACCATTTATCAGCAGGAAAGCGGTCTTTCATGATCTCAAGCTCAGAAAGGATGCTCTTCTCAAGGTCCACATCAAAAAAGTTGGCAAGCTGTATGAAGAGGGCCAAAACTTGAGCGAATTCGCGGGATAGCTCATCTCGAGATGGTGCATCGTGACCTAGTCCAATAACCTTGTACCCCTCCTCAACGGTGATATGGCGTGATATTTCTCCGAGTTCTTCGATGAGATGGGCAAAGACAAGAGATGGATTGAATTTGTCCCATCCTCTCTCCTTCTCAAATTCCGATGTTATCCTTTGAATCTCGCTAAGGTCCATCTATGTCATCCTCCTGGTTATTTGCATTACCTGAGCTCGTGCTTGATCCATTGCTTGAATTGAGGGATTGTCGAGGGGCCCAAGCACTGCATTATCAGATAGTGGCTCTTCACCTAGAAACATCGCCTCACTCACCACGCCAATCATATCAGCCGGGGGAAGAATAGCACATGCCAACTTCATCCCAGGTTTAACCTTAGCTATATTCGTTACAATAGTCCAAATGCGGCTGCCATCTGTACATCGACACTCTGTGAGATTGGAGGAGCCCTCCACCGCTCTTGTCTGGCTGATTTCTACAGCTAGAATGTCAATTGCACGAGCAGGGTCATCATCAGCCCTCAGTAGTCGCTGTTCGAACCCCTCCACAATGGAAAGAGAGTATCGTGTTTCTGTGAAAGCTATCTTTTCTTTCACGGACTGTGGCTTGTATGCTTGTGATTTTGCTGCATTTCTGAACAAATCTGCAAATTCAGCAATTGCACTGACAAGGTTCCTTGTCGCATCAAGTTCAGCCAAGGTCTTCGCATCAACATAGGAGTACTTCACTTCATACAGCAAAGTTCCCGCAGTTTTCAATGTGTTCGCCAGTTTTGAGTACTCAATGTGCATTCTTAGTTTCCGGTTGCCGACAATTTCGTTCAGACGCCTCAATGCATCCTCAAGCACCAGAACTCTCGCATCCTTTGCAGTGTCCAGAGCGGTTCACCAAGAAGAGACGTGTATGTGGCCTTGATAAAGGCCGCGCCTCATTGGTTTAGGAGACCACGAATAGTGATATAAGACTAGATTGGTTACGCGTTCATACTAAAGACATACGCCATATGAGGTGCTTGAATGATCCAAGCGTTGTTTATAATCGCTGAGAGCGGGCTTTGCCTGATCAGTAAGACATACGGCGCAGCTGAAGATGGAGGAATAGATGACAACTTAGTGGGAGGTTTCCTTCAGGCTGTTGGATCATTTGGAGAAGAGCTCCGTGGTGGGGGAGTCCTTGAAGATATGAGTTTCAAGGGGTTCAAGATTGTCCTGTCAAGGCATCCGGGATTTATGGTGGCAGGAATGATTGACCAGATTGATGATAGGATATCAGCAAAAGCGGTCCTGTCAGATGTTGGAAATGAGTTTCTTGAAGGCTATAAGGATATAATAGCTGAATTTGATGGAAGCTTGGACCATTTTGAGGGATTTTATCCGAGAATCGATGAGTTAACAAAGCTAGGGAAAGCTGCCGAAAAGCGCGTCATCGTGCCAGTTCTTAAGGGTAAAGTTTCTCCGATGCTTGTTAGACTTGGTCAGATGACCCAGATTGTATTTGATGTTGCCAAGAAATGTCAAGGCAAATTAACCACCAATGACATTGCATATGAGCTCAAGTTGTCGCTCAAAGAGGTTGTGAAGTCATTGCATACTCTAGAAGATATGGATATGCTGGAGTGGAAGGAAATAGGCTAGCACCTCTGAATTGATTCTGATGCGTCTAATTATATGGCTGTAGATTTATTGCGTTTGACCCCATTCATTTCCTATTGCTATCAATATCAGCCCAATTATGATTAGGCCTGGAGCTAGGACACCAGGAATCGTATATGACCCTGCAAAGACTATTTCTGCAAGGACATGGCGAGCTGCATGAATGACTCTACCTGCAAATAAGACAAAGAAACCAAGCCCCAACACGAGATTGGAGCGTCTTAGAATTCCACCAGATTGCCAGGCCAAGTACCAGAACAGCAACGGAATGAAGAGCGCATATACAGCACCAGCTCCGCCTGACAGGATTTGACGATCAAGCTCAGCTAATGGAACTAGGGCTAGCACAATTCCGATTAGAACGGCAGGAATTGCGAAGAGAACCTCAGCCCATCGCTTTCCGAAAATCATGAATGCTGCAGTCGCAGAAAGGATTGCGAGGGCCATCCATTGGAAGAAAGCTCCTGCGCTAAGCCAGGGAGCAGGATCTGACAGGAAGACTGAGAACTGTGATTCCAAACCCCCGTAGAGCGACGATATGTCAGCATAAAAGTCCCCAACAAAGTAGAAACATCTACCAATAGCGAGCAGCAAGAAGAATAGAGCCATTGCAAGCTGGAAAGGATTCCTTGTTTTCTTGTATCTAAAGAATAGGAAGAAAATGAAGATAAAGAAATAATATCCAACTACAAGGAACCAAAGTCCTATGTGGACTTCTCTAATTGCCATGTCGATGGTTTGTAACATCGTGCTCTCTCCATTGGCTTCTAGACAACACTAGTACGGTTCTGTTCGCTTCCCAACAAATAAGTGTATTCTGCTCCATAATGAGCTAATGAGGGCAATACGTATGCAATACGCCAAAAACACGCTCCACGCATACACAAAGGCAATCTCTATATTTGGCGCGTGTGAAACCCTGTTGGTGGTTCTTTGAGTCCTGGGCGAACGTGGAAGTTGAAAACGGAAGACGGCACGCTCACAGAGTTCAAAGACATCCGTCGAATTGTAGGTAACCAGATTATACGCGCTTATCTGCTTCAAAAAGCAATGTCTACGAACCGTCTTGAATGTGTCAAGGCAACTCTTAGGGGACCAAAAAACGAGTTCAAGGATTTTGACGACTTCTTTGTGTTGAGAGCATCAATAGACGGAGACCTTAGGATTCTCGTTCAGGCGAATGTCTATGAGAATTTGAGAATCGTAGGGACTGATAGTGATAAAATGACGAGCATGAATGCGAAGCAAATCATTGAAATGTTCACCAAAATGCTTGATGACCCAGAGGGTCATTCTACTATATTGATTCTAAGTGAGAATTCCAAGGTGAGTGCTAAACAAGGATGAGTGAATTCAAGCGATATGCAAAGTGTCCTGTATGTAGTGAGAGAACTGTACTCTCTGTGCCTCAAGACATCTTGAAGAAGGCAAAGAGATTCCCCTTCACACTAAAGGTTGTGCACGAGGATCATCACTTCTACATCAATATTGACTCTCAAGCATCTATCACGGATATTCTGAAACCTGAATTGGTAGAGTGATTATCCAATATAGCGGTCACTAGGCAGGTCTCCTTCCTCTTCAGCTGTGCCACGTTGGGAGATCTCATTCTTGGCCCATTCGATGAAATCAATCACCTTGGTGACATCGTCTTCCAGAATATCAAAGGAGGCCTTGATATCAAGGAATGAGCTAATCTTCTCAAGTACAGTTCTTGCCGCACGATAGTCCATTTTGATCATGCCAAGGGTTTCACCGAGAAGGCAAGCTCCTTTCATATCATACATCGAAGCCGCCCATGCAGGAATAAATCCATTCGCTCCATTCACGACACCCTCTTCAGTTGCCACCGTACCTCCGACAGTGGATATCTCGCCAAGCAATTCAGATGAGCTTGCAGAAATGAATACACGAGGTGGCATTGGATATGACTCGAAGAATTCCTGGTAGCTGGTTTCGTAGGCAGCCAGGGCGTAGACTTCCTTTACTCCAAGCCCAGTAAACTCCTGAACCACAAAGTCAGCGTACTCAAATACGCCACGTCCTGAGGCTGGCTGGAAGTCAGCTGATAGTAAAATGAGGTCATGGGGCTCATCAGGGGCTGCGCGATAGAGCATTATTGAACTCTTGGGAAAATTGGCGATACCATCTTTCACAAAGACACGGGGCGGAAAGTCATCAGAAAAGAAATCCATGACAGGCTGCGCATCAAGAACAGCTGCGAGTGTGTCAACTGCAATACGTCCCACGTTTGCAATGCCTGGAAGGCCCAATATTGCTACGGGACTCTTGAGCGATTTTGCGTCAAGGTCAATGAATCGCCTCGTGTACATTTTCATCATTCCTATGGTTATAGATGCCTGCCAAACGCATTAAGTCCTATCGGTAATGGAATTATAATCTATAGAAGGCCAAAGCGTTACTGGTCGTTGCGTCAGCAACATCTTCAGAGGGTAATTCAAGCAATTTGGCCAATGACTCACAACCAAATGTCAAATTCGCGGGTTCGTTTCTGTTCCCTGTGGGTGATAGGTAGGGACCATCCGTTTCTAGGAGAATCTGCTCCAAAGGCACAATCTTAGCGGCCTCGGATCTACTCCTATACTTTGTGAAGTTCGCAGGGAGTGTTATGCTCCAGCCGTTGTCGGCTATTTTTCTTGTGGTTTCTTTGGGACCGTCGTAGCAGTGCATCAGTACCTCATTCACTTCATTCTTCTCCAGAATCTCAGTCGCCCGTGCCTCAGCCTTCCGTGAATGAATAACCAGAGGTAATTTGAGTTCGTTGGCCAAATCGATAAACAGCTGAAATAGAGGCTCCTGAGCCTTTCTTTTATTTGGGTCTTTCACCCAGTAATAGTCAAGACCTACTTCTCCCACTGCCACAATATCCTCTGCATATTTTCGGATTAGTGAAATTGTCTTCACTGCTTCTTCTTCTGCTAGCCTTGAAGCTTGACATCCTGCGGAATGGTGGATATACCCTTGATACTTCTTTACAATTCCAAGTGTTCTTCTAAACGATCCAGGTCCCATTGAGGAGGTAACCATACCAATTAGCCCAGCGTTCTTCGCCCTTTCAATGACATGTTCTCGATCATGTTGGTAATGTTTCATGTCGATGTGTGTATGTGCGTCGAAGAAGCGCATTATCCAGAATTCACTCCTGATTGTTAGACCCGTACTAGATGCTTTTTAATCGTGAGCCATAAACTCTGGTATTGGGGACAAGCGATGTCAGATGATGTCCATGAGCGTCTAAAGGAAAAGACTCTGCAGATAGCACAACTCCAACATCAGTTGCAGGTTTTGCAGGCTCAACTTGAAGGAACACAGCGTCGAGCTGGAGAAACAAGCACCAAAATCGTCGCTCTAGAGAATCTCATCACTGAGAAGGACTCAGAAAATCATATGCTGCGAACTGAACTGGGGCGCACTAAAGGGGCCTTGGATACGATGGGTAAGGAGATCCAGGGGATACGGGCTGAACAGACTCAACAGATGGCAAAGGCTAGGCCAAGTAATGATGACTACTCCCTCAGGCAACAGCTTTCTGATGCATTAAGAAGAAATGAATTATTGAAAGAAGACATCAAATCTCTGTCAGAAGCGGCATCAGCGGTTCTCAAAGATGAACCAGGTGCTAGAGAGCATCTTCGAGATGCGATTATGCTTGTTGGAGATCCGAGATTCAAGATACTCAATATCGTGCTGGAGAAGAGATCTGTGAGAGTAGAAGAACTTGCTGCAAGTCTTCAGTTGGATATGACAGAGGCATTAGCACTTGTGGATGAACTCCAAGCTGCAGGTGAGATTGAAGTTAGAGATGGCAGTACCGTTTTCCCAAGAGAAAAGCATCGCGAAGTCAAGATACCTGTTGAAGAGTGGAAGACATGGGACCCTGCTGATATTTTCGATTCTCTTGAAGATATAGTTAGACGAACAGAGGGGCATGAGTCTATTTCGAAGGCAATTGTTACAGCAGTAGACATACTAGAACAAAAAATCGCCCGGGGTGGTGCGTTGGTATTTCAAATGAGAAAGACTGCAGACCTATGGAAAAAGGGCAAGGGCAACATTGAGGAGCTTCAATATACAATAAGGGAATGGAAGGGTCGTGCTTTGTCGCTCGGCTAGTCTTCAGACCCCTTCTTTATGGCCTCCTTTACATAGGCGCCAAAATCTGAGGTTTCACCATCACGTTGTATACGAATCTTCGGCTCTTCTCCCCTGACCTGACGTTCGATGTATCTCACATCCAACTGACTCATCTGCTGTCGATATCCTCTGTAAACAATCAGATACAGAATGACCTCTTCTACTTGTTTAGCCACTGCATCATTCTGCGTCTTCAGATTATTGAGATACGAATATGCCTCCGTTGTGAGAAATCTGCCAAGCAGCTTTGCTCTTTCTACTCCTACCTTTTCTTCCTGTTCACGCGCAGCTTGTATCTGCTTCTCTCGCTTCATCATCCGAGCCATTTTTTTCCTTCGGATGATTGCTAGGTCAGGATCATCATCTGTCAGTATTGAAACCTCTGTTCCAGAGCCGTATTGAAGAGCAGTTAAGCCTAACGATACAACTAGAAGTGCTTTTTAAGATTGAATATGAGTAGACGGTAGGCCAGAAGCAAGTAAGATGCGAGGTTTGGGATAATTGACAGGACTAGAAGTATGCAAATGGCTTGCTGACTCGAAGACTGGTAACACGTGTAGATTAAGAAATGTTTCACTTCCTAGAGGAGAGGTGGCGGCAAAATGCACTAAGTCAGACTTGGCTGTGATTTGTGTGGACGCCTATACCGCGCTGTCTAAAGGACTTGAGTCTCTGAAAGCCGGCAGTACTGACTCATTCCTATGGCTGATTGAATCAGCAAACCAATTTGAGAACCTCGGAGAAACTGACAACGCAATAACAGCAATGGTCAAAGCCATTGACTATGCGACGAAGATGAATCTAATAGACCGGGGCTACGAAACCTTCCGGTACGCAAGAGGCATGATGGAAAACGGTCGGAGCCGGAAAGATCCATCTCTATCAAGCCCGATGCTCAAGCAGACTCTTGTGAAGAGTGGGGAGAAGCTAATTGAAGCAGCAAGAAAAATCGCAGCTGGTTCTCCAGTCGCTGACATGCAAGCTGAACTAAAGGCAAGTATACTAGGCGGTGTCAGCTTGAAGAAAACCGAGGAGGCTTTGAAAGCTGAGGAGAAGGACAAGCTTGTGATCAGCCATGGTAGGTCCCTCTATGAGAAGAAAGCATCGGAATACAAAGAGGGAGCTGACACGTATATGGCTTCAGGAATGACTCAGAACGCCATCACATTCTCCTGTTTAGGCGCTCTTGCGGATCTCATGCTGGGGAAGCCCAAGGACGGTCTGCTGTACCTGACAAAGTTCACTGACCAGTCAGGAATAAAGGAAGAATTCAACAACCACCCCTGTTTTCAATGGACAAGGCTTGTGTTTAAGGGGCTGATCAGTAGGGATCAAGATGCCCTATTGGAAGCCAACAAGATATTCCTCAATATTCCTTGGAGCTTCAAGGATGACCACGAGTTTGCCCGAAGAGCTATGGATTCAGTAGAGAGAAGAATCACGCAGTAATTCTCATTCTGGCGATGAAGAATCCATTCGAATTATCTCTGTGAGGGAATAGCCTAATCACTTTCTCAGTACATTCGAATCCAGAATAGCCAGAAGACCCCTTGAATGGGATCTGCATTAGCTCGATTGGGTGACGTGCCATCGCAGAGTCAATTTGAGACTCACCCTCATGAGGGAGAAGAGAGCATGTAGCAAAGACGACTTCAGTTCCAGGCTTGTCTGAATAAGCATTGAGGATTCCATCAAGGATTTTGTTCTGAATGGACATGATACTCATAAGCATGTCCTTATTGAGTCGCCATTTATACGATGGATGGCTCCGTAGAATTCCGGTGGAAGTACAAGGCGCATCAATGATGATTTTTTCCGCATCAGTAACTGGTGCAATCGAGGCATCAGCCTCCATAAACTCAACACCCGCACATCCAATTGTCAAGCAACGACGCTTGGCCACCTCTAATCGCTCAGAGTTTATGTCTGTGGCAATGAGTTGACCCTGACCATTCATTGATTCCCAAATAAGATGCGTCTTCATTCCTGGAGCCGCACAGGCATCCCAGACTTTCATTCCAGATTTGGCGTCGAGTGTCTGTCCGACAATCACACTGCCTTTATCTTGCACTAATATCCGACCAGATTTGAAGGCGTCTGAGCTGAAAAGTGAATTGACACCTTCTGCGACTCGAAATAGGCCTGAAACTCCTGGTTCCGGGTCCAACGTCACGCCTTGATTCTCAAGCAGTGAAACTACATCATCATAATCAGTGAGGAGTGTATTCACACGGACAAAGTAATCTCGGGAGCGGTTATTGTGCTCCATTAGGTCAATGGTTTCATCTCTCCCCAAATGTTCCAGAAATGTGTCTACAAGAAACGAAGGATGAGAGAACATAATGCCAAGTGAATTTGAAGGACTCATGTTCTTAGTCTTCTTACGCAGGTCAATCTTTGAAGCCTTTTCTATAACCTCCAATAGTTTGAGAGACCGCAAGAGCACTGCCAATGTCTTGCTCATAGGAGTATGCAGCCAACGATCCTCGTAAATCGCTAGACGAAGCAGACTTTGATCTTGGGCTTTCAAATCAGACAGGTTTCTTCTCCCTAGGGCACGAATGGCTATGAAGTCGATTGTGTTGAGGAATCTGATAACACCCAAAGACCTGGATTCAACATAGCCCCTGGTAGGAATGTCATCTTCAAGGTCAGGCTCAATTCCTCTCAGCAGCTCTCGCATTGATACAGAACCTTTCGTATATTCGGAAAGAAGACCTAGAGTCAGTTCAATGGCTGATTTGGTTTCCTTTATTCCGCTGATTTCCAAACACATCTCCTAGCATGTGTGACCTGCAGACGGCGCGCACACGAGTGTAGAAGTTCTTAAATTTGCCTAGTCGTCGCCAGAGAAGTAACAAGAACAGGAACAAAGCTCTCAACTTCCGGATGGTATAAACATGAGAATGTTCGGTCATCTTATCAAAGGCGAGATTATTGATTCAAATGATGGAAAGACCTCTATCTTTCCGAATATGAACCAGGCAATCGAAGATCCCAGAATCCTTTATGCAATGGCCCTGAAGGAGCAAGGGTCTCTAGGACGCTTTGCAGCACGTTACTTCAGCAATCTCTTGCCAGAGAAATCACCAGAGATAAGATTACTAAAGGACTACATTAGGGCTCATGGTGAACCCTCCGCAACTAAGGAAGAGATAGAGAACATCTACTATGCGAAATACTCCATTGGAGGAGAACGCGAAGCTGCAATTGCATGTGAAGAGGCCTACAGAATAAGGCGAAAAATGCACAGAGAACTGAATGAAAAGGGGTCTGGCATATCTTTGCAGGAACGTGCAGAAAGCCTCGTGCTTGTGGGGCAGCAGTTATGGAAGAACTATGAATCCTTCAAGGAAATAGGAATTGCAGAAGGTACTCCAGTGCAGCTTTTCGACTGGCAAACTAAGGGTGTATTCAATACTCTCTACAAAGAACACATCGATTTTGCAACCTCCAGAATCTCTCCTGAGGAGATTCCTTGTGCTGTTGAGGGGGAGAGAACGATACTCACTCGTTTTCCGTATGGTGCTGTGGGAGTCTTTCCGCCATACAATGCCGCAATTGGGCTGGGTGGTATGGCCATCATATCGAGCTATTGGGCCGGAAATGCCACCGTACTGAGAACCCCATCAAAGATGCCCCTCACCAACATGCAGCTGGCATATGTTCTGATTGAAGCAATGAGGGAACTGGATTTTCCAACAAGTGCATTTCAGTCAGTGATAGGCCCTGCGAGAGAGATTGCAGACTATATGATCAACCGCTCACCGTTGAACGCTATGATCTACTATGGAGATTCAGATGTGGGTCTAGAACTCATGGCGCAGGCTGTCAGACGAGGCATGCACTTTGTACCTGAACTTGCTGGAAGTGGAGCGAGCCTCGTCTGGAAAGATGTCGATATCGATAAAGTAGCTGCCTATGTTTCTGACGCACGCTTCTTCGGTTCAGGACAGACATGTTTTGCTGCGAAGCGATTGTTCCTACATGAAGCAATTTTCGACGACTTCATAGCTGCTCTTGTTGAGAAAAGCGAGAAGCTGCGGGTTGGACTTCCTGAAGACCCGAAAACAGATTTACCCATTGTTGGAACCACGGCGCTATACCAGAACACCGATATGATTGCTGAAGCATTGAAGAGAGGGGCAAAGCTGGAGGCGGGAGGATACAGGTTAAATGCGCAGGGTGAGAGAGACCCTGCTGGCCTATTCATAAAGCCCACAATACTCAGCAATGTTTCGCTTGAATGCAAAATGTGGTATCATGAAACCTTCGGTCCAGTCCTACCAATAATGAAAGTGAGTTCATTTGATCAAGCTATTGCTCAAGCAAACAACTCGAGATATGGACTCCGAACCTCAGTCTATAGCGATAGCACAGAAATCTGGCAACGTTTCTTTGATGAAATCGATGCTCCCGGTGTAGCAATCAACTCAAGCCATATACACTTTGATAACTTCTACCCGCATCTCGGTGGACTAAAAGCAAGTGGAATCTATGGAGGCAAGTACTTCTACGAGATTCTTACATATTTGAAGTACCGCCATTTCCCTGCATAGCAGATGTTTGAATCATAGCGGTTTCTCGTACATTTGAACAAGCATGCCCTCTATTTGCTCATATGGCTCGCCCCAAGGACGAAAGCCGAATCTCTTCATTAGCCGCTCACTTGCTTCCTGACCAACTAGGATATTACAATAGTTCCTTATACACCCATTAGCTCTGCCATACTCCGCAAATTGAATATACATAGCTGAAGCAAGCCCACTGGCTCTGCATGCAGGAACAACCGTCTGATGCTCTCCAAAGAGACCTTCGTCTGTCAACTTTGCTTTGTAAAGACCAACAATCTTACCATGAAGGCGGCTACCAAAGTAATGATAGCCATTGTTCATATCATCCAGAACCTGCTCCGGAGAATACATTCGCTTCTTGCGCCAGGCTTCAGGATATTCCTCAGCCTGAGGCCAAACATGTTTGAAAAGAGCTGATATCTCTTCGGCATCATCCTTGGTGAGTTCTACAATGCGAATCTCTTCTTCAGGTATCTCTTTCATGGAAAGCCACTATCTGATAGGTTTGGTCCGACATAAACTTCTGTGTTTGTAGATGAGAATTAGCCTTTGCTAGCTGCCCAATCATATGCCTCTTGAATAGGTGAACATCCGCCACATCGATGACATCCAGCCATCGTTTCACTCGGATTTATGTCCCCTTGGAAAAGGGCGGTTCCTACATCTTGAAAGAGCTTGACTGACTCTTCAAAATTGCCAACATATGTTGGTGTAAAATCAGCTAAATGACTGCCGGGTGCTGGGCGAAATGGAGCCACTATTGGGACCACTCCGGATTGTGCGAGCTCTTGTGCGAGTTGGACTGTCTTGCTCAAATCCTCTCCAAGACCATACAAGATGAAGGTACTAACATTACCCCTATCGAAGTACTCCAATGCATGCCGCCAACTCTCGCGGTAGTGATCCAACGAAGCATACTCGTGCTTTCCAGGACACATTTCCTTTCTGACCGCATCATCAGCACTTTCGATATGCATTCCAATTGCATTGGCCCCTGCCTGGAAAATCCCTTTGATGACCTCCTTGTTCATAGGGGGCTCAATCTGAACCCCTATTGGCAAGTCACTGACCTCACGAATCCCCTTAATTATCGCTATCAGTCGATCTCCTCCCATATCAGGAACATCCGGAGTCCCTGTAGTGAGAAGGATATTTGTGATAATTCCATCCTGCTCCGCAGCTTGGACTACCTCAGCCATTTGCCCTGGCTCTTTATCCAGCACAGTGTCGCCCCTGAGGTGGGAGGTGGGTATTGTGCAGAATTTGCATTGGTTTCCGTATTCCCAATATTTGCATGCTTGATAGACGGTGGTTGCAAGAGTACTGTCACAATGGAGTAGGGCTATCTGGTGATAGGGAATTCCATCAGAGGTGGTCCCACTAAGGAATTTGGGGCGAGGGACAACCTTGACTTCAATACTTCCATCATAGATCCATTTCTCTGGGTCATTAGTTGGCTCGAGCAATCTGGAACCAAATCGTTTAGCCATCTCGCCTCGGCGAATGGGGATACCGCACGGTCTGCCATTGGGCAAAATGAAGTACCTTCCACCAACAGGACCGGCTCCACCTTTTCTTCCAGAAGATTCCCCCTCTGGTAGAGTGGCTCCTTCCGTGAGAAGGCGAATCTTGAGGCGGAGGACATCGTCTGAATTCATTTTGCTCTTCTCCACGGTGGTTCCTGCCTTAATTTGTCTTCACTTGTGTACTTTCTTGCTCCTTATTGAATTCAGGACCAGCTCTGGTAGGTCCATGACCTTGACCTGACCCTCACTTTGAGAATTTAGTAGATTCTTGCAGAATGGGCATGCAGTGACTATTGCTGTAGCATCAACGTCCCTTGCTTGCTGTATACGATCTGATCCAATCACTCTAGCCTTCTCTGGCCAGAGAAGTCGCATTCCAGCCCCATTACCACAGCACATGGCATTATCGCCATGACGCTCCATCTCGATAACCTTGTTACCTGTAACTCGCTGTATCACATTGCGGGGCGAATCATAGACTCCCATGTGTCTGCCCAAATGGCAGGGATCATGGTACGTGAATCTGGCATCAGTTTCGTCAATTATCTGGTCCGAAATATGCTCTTCAAGAAACTCACTGATATGCCTGACAGGTACTCGCAAATCCAATCCATGTTTTGCGTAGTCGCTCTTCAACACCCTGAAACAGCCAGGACATGTGGCGATAATCTCGTCGACGTCAAGCGAATTCAGGGCCTCTACATTGTGACTCGCCTGCTCTAGACCTTTATCAACAAATCCAGTTCTTAGCAGAGGCGACCCACAACACCACTCATCTGGGAGCACAACCTCGAATCCCAGAGTGTCTAAGAGTTCGACTGTACTCTTGGCAATCTCTTTCTCACGATATGCAGAAGTGCATCCAGTGAAGTAGGCAATCCTCTTGCCTTTGTTCGGTTTAACCCTTATCCAGTCCGTTCTCTCGGAGTGCGGCTCACCAAAGGGGTTGTGGTGTTCTACTACATTCGCCACCATGGAGTCCAGACCAACAGGATATTGGCCATCTCTCACAAGCATAGTTCGGCGGTGCTCCACAATCTCAGCAATATCAATCTCAGGAAGACACCATGTCAAGCAGTGTGAGCACTCAAGACACTGGTATAGGATTTCAATTCCCCGCTCGTCCAACTGCCTTGTGTCCTTTATCTCCTGATGTATAAGGAGGGCTCTCCCATGAGGAGTGGGAGAATCTGATCGCCATGCGAAGAAGGTCGGACAGACATGTCTGCACATCTTTGGGCAGGCACTGCACATCCGAACCTGACTGGGAATCATCTCCGGATCGATCATTCCCGTACCCCCAGTCCAAGTTTCCCAGGATTCATGATTCCTTTTGGATCGAGTGTCTTCTTGATCTGCTTTAGGACTTCAAAGGCAGATCCCATCTCTCCCTCGGTATAGGTTGTCCGTGAAAGGCCAACTCCGTGTTGATGGCTCATGGTACCTCCTTCTCTGAGGCAAGCCGCCACTCCAACATCCCATATCTTCCTATATGTAGACCAAGCAGTTTCTGCGTCCAGTTGACTGGTGAAAAAGATCATGTAGATGCTGCCGCCGTTTGGATACATATGAGAGAAATGGGAAAGGACTATGGGAGCGTGAGCCTCCATGGCCTCCTTCATCGCATGATAGACGTTCTCCAGCTTGTCATATGTAGCCACTATATCGATGGTGTCAGCAATAGCATACCCAGAAGTGGTGAGCGGTCCGGGGTAGTACATGTCGTACCGGTGGTCCCACCATCTCTTCGCAGGGCCTTCCCCATAGTCATTCCCTCCATTTGACAGGCAAATCTCTACTGAAACACTCTCATCTATGTCATTCTTTGCTATGGACCCGTCAAAGCCCAGCATCAGCATGCAGTCACCGTCCTTGACATCGAAGTGACTGGTAACGTTCAGTGCGGTGTCTTCTGGGTCGTAGAGGCGGATCAAGGAAGGTACTACTCCACTCCTGAATATCTCGCGGATTGACTTCAGGCCACTCCTAACGTCGGGAAATGACATGCTCCTGAAGCGGCGCTCCTCTGGGATGGGGAACATGCGCAGAGTAGCTTCTGTGATGACTCCGAGTGTACCTTCTGAACCAATGAAAAGCTGCTTCAAATCTGGTCCCACTGAGTGTCTGGGTACAGCCTTAGTCCGGATAACACTGCCATCCGCAAGAACGACCTCAAGTCCTAGGGTAAGGTCTTCGATTTTCCCATACAGAGATGAAAGAGACCCTCCTGATCGTGTCGCAATGAATCCTCCAACATTCGACGCTCTGAGAGATGTTGGAGTATGTCCCATTGTATAGCCATGCCTGTTTACTGCCTCTTCGAGCTCTATCCCAACAATGCCAGCTTGGACTGTGATTAACAATGACTCGTGGTCTATATCGAGGATCTTGTCCATCCGCTTCAGATCGAGTTGCATACCTCCGTAGATTGGGAGAGTTCCACCGCAGGTACCCGCTCCACCTCCGACGGGTGTGACTGGAATCTCCATCTCATTTGCGACCTTAAGGACCTCAGAAACCTCCTCTGTAGATGCAGGGAAGACAATCAGGTCTGCAAGGGGCAGAGATTCACCTGCTCGAATCTTGGCTTCACTCAGGGGCCATGCATCATGTGCGTTGAGTACAGCATCGGTCTCTTGAACTGTAACATTCTCAGGTCCGACGAGGGATTCCATCCTTTTCACAAGCTTTGTCTTTGTCTTAGAATCCAACTCTCACACCTCACCCTTTGGGTAGTCTCTGCGCAATGAAGACTGTAAGGTCGTCCACTTCCACTGAGCTACCGCTCTTGAACAAGTTTGACTCGATTTGTGCAGTGCATAGAGGACATGGTGTCACTAGTCGCTCAGCTCCAGTCTTATCAATCGCAGATAGGTTCTCTTGGACAACTGATTCTGCAACATCCTTTGAATGATATGCAACCATGCCTCCTCCTCCACAACACGAGTCTTCAGCCTCTGAAATGACAACTCTGACTCCCCCTATTGTTCGCAAGATTTCGATTGCATCCAGCATTGTTCGACGAGAGGTATGTCTTATGAGATGACAAGGATCATGCACAGTAACTGTTACCTCACTGAATTCCTTGGAGGAACCAAGGGCTTCTTTCAGTCTGTCCAGACCAACCTCTTCAGATAGATACTCAACCATGTGATAGATAGGGATATTCCACTTGTCGCGCAAGCTGACATCTGATAGATTGGATATACAACCAGCACATGTTGTGACAACCTTCTTGACTCCAAGCTCATCGATTTTCTTTTTCAGCAAAACCGCCAACTGTCTGGAAGTTTCAGCATCACCCATGAGGGCAGATGGTAATCCACAACAGCTCATATCATCAAGTAGAGTATAGTCTACACCAAAATAGCTGAGGACTGCTTTTGCAGCCTCACGGATTTCTTGGGCCCGTTCTTCCGCTTGACAACCAGGATAGAACAAGACTTCAGCATCCTTCTTGGTTACATCTTCAATATATGGGATGCCTAGGCGTTCAAGCCGTACATCGCGACTTTCAGCTTTCTCTTCAGGATCCTCCCAGGGCTCAAATGCTAGGTTATGCTCCATAATGATTTCCCGAACTATATGAAGACCCTTTGGAACAAGGTCAGGACGATGCTCAAAGATGCGCGCTCGAACAAGATTAACTACTTCAGGAATATCGACATTTTTCGGACAGACTTCTCTGCATGTCCCACAGCCAGTACAGAGGTAGACCTTGTCTCCAGTTGACCAGAACTCAGGAGGAGAACGGCTGAGTTCAACAGCAATGCTCCTGGGTCCTGAAAAACGGTCTACTCCAACTGCTGCTACAACGGGACAATGATTGATGCAGAGACCACAGTTGATGCATTCCTCAACAGAATGAATGGTTTCAATCTCGTTCTTCTGATATGGGGTGATTCGTTCCTCCTTCAGGGTATTCTTAGCAAATTCAAAGGCCTCTTCTTCAGTCATTTAGCCCACCTCCTTTGCCAATTCAGCCGCGACCTGACCTGCAGCAAAGCCAGTACTGAGAGCAACCCCCAATCCACTCTTCTCCAATGAGTAGTTATACTTGGCCAAAATTGATCCGGCGCAGAATAGATTCTTTGCTCTTTCAACACCATTAGCATCGATAGGTCGAAAGTCCGTATCTACAGCAAGACCAGAACCAAATACTGCATGTCCATCTGGACTAAGCGAAAAAATGTTAGTATGGTAGGCGGGACGCACATCCTCAGCAGGATGCAGACTGGCAGTCACAGGCAGGAGATCGAAAACGGTTTCTCTGATTCCATTCTCATCAGCTTCTAATCCGCCCCCAATAAACTTCCCAGTTGCTAGGACAACTGCCTTCGGGGAGATGGTGATTTCCCGACGTGGACTTCTGGCAACAACGCTCTCCACCAATTCATTCTTGACGGTTGCAGAAACCGCTTGATGCCCAATTAGAAGAGAACCCCCAGCATTTCTGAATGCTCTATCCATTGCTCTTTGTAACCGAAGACCTGGAACAGAGGGAGGTAGAGCTAGTAGTTCAAATACCTCCACATCGAGTTCATTTTGTAGACGAGACTGATTCCGTGATGCGTTTTCAATTCCCAAGATAGGGGGAAGTGCAATATGGGTGGCTCCCAGTTGGTCCACATGCGGCTTTAGGGCAGAGGCTAGACTCATTATGGACTCCTCGTGGTCGAAATGTCTAGCGAGTTCAATGGATGAGATATTGTATGGCTTTCCAAATGGAGTGATTTCCGAAATGCAGTGCCCGACTTTGTGGGGCGGCTCACCGGTCCGCAGCTGGTTCTCGAGATATGCTCTGGTGGCTGAGAGTGCATTGAAATCCGCGTGCCCACGAAAGCCAGCGAAGATAAGCACGTTATCAGCGTTTGAATTCAGAGTTTCAGACCACATTGTTTCTTGAATCAGACATGTTGGCTTGGTAGTTCCAAGCACAGATATTGGAAATATATTCCGTTCGAAATCTCCAATAAGAGCGGCGCAAGAACCAGCCAGTCGCTCCTTTAGCCATGAAATGGCCCCCTTCAAATGACCAATGACAGTTTCCAGGTTTTTACCCTCGTCATCCTGAAATCCAATGATACCATAGGGATGAAAGGGAAACAGGCTCAATATTGCATCAAGCCCTTGAGAGGGATTCTTGAATGGAACCTCCTTATCTGGAAGATACTCCTTGAGGGCAAGTCCTTCGGGGGGGTATCCAATGATGTCTATGGCACCAGATGAATATGCAGTGGCACTCTGACCAGTTCTTAAGACCAAGGTCTCTAGACCATTCTCTGACGCAACTGTGCCTGCTACAAGGCCAGCCATTCCACCACCGATGACTAAGACATCCGGATTGGTGTTCAACTAGCCAACCTCCTCCCAGGGTTTGGGGTCGTATTCAACATCAATTTGGTCAAGATTGCCGACGCAAGCATAGAGACCTTGCGCCACTTCTTCTTGGGCTAATTGGGTGCCTCTCATTGGAGGTCTAATCCCTTTCCAACGCTCAGCACGGAAGTCCATAATATCAACAAGATAATCTGCACCGACCAAATCGAGTTCGTCGGCAAGGATTGCTGCAGCTTTGTATGTGCAGAAGGTACCCTGACACGGGCCAGTTCCTAGACGCACACGTCGCCTCAAATCGTTCAATGTCTGAGGGAATTCATTCCTCATTGAGTATCGAATCTCAGCCTCAATAACAGGTTCGCAAGTGCAAATTGTGGTTCTCCATTCAGGACGCTCCTTTACGAGCTCGAGGATCTCAAGCATCTGTGTTCCTCGGCGAGCCCTCATGCGCTCCAGTGCGTGTTGAGAGATGTCATAGTCATTTGCGAGGGAGAGAACATCCACATCAGACTCCATTCCCGGAAGTGGTAGCTTATGAGTAGTGCATTTTGCTTTGAAACCAATTTTCTGACAGACGATATCTGTGGCTGCTTCGGCCATATGCCGACACATAACAAGTTTCCCACCTGTGAAACTTACCAGGCCTGAAACGCCCTCAGATTCATGATCAATTACTTCATAGCCTCTTGTCACTTTGCCTTCTGGGACTTTCCATGTGGGCACTAGAGGCCTGACACCCTCCATTGTACGGATTATTCGAGCTTCTCTAATTGAGGGAATGACCCATTCCATGCTCTTCAGAAGGTATTCGATTTCGTCATGAGTTGCGACGAGTGTGTCAGGGTCATCCCAAGTATCTAGGGCAGTTGTCCCGAGTAGAGTAGTATTCTCATGTGGGAACAAATAGATCATACGACCATCTACTGCTTTGGCGATTATCCCAACGTTAACGACACGCCTATCCAAGATTACGTGAGCGCCCTTGTTCAGACGTAGGTCAAGCTTCGCTCCTGCTAGTGCTGCAATCTTGTGAGCCCAAGGACCACCAGCGTTAATTATCGTCTGAGTGCTTGCACTTTCGATCTCTCCAGTGATACGATTGTAGAATGTCACACTCTCGACTGAGCCATCACGCGTTGTGATATCTACAACTTCACAGTAAGTCCTTATTGTGGCACCCTTCTCTCGTGCATCTAGTGCTTGAAGAAGACACAATCTGAATGGGTCAATGAAATACTCCTCGAAGTACATGCTTGCAATTAAATTCGTATTTAGAAGTGGCTCAATCTCAAGGGCATCTTCTGGCTCAAGAAAGAGGACCGGAGGCACATCTCTGGACTCAGCTCGCTTAGAGTATTCAGCTGCAAAGTTACCTCCTGTCGACAAGTCGCTCATCTCGAGAATAGGAGTCAGAATTGGGTTCTTCATGATGATATGATGAGCAATGCGATTGAGATGGACGACCTCCTCAGAGCACATGTCAACTATTTCAGGCTCATCCATGTACTTGAGACCCGAGGATATCATTCCTGCACAAGTTCCCACTGTAGCTGAAGCAATGTCATCACGTTCAAGGAGCAGGGTCTTGAGGCCTCTTAGAGCACAATCTCTAGCTACTGCTGTACCGGTGCTGCCTCCACCAATCACAACCACATCAAAGTCTGAATCATTCATAGCGCTCATCACCAGTGTGGGATTTTGGTTGCATGTCCATTAAGATCTCAGCCTTCAATAGTGTGCGAGTAGGGTAGAAATCTCTGCTAGAATAAGCTTGTTGAATACCTCAAATCGCTTTTCATAGACTTCAATATTCTCAGGAACAGGCTCTCTTTTCTCTTCAACATGAAACATGTTGTCAAAGGCCTCATCGAATGAGCCGTACACTCCAGAACCTACGGCTGCGATCATTGCGGCGCCAATAACTGTGGAGTCTCGGGCACGTGGCAAAACCACCGTCTTACCAGTACAGTCAGCTATAATCTGCCGCCAAAGAGGAGAGTTCGCTCCGCCACCATCGATTCTGAGCTCGCTATAATTCTGGTCGAGCATGACCTCCATCGTCTGGGCATAGAACTGGATACCATATCCATTGCCCTCCATTATAGCTCGAGCGAAATGAGCCTTGGTGTGGTTAAAGCCCAAATTGTAGACGATGCCCTTAGTGAATGCCATGAAGGGGAAGAATACAAGCCCATCACTACCCGGTGACACATTCTTTGCTGAGGATTCCATCAATTCGAAGAGGTCATTGTTGCTCTTCGAATCATAGAATTGGTCACGATACCATTTGAACGCCCATCCGGTCCCAGGAAGGACTCCTTCTAATATCCAAGTCCCTTCAATTGCGCCAGGATTGCTATACATCACGTAGGGATCTTCAACATATTCGTCTGTGTGAACCGTGACAAAGGTGCCAGTTCCAGTGGTTGCTTTCATAAGTCCTGATTTTGTGATGCCTGTGCCTAGGGCAGAACACTGCTGGTCACCTGATCCCATGATGACAGGAGTTCCTTTGCGTAGGCCAGTTGCCTTGGCAGAGTTTCCAGTTATCTCTCCAATCGGAACACCGGGTTTCACGATTTCAGCGTACTTGTCAGCGGAAATGCCTGTTTCTTCGCAAATCTCATCCGAGAGAGTCATGGTTGAGTGGTCAATCGGACCGTATCGTGCGTTTGATGGATCTGCAACCATTGCACCACATAATCTATTGTTTAGAAACGCATCCAAGGTAACGAATTTGTGAGCAGAATGAAACAACTTCTTCTTGTTCTCAGATAGCCACAGAATCTTCCTGAGACCTCGCCTAGGCCCTATCAGCTCTGCGAGTTCATCCCTTTTCTTACTTAGGCGATTGTCCGTCCAAAGGATAGTAGGTCCAAGTGGATCTCCATCCTTATCCACAGGTGTGAAGCAATCACGAGTTGTCGTCACGACGACACCCTCTACGGATTCAGCTCCAGGCTCATAGCCAGATATGGCCCGCTGCATAGTTGTGCAAGCCGCTCTCCAAAAGGTGTCAGCCAGCTGCTCATGCGTTGCTAGCTCCTTTGGGGTCGGTGGATATTCCTCATAGGCTTTGCTCAGTTCGCGGCCTTCCTCATCCACAAGAACTGACCGCGTACCAGTTGTGCCGACATCGAATACTGCAAAGACTCGCTGACTCATTTTTTTCACCGGTGATTTATAGGGAAGTAGTTTAGGCGGCAATGCTCAATATGAATCGTCCGACAGTGAGAGTTATCAGACTGAATGCCGCTTGAGGCGTTAATGTCAGAAAATGTGCCCTCTATAGAAGTCGAGCCACGTGTTCATCTTGTACGAGGTCTGAATAAGGCACGCTTTCCTGAGGCAAACTCACTCCTGATTGATGACGAGATATTGACACTAGTTGACGCTGGTTCTGACTTGGGCGAGGTCAGCGAGGCTCTGAAGAACCTTGGACATAGATTGGAAGATGTTGAAAGGCTAATTCTCACTCATTTTCATCTAGACCACAAGCACCATGCCGAGGAGATTCACAAGATAGCAGGCTGTGAGGTAATCTGTCATCCATTATCCGACAAAGGAGTTGAAACATTCCTGGGGATGGCTGAATACTATGGGATTCTACATCATCATTTATTCGAAACCTGGAAAGTCATGATAAAGGGATGGATTCCCCCTATATATGGAAACTACACCGTCACTGGACACTACGATGATATGAAGACCATATCATGTGGCGAGGTTGACCTCATCCCAATTCATCTTCCAGGACATACATTAGACCATACCTGCTTCGGTATCAATGGCTTTGAAACCATCTTCCTAGTGGATATCGACCTCACTGGCTTTGGTCCTTGGTATGGCAACAAAGTAAGTGACATCCGAGACTTTCAGGACTCCATTGAAAGGGTGATACAACTCGAGCCCAAGGTGGGTATAAGCAGCCATCTTCAGGATGTAGTGACTGATGATCTCTCTAGCCGTCTTGAACAATTTGCGGATTCATTTGAGAGGCGAGAAGAAAAGATTCTGAAGAACATCCATGATGGATACGATACCCTAGAAAAACTCGTGCAATTGCCTACTATATACCCCCGAATACCGGAAGTAATTTTCGAAATCTTTGAGGAGTTCATGGTTCAAAAACATCTTGAGATCCTTGTTGAAGATGCAAAGATTGTCCAAGATGGTAGCCGGTACAGGATAGAAAGAAGATAGCGGGAATGACTCCCGCTAAACTACTTGTGTTTGAAAACAGGTTCTCGTTTATTGAGAAAGGCATCAACTCCTTCCTCTTTGTCTTTAGTATCGAATGTCTGACAAAAAACATCAATTTCGTAGGATAGGTTATCCTTCAAGCTCATTTCCCAAGCATTGTTCAAAGACTGCTTGGCAAGCTTGATGGCGACTCCTGGTTTCTTGGCAAGAGTCTTGGCAAGCTCCATCGCACCATTTCGGAGCTCTTCTACGGTTTCGAACACCTTGTTCACCAGTCCAATTCGTAGCGCTTCATCTGCCTTTATTGGATTTCCACTAAGAACAAGTTCCTTGGCGATACCCAATCCCACCAAGCGTGGTAGACGAACAGTACCACCATACCCTGGAATGATTCCAAGATTGATTTCAGGTTGGCCAAATCTAGCATTTGCTGAAGCATAGCGTATGTCACATGCCATGGCAAACTCGCAGCCTCCACCAAGTGCATAACCATTGACTGCAGCGATGGTTGGAATGCTCAAAGCCTCTATGTAGTTGGCAACAGCCTGACCCTTCTCAACGAAAGGCCTCACTGTCTTTGAGTCACGCCCGGGGAAAGCAGTAATGTCTGCTCCCGCAGCAAATGCCTTTTCACCCATGCCAGTGAGAATTACTGCCCTCACCTCGGGATCTTCCTCAGCTTTCTGGAAGAAGCTGTGCATCGCGTTAGCAACATCAACGTTTAGTGCATTGTATTTTTCAGGGCGATTGATTGTGATTATAGCCACACCATCTTCAACTTCGTACAGAACTTCATCAGCCATTTCTAACTCCTCCTTGAGAATGATTTGAGAAGCCCACTAGGCAAGTAATAAGCGTTGGCAAATGGGGGACATCTGACTGAACACATTTATTGAATAGTCATACTCCTTTCATTTGTCTATGTCCGATTTTCAAGTTAAACCAATCCTTCTCTATGGGATTTATGAGAAGAAGGTACAGACTAGTTGGAGACCGTGGGGTTGGATTCAATCCGAAGCTGATGCAGATAGTGAGATTGAGAGAATCAAGAAAGAATTACAGGCCTTACAGAATGAGGCTGAGTTCTCAATGCGTATTCAACCTGTAGCAAAGACCAAAGCTGCCGAAGATATGGAGAAGTTAGACATCAATGCAGACGCAATTCTGCTATACGCAGCCGGAGTGCAAGAAATTGACTCAATTGAGCCATTGGAACAGTTATTGTCGTATGATATTCCAATAATCTTCTTCCTTAGGAAAGACTATCTCTGGTATGAGATAATTCATCCACGTTTCCTAAGAAGAAGTGTATCTGATGAGATACTTCAACCTGTAATTGTAGAGGATATTGTAGTTGAAGATTACACTGAACTTCTACAAAAATTGAGGTCTCTAGCAGGCCTGAAATCTGCAGTTGGTGCAAAAGTCATCTCGATAGGGAAACCTGGAGGGTGGGGCATTGGTGAGGAGGCAGTGCAGCAGGCAAGAAAGACATGGAAATTTCGAATAGAAGCAATCACCTATCAGGAGTTAACGGATAGAATCGAGGCATTGAATGTAGACACTAAGGCGGTTGAAAGGGCCCGAAAAGATGCGGAGGATTATTTGTCACAAAAGGAAGTAGCGCTTAAAACAGATAGGAGATTCGTGGTCAATGCATTTCTACTTGAACGCGTTTTCAAAGAGATAATGAAGGAAGAAGACGCACACATTCTTACAGTTGCAGAATGCATGTCAATCATTATGCCAATATCTGAAACAACTGCTTGCTTGCCCATCTGTTTGCTCAATGATTCTGGATACTTGGCATTCTGCGAGTCAGACTTTGTCGCTATTCCGGCAGGAATTCTATTGCACTTCATTTCAGGCAAGCCTGTTTTCTTCGCTGATCCAACCCTACCTCATAAAGGCCAAGTCACTGTTGCACACTGCACCGCACCTCGTAGAATGGATGGCTCAAACCTTGAAAGAGTTGAAATCCTCACTCACTTCGAATCTGACTATGGGGCAGCACCGCAAGTGAAAATGAAGCAAGGGCAAGTGGTCACTATAATCAATCCTTCGTTTAGCGGAAACGAGTGGATTGGATTCAGAGGAAGAATAAGAGACAATCCCACTCTTCAAATCTGCCGCACGCAGCTAGACATAGAGATTGAGGGTGATTGGGAGAAATTGCTGCACGAAATGAAAGGATTTCATTGGCTAGTCGTCTATGGTGATTATTTGAACGAAATTGAGTATGCTTTGAAGAAAGTGAATGTCAATTGGACCAATCTCTCCAAGAGTCACTAATCCCTAGGAACGTCGATTTGCCAATTCAAACTGCATAACTCAAAAGGAGGCAGAAACTGCCGTAGATGTCCGAGCTAGGCAAATGCTGAATCATCCGGTTCTCTTTTTACGCCGAGATTCATAGAGCCATTGAGGCTGTATTGAATGGATAGAAAATGGCGAATAGCATCTGAAGCAGAGATCCTCAGTGGCAAGACCACCGATATCTACTTTGAGAGAGCAGTTCAAATCCTCAAAGCGGAGGGTCTGAATCCAACCGTCCACGCAGAAGTTACGGTGTCTGGAATGCCTAAGGAGTTCGGTTGGGGGATAGTTGCCGGCGTGAATGACTCGCTTGAGTTATTCGAAGGAAAAGAGGTTGACATCTTCGGATTGGAAGAGGGGACTTTCTTTAGGCCAAGAGATCCAAGCGGCGTGAAAACGCCGGTATTCGCAATAGAAGGCCCATACCAAGAGTTCGCCACTCTTGAAACCCCACTCCTTGGCTTTCTGTGTCATACCTCCGGAATGGCGACACAGACTGCTCATGTTCGAATCGCTGCTGGGGAGAAGAGCCTTCTTTCATTTGGAGCGAGGAGAACTCATCCAGCAATCACTCCTCAGGTCGAATATGCGGCATTCATTGGCGGATGTGATGGCATTTCATGCATTCTGGGAGCAGAATTGTTGGGAGTTGAACCTCAGGGAACAATGCCGCATGCACTCATAATTGCTGCAGGTGACCACATCAGAGCGTGGCAGGCTTACGATAGACATCTCTCAAAAGACATTCCAAGAATTGCTCTAACTGACACATATCTTGATGAAGTTGTAGAATCTGTGATGGCTGCAGATGCGATTGAAGACCTGGTAGGAGTCAGACTAGACACAACTAGCAGTAGAAGAGGAAACTTTGCACGAATCATTCAAGAGGTGCGGTGGGAGCTTGATATCCGAGGGCATGAAGATGTCAAGATATACATCAGTGGTGGACTTGATGTGGACTCAATTAAAGCGCTGCATGAAGCACCAGTTGATGGTTTTGGAGTTGGTGGCGCAATTTCGAATTCGCCTGCAATTGATTTCGCAATGGACATCGTCATGAAGCAAGAGAATGGAGAATGGATTCCTAGTGCGAAACGTGGCAAGTTCTCAGGAAGAAAGTCTGTCTGGAGATGCACCTCATGCTTCAAGGATCGAGTAACTCTCTCAGAGGCCACCTCACCGACCTGTGCCTGCGGCAATAAAATGGAGAGGCTGACCACCCAATTGATGGAAAAAGGAGAGATTCTGCACCGAGCATTGAGTCCAAAAGCAATCAGAGATAATGTATTGAAACAGATAAAGAGGCTATAGAGTTGACACTTCCCAAGCTAGACCCAGAAAATACCGCACTCATAATAATAGACATGCTCAATGATTTTGTTGAGGAGAATGGCGCACTTATAGTGCCAGCAGCCAAGGCGTTGGTACCAACGCAGTTGCAGATTCTCAACAAAGCACGACAGAAGTCTTTGACCGTTGTTTACTTGGCTGACAACCATATGCCTGATGATGATGAGTTTAAAGTATGGCCCAAGCATTCTGTTGCAGGAACACGAGGGGCTCAAGTGGTGGATGAACTAGCTCCGATTAAAGGCGAAAAAGTCATTCCCAAGCGCAGGTACTCGGGCTTTTTTGGTACAGACCTTGATTTGACTCTCAGGGAAAGGGGAATTACCAATATCATTCTGATGGGAGTCTTGACTGATATTTGCATAATGTATACATCAGCAGATGCATCAGCCAGGGGCTACAATGTCTATGTTGTAGCGGATGGAACTGGCAGCACTGTGAGAGAGAATCATCAATTTGCCTTGCAGCATATGAAGGAAATCCACACTACTGCTGTCGTCACTGCGAATCAGGTCTTAACCCAACTACTCTAGGCTAGGAGTGCTTCAAATTTCTCGAACATTGGCGCTTTTCCTACTCCACAGTATTATGGTATTCCTCAGGTTTATTTAGCTCCAAATGCGGATTCAATTAGTGTACTGCCGAGAGGGAAGCAGATGAGTTCAATGAGCAGACGTGAGGTATGGAAGGATTCTCTGATTGCCATGAAAACATCACTGGCAAGTTCCTATGATATGAGCACAGCCGTCGACGAGCAAAGACGATTCCTCAATGCCTGGGATCGGGGTGATCTTGAATACATGGTCTTCTCGGATTACAGACGGAATGAGGGCAAAAGGAGACTCAGAGATGTCATGGAAGTCATTGACTCTGCAATTGCGAAGTTGGATGATTGTGATACTGAAACAGCATCCAGGGTATATCTTGATACTCTCAAGACTGTAGCACTTTTCTCAAAATGGGCTAAGGTTCTGGAAACATCCACCATGTGGTTCAGTTCCTAAAGGACAAGGAAAAATGGGCTAGAAGCCCGTGAGTACCAATACACAAGCCAATAGTAATGGAGATTTCTGTCGTCGATATATTAGACCCAAGCTTCTCATCCAAGAGCGACGGAATCATGCATACATACGCGATGAAACACGGGTGATCTTGAATGTACAGCTTTTATCACCCATTGACATGCAGGTTTCCTCTTCTACGGCCAGCTTCTCATACTTGGCATTGTCGAGTTCTGTAGCGTACTCAAGAACAGCCTCGATGAATCCTCTCAGGAAATAACAGCAGAATGGCTCCTCACTTTCATGCATGCCTGTATACGGGTTCTCCTTAACCTCCAATATCGCCTCTTCGTCTTGCCACATTATTTGCAGCTTGGCAATCTTGATGTCGCCAAATGGAATGATGAGCCGTTCAAGAGCCATCTTTATGAACTCGATGAGGCCCTTGAGATGACCAAAAGGCTTTCGTCTTCCAATCTGGAAGTACTCCTTTTGCGCTTCCACTCCTGCCATTCGACCAGCAGAGTAGTAAATGTCACGAACATGTTCTGGAAACATCTCGGCAATTCTATTTGTGAGCTTGCTCAATACCTTAGAGAAGAAAGCAGAAACCAGCTGCTTCTTATCGAGCTGTCCTCGCCACCAAGGTACGACATCTTCTCGTTTCGACATTGGAATTCTCCTAAGGCAGTGGAATTAGTGAATACAGATGTTAAGTGCTTTGCTTAGAATTCATTGAGGAGCACACAAGTGATTTATCTGGAAGCAAAAGAGCGAATGAGGGCACGAAGCCCTCATTGTGCTTAAACGAGCCACTTGTACGAGAGCTTCTTGTCATCGATATGCTCGAAACCAAGTTTCAGAGGCATTCCGACTTCAGGCAGGCTCATCAAATTTGTGATGTGGGCCGTGAGCCTACGTCCCGATGGGAACTCACCGATAGCAACAACATATGGTGCTTTTGATGAAAGGCTCTCTGGTGCAAATTCAACTACCACAAAAGATACGAGCTTGGCCTCGCGCTCAGTGAACTCCTCTAATTTGCACTCACTTAGGCATTTCTGGCAGTGCTGTCTCGGTGGTAGGTATTCAGTACCACAACTTGAACACACGCTTTTCATCAGCTTCTCTTGATCGAGTGCTTCCAGGAATTCTTGGTAGAAAGGGGTGATAGCTTTGTCTGAGCTATACCCCAGGTAAAGCTCCTTCTTCTCAGCCACTAGAATCCCCTCTCAAAGATAAAGACATTAACGAACTGGCCGCTTTGCCCAACATTGTGCGCCAAACCATATTGAACGTCCTTTATCTGGCGTGATGGGTTCTCAGCCTCGCCACGCATTTGTTTCAGTATCTCATATGTCATTGACACTCCCGTCGCGCCAAGCGGATGGCCCTTACTCTTCAGTCCGCCATCAACATTTACAGGCAGTCTACCATCGTGATACATCTCTTTGTTTTCGACAAACTCGGGGCCTTTTCCTGGTTCAACGAATCCTAGGTCTTCATATGCAATGAGCTCAGCAATCGTGAAACAGTCATGGACCTGGGCCATGTTGATGTCCTCTGGACCAACTCCCGCCATCTCGTAGGCAGCCTTTCCGGCTCTTTTCGCTCCTGGAATTGAGGTCAAGCTTGGACGATCCTGAATCATCATCTCAGACGCTCCAGCTCCAATGCCTTTAATCCACATTGGCCGGTCCGTGAACTCCTTCACACGGTCTTCAGCGGCAATCACGACAGCAGCAGCACCATCTGTGATGAGACTGCAGTCATATAGATTCAAAGGTCTGCAGATTGGAACAGCATTGTTCGCCTCCTCAAATGACACCTCTTTTGGTAGATGTGCTTTCGGGTTTTGAGCACCATAATGGTGAGATTTCACTGCTATTTTCGCCAATATGTCGTGCGGCATATTGTACTCAGCCATATACTTCGAAGCCATTAAGGCATAGAATGCAGGGAAACTGATTCCAAAGGGATATTCCCAGCGCATATCGCCTGCCTGACTCATATACTCAGTAGCAGTGGCAGATGACACCCTATTCATCTGTTCTACTCCAAGCACCAACATTACATCATAAAGCCCAGCGGCTACCATGCCCCATGCAGCTCTCAGTGAGGCTGTGCCAGTGGTACATGCTGATTCAACCCTGAGATGTGGCTTGTCGTGAAGCCCGATATAGTCTGCAATTAGAGCTGAACCGGCACCCTGCCCAGTGAACTGAGATGCAGCATAGGAGAGAACTGAGGCGTCAATCTTGTCTTGAGTTAAACCTTCATCATAGATTGGCTTGTATGCTTCCGCACACAGTTCTCTCATGGTGGCATCGTACCGTTTTCCGAATTTGCTGTGGCCGCCAGCAACGACAGCAACTTTTCTTGCCATTTCTTTTCCTCCGGTGTCAGAACCTGCTTATGGAACATAAAACAGGTTTTTTCAATCCGTAACTACTCGCGATTTCTCATTCAACGAGGACTTAAGGTTGACGATTAGAAGAAGTTTCGTTTTGAAGGGCATTATCTTAGTGTTTGTGGCAATTCCATGCAATTGCGCTGAACCAAATCACTTAGAACCCTCAGTCATGGTTTGAAATTATGATAGAGCCCCTTGAACTTGACAGACGCGACGATGTTAGGTCAGTTTTGGAAGAGTATCTAGCATCTCTAGATGAGAATCGGAAACCCCCGCCAACCTTTATTGATCAAGTCATCGAGAATTGGAATAGCCGGGAAATCGAGATTATTGCGAAGTTGGATGCTGAAAATCAGATTCTTGGCATTGTGGTACTCGGATTGGTATCTAACAGCATAAGCATCATCTTCATGACTGAAGCTGCCCAGGCTCTAGACAAGTATCTAGTTCAGGATATTCAGAAGGAGCTCTTGGAAGCTGGACTTAACCGTCTCAAGACGACTGGAGATTGGATTCAAACAAGTGGTACACTTGAGGGCAGTTTGCGTGAACATGCAAAGGGTTTAGGATTCAGAGGCTTCGAGCGCACTTCGATGGAGATTTCCAGGGATGTACTGGAGAGGATAAATGATTCCCCATTAAGCGATGATTTTTCGCTTCTTCCTTTTGAGGAGGAAATGAAGGAAACCCTTGGTAACCTAATTCTCAGAGGCCACGCGGGATCAATAGATTTGGATGTCTTTCCTATGTTCTTTAGCACGGAAGAACTTGCCATTAAGCTAATTGAGGACACAATTGAGAATCGATATGGAGAATTCAGAAGACCCGATGATTCAAGAGTCTTGTTGCAAGCTGATACTCTCATTGGTGTATGCTTGATAACAATTCGAGGCAACTATGGCTATATACCCGACATTTGCATTGATCCGGACCTACGACGAATGGGTCTGGGAAGGACTTTGCTAATACACACACTAAAGCGGCTGATGGCATCCTATACTGACCTTGATGGGGTTCGCCTAGATGTGACCCTTGAGAATCCAGCAAAGCATCTTTACGACTCTATTGGATTCAAGGAGCTAAGAAGATACGAAGTTCTAAACTGGTTGAAGAAATGGTATAGCTAAGTGTCAATTGGTCTAGTGACTAGACACCTCGCAAAGAAAGAGGGGGTCCTCCCTAGTGAGAGGACCGATAATTTTACTCGCCTGTGAATTTGCCTCGACGCTTTTCTAGGAGAGCTGAGATTCCCTCAGCTAGGTCCTTGGTCTTAAAGCACTCAGTACAAGCTTCTACTTCATATTTGAAGTTCTGTTCAGTTCCCTCTTCCAGAGCCAAATGAGTAGCCTTCTTAGCAAGCTTCACCGCTATGGGAGCATTTCCTCCTACCTTTGCACCATACCACATTGCTTGGCTGAGAAGCTCATCCTTGGACACGACTTTGCTCACAAGTCCCATGGCCATGGCTTCATCGGCGGTCACCTGTCCACCAGTCAGAATCAGTTCCATGGCTTTTCCAAGACCAACAATTCTGGGTAGCCGCATGCATCCACCCCAAGCAGGAAATAGTCCCAAGCTCACCTCAGGCGTTCCCAGTTTGGCTTCCTTCTCGGCAATCCTAATGTCGCATGCTAGAGCAATCTCAAGTCCACCACCGAGAGCCAGTCCATTGATTGCAGCAATAGTCACTTTGTCCATTGTGGCAAGTCGATCAACGATTTGCTGACCTTGAGCTATGAGGTCGCCTACATTACTTGGGTCACTCAGCAACGTCTGAGCCATCTTTACGTCAGCACCAGTGCAATAGACCTTATCATGATTTGATGCAATCACGATAGAGCGAATATCTGGATCCTTCTCGGCCTCATCTAGAGCATCGCTGAAGTCTTGAAGGAATTGATCATTTATCGCATTGAGTGCATCAAGTCGGTTCATCTTGATGACTGCTGTGTTCTTCACAGGGGAGAGGAAAGATCCCTCTTTGCTATACAGCATTGTTTCGAATTCTGGCATTTCAATCACCTGTTGAAAATCTGAGCTGTTTGGGATATGCCCTACTTAAAAATGCGCTCCTAAAATGCCACTTCTGTGACGGGGGAGGATATACTAAAAAATAGGGTGGCAGGGCGCTTTGCCCTGCATTTCAAATCTACTTTAGGTACTTCGGCATGCTATAGCATTCACCAAGCTCAGACTCGAGCTTTCCGATGAATTCCCTACACCTGTCTAGGCCATATTGGTCAGCCATCTCAAATGGACCCATGGGCCAGCTAGCACCGAGCTTCATTGCCATGTCAATGTCTTCCTTGTTGGCGATTTCGTCGTCAACAAGTATCATAGCTTCTCTAATCGCTGGCATGTTCAGCCGTTCCACAATCCAAGCAGGGTCAGCTCCCTTTGCCGCTTCAGGTTGGGCGTCGTCGGCAGCATAGTCATAGAATCCCTTCTTGGACTTCATACCTATAGCGCCAGATTCAACTAGCTTTGCTAGGGTTTCAGGAGGCTTGAAGCAGTCTCCAATCTCTCGGTAGAGTGTAGACATAGCATTAAAGGCAATGTCCAAACCAACAAAGTCACCCAGCGAGAAGGGACCAGCAGGAGCCTTTCCTATGCTGACCATTGCTGTGTCAATCTCTTCCTTCGTAGCCTCACCGCGTTCCAGCATCAGGATTGCCTCACGCATCACGGGCATTAGGAGACGATTGACAATGAAGCCAGGGCTATTTTTGGCAAAAACGGTCTGTTTGCCTTGCTTTTGGCCAACGGTCTTCGCGACGTTGATTGTTTCTTCGCTTGTCTTTTCACCGAGCACTATTTCTAGCAACTTCATTGCAGGGACTGGAGAGAAATAGTGCATTCCTATGAATTTGTCAGGACGACCAGTAGCAGTTGCCAGCTCGTCAATGCTGAGGGATGATGTATTTGTCGCAAGGATGCAATGGGCCGGTGCAACTGCATCTATTTTGGCGAAGACCTCCTTCTTGACTTCCATGTTCTCAAAAATTGCCTCGATAACAAGGTCAGCATCTTTCACCGCAGCTTCAGTGTCAGTTGTCCCGCTAAGTCTCGACATTAAGCCCTCAGCTTCAGTGATACTCATCTTGCCCTTGTCAATGCCGGTCATGACATCGGTTCGAAGCCGTTCCATGCCTTTGTCCACAAGATCCTGGTTGATATCGACCATGGCGACCTCGTACCCATTCCACGCGGACACATATGCAATTCCAGCACCCATTAGACCCGAGCCAATGACTGCAATTTTCTTGACTTCCATAACAGACCCTCCTACATCGCACCCATCATGGCTGCAAGGATTAGATTGGCCAAGAAGTCACTCTCATGTGCATTGCCTATGACCTCGAGGCTGCCATCTCTCATTGTGTCCTTGAAGGGCACTTCACCGGTGAAGATGCCAAGGAGAGTTGCAGAATTGGCTTTGTATATCACATCCGGACTTGGATAGATACCCTCATGAAGTGTCATTCCTTCTTTGGTGACCACCATGTATTGGTCACCTTCTTCAGTATGTACCTGCAGGATTTTTCCGTCATAGGGGCCAATCCATTCTTCTACCATTTTCTTGAGGTCTTCCTTCTCATTGGTCTTGGAAGAGAGGAATTTGAAAAACTCCTGTAACTGTGACATCATCTCATTCCTCCTTTGCCATCCAGTCAGTGATTGCCTCCTGCATCGCAGCATCAACACTGACTGTCCAGATATTCCCTTTCTTTTGCTTCACTGTGCGGAGAAACTCATCATAGCGGTCACCCTCCATGGTGACGACGACTCGTCCTTTTCTATCCTCCAAGAACGCCTGATGGTACATCTTCTTTGACGTCCAATACTCGTGCTCAATGTCGCCTTCCTTGAGGCGTGGATAGAACGGCCACTCACCGGTAGGATGAGGTCGAAACTTCTTTCCACCGGATTTCCATTTCTTGACCAGGTCTCCTGTGGCCTCCTTGAACCCGGGTCTGAATGGCCATTGAGGCACATAGCGGAATCCCTTTTCGCCATCCACCTCGCCTTTGGACCATCTACCAGTGTAGACTCGGCCACCCTTATTGTCACAGAATTGCTCCATGACAACCTCAATGAAACCTTCAGGAGTCAATCCAGCTTCCTCAGCTAATTCCTTCATATTCTCCAGAGTCTTTCCTTCGAAATTGACTTCCATGATATCACCCCTTCTTCCTGAACGCCAGCCGCGTCCATGGCAATCCCCAACGCTCCTGGTACATTAGACCCTCGAGAGGTGGTCTGCTTGGTCCAAGTGCACGCGGTGATACTCGCGTCCCAATGCAGAACGCTGTCAAGGGCGTCCATGTTGGTGGAATTCCAAGTCTGTCACGAATAAGCATCGCATGGCGAGGGTCGGAGCAGACCAGTGCCTCATACCCACAGCCATACCCTAGTTCAGTTGCTGTCAACCACATGTTCTGAATTGCCATACCTGCAACTACAGACCCGAATAGCTCGTTGGGATACTGATATCCTGCATCATGCCACATTTCGCTGGCACACACAATTATTACAGCGTCACTCTTCTCAGGATATCTGAAAAGCTCCCCATCTCTTAGCCTAGCATAGACAGCCGCCCGATAAGGATCGTTGATGAACCAGTTCCTGCCGCTTGTCAGCTCAAAGGGGGCTCCACCAAAGGCTGTTTGAGCCATCTCTTGTGCTATGTCGGCAAGGAACACTTTCATGTCTTCATCATCTCGTATTACAACGAAACGAATCATGAGCATGTTCTCGGGACTTGGTGCATGTCTGGCAGCTTCAAGAATCATCTCTAAATGCTCGTCGGGTAGTTTCTCGCCAGTGAATTCACGTATGGAACGTCTATCACGGATGAGCTTCAAGGATTGCAGTTCCTGAGCAACCTTAGCATCATCCTTTGCTTCACCGGCGGCATCCGACTTGCCTTCAGTATCTGTTGCCATTGATTCACCTCATGTTATATGATAAATGCGGACCTCGGTGACAATGGGCTGCATAAATGTATTAGCTTTCTCCAAAGAAATCTGACACGCGTTCAAGATTGAGTTTATTGACGAACGATACATCGTGACATGTCGACACTATGTGTAGATATGCAGCCATATCTTGTCAGGAACATATCCTGAATATTAACCCAGTATTGGCATGGATATACAAGATGACTTATTCCAGTTTCTTTCCTAGTAAACTGGAGTGCACTCAACTCTCCCGGACCAAAGTGTGCTCTATTACTTCTTGAGCAGGAGCGGACGCGCTCCTTCTCATAATCATCAACGATCATTGGCGAATCCTTTGAGGTCTAATGCATCTCCAACAATTTGCTGTACTACCGCGACTTTTTCTTTGTTCTCTGGCAAAACCGTTCCGACTAATCGGTCCACTAGCTGACCTGTGGTGTAGGTGTCGTGAGCAGTCATCATTATTGGAATGCCTAATTCCTTAGCCCGAGATAGCGTACGAATATCAGGCCCCATACCTCCCGTGAGAATCAGTAGATTCGTATCCGTTTCAAGTGCGGCTAGGCAGATGTCAGATCGGTCACCGCTCGTGATGACAGCTTTGTCTTTCGCCCTTCTGAACCATTTGAGAGCATTCTCAGGAGCCATGCTGCCAACCAAGAAACGATCGATTAGGAGATCCATCTTATCTTCTCCAGACATCATCTGACCTTCGAGAGCGCGAAGAATATCTCTTACAGTAGGACTGAACAGCTCCCGCCGTTGGTAAATAACTCCAAGAAAGTTTACACCGCTCTCTTCCAAAAAGGGCTTAATTTTATTCTCAACTGTCTTCTTGAGCATTGGAGCAACCATATTGAGAACTACACCTATTTCCTTGATGCCTACTTGAGTGAACAAATCTCTCTGGAGGAAAACGTCGTCTATTGCTATTATGTCTGGAAAATTGACTAGAATAATGACAGACGCTTCAAACTCCTTAGCAATTTGTGGAGCTGAAAGACCAACATGTAGGAGATGCCACGGCGCTTTGGCACTCTCAATCACCATGTAATCCTTTCCAACAGAGCCTTTGCTATAGCAGTCCTTGATTCTCTTGAGAAGCTCGTCATGGCCAATTTGAAGTAGTTCATCATAGCTCGACTTCGTTCGAATTATTGGACTGATACAGGATACATCGACATCGAGTCCAAGTACCTCCTTCATAACTGCAGCGTCTTCATCCACATCCACTTCATCGCTGCTAAGCTCAAAGCTCTTGTCACCAACCGGCTTGAAGTAGCCAACCTTATGTCCTTGCTTCTGAAGCTTGGCTGCTAATGCCAGAGCAACCATGGTCTTTCCAGTCAGTGTTTCGCCACTGATTACAATATTCTTCGCCATCTCATTCTCCTCCAATAGTAATCTTCACATCCACTGCAATGGCACCCTTGCCCTTCTCGTAAGCGAATGCAGGATTGATATCCATTTCCACAATATCCTCGAAATCGGATACAAGCTGTGATATCCGCAAGATTGTGTCAACTACTGCATCAATATCACTTGGTTCCTCGCCCCTTACTCCGCTAAGCAATGTGCCCATTTTTGTTTCAGAAATCAAATCAGCTGCATCACTACGCGTCATGGGTGCAAGTCTGAATGCTACATCCTTCAGATAGTTGACAAAGATCCCTCCGGCTCCGAACATGATCATCGGACCAAACTGAATATCGCGCGAGCATCCGATGATCAGCTCCTTTCCCTTCTCTGCAAGTTCCTGAACATCTACACCATAGACGACAGCCCTAGGCACACGGGTCTTGACATTATCAAGAATCTTAAGAAAGGCATTTTCGACCTCTTCTTTGGAGTTCATGCCAATCATTAGACCGCCAATGTCGCTCTTGTGAACGATATCTGGACTAGCAATTTTCATGACAACAGGGAAACCAATATCTACAGCAATTGCCTTGGCTTCCTCTGCACCTGTAGCCAGTTTCGTTCTCGCAACCCGAATACCATATGCTTCAGCTACCTCGTGCGCTTCGCTGCCCAGCATCACTCTTCTTCGGTCATTTCGAACGCTTTTGATTATCTCCTTGACACGCTTCTTATCCACCTTGAACTTAGCAGGTGCTTCATCCTTTAGGCTATCCCGCAGGAGAGTGTATCGATAGAGTTCAGCGATAGCATTTACAGCACGCTCAGGAAAGGCGAAGACCGGAACACCTCCCTCATTCAATACAATTCGTGGGTAAATCATCGAGTTCCCGCCCATGAACACAGCTAGGAGAGGCTTGTTTGGATATTTCTTGTGAGATTCAACAATTACTTGAGCGGTCTCTGTTTCTTTTGTCATCGCTTGCGGCGTAAGCAGAACCAGAACAGAATCAACATTTTCATCCTGAAGTGTAGCCTCAACACAAAGGGCATAATCCTCTGGTTGGGCAGTCCCAAGTGCATCCACTGGGTTGTATACTGATGCTGCGGAAGGCAATCCATTCTTCATCTTCTCGATAGTGGATGGTGAGAATTGGGCCGTCTGTAAACCATTCATCTCGACGGCATCAGTTGTAAGGATTCCAGGACCGCCAGCATTCGTTACAATTGCTACACGATTCCCCTTTGGCAAGTAGCAGTCATCAAACACATTTGCCACATCAAATAGCTCTGACATACTATCTGCTCGAATCACACCGCATTGCTTGAAGGCAACAGAATAGGCTGTATCGCTCCCCGCTAATGAGCCGGTATGGGATGAGGCAGCTCTAGCGCCTGCTGTGCTAACCCCGGATTTGACGACATAGATAGGCTTGTGTGGTGCAATCTTCCTGCAAGCTTCCATGAACTTCTTGCCGTCTACCACCGATTCTATGTAAAGAAGTAAGAAATTCGTGTCGGGATCTCTTCCGAAGGCTTCTATGAAATCTGCTTCATCCAGTTGAGCTTTGTTTCCCAGACTCACGAATTTTGAAAAACCAATCTTCTCCATTAGACTCCAATCAAGAATCCCTGTCATCAGGGCACCAGATTGAGAGGCAAAAGCTACACTGCCTTTCACTGGAGTGCCTGCGGCAAATGATGCATTGTAGGGTGCGAAGGTGTTCACAATTCCCAAGCAATTCGGCCCTTGCACAATCATACCATATTTCTCTGCCATCTCAACTATCTTCTTCTCGGCTTCTTGGCCTTCGTGTCCGATTTCCTTGAAACCCGCGGTGATTATGACTAGAGCAGTGACGCCCTTCTCGCCGCACTCCTCAATGACTGGAAGGACAAATCTAGCAGGAATGACTATAACTGCTACATCAACGTCCCCTGCAACCTCAGAAACAGAACGATACACCTTGAGATCCAGAATCTCTCCACCCCTAGGATTAATCGGGTATACTCTTCCCTCAAAACCGCTTTCAATCAGGTTTCGTACTACATCATTGCCCAGTTTTCCCTTGGTTGCTGATGCGCCTATCACTGCTATCGATTTTGGATTGAATAATACATCAATGCCCTTCTGTCTGTCCACCTTCAAGCACAACCAGGACTAAATCAATGCCGGAATCTTCGTACCAAGGATGGATGATATACCTTCTGCCAATGAGGCAAATTAGACCTCCAAGAAAGGAACGGCGCATCCAGTTTCATATATGAGACCCAGTATTACTCGCAATCATATTCATGTGTTACGTGGGTTTCACACAGGTGATACCCAGATGAAGCTCGTAACTTTGCACATTCCTGAAACATACGTTGAAGGACTAGAGAAATTGGTGGACAGTAATCTCTATCCAAATCGCTCTGAGGCAATCAGGATTGCCATTCGCGATCTCCTGAAGAGAGAGCTGTGGAGCTAAAAGGAGTAGATGAGAAAATGAAGCTAATTACGCTTCATGTCCCTGAGCAGTACATAGAAGGTCTTGAGAAGTTGGTCGACAACAAGCTCTATCCAAACAGGTCTGAGGCCATTCGTATTGCTATACGAGACCTCTTGAAGAGAGAGCTCTGGGGCTAGAAGCACATTTGGATTTGGCGCCAGCGAAAAAAAGATACGAGCCCAATTTAGGCATCCGAGATTGATTGAAAAGCGCTTTTTCTTCGGATGCAATGTCGACTTCAAGTCGTGCTTTATTTACAGACAGATACAAAATTTAATATGGCCTCATATAATATAATCAATGGCAGGCGGGAACCTGCTAGACCTCGCGACTCGGAGTTTGGCTGCAACATCGACCAGGAGCATCATGTGAATGGGACTAGACTCAACCGCCATGGCGGGACCTTTGAGTGGCAATAATCGCTTTGTGAAGGGATGCCCCTGTCTCAAAGAGTTCGGCAGTGAGAAGGTCTGCCTGAACAATGATGATGTTGTCCCAATTGTCACTATCGCAGTCGATCCAATGTTCCTGGGAGAAGCCACAACACCCGCGGAACTTGCTAATCTCAAGAGCGACAATGAGAGTATGTGCTACCTTCTGATTTTTCTTGATGCTGATGCTGATCATACCCATTGTATTAGCCAGGGCCAGAAAATTCGGATTAATTCACAAGATGTCAAGGCCTCTGAGATTCTTGCCGCTCTCCAATTTGTAACTACTGCGGAACAGGCAAGTGATGGCATTGCGTGCTCTTCTTGCCTCTACAAGTATCTTGTCACACTTGGAGAGACGTTTGACGATGTGCTTTCGGAAGCCGAACGTTCAGAGTTAATTTCTGCCTATGTGAAGAATATCACGTCTCAGATGGCTACAGAGCTGATTGGGAGCGATAAAACAACAGACCCAGAAATGATCGATGAACTTGTAAGCAGTCGAATCAGCAAGCTCCTCACCTTGAGAATAACTTGGGCATCAATTCTGCATGACCTCAATAAAGACAATGGTGACAGAAAACTCATTGACCTAATTCGACGCTATAGACAGCTAGCGAGATTTGAAACAATATTCCTCTTTCAAGTTTCGACCCTGAGGGAGTCAGAAGACAAAGAGGTATCCCTCGGTCTCTTGAGATTCATGGTGGATGTTGCAGAGCGTATTGTCAGACTGATTTCATTAATCAGAGATTCGACACACTCTGTGGCAGAGTCCAATAATGTGCCAGAACACATACGTGATCTCTTGGACGAGCAAATCGAAGATCGCAATCGAACAGAAGAGTGGTTCACAAATCTTGTGAAATTGCTTAATACGATTGAGATACGCACGGCACAAAAATCCTCATAAACGTGAGCGTCACTGAGAAGTGAGGTTAAGTAAAAGACCTGCTAGATAGAAATCGTAAATGGAGCCCGATGGAGTGACTGTAGGACTGAATGATGGGCAGAGCCAGAGTCAAATAAAGCTGGTCAGAGGCTGTCCATGCTACAAGGTCTTCGGTGATGAGAAGCTTTGTGTCAATGATGACAAGGTCCTCGAAGTTGAGGCCATCGAGATAGATCCCATGCTCTTTTCGTATCATAAGACCAGAGAGAGCATGAAGGCCGAAGAGGCCATGGATGACAATGTATGCTATACAGCAATCTTCGTCAACCATCCGGACAATAGGGTTTTTTGTATCTCTCAAGGGTGGGTTCTTAGAATCCATGGAAGGAATGTTCCGGGCGACGACTTGGAAGATGCATTGCAGTTCCTTTCGACGAAGGACCTCTCAGCGAGTGCCGAGATATGTTCCGAATGCCTCTACAAATTCCTACTCACCCTTTCGGACAAATTTGCAGACACGATGTCAAAGAAGGAGAAGACTGACGAAGTAAAGCGCTATGTTGACAAGTTTTCGCTCATGATAGCTGTAAAAGCGAGCCAAACTGACAAGATGATGGAGCCGATAGGAACTGAGGATGATATTGAGGAAGGTGTCGATCACTTCGAATTCCTTAGGAAGTACCTTGTGCAGCTCCTTGAACAGCAGCAGTCCTGGACCGAGCTTTTGAGCGAGTTCTCTGATGAAACAGATATTTGGCTACGAAACATTGTAGAGATGAGAGTCCGCCTAGCTAGACTGGAGTATCAATTCTACAGTCAGACACTACAGATAAGAGACATAAACGACTTCAATATGCTAATCAAAATGCTCCAGTTCATACTCAAGACATCCAGCGACATTCTGAATCTGAATGATGAAATTCATTCGGAGATACGATCCAAGAAATTCTGCAAGGAAGCCGAGTCAGACTCCAGATTAGATATTCTGGCATCCTATGGGGACAAGAGTAGAACAGTTGAGCACAACTTCGGGAATATTCTTCAAATCCTCAGCAAGCTGTGATTCTGCATTTCCATGCAATACTACTTGAGTGCGCCGAAGGTTTCCACAAGCCAGTTTAGGTATAGCTTCACTCCTTGCTTCAGAGAGACCTCTTGTTTCCAGCCAGCTTTTCGTAGCAATCCAACATCTAGGTCAGTAAGCAGCACATCTCCGGACCAACCACGTTCAGATCCGGTGTAGTGGATTTCAACCTCGGTTTCAGTGAGCTCTTCAGCAACCAGCTCAGCAATTTCTCTAACCTTTAGTCGTTCTCCTGAACCCACGTTGACTGGTGTGTACCCCGAACTCAAATTCTCAGCTAATGTGACAGTCGCATTGATAGCATCTGTCACATACATGTAGGATTTCTCTTGAAGGCCAGTTCCTAGGACTTCGAGTCGATTCGGATTCTCCTTTAGTTTCTCATAGAAATCAAAAATCACGCCATGAGTCAGTCGGGGTCCAATTATGTTTGCCAGTCTTAGACTTACGGAATCAAATCCATACAATTCCGAATACGATGAGAGATACATTTCAACGGCACACTTTGCTGCCCCATAATTGCTGATGGGCTTGAGCGGGGTTGATTCAGGTGTAGGCAGAATTTCTGAATCACCGTATACAGTCCCTCCAGAGGATGCAAACACAATTTCGGTAACATCATTCATTCTCATAGCCTCCATTATCTGGAGACTTCCTTGCACATTTATCCCGAAATCCAATAGCGGTTGAGCTATGCTGAGCCTTACGTCTGGCTGTGCGGCAAAATGATAGACAATGTCAACACCATTCATTACTTGGGATATATCATCCTCAGAGGTGATTGAGCCATTCACAAACAGGAACTTGACGTTGTCTTCGTGTTGCCGAAGGTTATTCATGAGCCCACTTGAAAGGTCATCTAGCACAACCACCTCGTTTTCTATCAATAGACGATCAACGAGATGGCTTCCAAGAAAGCCAGCTCCACCAGTCACCAGTATTCTTGCCATTGCATTCAGTCCGCAAGTTCTTAACTTTGGCATTAAGTTTTGCTAGGTCGTGAAACGTGTATCGGAAAGGATGGTTTCAATCAGCAACAAAGCACTGGGAGTTTCTTGATTTTCATTCCATTCTGATACGAATTCGCGGTATAACGATAATTCTCTCAAGATGTCGAATGATATATCCTCAAGTTCGTCAATTCCAATTTCAGTTCCCGCACCCAAGCCCGGACAAATCTCTTTCACTGCGCTCAAGCCCCACGTAGTTTCGCCCTCTTTCTCTTGAAACACAAAAGGAAATGACCTGCAGACTCCAGGTCTAAACTGATGAATCATGCATAGATCGTCTGACAAGAATATACATTCATTATTTTCCATTTTGCGGAGAGCCATATACGCCGCTCCATGTTCAGTGTTCACAGAAGGTATATCCCTCATACCTACGGGCGGGTTACCACCATTTTCTGGTAGCAAATAGAAGTCCAATGCACGAAGTGTCTCGGATGCAGACATACCCAAGAAGAGTGATAGTCGGACTATGTCATTGCCGGTGACAGTCACTAGAAGCTCCTCCTCCCTACAACAGGCTCCGCATTTTGTACACTCGAAATGGACCTTAGTTCCCAGATTTAGCCACCTCTCTCTGCACTAACAATCTCGCCTCTTAAAGGAAGGCAAAGCACAAATCAGCTTAATGAAGGTAGAAATGCCTCTAGCGAATCCAACCCCTGCTCTATTGTTTCTTGAGACGCGGCATAACAGAACCGCAGATAACCGTCAAACGCTCTTCCAAATACCGAACCAGAAGCAGTGGAAACGCCTGCTTTCATAAGAAGCAACTCGGCGATTGTATTGCTGCTTAGACCATAGGCACTGAAGTCTGGAAATGCGTAGAAAGCACCTTCTGGCATTTCGCACTCGACATCTTCTATATCGCGAAGCCGCTCGACCATATAGTTCCGACGAGCTTCGTAAGCTTCCCGCATTTTAGTGATATGACTCTGGTCACTCTCTAATGCCACAGCGCCCGCATATTGCACAAATGATGTAGGACATGAAGTAGTGTTCTGTTGTATCCGCACCATATTCCCGATTGTTTCAGGATTCCCGATTGCATATCCGAGGCGCCAACCAGTCATACTGTAGGCCTTGGAGAATCCACTAATTACAAGTGTATGCTCCATGGCTGGATCCACCTCAAGCATGGATGATTGCTTAAAGCCATCATAAACAAGCGACTCGTAAATCTCATCACTGAACACGACAAAATCGTAGTCTGTGGCAAGTTCATAGATGAGCTTCAGGTGGTCCTTGGAAAGAACTCCCCCAGATGGATTATTGGGGGTATTGATGATGATGGCTGTTACGCTCTTGTTGACACTGCACTTCAGTGCTTCTTCATCCAGTTTATACCCAGGCAAAGTTGAAACATCCCTTGGTTTCCCACCTGCCATTCGGACTAGCACGCGATACGTGGGCCAAGCAGGAGATAGAAGGAGCACATCATCACCTGCATCAAGCGTGCTCAGAAAGCCCTTGAATAGAGCCATCTTTGCTCCAGGAGTCACTATCACATCTTTTCGCCCATCGATTTCAATGCCTCGAGTTGCATAATGATTCTGGATAGCATCAAGTAGTTGCGGTATCCCCCGAGATGAGGTATATTTTGTGAGGCCTTTGCTTAGAGCAGTATTTGCCGCTTCCACGATATGGGGAGGGGTGGGGAAATCTGGCTGTCCCACTTCGAAATGGTATACGGTCTTCCCCTTGGCTTCCAATCGGGAAGCCAGCTCAAACATCTTCAGGGTTCCAGAAGGCGGTATTCGTTCCATATGATGGCTTGTCCAGTCCATACGTCATGCCTCACCTTTATCTTCACGACACTCAGTCGAGAGCGTCCAGAGAAATGCGCGCTGGCTTCTAGAACTAATATTACTTCCGGCGTGATACTATAGAATCATTCGCTCCGACAGAATGTGCTTCTGATGTTCTGTGCCTCTGACTTCGATCCGATCAAGAAGCGCCTCGCCAAGGCCTAGGTCATAAGCATGTTTGAGATAAGGCACCTTCATCGAGTCTAAACCAAATAGACCAGCACAGTAAGAGTCCACCGCAACTGGATCTACACCGACGACTACGCCACCAACTTTCATGCTTCGTCCAGTACGCCTCTTCCCTATTACAACCTCAGACAGGTCTATGACTGTCAAATTCGGACGAAATGCGCTCAGAAGATCAAGCAAGACAGATTCTAGGTGAGAATGTAGTTCCTGCTTTTCCACCTCTGGCAACAGACCAAAGAGATTCTTTATCCCGCCCCAAATCAAGCCTTCATCCGGGCGAAATTTGAGGGTCGCGACATTAACGAGAAAAAGGGGATCTTTGAGTGCTTGAGGCATTTTGTGAGGTGTGGAGAAGTGATGACCTGGCATAGCAATTGGTTCGAGTGTATCAAGTGAAAGATTGAACAGCTTAACACTCTCGGTAGCAAGATCCCTGTATCCGAGTTTCGAGTAGGCATCCTCAACAGTCCTGTATGGATTATTACTCTCTACGAGTAGCACCTCAGTATTGTTCTCAAAAAGGCCAACGACTGCTCTTATCACTTCAAGGGAAGTATTTCCTGGAAATTCCGGATCAAGAATTGAGGGCTTTATAACAACGCGTGTTTCAGTCCCTGTAATGGGTAGGGGTTGCGTTAGCTTTGACAGAGCAGTTGCAAGAGCTTGGCGCGGATTCTTCTTTACAGCTATTGCGACTTCTGCTGAAGTGCCCATAGGTTTGACGTGGAGTCCAAGGCTTTAAGTGAGTCTATCCGTAGGACTGATTGAAAATGAGCCTCAGACCAGACCAGCTTGAAAGGTACTCTAGAAACCTCAAGTTACATGATTTCAGCGAGAAGGACCAGCTAGCGCTGGGAAACACCGTAGTATCTATGGCTGGTGCCGGGGGAATTGGCAGCCCAGTGCTAAGACTCTTGGCTTCAATGGGATTTGGTGTGGTACGCATAATTGATGCAGACGCAGTCGAGCTATCCAATATCCAGCGACAGAATCTCTACAACACTGATGACATTGGGAACAAGAAGGCTGAGTGTGCTGCAGCGAATCTTGCTCTCCTTAATCCCGAAGCGGAATTCATTCCCATAGTGGAGCAAATTGATCATAGAAATGCCGAGGATATCCTACAAGGATCAAATCTCATTTTGGATGGATTGGACTCCTTTGAAGCGCGTCGTGCTGTTAACGAAGTCAGTGTGAAAAGGGGAATACCATATGTTTTTGCAGGAGCGGTTGAGTATTTTGCCAATCTATCCACCTTTATACCAGGTATTACCGGTTGCCTAAACTGCGTAATGGGGGAAGCGAAAGACCATCCAGATAGAACCGCAGCTGCAATTGGTGTATCGCCTGAGCTGCTCTCAGTGGTGGCCGGAATAGAAGTGAGAGAAGCAGTGCTTCTGGCTCTCCAACGTGAACCAAATCTGGCAAGAAAGCTCATGACAATAGACATTAGCTCCTTGAGCTTTGATATCTTCGAGATCACTAGATCTGAAACATGCAGTGTCTGTGGTCAATCAAGTGCCAAAGAATAGACGCCTGGCTCTCCTTCTGCGCTCTTCCTCAGTTTCATCGGTTTCTGGAGGCGGGGGCGGCGGCGGAGGCTTCACCGTCGGAGGATCTTCCGACTCTTCAGGGGCCTCTTCATCTTCAGCATCTGTCGAGGCAGATTCATCATCTTCATACTCGTCTTGAAGTGGCGGCTCGTCATATGGACTCCATAATTCACGCCTAGGTGCGGCCACTGACTGGGATTCTTCAGCGCTTGGAGGCGACTCTAAAATCTCTAAGACATCATCATAGGTTTCGACTTCTAGGTCTTCATCCTCCGGAGGCATTAGCTCGTCATCGTCTGCTTCAGCCAACACCGCCCTCATGACGTCTTCCGGCGTGGAGGGCACTGCCTTTTTGCCATCTTCCTTGTCGATTATAGGAGCTGGTTCATCCAACGGAAAGTCAGCAAGGAAGTCTCGTTTTACTCCCTCAAATGCGAGCTCATCTTCTGACATGGATTCCTCTGCACCTACAAATGTTTCAACCTCATCTATGGAAACTGGTTCGGAGGGTGGCATCTCAGGTTCATCTCTGATCACTTCTAAAGTATCAGGTTCACCTGTTGGCTCCATGGTAACCAGTTCCTCATCGATTTCTGATATATCTTCAACCTCTGGCTCGACGTCTGGGATTGGTTCCTCGAAATGCGCTGGTTCTTCGATTTCTCGTGGCTCATCTACCTCAGGATCATCTGAACCATACTTCATTCCCAGCTCCTTGCCTAGGCAGGACTCACATCGTTTTGCCGCAGCTACCAATCCCTCAGCTAAGAAATCATCAATAGTCTTGGCTTCCTTTGGATGCTTTCGCGCCCACCGCAGAAATGAATCTACCATTCGAAGTGCATCACGGACGCCCATCCAGTAATTGTCATCTCTTTCCTCTGAGGACACATGTGCCACCTACTTGCTTCAGTTATTAAAACGGAATAAAGGCTTTGTATCATACAGCAGTTACATTTCACACCTTATTCTTGTGTTGAGAGGGCAAGAATCTCTTCCATCAGTTCATCAAGTAGGTTTTGGATCTCTGTTCTTTTGAATTCATCAATATCTGAGCCTACACAGATGACTCTTGTGGGAATGCCTTCACCTAGATTCTCACGAATTTCGTTCCTATACATCGTTTCGATTTCAGGATCAGCATCTTTCAAGACGATGATAACACCAGTTGCCCCTTTGTAAGTAAGCGATAACAGGATATCAAGTGCAGAATGCTTTGGAGACATGAAGAGTGTGGATACATCCGAATCCTCCCACTCCATCTTTACAGCTCCTATGCGAATGCCATCGACAGACATCACTTGTTCGTTGAACACGCCCAAGACCTGCTCCAACAGTCCATCCTCAGGACCAACTACTGTTACTTTGAAGAGATAGCGCGACTTCTCTTTCTTTTTCTTCGTTGATTTCTTCTTAGGTGACATTCCGGCACCCCTCGTTATTGTTGAGTATATGGCGTGACTCAACAAACACTGATTTCTGACAGCCCCTTGATTGATATGTGTTGTGTGAACTTAGAATCTCTAAGAGGCGTATAGATTCTTAAGCCCCGTATAGGGGATTGCATATTGAGGCGATATCGATGGCATCAGTTGCAGAGGTCTTCGAGGCCTTGAAACCTGTTCAGGACCCAGAACATCCCATTAGTATAACAGATCCCAGAATGGCCATTGTCAAAGAGGAATACATATCCATAACAGAAGAGGGAATTCAAGTCAAATTCAAGCCAACTGTTCCCCATTGTCCGATGGGAGGGCTAATTGGAATCTTGATACGCCATCACCTTGAAGAAATATATCCGGAAAGTGCTGTTTCTGTTAAGGTGCTACCAGGTTCGCACTCAAGAGAGCAGGAAGTCAATTCGATGATATCGGATGACGCAAAGTATACTGCAATCGTCCAGCAATTGAAGGAACGCGGAATGCTCTAGAATATCGAGCATCCTTTTAGTGTGGGATGGATTTTGCGAGTGTCAGAAAGACTCATCATTCTTGGATTGGTCCTAGCGCTCATAGGATTTCTTGTCATTGCGATCACAAGTTCATCCACCGAAGTTGGTTTTGTCTTTGTTTTCCCATTCTTCTTCATTGGTGATGTGTCTGAACCATTCATGGCCCCAATTTTAGTATCTATGCTCCTGATGTTCATGATATTGTTCTTCTGGCTTCTAAGAGCTAGCAGTTACAAAGAGATTGAGAAATATGTGAAGATAGCGTCTCTATGCGAATACTGTAGCAATCCCATTCCCAGTGGCTCCGCCTTCTGTCCCTCATGCGGACGGCCTCTTAGAGAAGAGACAGCAGATAGCGATGAGCGGATGTATTAATGGAGGCCTTCTAGGATGAGTCGAAATCTGATTAGAGTTGTCACCAGAGATGATGTGCCAGATATCATCGCAATAGAAAGAACAAGCTTCCCGAAACCTTGGGATGATGATATCTTCCGCATCTTGGGAGCTTGGCGAGGCCGAGTTCGGACCCAAAAAGGAAAGACTGTCTTCATGTATGTGATTGAGGAAGATGGTGAATTGGCCGGATACATCGTCTGGGAAGAGGACGTCCAGTTAGAAGAAAGCCACCTTCTCAATATAGCAATTCGCCGAGAAAGCAGACGTAGGGGACTAGGAAGAGAACTCCTAGACTACGCCTTTAGCATGATGCGTGAACGCAAAATGGCATCATGTCGATTGGAAGTGAGAGCGAGCAACACACCTGCTCAAGCTCTGTACGCCAACGCAGGCATGTCTGTGCTATGCCGTGATGACCAATACTACGATGATGAAGACGCGCTTATCTATACAATTGGATTCTAGCTTAGCTCTTTCTCGCCTTTGTGATTACCGGACCAAGATAGTCGTGATATAAACGAAGATATGATTCATCACGGGATACCAGAGCTAGAGGTGTGCCAGCCGTTTCGGATCCGCCAACCAAAACTTCCGATTTGTCAATAAGAGCCAAGGTTGTCGGTGCCTCTGTATGCCAAATCCTCCAGCCTTCGAGGGAGCTCAATGCTGAATCCATCTCTTCGGTGTCAGGGACAACAAGAATCTTTCGACGAGGTCCTTTCGCTTTGGCTAGCTTCTTCAGGTCCAAACATTCAAGGTCCATTACGGAAAGCACAACTGACTTTTCAGCTCGGGAAACCATGTCAAGCATGTGTGCGCAAATCTCATCGTTACCAGTAACATACCATGTGTTCTCGGTTGTGAGGGAAAGCAACTCCTCCCGCGCAATCTTGACAGCTTCAATTGTTTCGATAGATTGATTGGTCAGGTCAGATATGGCACCTATAGTTTCATCAAGGCCTCCCTTGAGCGAGGTGATGTCTTTCTTCTGCTCGGCGCTCCATTGCCTCAGAATCTTGTCTACGTGCTCACTCAGGCCATTGAATGCATCATTTCGAGTTTGGCGAAGATCTGAAAGGCCTTCATTTGCCTCATTCATTGCCTTTGCAGAGGAACCTGCAATCTCCGCATTCTTCACTGTTGTCTCATTTTGGGTACGCTCTGTGAGCCGTGCAGATTCACTGCCCACGTATGTCTTTAATTCAATACCCATGGATTCCAGCTTGCGAGATGCATATTGATTGGAAAACACTGAACTCTGCTTCGCTTCCTCGAGGGCTTTGTCCAGGCCTTTGGCTGCTTGCGTCACCATTCCATCAATAAGTGTCTTGGAGGTACTTGTGATAGACTTGGATGATTCAGAGAAGTCTGTGAGCGCCGTGTCAATGGTGGCTTTGGTTTCGTTCCCTATCTTGGCTGTCTGCTCAATGGCGTTTGATGAGGATGAAGCGATAACATCATTCAATGTATTGGGCAGGTCAGATAGCGCCTCAGCCGCCTTTGTAAGAACATCCAAGCCATCATCACCAAACTGCACAGCGCTACCTTTGATGTCAGATTCTGTCTTCTTGAATAGGGCACGGCTCTTGGTTTCGACTTCCTTCAGATTCTTCTCCCCACGTTCTAGGACCTTTGCAGCAGTTGCATCTGCGGCTTTCTCCAACTTGCCTCCAAGTGTGGAAATCTCACCTTCAAGCTTGTTGGCAAGCTGCTCAAGGGAGGATGTTAGATTGGATGAGGAGGTTTCGATTGTTTCTGAGGCTCCAGTGAAGGCGAGAGCGACCTCATTTCTTCGATCCTCAATTGCTGCCAATGCTTCTTCCCTAATTGCCCTAGCTGATTCCAGCCGAGAGGTTTCTTTCTCAGCGAGAGAGTTTTGGAATGCTTCAACATTGGAATTCGAAGCTTTTACAAGCTGAGATGCGAGATTATCCATCTTCTTACTGGTGTCTGCCAACAGAAGGTCTCCCGACTCTCTTTGTCTTGTTGTGTAGGCGTCTACTAGTTCAAGGAGTTTCCCTGTACTCTTTGCTATGCCGTCCTGAGTTGTTTCCTTGATGTTTGAAATACGCTCAGTGATGTTGTCTCGAGCACCAGTGACAGTTGCGCTGAACTCCCTCGAAACCTGATGTAGATTCTCCCCAAATTGATAGATTGTGCCAGTTTCTATTTCATTAAGCGCATCCTCTGTGCTCCTGACTGCATCCTCAATTCGGTTAAGCGTATCCGCCATAGACTCCGAGATTTCGGTTCGTTTGTTTGTAGATAACTCATCGAGGGCTTTCTTGATCGAGTCAGCGGCTCCTGCGAGCTCATCAATCCTCCCGCCCAACTGTGATGAGAAATCTTCTTGGAGTAGCATTGAGTCTTCTTGTAACGATGCCATTTCAGTTTTCAAAGCACCCTTGAACTCAGTATGTGCAGAAGAAATGAGGTCCCTCGCCTCAGATGTCTGGCTGGAGAGGAATCCATTGAATGTTGCCTCCAATCCTTTGATGAGGTTGGTGAATTGCTGTGCCAAATCTTCCAGGTGAACATGAAGCTCTTCCCGTATTCCCAATGCGTGCTGGTCAATACGCTCCACCTGGCCTGCCAGGGCTTTATCTATCTCTCTCTGCACTTTGTTGGCCTGACTTGTAAGAGTGCCTACACTTTGACCAAGCCGTTCATCAAGTTTCTCATTTAGATTCTCGTAGAGTGCTTTGGCATCTCGTATGTGAGAACGTGTGGTCGATACATATCCCGCACCAAGCTCAGAAAGATGTGTTCCAATTTCGGCTTCAAAGTCATGAGTTGCCTTCTTTACTGAGGTTAGAGCGGATGCATTCTTTGTTGATGATGTAGATATCACAGTGCTGAATGCGGATTTGAGTCTACTGTCAATGGAATCAACAAGAGTGTCCATTTCAGACACTTCTGTTTCCAGAATCTTGCTGATATCGGTGATAATCCTTGTTAATTTGGCGTCTACATTCTTCGTTGTGCTTGCAGACCACTTATCGACGTTGGATCTAATTTCTAGGTTTGCAGAATCGAGGTTTTTCTCTTGTGAGTTCAGCTGCTTCTTCAGGAGATCCAATGTCGAAGTTCGGCAACTGTTTAGATGTGATTCAAACTGCGTGATGCCCTCTATAGACATCTCCTTCAGGGTTTGGTACTCATTCGCAAAATGAGCTTGTGTCTTCTCGAGATTCCCTCGCACGGCAGCCTTCACATTTTCTAAGTAATCATTCTCAGTGGCGCTAACTCTATCGAGTTGAAGTCGCAAAGACTGCATGGCAACATCGCCAAAGGTGGCTACTTCTTCCTTCCAAACCCCAATAGTCTCCTTTGCTGCTTCACAAATTTCAAGAGCTGCTGCTATCCGAGTTCTAGCTGCTTCCGATTCTTCGGCGATGTCTGATCGACCCTTGGTAGTGATTCCTCGTAGCGTTTCCTCCGCCACAGAGAATGCTGCAGTAAGCTCTGAGTCCATGCCAGAGATCGTGTCGTCTAGTGCTTTTGTGGCTTCACCAATAGAAGTAATTGCATCATCTGATGACGCGGTGGATTTTGCTAGAATCTCATCAGCTAATGCACTGACAGTCACATCCAGAGCAGCTCTTGAAATGCTCAATGCTTTGGAAACTGAATCACTCAATGTCTGGGTTAGTGTAAGCACCTCTTTCTCGAGAGCCTTCATTGCGGTGGTGGTGGACTTACCTTCTGAGGTGAGCCATTTTTCGAAGCTCTTGGAGATGTCATTTGCGGTGATTCCGAGCTCCTTCTGGCTCTTGTCAAGCTCAAGCTGAAGGGCTGAGAGCCGAGTGCCTAATCCTTCGTCGAGAGAAAGGCCGAATGTTTTCATTGTTTCCTCAATACTCTTTGTGAACGCTGAGAGTGCTTCAGTAGCAATTGACGTGATTATGTCCACCTGTGACTGAACAGCTGCAACCATATCAGTTTCATATGTTTGAAATGCAACTTTGCCGTCATTCATGGTGTTTTTGTGCAGGTCAGAAACCGCGTTGACAGATTCGTCAATTCCTCTGAGATGGCCGTCAAACATCTTCTGGATATCTTCCAAGTTGATCTGTAAATCATCTCGCACTGAAGACAATGACCCCTCTAGTGAGAAGATAGTTGGTGATAGGCGGAAAATTGGCACCACGCCTTCAATTCGCGTCACCAGTCCTTTCTTTTCCAATCGGGCCAATGCGCTCTCAACCTTTTTGAGAGGCTCTCCCGAAGCTACAGAAACCCCGCCAGCTGTCATGTTGCCACCGGCAAACACAGGGAGGATTGCCTTAGCTTCAATATTCGTTATTCCCAAACTTCTCTTTAATACTGGAATGCTTTCTGCTACTACATTTCCACTCAAGATGAATCCCACCGCTAGTGATTCAAGAAGTAGTCCCGATTTGGACTACTCTGACTTCTTACGTCGTTTGGATTTGGAAACTCCTTCAAACAGAGAAATCAAATCCTGTACCTCAAATGGAGAATTGCCTCCATTCGAAATGATCTCAGCCTCAATGTGCCCAGAACCGTCAGCCATGTCAATATGCAGATCTTCATATTTTTGGAGGGTATTTTCCTCTAGCAGAGACCCCTCTTTCAGGGGCTTCACACCATCAAGTTCGATAGTTAGAAGCCACCAGTTGGTTGCCAAATCTGATACAGATGCATTGATGCCATAATGCTTTGATAATAGCTCCACATACATCCTGAAGACCTGGAAGGTATTAACCTCATGATGACGAGGATTCACTATGACAATGCCCCTTGCAAAATCAAAATGGAATATCAAATCATCTCCTGCAACAAGCATGATATTATCCTCTTGGACATCGGAGGTGGTTTTCCAGATTTTCTTGAATCGAGAAGCAAAATGCTTGATTGAACTGACTCTCAGAGTCGAAAGAAAGTCTTTCGTCTGAAGACGCCTATCTACCATGCCTCTTCCTTTCCTCTCAAGAATGAAACGCTTTAGCTGTTCAAGGTATTGACTGTAGCAGAAGCTCGGCAGGTCCTCAGGTTCGACACCTATCTCTATCAGCATGTTGAGAAAATTGCGGTTATCGCAGGCCGGTCTTACGGTGCAACCTAGGCGGTCCTCCTGACATTCGCGACATCGCTCCTCATAAAGCTCTATGAACTCCTTGGCCAATTGACTATCTGCAGGGAGGTCTAAAAGCTCCATTCGCATCGCAAGTTCATTAGCATGCTTCTTTAGTTTCATTAATCGATTCAACTCTGATTATGGTTCAGACTTTGGAGTGACCTGAGGTAATCTGCATGATCTCGATCAGTTCATATGCAGCACATAAGGCTCCAGATGCGAATGCGCATTTCAGTTTGATAAGTTTATGGCAGGTGACATGCTTCTCAATCGACCTCTGATTTGTATTTCCGATAATTGAGAGAAGCTTAGCTTGTCTTCGCCATCTCTTTAAGCTTGGTAGCCCAATTGCGAATCTCCGTGTTCAGATTTGCTATGTCATTCTCATTGAGAGTAGCAGTAGGTGGATATGACTTGAGTTCTCTTGCCTTCTTGCCAAACTGGAAGAGAACGGGAGTATGTCCAGAGATCATTGTGGTCAGCTTATCACGAGTTTCTTCCAAAACACGAGCCATCTCGCGAGCCTCTGTTTGAGGAGTCACTTCTTTCAGAAGCCCCTTCATGATCTCGTCAATGGTAGACATACTGACCTTCTTTGGGGTAGGCTCCTTTTCCTCCTTTTCTTCCTTTTCCTCCTCAGCTTTCTCCTTGACCGTCTTTTTAGTTGGCCTCTTCGCTGATTTCTCAGCAGGTTCGCCTGATTCAGATGCAGGAAGACTAGTCAGTGTTTCCAGCGCTTCTTCAATTCTGTCAATAGCTTGGTTATACTTGCGCTCTATGTCATCAAGCTGGCGGACAATTATACCAACTATCTCTTTCGTTTCCGTGAGGGATCCTGATACTTCCTGAACTGTGTCCTCAAGGCCGGAAAGGCCAGCAACATATTGTTGCAACTCATCAATCTTCTTAGTGATAACTTCACCCTCAAGAGAACCAGCCATCTCTTCAATCTTCTTTACAACGTCGTCAGCTGTGCTCGAATTGCTCACTTCATTACTAAGATCCGATAATCCAACGAGGATATCATCCATCTTCTTGAAGAGAACTTCCATCTCCTTCGAGTCACGAACTTCAACTAAGTCGGAAGACATTGTATCAATTTTCTTGTCTATACCCTTCACTGAAGATAATTCCGCTAATTCGTTCTTGACAGAAGCGAGCTCATCTGTGACCTTGTCGATTTTCTTTTCAATGGATTCAAGAGCTGCTTCGGACTTGTCGTCAGGCATGAAAATACCCCAACCTATGTAGCCGCTGTGTGGAGGATAGCCGCTGCATATTTAGATTTTCGTACTGCATTTGAGACTGTGTAATAACAGTCGACTATAGTTTACTTGCCCGGACGACGGGAATGCCGAGGTCCTTCAGAATCGGAAATAGCACAGCTTTGTTCTCAGCATTAGTTCCTTTCCAGTCAATAATCGCTTGTGTTATTTCTTGAGCGCTCCGCTTCAACATCTGAGAGACAACACCCTGTGTAATCTGGTTCAATGCGTACTTTGGAGCCATATGTCCTATTGTGACATCTTTCTCAAGCACAAGTTTGTTGAATTTGCTGGCATAATGTGTCCCGCCGAAGCCAATTGAGGCGCCACCAGTCATAGGTTCTTTGACGCAGTCCATCACTGCTGCGGCAACTGCCTGGGCTCCTTCCTCATGACTCCAATACTTCTCATCACTGCCAAGCTCCACAAAAAGAAGAGGAGTATTCATTGATGTGGGACCATGATGTGTGACCTCCAATGTTACATCAAACTCAGCTAGATTCCGTTCGATCTTCTGCTGGTTGAGACTCTTGAGTGCAATAGAAACAAGGGATGGAGCAGAGACTGATAGCTGTCTAGGTCTTCCCCCAAAGTCCGCTTGCGGACCAAAATTCCCTGTACTATGAACGAGAAGAGCAGGTTTCCCTGATGCCGCTCGATGTCGAGAACAATAGATGAACACCTCAGCTTGAAAATGGTCCTCTAGGTAGCCTGAATGAATCATGTCTTGATTTATTGTGATGAGTAGCGCATCATCCAGCCTGTAGACCGGATTACCCTCAAACAGTTCACCCGTCCTTTCGAATTCATACTCATCGCGAAGGGCTTTGGCAATCGTCTGGCTTGCTATATCTTCAGTGGAACACACCAAGACTCTCATCAAATCACCAGAAGCCTATGCAATATTGGTCTTTTCGAGAAGGGGCTCAAGAGAGATCTCCATCTGAAGCTTTACCTTTTCATCAAAGGACTCTAGAATCTCGGATTCAATCCTCACCTTGAAGTCCTTTGCACGATCAATCTCACGAGTAATATCATCCCTGATTCTTAGCATGTCACTTCGATGATACTCCAAGTTCCTTTCAGCTTCATTCAATTCCTCTTGCAGTTTTGCACTCTTCGCATATATGTCAGAATCAGCAAAAGCATGACGCTTCTCTTCAAGTTCCTTTGCTTTCTCCTGAAGCTCACCCAGAGATCCGCTGCTGATGGCTTGGACCTCTTCAATAGCCCTTCTTGCCAGCCGGTCCTTCATAGGTAGCTTGCCATTCTCAATTGCCTGTCTCAAACCGGCTAATCCCTCCAACAATCCAGGATAGCCGATTGGCTCTTCCACGATGGCATCATAGGGATTCTCGAAGTATTCGTTCAGCGCCTTCTGCCCTGTCGCACCAACTCGTACTCCTGTATCATGTTGAAAGAACTTCTTCACCTGCTTCTTGAGGGGATTCAGTTTCATTCTCAAGAGACTCGCAATATGGTCTGCTTCGGAGTCGATGTTCAGCAAATCCGCTACATTTGAAGTTTCAGTGAATTCCTCATACTTTTTCTTTGCTGATTCATATTCAGTCAGTGCTGTTTCAATCTTTGCTCGAGTCGTACGAATTTGCTCTTCATATACCTCTTTACTAAAGCCAAGATCTTGAAGAGTCTGGATTCTACCACCTATGCGCTCTAAATCCTTCAGCCAGCTGAACTCGTAAAGGAGCTTCTGTATCTTGTTCATCTCAGACATGAGTTCTTTCATGCTGACATCCAGCTGCTTGATAGTACTCTTGTGCTTCTTGTCCATCCGTCTAATCCAACGAGCGCCAGCACCCCAGAGTTCTTGGATGAAGCTTCGAATCCCTTCTTGAAGCGACTCAGTGCTTTCGTACGTTATTTCCTTACCAACGTAGAAATCATTTGTAATGTCTTCAACCTTCATTGCGAATCTCGTAGCAATTCCTATGGAATCAGGGTCATCATCTTCACCTGGTTCCTTAAGATTCCGCGACATCACCTGAATGTCTTTGAGAGCTCTCTCGACAATCCTGTAGCTCTTTTCAGCCTTCTTTGTAAAATCCTTGGACATCTTGCTTAGACGATTGCGATACCACTTCTGAAGCTGCTCGATTGTTAGAGTCGTCATTGAAAGCCCACCTGAGATTCGAAAGGGTTTTCCGAGTGCACTTTATCAACTTTGTGACCCGAGCGTAGCTGCACAACTTGTGTATGGTAGAGCTTTTAACTCTAGGAAACTCGGAGAAACTAGCATAGGAACGTGGTCGGTCATGTCCGAGATCTTTGAAACCGGTAACCGACGTCCAAGGCTCGACATCAATTATGCTGTTGAATGTGCGTCATGAGGCGTAGGTCGCATCGGTTTCTACATCAGACGCCTCGGACTGATAGATCCCACCGGAAAGGAACGACTACTGCTCAAGAATCCTGCTGACTATAAAGGCGGAATCTGGGCGTCTTATGTCGCAGATGGGACTGTAGCTGTCGTCGAGTCGACAGAAGCTGACACCATCGCTGTCGTGGAGCGAAAGCAGAAGAAAGGTAGCCTAAGTCTAGTGATGAGCCATACACCTCAAGAATTCGAGGAACCTGTGGTCAACTTCACACTTGATTTATGGAGCTACAATAAACCTGTCTTGCTACTTCGGCATACGACAACAAACGTCAGTTCCAGCATGGTCCAAGACCTCAAGGTCTACAGCATCTTCGACTTCGATATAGGAGGTCCAATGAGCTACAAAGACGACATGGGCACCTATGACGAAAAGAACGGAATCGTCATTGCCTATGATGAAAGCCAGGTTTCTGTAGCCATTTCCTCACAGCCGAGTCCCGATGGCTGGGAGATATCATCTCCACTGAAGCTCAAGGTAGAATCAGATAAGCGCGACCTAAGGAACAATCCCGAAGCGGGACCGAAGGACATTGCCACCGGTCTGCAGTGCAACCTAGGCGATTTAAAGCCGGGTGATAGCAGTTCGGTGGATCTTGTCCTCGCCTCCGCGCACGGTCTTGACGAGGTTCGAAGCCTCATCGATATGTCATGGGGCTTCTTCAACAAGAAAATCCGATGATATCTACACCTAAAGCAATGCGGTGTCGATGGAGGCCGGGTTGCAGCCCGCGGCAAGCAGTGGAAAAAAAGAGAATGAGAGGGGATTACTCTCGAAAGTGATCCCGCCTCTCACTTGTAATACTGTTCTTCGAGGAAGTTAGCCAACATTACAGCAGTTGCTGTAAGCTTTGCCAGCTGTCCTCTGTTTTCCATATCACCGCCAGATAGCAAACCCAAGTCCATTAAGGATCGCAGATTCCATTTCACAGTGCTATAGGCAACTGAAGTCCTGCGAGATACCTGGTCTGCTAATGCCGTCACTGTCAGATCATTATGCCTTAACAGCTGGGCACTCACTCTCAGAACGTATTTCTGAGTCTCACTCATTCTCATATCTGCTAGAGACAAGAATGACGCAGCGAGGCTCTCAAAAGAAGGCTTGGCGAAAGGTTCGTGACTCTCTTGGAATACCTGGTTGGCACTAGAGAATACATTCACCTCTTTGGCGAATTTGGCACTCACCTCTAGCCTGTACGACCCGACATCGATGGGCGGCGGTTGCTGTTTCTACACCCATTTCGCTTTTCACCTCTTTTTGGGGGTCAAAATCAGCCTCAAGTCAATTGCACTTAAGCATTTGCAGTAACGCGATTTTGAGTAATGAAGTGAAGTTCACGACATTTCATCAGGTATCTCGAGTCCAAGTGAACCCAATTTGGCAAATCCTTGACTATACAGACTCATATGATGACGAATGTCCTCCTCAATCTCAGCAAGAGAGGTCAAATAGGGGACAACCTCCTCCAGTCCACTTGTTTTGTATTCATCCATCATGGTGTGAATAACATCGCTCATACGAAGCATTGCCCCTTGAATCACATCACTCAGGTCAATCATTGATTGAACAATCTCACGAGCATCAGGATCGGGCATATAGGGCATGAAGTCTTCTAATGCCACAGCCGTTTCTTTCGCCTTATCAACTCGGCCAGGAATAATCTCGTCATACATCGAATTCATCCAACCAAGACGTTCTTCCGATGTAAGTCCCCTCAGGTTCTCAAGCGAAAAATACCCTGTCCAAGGACCGAATTCAGAACTCTCGTAATAGATCCAATTATCGAAAGCACCTAGAACTCTATGCCAACCTTCTGCCGTTTCAGACATGTTCATCCCGAAAGTCTGTCATCAATGGAGGTTATAAACTAGCGCGAGCTACCAGGATATATCATGAGGGAGATGCTTCTCGGAGATATATTGAGGATTCTGAAGGAGTCCAAGGAAGACAATTGCATCAAAGACGCCGAGAACACTCTTGACGACGTTCTAAAGGCAATTAGAGCTCGAAGATTGGACTCCGGTGCTTGGGAAATCGAGAGATCACTTCGTATTGATTTGGCACTTCGGGCGGTTTCCATTGGAGCGGAAGTTGAGGATGTAGTCGACCTATTAACATGGAAGGACTTTGAGGGATTCGTCGCAAGCATATTGGTGGAGAACAACTTTCGGTGTGTTGAGAGTTTCAGGAAACGTGGCACAGCTGAAACTCTGGGAATGGAAATTGATGTGATTGGCGTTCGGGGTAATAGCATAGTTTCTATTGATGCAAAGATGTGGGGCATCAGGACTGGAAAGTCATCAGCATTGAAAACCGCAGCAGAAAAACAGAAGGAGAGAACGAAAAGACTCTGTGGGGTGATTTCACGTTTGGCGAAAGGACTGAATGGGCTGACCACAGGACAATACATATTGAAACCAGTTTTGGTGACTTGGATGGTGGAAGAGGTCGTCTTCCATGATGGCGTTCCTATTGTCCCAGTGTTCTTGCTGAATTCGTTTTTGCAGGACATATCCATCTATGAGGACATGATAGCGACGTCATCCTGTGTTTATGAGGGGTAGGAGAATTATACATTCCAGCAATGATGTCTATTCGATGAAGACACGCGATCTTTGGTCAAGGGTGCAACAGTAAACGCAGCATTTAGTCTGTCAAGAGCACTCGCATCATAGGGGTCTGACCAATTGATTCCTAAACGATTGAGGTATATTTCTGTGGGGATGGTTCATCTTTAAATTGAAAAACGCGTCAAGCCAGACGACCTCCCCGGAAGGATTGATGATTTTGGCTCAATTCGGGATTGTATATCACGAGAACGTGAATAATTGGGCTACTGCAAGCCTAATGGAAGCCATCAAAGCTAAGGGACATATTCCTAAGCCATTCCGACTCCCAGATGTGGCTGCAGAACTGCCTCATAAGTTCACACATCTGGAGAATGAAGATATGTCCAACTTGGACGGTGTGATGGTTAGAACTGTTGGCTTTGGTAACGGTGACCAAATCACTTTCAGAATCAGCCTGTTAGAACACTTTGAGGATGCAGGAATCTATGTAATGAATCCAGCTTACTCATTCAGAAGAGCCAAGGACAAGTATGCCACATTAACTGCACTTCACAAGGCTGGCATCAAAGTGCCAAGAACCTTCATTGGAGAGAATTTGGAAGCCGCAATTGATTTTGCTGATGAGGTCGGTGATGTAGTAATCAAGCCACTAATTGGAGCAAGAGGCTTGGGTTCAATCCGAGCTCAGAACAGGGAACTGAACTATCGAGCGATGAAGTTCATACATCAGCTAGGGCAGGTCCTATATGTTCAGGAAATGATACCCAAACCGAATCGCGATATACGAGCTTTTGTAATAGGTAGCCAATTGGTTGGAGCAATGTACAGATATCTTCCTGAGGACAAAGGCGATGAATGGAGGACCAATGTTCACGGGGGTGGGCACGCAGAGATGGCGAAGCTAGATGCAGAATACAAAGAGTGTGCGATAAGGACTGCAGAAACTTTGAAGCTCGACTACACTGGCGTAGATATACTGGAGTCTCCTGATGGCCCATGCGTCATTGAAGCAAACGCAGCGCCATCATGGAGTGCATTGTCTCGAGTAACTGGAAAAGACATTGCAGGCCTTATAGTTGACAGGTTGATTAAGCAGACTCGTGTATAGATTGTAGGAATTACTCAATCCTCTGCGCTGATTGAGCTAAGAGCCGCTTCAACTTCCTCCAATGATAGAGGCTTGAAGATTCGTTCCTCAGTATCGATCTTTCCAATCTCTACTCTTCGAGGTCGCTCTGCAGGTTCAAGACTTGCAATTTCGCCACTTTTTAGAAGTCCTCTGAGGGCTAGGTCAGTTGCTTCGGGAAGAGAGAGTTCTTCCTTGTCTTTGAGGCTCTCTTTGAAGAAATCACGAACATCATCTGCCTCTCTGCCAATAGCTGCAGCCTTCCAACCCCAGAAGGAACCAGAGGGATCTGTAGTGTATAGCTGAGGACCATCATGGTCAACACCGCCGACTAGGAGCGACACTCCGAATGGGCGGACTCCTCCGTACTGTGTATGCAATTGCTTAGTGTCACAAATGTTGACTACAAGTGATTGAATAGAGATAGGTTCATCATAGCTCAGACGGTTAACCTGGGCTTGCACTCGCGCCTGGTCGATTAGCTTTCTAGCATCAGCATGCAAACCAGCGATTGCAGTCCCGACGTGGTCATCAATGAGCAGGATTTTCTTAAGGGTATCAAGATCGACCAAAGTGTGGGGAGAGCGTTTCTCTCCAGCCAAGACTACGCCATCAGTAGCCTTGACTCCAACAGCAAGAGGCCCATGACGAACAGCCTCAGTTGCATACTCGACTTGATATAATCGGCCTTCAGGGCTAAATACCGTAATCGCGCGGTCATAGCCCATACTCTGTGTGGGACCAAACATGCTATGATAAACACTCCACTATTGTAAGACCCAAAACCGAAGGGGTCAAACTAATCTCACTTGAGAGGCGTTTAAAAACTCTCCTGTGTGTTTGTTCTTGAAAACCTTGGTTGAGAACTATCGCCACTCGAGTCGCACGTCGATACTATCAGACATGTCGCGCGTTGCTGGCTCGAGCTCGGAAATATCTGGAACTTGCAGATAGGCTTTTTCTGATTGCCTAACCCCTGAGGATGCCACATAGTTCTGGACAACATATTCGCCGCTGAATCCCAAATCGTCAAGCTCGTGAACGATCGCTTTGATGTCAGCAGGTGAGAGTAAACTTCCTGTGAAGGTTGTACGAGGCCAGAATTCCACATCAGAAGATATCAAGAGCTTCATCGAGTCCACAACCTTCGACCAAGGATCTGCTGTAGTTCTACTGATGCGCGTATAGATGGCAGGAGGAGCTTTTATGTCAAACCAGACGGAGTCCAGGAAGGGAAGGCATTTCTCGAGGATGGATGGGACTGAGCCCTGCGTATTCAGATTCACATGCAGTCCTGTGGATTTCAAAGCTTTGAGCACTTCGGGCAAGTCTTGATGGATTGTGGGTTCGCCCCCCGTTACACAAAACCCATCCACAAGGTTTCCAGTGGTTTTCTGGACTATCTCTTCAACGGACATCTCAATTCCGGAGTCATGAGGTATTATTTCGGCGTTCTGACAGTAGGGACAATCGAAATTGCAGCCACCAGTGAATATGACTGTCACAGGAATTCCTGGGACATCTACCAAGCTGATGTCAATTATAGATGCAATTCGCATAAGTAATGTCCAGCCTCAACAGTGGAGTACGTATGATGGATATAACTTCCCCTGTAGACCTGTGAATATTCACGAGAGAATACATGCTCTTTTCTAGTGAGACTATTCGAATAAGAATACAATAGCTCGAAATCTCGAAGGACGTTACTATAACCTTTAAGAGGAACTAATAGGTCATCATAAGCGGGGACGTGTGCAATGGCGAGTCGGAGTATCAACAGAAACGCAATAATTCAGAGTACTCTCTTTCACATTCAACTGAAACAGTGTCAGTATATCGATGACTTTCCTGAGGCTGTGGCAGATGTCTTTGAGAATAATGTCCATCGAGGCAGACTAAAGAAGTATCAGGATCTGAAGAGAAAGCTGTACCGCATTAAGACAAGTTTCTTTGATGTAAATAGGAACATTGGGAAGAAGGAATTCTTCGAATCTCTCTATGACCGAATTAAGCGTCGAATTAGTTGAAATCGGATATTGCTGAACTAGATTTCTAGTTCATGCAAGGAGATAATGAATTTTGCACCATGACTCGGCTTTCCCTGCACACGATCTTGTACTTCGATTGCCCCGCCATATTTGCGAACCATCTGAGCCACAAGAGTCAGACCAACACCGCCAGAATGTTTTCGCTTGTCGAAGATTGTCTTCTTTCGGGCACTGCTTATGCCAGGACCGTCATCAGAGATTGATAGTTTGTACATCCCGTTTTCCCTACTTCCACCAACCCAGATTCGGGGCTTCTCTTTCGGATTATGTCTCGCGGCATTCTCAAGAAGGTTCCATATTAACTCTCCAAGCAATGTATCTGCTTTGACAAATATAGGAGCCTCGATATCTTCAAGGAAAACCGTTGCACCATGGACTCGTGCCAGTGTGTTAATCTTCTCATCCAATATGCTTGTAAGCTCAATCTTCGTTGTGGGAAGTCTTCTATACTCACCTGCGCGCTTCACTTTTGTGATGAGCCTGTTACAGCGTTCTACAGCATCTAGGATGTCGTTTTGAGCGTCAACAAGATATGACCTTGGTAGGTCAACATCCAGGAGGCCTGATGCTGTGATGATCACCTGAAGCTGGTTCGCAACATCGTGAGTAAGCAAATCCAGATAGAATTGAATTGTATCCTCTGCCTCCCTTTGTGCAGTTATCTCTGTGATTACAGCAAAGGTTCCATCGAAGATATCATCGTCTCCAAATAATGGCGTAGCTGAGATGATGGTCGGAACCGTTTCTCCATCTTTGCTTACCCATTCAAGTTCATAGCGAGCTCCTTTCCCAGATCGCCGCTCAGCAATCATGGTTTCTACCCAACCCGGATCTCGATCTTTGACGAATTGAACCCACTCCTGACCCAGTAGTTCCTTCTGCGTTCTGCCCAGCATTTCGCAGAATGCTTCGTTGGCATAGACCAGTCTGCCCTTTTCATCATCAATAGCCAATCCGTCATTCATCGTTTCAACAAGAACTCGATAACGCTCCTCGGTTTCCGCGAGAGCTTCCTGTTCCCTACGTCTATCAGTGATATCGAGGATGTGTACGAGGGTTTTTGTGGACCCATCGGAAGCCCTAGCCAACGAGACTCTGATGTCAACCATCAGGGGCAATCGATTCTTGGAGAGGATTTGAACTGGATAGGTTTCTGGAACCTCCTTGCCATCTCTTCGTTCAGTGTATCTATCACTCATAAGAGTGGCTACTTCTTTTGTCAGAAATCCCCTAAAATCATGCCCAATAAGATCCTCTTTCGATCCGCCAAAAAGTGCGGCCAGCTGTTCATTGACATATTCAACCTTGAAATCATCGCCGACTAATGCAATGCCTTCATGTGTGTTATCAATCATTGATCTAAGGATTTCTTCATTGAAAGGGAAACTTGGAGAGAGAGAACCTGTTATGCTGACATCGCTTGCATAGACTCGTAGTCTCCGAGCTATTCCCTTGCCAATTGTCTGAAGTCGAAGCTCAGCATCAATTGTGGTTCCATCTAGTCTTTGAAGTGACATTGTCTGCACAATGAGCCGATTGCTCTTCTTTAACTCCTTAATTGCATCTTTGAAGCGGTCCTTGTAAGCAGACGGAATCAATGACTTGATTGAAAAACCCTTGAGATTTTTCCTGTCATCGACCCGAAGAAGACGCTGAGCATATTCATTCATGTAAACAAGTTTTAGGTCCATCTTCGATTCCAACACTGCAAACGGAAATTCTTCTGCGATTTCTCTGAACTCTCGTAAGCCAGGAGAGCCAGATGGTTTTCTCGCACCTTTGCTCATTGGAACCTAGTCTCCAGTCATATGGACGCGTTTATCCCTATTTGGGAAGTAAATTAAATGACATTGTATTATAAGAGATATTCAGCTGTAGCGATGAATCATTTGGGGCAAGAATGTGTTGATTTTTGACGCCTATCAGGGGCGTCTTTGCTTGCCGTACCCAATGATATCATCGAATTTTAGAATAAGTCGATTCAGCCATGGGAAATAACGGACAACCCATAGCACAGCACGATGAAGTAGTCCATCTCGCTTATTATAGGGACAGGATCTTATGCAATTGGAGCAATCACTCCCATTCTCAATCCAGAAGCCATAGCAGGTTTCTGGGTTCACAAACCACTTCTTGACACCCGGATTGTTAGATTTGGTGGCGCCAGACCAACCCCGATCTTTACCAACAGGAATTGACTTTGAAGGGCAATGATGGGCGCATTTCTCGCATACGTCGCAGAAACGAATTACAGCGTCACAGAAACCATAATCTGGAGAATCGCTTAGTAAGGGCATATCTGTGAGAACCTTAGCAATTCTGACCCTCGGGCCAAACTCCTTTGTGATTAGCAGACCATGCCGTCCATACTGGCCCAGTCCTGCGTCAATAGCAAGAGGGACGCTGAGAGCTATGTCATTCCCGCAGGGAATTGCACCATATCCAAGTCTCCTAATGAAGGCCGTTAGCTCAATCTCAGCAAAGGCCATCATCGAATAGCCAACTGCAGTACTTGTAGCACTGGCAAATGCAGGTGACTTCGAGATGCCTTCATAGTCCATTTCAATGGCCATCACAATTGCATGACTGAAACGTTCAGGAACATGATAAGGCTCTCCACGCCGATTAACACTGTACAACCATCTTCTGTCCAAAGCAGCGATGCCAACAAGAGAAGCTCCGTAAATTCTTGCAGCTCTCTTGATTTCATCAGTGAGTTTCTTCGCGCCCCATTCAGCACGCTTTTCTAAATTGGAATCAGTTTGAGCATCTCCCAGAAGAGGGCCTACTACAGCAGCTCTATTGTCATACAATCTCCAACCAGCTTCTGCTCTTTCATATTCAAATCGGTCATACCCTGGTATGTTTCGAGAAACCATGGCTTCCCCACCGTAAAAGGCATGCTTACCATAGTGTTCGAAATCAGGATCATTGAAGACTCGAGCGAATATCATATCGCTCTCAGGAAACTGCTCAAGATCGTCAGCTGTCTGATATGGCCGAGTGTAATCCTTCCTGTGAGATGCTTCTTTCTGAGCCTTCAATTTTCCAGTCATTACGATTCTAGTGCTAGAAATGGCTCCAAAGGGGCAGGCTCTAACACAACCTAGGCAGTCTGTGCAATCTCTAACAATTCTGGGATAGGCAGCGCCCTCTTCGAAAATAAGAGATGGATCCTCACTATGAAAACGATTACAAGCCGCTATGCATTCCCTATTGCACTCATTTGATTTGCATAGCTGTTGGTCGATGTACATCGCTTCACATTCCCAGACTCACCGGGTATCATTACAGCATCATTAAACACTTACTATGAGTACTACTTCTCAACCAAAGATTCATGGGTAGGTTGGATTACAGAGAGGAGTAATGCAGTGAAATTGGAGACCTGTAATGTGTACAGCTATAGTGTTGAACAGAAAACATTGGAAATAGGATCTGTAAAGATAGGCGGGAATCCGGGCCTAATCCCAACAGTGATGGTAGGCTCTATTTTCTACTCCAAAGATAGACTCGTTAAGAACGCTGAGAGTGGAGAGATCGACAAGGTAGGCACCGAAACGATGTTGAGCCAACTTGCCGACATATCGGAGAGAACTGGACTTCCAAGTGTCCTTGATGTGGTCGCATCCTCTCCTCAAGCAATGGGATATTATCTCCGATATCTAGCAGATGCGACTAACATGCCTCTGTTAATCGATGGTTCAGGCTCAGCTGAAGTCAATATCGCCGGTCTCGAAACTGCAAAGGACGCAGGCTTACTTGATAGAGTTGCTCTCAACTCTCTCACGCCGGATGATGATGAGGCAATCTATTCTAAAATGGAAGAGGTCGGTCTCGGAAATGCTATCATCCTGACATTCTCCAACGTAGCAATGACTTCTGCCACGAAAAGAGCAGAGCTCGCTGTTGAGCTATATGGCAAGGCGAATGGGGCAGGAATTGACAACATAATGTTTGACACAGGAGTAGTTGATCTTCCAACCCTTGGACTCGCTTGTAGAGCACTCATGATGATAAAGGACAAGTTTGGTCTTCCAGTTGGATGCGGAGCGCACAATGCTGTGGCAATGTGGAATGGTCTTGTGCCGAAATTTGGAAAAGACGCAAAAACTCCTGCGTTTGTTGGATCAAATCTCATGCCTGTAGCTTTAGGGGCTGATTTCGTTCTTTATGGACCAATCAAGCATGCCCCAGTAGTATTCCCATCAGTTGCCATGATTGATGTGGCTTTATCTGGGAGTTTGATAGAAGAACGTATCAGACCAGAACGTCCGCACCCGAGATACCTGGTAGGATAGGAATTCTTGTGCCAAAGAAACGTGTCGTCTTCGAGCCTTCGGGGCTTCGAATCGCAGTTGAGGAATCAAACACTGTCTTGGATGCGGCACGAAAACTTGGTCTGCACATCCCATCCGAGTGTGCTGGAAGAGGCACCTGTGGCAAGTGTTTCGTTACAATGGAGCCAGCCGCAGAACCATCACAAGAAGACATGAAACACATTTCAGAAGTAGACATCGCGCGGGGGGTTCGGCTAGCCTGTGAACATAGGATAAAGGCCGACACCAGAGTCGTTATTCCACATGCGTCAAAAGCCAAGATACTCATAGATGGGATTACGAGCTCTATGGATTGGGATATTGACGATGGTCTTGCTGGTCAGATGGGCATAGCTATTGACTTGGGAACCACAACAATTGTTGCATACTTGATGAGTATGGAGAATGGAATTCAATTTGGACAAACGGCATCGCTCAATCCACAGGTCATCTATGGTGAGGACGTTATGTCCCGCATATCTTATGCTAGTCTTGAAGAAGGTGGTGCGAAGATCCTCAGGGACATTGTCCTGCGTAGGCTTGATGAACTCATTATTGAGTTGACATCATCAACTGATATTGACATTGAAACTGTCACTAGACTGTCTATTGTTGGCAATCCTGCAATGCATCACCTATTGCTAGGATTGGACACCACCTCCCTGGGAAGGTCCCCCTTTGAGCCAGTAGTACGTGATGCTCTTAATACCAACGGAGACGTATTGGGAATCAAGTCTAATTCCAAGGTCAGTGTATATATTGCTCCGAATATTGCAGGATTTGTAGGGGGAGATACTGCTGGGTTCATTCTGTCACAACGATTGGATGCCACTGATGAAATTGTACTGGGGATTGACATTGGAACAAATGGCGAGATCGTTCTCTCTGTTCGAGGACAATTATTCTGCTGCTCTACTGCAGCGGGATCTGCCTTTGAAGGTGCTACGATTAAACATGGTATGAGAGGGCAAGAGGGAGCAATAGAGCACCTGTCAATAGCGAATCCAGAGGAGAAACCTAAGATTTACGTCATCGGAGATGTATTGCCTAAGGGCTTATGTGGTTCAGCTATTGTAGATGCCACAGCCCAGCTACTAAAGTCCGGCATTGTTGAGCCTGGAGGCCTGATGCTAGATTCAACCAGAGTGATTCATACAGATGAGGGGAAAGCCTACATCATCGTCGATTCAGGGGAGAGCAACTCAGAAAGGCGTGTAGTTTTCACACAGACAGACGTTAGACAGGTGCAACTGGCAAAGGGGGCGATTCTTGCTGGAGCAAGCATCTTGATGGAGTCTGCGGGGATAGCGATATCGGACATCGATAAGCTGTTGCTAGCGGGTGCATTTGGGAACTACATCGATCCATTGAATGCACTTAGTATCGGACTTCTGCCTCCAATTGACATGGACAAGGTGATTCCAGTCGGCAATGCAGCTGGAGAAGGTGCTAAGAGAATGTTATTATCTACTAGAGAGAGGACGCTGATTGAAGAGATTGTCAAGAAGATAAACTACCTTGAGCTAGCTAGATATGAAAACTTCGACAAGATTTTCGCCCGGGCGACTACACTTCAGGCAAGGATGCCTCTATAATGCCGTTGGCATAATGAAACATATATGGCAGGCTGTATGAGAACTTCATTGAGCGTGTAATGAATAACTCAAGCACCTAGAAGAATGCAGAGGTCGGCGGGCGATCGAATAGGAATGGTGCAAGGTCTATGAATGAACTCACAGAAGCCTTGGCTGAGCTAGAAGAGAATACTGTCCAAGAAATGGTTGAGAAACAGATTGCTGAGGGTAGAAACCCACTCAAAATCCTCGAAGACCTAAAGCAGGGAATGGATATAGTGGGTAAACGATTCTCAGAAAACGAGTACTTTTTGGTTGAGCTTGTAGTGTCTGCAGAGATCTTCAACAAAGCATTGGAGGTTCTTGAGCCAAAACTCTTGGAAACCCAATCAGGAGAGGAGAAGGGCAAGGTCGTGATTGGAACAGTCAAGGGAGACATCCACTATATAGGCAAGAACCTTGTTGTTGCATTTCTCAAGTCTAACGGATTTGAGGTCTATGACTTGGGTGAGGATGTAGCGCCAGAGAAGTTCATTGACAAGCTAAAGGAAACAGGAGCCACAATCTTAGCTTTGAGCGGACTTATCACAACCACGCATGATGTAATGCGAGAAACTGTCGATGCTTTGAAGGCAGCTGGCATTCGTGACAAGGTCAGTGTCATGATAGGAGGATGTGATGTCAATCAGGAAGTCGTAGATCACACCGGTGCAGATGCATTTGGAAGGGACGCAGTCAGTGCAGTGGAAGTGGCTAAGAAGCTCCTGATTTAGCTTTCATCCATTGAAGGCGAAACGGCCAAATGCCAGTTCTACCTGATTGTAGTGATTCGATTGTCTGGAGAAGAACTTGCAGGACCGTTGGATATCAACTACATCAGAACTTGCGATTGTCCACCAAATCATATCAATTGCCTGACTGCAAAGGAGTGGATGCAGCATCAGATTGCTGTCTGGGAATTTTTCTACGAGAAACGCGACATCAGGGATAAGAAAATCCACCCTGCAGTCTTCCCCATCGCACTTCCAAAGAAATGCATTGAACTCTTTACGCACCAAGGAGAACTGGTCATTGATCCATTTGTGGGGAGTGGTACCACACTTGTGGCCGCAAAGGACACCAATAGAAATGCAGTTGGTTTTGATTTGAAGCAGGAATATGTTGATCTTTCTAACGAACGGGTGAAGCCTCAGGAGAAGAACAATGGTACGCAGCTAGCAATTTGTGTTGAAGCGCATAATGTAAAGGACTATCTGAATGATGAAACAGTATCTCTGTGCATCACGTCTCCTCCTTATGCGAACTTGCTGAATAGAAAGAGACGAAACAAGAGCGTGCGGGGAAACCTGAGAAAAGACGAACATTATCTCGAGGTACAGCAATACTCTGATGATCCTAGAGACCTCGGAACTATGGATGTGAGGAAATACGCAGAAACAATTGGGACCATCTTCGAAGGAATTCTCCCCAAAATGCGCCGTAGAGGACATTGTGTAATCAATATCACTGATTATTGGTGGAAGAGTCAGAGAGTACCTGCGCATGTCTATGTCATCGACGCGCTACAAGATGTAGGATTTGAACTCAGGAATACGATAATCTGGGATCGAAGGAACATTGTGAACAAGGCGGGGATTTTCGGATGGCCAAGCAACTATATCACTCTCTCGACAACATTTGAGTACCTACTGCATTTCTGGAAACCGTAGCATCACTCTTCATATTCCGAGTGCTGAGAAGACCAAATCCTGAACTTTCTGAGTGTTTTCTTTGACCACAGCCCAGATTTCATCATCATCCTCAAAGGGTGGCGTTTGTGTGGGAGGATTAAAGACAGCTCCGGTGAGGACAGACATCACTACTCCTGCTCCATATCGAAAGACTTCACGATTGTACCCACCGCCTGATATGACACTTAGACGACCGCTTGCCCATCTATGGGCGGCAGCATGGATTTCTTCCGTTACATAGCGAATTGTGTTCATTGTCAGATTCAAATGAGTCATAGGATCATCATAGTGTGCATCAAATCCAGGAAGGAAGAGAATGAAATCAGGTTGGTAGAAATTGAAGAGAGGTGGCACGATTCTATCGAACGCATATCGATATACTTCGTCTCCTGAGTCCATAGGAAAATGCATGTTGATGTTGTAGCCAAGGCCCTCGCCCTCTCCTATATCCTCGATGAAACCATCATGTGGGTATATCCACTCAGGATCTTCATGGAACGAAATCTGCATGACTCCAGAATCATCATAGAAATAAGCCTGAGTTCCGTTTCCATGGTGAACATCGAAGTCTGCTATCAGAATGCGTTCATATCCCAGGTCTTTAAGACGGTACACGGAGGCTGCAACATCATTGAATATGCAGAATCCGCCACCAGTTTCGTAGCGAGCATGATGAAATCCTCCCGTTGGAGAATAGGTGTGACAAACCTTCTTCGAATGGATAGCCTCAACTCCAGTCACAGTTGCACCACTCGTAATCCTGGCATTATTGTATATTCCCTTAAACCCCGGAGTGTCGATGTCAATCTCACCTTTTCCAGTTTCTGATATCTTTCTGACCTTTTCCAAATACTCCTGAGAGTGGATTCGACTTAGAAGCGACCTTGCCAAAGGCTTCGGTTTAATTATCTTCACGTTGGGATGTTCAAGGAATCGAGTTTCTTGAAGGAAATCCCTGACCATTTGAAAACGGCCAACACGAATGGGGTGTTTTGAGCCAAAGTCAAAAGTTTCGAGTTCTGGACTCCATAGGAACCCTGCTTTACATTTGTGAATGGAAGGACTCATTATGGAGTTGTTTTCTGCGCATCCTTATATGCTTACATGAGCAGAACTCCACAAGGTGCTTGTTGGACTGTGCGATTCCAGGAAACTTCAGTTGTTTCTCTTCCCGCCAATGTTTACAGTCTCTACGTGAGGCAGCAGAGGGACGCGAGGGCGCAGGTCTTCTCACTCGACTATGGAGAAAGGCTACGGATTTTTGACACCATGGGATCTCAAAAGTCATCGAGGGGCTACAGTAGCAAAGTTCGATGCATAGCAGTAGGAGATGTTGAAAGCAGTGGAGAAGATGCTCTTATTGGAGGAGCAGGCAAAAGACTCCTAGTTGTGAATCAAAAAGGCAGAGTACTATGGAAGAACGACCTTGAGAGTACAGTCATTGCATGTGATGCACGAGATGTTGACGGAGATGATGCCGCGGAAGTTGTCGCCGCCCTACAGAATAAGAGAGTCATTCTGTGGAACCATGAACAGACTGCCCTATTCAGTCGTACCGTGGACGAGGCAGTATCCGATGTCTGGTTGGAAGATATAACGAACGATTCAGAACTCGAAGTAGTCATTGCACAGCGGAAAGGTACCGTGTTGATTCTATCTGCAGCTGGTTACGAGCTGAAGCGGCTAAACCTTGGCAACGTAATCACGGTATTTGGGGTACTGACTTTCGGAAAGAGGAAACTGTTTGTCACAGGAGATCATTCACCTCAGTTACAGGTCTGGGACATTGAGGGGAATCCGGTTACATCATTAATGCTTCCAGCTCCGCCCAAGGCTTTGGCTACGGGAATACCTGATGATGTTTCTGATGTCGCATATTTGGTTGCAAGTACGCGCGACAGGAAGCTCCTCTTCTGGGAGGCCCAAGACACTGTCAAAGTGAAGAAGTCAGAGAAAACGACTCTTCAAGAGATAGGATCAACGAAGATGACTTTATATCGTCGAGCAATCAAGTGCGGCAATTGTGGAGCATCCACGTCCCCGGAGGCTCTTGAATGTACATCATGCGGAGCTAAGCTTGAGATGTTGGATGAGTATAAAATCGAGGAATATATGCAGGACAGCATAGAATCGATCACATCGAAACATAGTAGAATTCAGCTGAAGGAATTGGATAGGATTCTCAGAAAGACCCTTCCGAGACCGGCTGCATATAACTTGAGAAGAAGTATTCAGACGATGATTGAGAAAGGGATACTTGATGGGCATTTCAACAAAGACGTTTTTGTACGGACAATAGAAAAGGAAGATAGAAGGCCACTAAAGGCTTCAAGGGCTCAGGCGCAAGCTGCGGTCAAGATGACAAAGGACCTTCTTGACAAGAATGAGAGCTTCGATATTGCAGATGTGGAAAAGGAAACTGGAGTGCCCCAGAATATTCTTCGAAGAACACTGATCATACTCCTTGGAGAAGGATTGATTGAAGGCATCATAGAAGGTAATGCATTCGTTCTGGCCAAGGAGCAGGACATTAGGAAATTCTTGAATATACTACAGAAAGAATTAGAGGCGTAAATCAGAAAATGGAATCAAATAACTACAGACGAGAGGAGGCAGTGCAATGGATATCAGCAAACGAATAGTGGTGACCTTTGTAGTCGTGTCACTGGTGCCAATTCTGATTATAGCGGCACTCTCTGCAAATAGTGTTTTTACAACATCAAACGAGAATGCTGCTGATGCCGCAGAAGCGCTTAGGACTGAGGAACTTGCCAATCTTCTGAGGATTTCGGAAGACACTGCGTCCTTCATTTCGGAGAGAATGCAGCAATACTTCGATGGCGTCTACATGATGGAGAAGTATGCTGAAGACCTATTCAATGAGAGAATTAATGCGACACCCCAATACTCGTACTTCTGGGATCCATCCTTGGAATGGTTTCACAGTGGAAGGGATATACCCGGGAGAAATCCAGCCACATATGACGAGGCGTATGATTCGAATGACATCTCTTTCGATGTCAGCTGCTGGTACATGCCAACTGATGATTACCAAACTCCAAATGATCCTTGGGACTGGAGTCCTACCACTCGAAATCTCATAGAGATCTCTAGCAACATGGACAATGTCTATCGCTCGCTGCATCAGGCCAGTGAGGACTATATATGGCTATACATGGGCTTCTCTCCGGATATTAGCGATACACGCCTTTTCAGGAACTATCCCTACGACAATCTCTTCTACTTCGAGGACTGGTACGGTCCGGGTCTGGATTATGATCCAACTATAGAAGAGTGGTACCTTAACGCAGCTGCCGTACTAGATGACAGCATCGCGTTTACAAGTCCCTATGGAGACCCCTCCACTGGTCTAGTCATTTCAATGGGACGCCCCATTCACTTTGACAATGGAACGCTAATCGGGGTCGTATCGGCTGACGTGACCCTTGACACGATCATGGCGAATGTGCTTGGCATAGAAGTCTTAGAGAGCGGCTATGCCTATCTTTTGGAATCAGATGGAGGACTCATAGCACATCCGGACTTGGTTGCAGAGGGGCAGACCCTAAATGAAGCTGAGTTCTCTGGAGCTAGCTCGACGGAGATTGCAGCATTCACATCGCTTCTGCCTACAATTCTATCTGAAGAGAGTGGACAGGATACATTCCAGAAACGAGGTGAGGAATGGTATATCACCTACTCGAAGGTCAATGTGACAGGCTTTGTGCTTGCCATCGTTGTTCCCTCAGCAGAAGTGATAGGACCTGCTACGAATATTCTGAATCTCGTCCTTGGCCAGACCTTTTTGCTTACCATAATCCTAGGCGCAATGCTGGCTGGCGTGGCTGTAGGAGTTGCTTTCATTTCTTACAGGAGAGGAAACGCTGTAGTGGAGCCCATAAAGGAGATGACACGTCTAGTGACGAAGATGGCAAGCCAGGACTTTACTCGCGGTGTTTCAACTGCAGGAGCAATGTATGAAGAGGTTGGTACCACCGTTGATGCACTGCTGAACTTCCAAGAAGCAATCAGATTCGGAAATCAAGCCTTCATTCGGGGTGACCTGAACCGAGCCCTGGCGAACTATCAAAATTTGCTCGAAATTAGTCGCAGCCTCAATATTGAGATTGGCGAGCAAACAATGTATCTGAACATTGGAAATGTGTTCCGTCAGCGTGGAGATACAGGTAACGCGATGGATTACTATGAACAGGCATTAGCACTGGCAAAGATGCTCCTTGAAAGAGCCCGGCAAGAGGATGCAGAAGAAACTGATGCCTTGGTTAGAGTCGCTTCAGTCTATCACAACATGGCACTCGTCGAGATGGACAAGAACAATCCCAAAAAGGCGATGGAGCTGCTAGAGGATGCTGTAGCGATTGACCTTACTCTAGGCAACCAGAGAGGCCTTGCAAAACGCTTCGATGCGCAAGGACTTGTCTTGGTAAGGGAAGGCAGATACAGCCAGGCCCTTTCAAAGTTTGAAGAAGCACTTAGAACTGCTGCTGCTGAAGGCTATGAAAGAAGCATGGCATACATTCACTATCACATGGGCGAGCTCTTCCAGGTTCAAGGAAAACTGAAGAAGGCCGAAGATGAATACAATGACGCAATTCGTCTTGGAGAAATAACTGAGGAGTTCTGGCTGGTCGTCTATGCTATGCAGAATCTGGCTGATGTCTTGGATCAGCGGGATAAGCCGAGTCACGAGATCAGGCGCAAGGCTGAGAGATTGAAACGTTCAATCATGTTCAAGAAGAGCGTTATTCTCGTTATCGACTACTCGGGGAGCATGCAAGCTCAGAACAGGATCAGAGCTGCAGTTCAGGGTGCGAAGGAGATTGTAGAAACTCAAGTCAATCCACAGGATGAGGTGAGTATCATAGTCTTCAACTCATCATTTAGAGAGATTCTCCGACTTACTAGGAAGGGAGAATATGAACGCCCCAGAGATAGCCCGATCATTCGTGCCCTAGACTCTCTCAGGCACCCTAATTATGCAACAGCATTCTACGATGCTCTAGGTAGGGCTCTTGAGGAACTTGATAGGATTGAGTCAAGCGAGCACAGATGGGTAATAGCCCTGACAGATGGCCAAGACAATAGCTCTGAGAAGTACTCACTTGATGCATTGGAAGGGATCTTCACTGAGGAAGATAGACATCGAAGAAAGAGACCTCTGACCATTGAGGGATTCATCAGGGATAACCATCTCGATGTCAACTTAATTATAATTGGCGTAGGTGATGAGCTGAAGGCACCAATTGAAGCCAAGGTGAGGTCACCGATCACAGGGCGAAGAATGACCTTTGAAGAATTACTTGATTCAGTGTGTGACCACATCCCTCAGGGACAATATCTCTCGGTAGTTGACAGCATAGATGTGAGAAGTGACATTGAGAAAGCCTTCCAGGAGGTTGGAGTGATGATGGCTCAACTGGAAGTAGGAGGAAGTACAGTAGATTTCTAGGAGGTGAATGAAGTTGTCAAAGATGGCAAGAACCAAGAAGAAAGGCAGTTTCCGCAGGAATGTCATACTAACATTCGTCACAATTTCGATCATTTCTCTAGGAGTCACTGGAGGAATCTCATACTTCTTTGTAAATTTGATTGGAGACTTCACCACTACCGAGAGCACAAATGCTCTCGAATCACAGATTCAGACCAACATGGATCTTACCGGTGAGAAGACAGCACTCGTCATTAATCAGAAACTATCAAATGCGGAGTCTATGATTGCGGCACTAGCCGAGGAAGCAGAGAAGCTTCTAAGTGATGAATCAACATACATACCTCGAAGAACATACTACGACTACTATTTCGAATATGGATCTCCAGGAGAGTATCCAGCTGATACAGCCTATGATCCCAATTATGAACTTAATGTGTCATGGACATTTAGCAGCTGGTATGTCCCGCCCTCAACAGTTGCTGATTATCAGCTGTATGAGGACGAGAGGCTCGCAAGGATTTCAAACATCGACCAAATGTTTCAATCAGTCCATGAACAGCTTGACTTCAGGTGGCTGTACGTTGTTTTCAAAGATACTAACATGTTCATCAACTATCCAGGAAGCTTGCTACCCATCGAGAATCGACTAATTGATCCATGGTATCCAACAACAGACTTCTTCTACACAGAGGTTGAGGACGGTGATGGTGATATGGTCTTTGTAGAACCATATTTCGACCCGCTTGAAGGAGTTCTCCTTGTGACCATTGGTCGAGCGATTTACTTCGAGAATGGCACTCTCATTGGTATTGTTGCTGGAGATATTACAATAGCAGATATCAATCAGGAAGTTCTTGATGTTACTGTTCTAACATCAGGTTATGCCGCTCTTGTAGAGAGCAGTCTTGGACTGGTAGTTGCACATCCAGAGGTTCCAGACGAAGCGTACGAAACAGGATTGCCTGCTCTTACATTCGTTGAACGTAATACTGATGGAAGTCCAGCATTATCATCCCAAGATGTAGACCAGATACGTTCAGGCGCAACCGGATTCCTAAGATACACTCGGGATGGTGAAGACTTCATCCTAGTTTACACTCCAGTTGGCAAGGCAAATTGGATTTGCATCATAGTCGTACCGGTTGATGAAGTATTGAATGCAATTCCTGAATTAGAGGCACGTATCGAGGCTGCAAACACTCAAGCAACATTATTCATCCTAGCGATAACAGTAGCAGGAATCATGATAGCCGCAGCTGTTGCTGTTGTGATATCAAACCAAATCACGGGACCTCTCCAATACATGATGGACCTCGCAACAAAGAATGTCGCAGCTATGATTAAACAAGAACCGCTCGATACCCTTGACCTGCAGGTGGACAAGACATATACTTCAAAGGATGACGAAATAGGAGAGCTAGCACGAGCATTCCAGGGAATGCTGGATTCAATTAAGGATGATGAGTCACAGTAGCTATATGAGGTGTGAATTCTGACCTTAGACGATTGGTCGATAGAGAAGTCGAGGCTAATCTATGGACTCAGTAGCAACGATCTTCATTTCCTGGACATCAATGAGCAAGGTGATTTGGTTATCAAACTTGATGACAGCACAATCTCAATCCGTGAGATTGTGAAGCGAATCGAAGCTGCAAATGGAACTCGAACAGGCTATACATCTTCCTTTACCCTGCGAATCCCCCAGCTCATCTCGTACCAAGTCAGGAAGCTGGTTGCCACGTTTCACAAAGTGATCGAAGCTATGGATTACAAAGGTGAATTTAGTGCTGTATATCCAGTGAAGGTGAATCAGCGACGTGACTATGTAGTTCAAGTCCTCCACACCAATCCTGATTACGGCCTTGAGGCAGGGACGAAGGCAGAGCTGTTCCTCATCAAATCCGTGTTAGAGATGGAGAAGCATCGACTCATAATCTGCAATGGTGCTAAAGATCCTGAATATCTCAACACAATTCAGGATTGCATTGAGGAGGGCTACAACATTGCGGTATCAATTGAGTCACTTCACGAGGCCCAGCTCATTGTAGATAGATTCCGTCCTGGGAAAGTCAACATGGTTCTGAGAATAAAACCGTATGTGACAGCCAGGGGCCATTGGTCACACTCTGCAGGACGCGATTCCAAGTTTGGTTTGAGTATACATGACCTATTCGATGTGGTAGGCCTGCTGAAGGCAAAAGGATTCGAGGACTCTGTTTCCACTATTCTGGGACATGTTGGCTCTCAAATCACAGCGATTGAGGATTTCGTAGGATTTGCAGAGTTTATGACGAGGACATTTCTGGAGTTGCGGCAAAATGGCCTCGCAGGCCTCACACTGATTGACTTTGGTGGTGGACTCCCCATTGACTATACTAGTACGTACGCACCAAACTTGATGGAGCAATACGCTGAATCGTTAGTTAAAGGCATCCAAAATGAGCTACTCAAATGGCCGAAGGGATTAGCTCCAAACATAATGGTTGAGTCTGGACGAGGACTAACAGCCCTCGGATCTGTGGTGCTAATCAAAGCCTTGGAGGTAAGGTCTGTATTCCCAAGCCTTGAGGACATTGGCGAGAGCGGCATGAGTCAATACAAGGCAGTGCTGGAAGAGATAGCAGATGCTGCTTCTATCAGCGAGCTTGCGGAAGTCTGGAACACCTTTCAGATTGGCAAGAGCACCTTGGCAGATTCCCTTGTTGCACTGAGGGAGAGAGAGGCACTAATCGGTCAGGTGAGAGCTGAGATTCGCAGGAGAATCGTAAGACTAGGAGTAACGAGCTTGAGGTCTGACGCACTGAGTGAGAGCTTGTGGCATCCAGACCATATTGTTATAGGAAACTTCAGTGTGTTCAACAGCGCCTGCGATTACGTTCTGGTGAAACAGCACTTCCCGATTGTTCCAATTCGCGATCTTCATCTTCACCCCGAAACGACTGTGCGGCTTTGTGACTTAACTTGTGATTCGGATGGTGAGATTTCTCAGTTTCATAGAAAAGGCACTGGGGAGATTTGGTTCACTCGGGACTCCCGCCCGGTGACCATGCCTATAGGTCAGATGGGAGAGGGAATTCCTGTTGGATCAATCGAGAATATACCAGGCTCATATTTCGCTATCGCACTCACAGGTGCATATCAAGATGTGATTGAGATGAACCACAATCTACTTGGTGACCTTCCTGATGTTGAAATCATCCTTAACAAAGAAGGAAAGTGGCAGGTTAGGTGGATGACCGGAGCTGAAAGCATGGAGGACATTCTAGAGGAGATGGGATTCGTTGGGTTCGACATAGACGAAGACCCATACATTTCCTGATCTCTAAATGATTCTATGCTAGTTCTCAACGCTTAAGACTAGAGAGAGTGGCTGAAACAGGACTAGAAATGACAGAGTCATATCATTCCAAGCTGGAAATTGTGAGAGAGTCACTTAGAGGAAAGAAAGTGCTTGTAGCTTTTAGTGGTGGCGTTGACAGCTCAACTCTAGCCTTGATAGCACGAGATATAGCTGATGAAGTGGTTCTTCTTACGATGGATACTGTCACCTTTGCTGAATCAGAACTTGAAGTAGCCAAGCGTGTCGCATCAGAGATTGGGCTGCAGCATGACATTGAATGGCATGACTGGTTGGCAGAGGGCGAGCTTGTAGAAAACCCGCGAGATCGATGCTATCAATGCAAGAAGAAACTTGCACAGCGATGGATCCAAGAAGCAAAGAAACGGGGACTCGATATGGTCATCGAGGGTACTACAGCAAGTGATGTTGAGAGCTATCGACCGGGAGAGAAAGCCCTTAGAGAGACCAGCGTTCGCTCACCATTACTTGAGGCTGGTATGACAAAGGATGAGGTCCGTGAAATCGCGCGAGAGAATGGCCTCTCGGTTTCTGACAGTCCTTCCATGGCATGTTTAGCCACGAGATTCCCATATGGGACCCGGATAACGAGTGAGAAGCTCGAGATGGTCGCCGGGATCGAAAACTTCGCTAGGCTCCATTTTGGTGTAAAGAGTGTTCGTGCGCGCTATCATGGAGATCTAGTGCGAGTGGAAGTTGGACGAAATGAACGCTCAAAGCTATTTGATGAAAGAAAGCTTGACGAGTTCCAAAAGTATGCTGCTGACCTGGGCTTTACTTTCGTTACTATCGATGTATTTGGATACAGGACTGGAGCTATGGATGAAAGCTGATGCCTGTCTCGCCCTCGATAAGATAGGCGGATTGGAATTGGTCAAGTAATTTCTAGTTCGATATCCTCCCCAGTCCACTGCTTGACTAAAATATAGAGATGCTTTATCTGATCTGGCTTGAGACGTGGCATCTTCTCGGATATCCACTTTCTCATCATGAATGAGTTCAGATACTGCTCTCGCAACTTCTTCGTAGCATTAGACAAAGGAAACCCTCCTGGAAACATTCCTTTTCTAGAATCATATCTAATAGCCATGGTAGTCACATAAACTTTTGCGAAGAATTTTACTAGATGCAGATTAGCTCCTTTTGAGGGCGCGAGAGGAACTCGCACCCCTTTCTTGTGATGAGTATGTCCTCTTCCAGGCTGATTTGACCATAATGTTCGGTCGTGACATATAATTCAAGGGTAAATATGTTCCCGACTTCAACTACCCCCATGGGCGTATCACCATATCGTTCCCATCGTGGCCCAAGTAGGGTGCCACCATCATGAGCTTGCCTTCCAAGCTGGTGGCCTAATGCATGTTGATATTCCTCATACCCATGTTCTTTTACAAACTCCCGTGCTATTGTGTCGACTTCGTATCCCACAGCACCCGGCCGTATCCAGTCAGCTGCAGCTTGAATTGCGTCTCTGACGGTTTCAAAGGCATGCTGCACTTCCTGAGGCACATCCTCCGGTTTTCCGAAAAAGAACATCCGTTGTATGTCAGAGCAATAATTCATATACTTCACACCGAAATCAAAGTGGAGCAGATGCCCCTCTTTCGTAACATGAGAAGTGGGGCCTAAATGGCCAAATTGCTTGTAGGGACCAGCATCGACCGCAGGATTATGGTCCCTTCCCCACGCAAAACCTACTCCATATTGGTTCATCGCTTCATGGAACTTGTTCTGGATTTCTATCTCAGTCATTCCAACTTTCAGGAATGTCCGTGCTTCTTCAAAGATGGATTCTGTAATCCGAATTGCTTCTCTTATTCTCTCAACCTCGGTCTGGGTCTTGCGTCCGCGCAGCTTTGACACGACATTCTCCGCACTCACTAGACGATTCTTGAAGTCTGAGACAGCGAGATAATCCTGGAGAAGAAGGTACATTCCGTGGGAAAGTCCATCTGCGGCAACATCATTTCTGCTGTAATTGATTGCTATTCTTGATGGTCCAAGCCGGTTTAATTCCTTGATGAAGGGCTCCTTGATGCCCTCAGTGTAGGGAATAACTCCGCCAAAGAGGCCGGTGGCTTTTGTGGCATCCGCATCGAAGTTACCGACAATAGCAATGGGCTTCTTGTTCAATGGGAATAGCAAGGCAGACTGCCAAACGAAACTGCCAGGATATATCAACTCAAGAACGGGGTCCGCCATTTGGGAAGTTTCTCGAACCCACACAAGCCATAGATCAGTATCATCTTCACTTAGGATTTGACTTACTTGGTTCACCTTTTCCTTCTGTAATTCATTATTCATGATCATATCCTCTCAGTAGATGTGTCAATCATTTGGAGTGATGACCGCCTTGACTGATTCGTGGCGCTCCTGCGTTTCTAATGCCTCTTGCGTCTTGTCTAGTGAGAACTTGTGTGTCACAACATCCTCGAACGGAAACTCGTCATAATTGTCAGCAATAGTACGAACTGCTTGATACACATGTGTCGTTTCTGAACCCCAGACCGTACGTATATCGAGATGCTTTCGATTCATAAGATGGGGATTAATTTCTACAGTTCCACTGTCTGTGTATTGGCCGCAAATCGTATAGGTTCCACCCTCCCTCACAAGCTCAATCCCCTCAGGAACGGCCAATGCACTCCCTGTTGCTTCATATACAATGTCAGGACCGTGTCCATCAGTGATATCCCTCAGGAAGTCATACCGTTCCTTCAAAGAGGTCTCCCTGATGTTCAACGTGTGAGTAGCTCCGAACTTCTCAGCTAGGTTGAGTCGGTGAGATTCCATATCGATTGAGGTGATTGTTGCAGCTCCATTGATTTTTGCCAGTGATAAGAGCATAAGCCCAACAGGTCCTGCGCCTTGAATCACAACATTTGAACCCCACTTCAAGGGACTACGAGTCACTGTATGAACAGCAGTTGGCATCGCACACCCCACAGCACCGGCACCATCAAAGCTCACATGATCAGGTATTTGAATAACGTGCGTTCCCGGTGAAAGATACACGTACTCACTGTAGGCTCCAATTAGGTGTGGCCATTTGGTAGAGTCCATTGTAATGCCATACACCTCCCGATTGGGGCATTTCGTGGGAGCCTTGGCAATTAGGCAAAACCAACAGGAGTAACAGGTCTTCGTCACATCATGAATTGTGACCCTGTCTCCAACTTTTATCTCATGACCATCTACATTCTTGATCTTCTTTGGTCCTATGGCTTCAACTGTTCCCACCATTTCGTGTCCAGGAATCAAGGGGTATGGCACACCAGCCAGTTTGCCATGCCATAAATGAACATCAGTTCCGCAAACTCCTGCATTTGCCACCCTTAGCAAAGCAGCACCGGGTTTCAACTCAGGAATCTCAAACTCCTGAATTTCAACCGGAGCATCTGGTTTGGGGATCACAGCTGCACGACTAGTCTTAGGCATCTTGACTCACACCTCACTGTCAACAAATCTTATGCATTTGACTGGAAAACCCCGATTTAACACTGAGGCTTTGACAATTATGCGGTTAATGAGAAACGCTAAAGAGTGGCGCTTTTGCTTTCGAACTCATGGGAGAACCCTTCAAGCTCTACCTTCACGAGATTCAGCCAAGTCAACTCTACATTAGCAAGGCGAAGCTGGATGCAGTCATCAATGGAAGGAACCTGGGAGACCTGTCCATGTATGCGCCAATACCGATCAAGGAGATAGGTGGGGAGCTCGTGTCAACAGATGGGCACACCCGAGGAGTTGCCTGGTTGCTGGAAGGATATGAAGAGGTCGAGGTTGAATGGGAAACCTTTGAGCTTGACTGGGAAGCCTATGAGGTTTGCATACAATGGTGCAAAGAGGAGGGCATTACCTCAATTGGAGACCTGAAGAATCGAGTCATTGATCATAGTGACTACGAAGTTCTTTGGTACGATAGATGCAAGATAATGCAGGAAGAACTAGAGGAGAAGAGGAAGGCGCATAGTAAGGAATAGGTCTAATCAAATGATGGTCTCAACGATGAAGTTATAAGCAATTAACAATAGTTTATCCAGTGATGGTTAGGTGAAATCCTCCATGTCAAGTAACGAACCTGTTGAAACACTTGATTGCATAGGACTGTATTGTCCACAGCCGCTTTTCCAGACAAGAGAAGCAATAGACAGTATCGCAGCCGGCGAGGTCCTTGAACTGCTCGCCGATGATCCTGCGGCAGAGGAAGATATCAAACGATTCTGTAAGAGAACTGGACATGAACTCCTCAGTTTTGAGAGACTGGAGGACGGTACGCAAAGATTCCTGATCAGAAGAAAGGAGTGAATAAATCGTGAGCAGTATACTTTACGTGCAGACCAGCGACGACCCGGAGAGACAGTATTCACCTCTTGTCCTCGCTCAGAGCGCAAAAGCGATGGACATCGAAGCGGCGGTATATTATCTCGGTCAAGGCCTAAGGATACTCCAGCCGGGGGCTGCTGAGAAGATACAGGTTGGCGGCTTTCCAAGCGTCGCTGAAATGCTCAAGAAGACTATGGATATGGGGATAAAGGTCTATGTGTGTGAGGCCTCAAAGCAGATGCTCGGATGGGAAAAGGTAGAGCTAGTAGAGGGGTGCAAAATAGTCGGTGCGGCAACACTCAACGACTTAGTCCTAGAGCACGATGCCACAATGTGGTTCTAGGTGAAAGCGAGTGGGCGACGTAAAAGAGGTGTATCTGGACTACCAAAGCTCAAAGCCTGTAGATCCGCGTGTCATTGAGGGCATGCTACCTTATTTCCATGAGCGTTTTGGTAATGCTTCAGCTCTTCACCATGTGGGGGACGTAGCCACGGAGGCTCTTGAGGAGAGCAGACGGGTTATTGCAGATTACATCAATGCCGACTATGATGAGATCATCTTCACATCTGGTGCGACAGAGTCAAACAACATGGCCCTAATAGGCTATGCCATGAAGAACAAGGGAAAAGGAAATCACATAATCATTTCAGAGGTTGAACATATCTCGATTAGAAATATAGGGAAATACCTGGAGCGCCAAGGCTTTGAGGTTTCACAGGTGCCTGTAGATATGTATGGACGGGTGCCATTGAAGAAGCTAGAACGTAGAATAAGAGATGACACAATACTCATCTCAATCCAATATGCCAGCAATGAGATTGGTACGATTCAGCCAATCCGGGAAATTGGAAAACTGGCCGAGGAGAAGGGAATTGCATTTCACACAGACGCAGTGGCAGCTCAAGGATTATTACCAATTGATGTCAAGAGAGATGATATTCATCTCATGTCTCTGTCTTCGAACGACTTCTATGGCCCCAGAGGTGTAGGGGTACTGTTCATGAAGAAGAGATACAGAGTCAATCCCATCTTGATTGGAGGGGGACAGGAAAGAGGCTTGAGGTCAGGGACAGAGGATGTTGCAGGAATCATCGGGATGAAACATGCCATCGAAATAATGAAAACAGAAATGCCAAACGAAGTCAGGCGGCTTCAGGGATATCGTGACCGTTTGATTGGTACAATACTGAGTGAGATTCCTGATAGCTATCTGAATGGTCACCCAACAGACAGACTCGCAAGTAATGCCCACTTCAGATTTGATGGAGTGGAAGGCGAGTCGTTACTCTTGTCGTTCAAGGACAAAGGAATCGCTGTATCTACGGGCTCTGCCTGTACCTCAAAGACTCTTGCCCCATCAACAACTCTTATTGCAACTGGGCTTATTCATGAAGAAGCACATGGATCACTACAGCTTACACCTGGAAGATTCAACACTGATGATGATATTGACAGGGTCCTCGAAGTAACTCCAGAGATACTGAATCGAATTCGAGGAATGTCTCCAATCTATAAACCAAAGGCGATGTGATGAAGAATGAAGTCTACTCAATACAGTGAAAAGGTACTCGAGCACTTTCGCAATCCACGAAATGTGGGCGTATTAGAAGGAGATGACGTAGCGAGCGGTCGTGTAGGAAATCCCACCTGTGGAGACCTGATGGAAGTTTTCATCAAGGTTGAGGATGGAAAAATAGTCGACGCAAAGTTCAGGACTTTTGGATGTGGATCGGCGATTGCCACAAGTAGCATGACCACAGAGATGGTAATAGGGATGACACTCGATGAAGCCATGCAAGTTACCAGAGAAGACGTCGCTGAAGAACTGGATGGTCTGCCGCCTATCAAAATGCACTGCTCAAATCTTGCTGCGGATGCACTTCATGAAGCTATCAAAGCTTACCGTGCAAGGGAGAATCCCGATGAGGTAGCAGCAAAGGAACCTAAGTATGAGCAGCCGGCTTGCGCGATCGTAGGACAGGATGAATTCCTTGACAAGGGCGTTTATCTTGATGTGAGTGATCTCGAGGACTTCGCCAATCAAAGGGTGCTAGTCCTCCATAGCGGTGACGAATCAGTTGAGGCAGCTCTTGAACTCACAGCACAAACAGATCGTGTAGTCCTATTGACTCAAGAGAAAGAAGTTGTCACCACTGACGCACTACGCGAAGAACTTGAAAACTCCAGTGTGAAAGTAATCACTGAGTCGCGGCTGTTGGAGATTCGAGGCGAGTTTGAAGTAGAGAAAGTACTAGTACATAATCTCGATGAGGATGAGAAGTACGAACTATTCGTAGATGCGGTTGTATTAATCGACTAGTTTCATTCAATCCGGCAGATACAATTGTCTGCTCTGCTTCATTAGCAATATGCGAACAGTGAGAAAAGCCGCAAGTTCTGATAAGGAGCTCCTTGTCAATCTATTCATTTCAGAGGTAGAAGACAACAGAAACCTCGCTGAAGCCTTTGCTACCGACCTACTAAGAGTTCAGACCATTCTCAGTCTTTATGATGGCAATATTGTAGGCACAGTAAGCTGGGATGTCAGGGGTGGCCTTGATGATGGTGTAGTTGAGCTAATTGGGCTTGGAGTAAACCCTGATTATAGAAGAAAGGGTGTCGCAAGAGAACTTGTCCAAACACTAATCCATGATGTATCGAAGCACTACTCAGAACATGATCACAAGCTGCGAGTCATCTACCTCTTCATGGAGAAGGGCAATGAGGCAGGAAGAGCTTTCTACAAGTCTATTGGGTTCAAGGAGGTTGCAGATGTTCCAGATCTCTATCCACATGATGATGCTGTAATCTGGACTCTGCATCTATGAGGGAAAGAAGTTTGGCGTATATAGAGAGAGGTTTCCCTAGTGAGGCAATCGATGAGATTGCGTGGAGTGAGAGCAACTCGAGGAAGCCTATTTATCATATGCACAAATGGTTCGCGAGAAGAGTGGGCAGCACCTTCAGAAGCATAATCCTAGGCCTTTTCCTTGACGAGAATCCAATGACAAGATTCTATGAAAAAGTCGTCTTGAAGAACGCTAGCGGAAAATCACCGATCATATTAGACCCATTCATGGGAGGCGGAACCACCATTGTAGAAGGGCATCGCCTTGGATGTAGGACAATTGGTGTAGACATCAATCCAATGGCATGGTTCATCACGAAGAAGGAGTTGGAGGCTGTTGATGTCACTCAATTGGAGGCTGAATTCTATCGGATTAGAGATGCTGTTGCGTCAAAGATTCTTTCCCTCTACATGACAACTTGTCCTGAGGGACATGAAGCAGACACAATGTATACGTTCTGGGTAAGGAGTGTAAAATGCCAGTCCTGTGACTTCGAAGTTCCTCTCTTCAAATCCTTCATCATTGCGAAACCCAAAAACAAGAGCGTAGTCTATTTCTGCCCATCCTGCAATAAGATCACAGCAGATGGACCTCTATGCCACTGTGGAATGAACCTGAATGACCCATATGCAACAAACAAGAGCTACCGATGTCCAAATTGCAATCAAAAAGGGGATTTGACAGAAGCATGGTTGTCGGAAGATAGCCCTCCCAGAGAGAGGCCATATGCCCTTGAGTTCCACTGTGGTAAATGTGGGAGAGGATACAAGACACCAGAAGAGTTGGACCTCAATAGGATAGCTGATGCTGAGAAAGAGTTCAGTCAACGAAAAGAGAGGCTACTGGGTACACTGATTCCGGACGATGAGGTTCCATGGAACAACATGGCTACAATGCGTCCGCGCTGCAACGTGTATAGAAGATTTGGTGATTTCTTCAATTCGCGTCAGTTGCTTGCCCTTTCTATGATTCTCGAACAGATTCTGGAAATTCGCGAGAGAACCGTTAGAGAATTCCTACTTCTTACATTTTCAGACACACTCAATGCTAACAACATGTTTTGTATCTACAATGTTCATGCCTCAAAGCTTGAGCCCCTATTCGGCGGACACTACTTTTCTCCACCCACTACTCCAGTTGAGAACAATGTGTGGGGTGCAAAAGTAGGTCGTGGGAGCTTCAGAAGATATGTCATCAAAGGAATACGTGCTTTAAGATATCAGCAAAATCCCTATGAGATACGTTTTGCTGATGGGCACTCTGAAGAGAATGAACCTACAAGAAATAGGGAGAAAGTCATTGTAGGGGATAAGATAGGAGCTAAATTTGTAGAAAGCTTCCGGGAGCTGCAGCCGCGAAGGAGTGCTTTGCTGAAATGTCAGTCATCAGAAGACTTGGGCTTCATTCCTGACAAAGCTATTGATGCTGTCGTCACTGATCCACCCTATTTCGACAATATCATGTATTCCGAGCTTTCTAACTTCTTCTATGTATGGCTGCGTAGGCAATTATATGATGTATATCCGTTGATATTCGGTCAAGAATCCAGCAGCAGTACAGGCGAGATCCTTGTGTACAATAAGACTGGCAAGGACGCCGACTTTTTCATCGAATCTATGATGCGGGTGTATAGTGAACTCCATAGAGTGATGAAAGATGATGCCAAACTCGTGTTCGTCTTCCAGCATAAAAGACTCAAGGCGTGGTCTGCCATTTTGCAGATTCTTGTGAATACCGGATTCTTTGTGGAGGCGGTGTATCCGACACATGGCGAAACACCCAGTGGCGTAAGGGCACATGGTATTAACCACAACGCGCTTCTTGTATGCAGAAAGGTCGTTGACTCAAAAGCCAAAGCAAAACGAGCCCCCAGTGATGTTGCGGTCGATAGTATTGGGGGAGGAATCTGCTCATCTCGCATGCTTCAACTTGGAAAAGCATTAGCAGCCTACTCGCAATACCCAAGCGTGAATGAGGGGAGAATAACTGTTGAATGCATCAAGGACTTTGAATCGTTTGTAAACGATAATGTGATGCAATGACATATTCATGCTATTTGATAGAGTTTGAAACCAAGTGGCGAGGCATCCTTTGAATCCGATTCCATACTCTCAATTACCCTTCGTATTCGTTCAGCACCTATCTCCGATACAGTGGTGAAACCTGCATCATACGCTCGAGATGATTCTGGCACAGTTTCTGGCAATTGCACCATGATGAATCTCCTGTTCCCTCCATCTGCTTCATTTTGCTCCAAGACAGCTTGAGCGGTCGTACAGGATCCAGCAAAGAAATCCAATACGGTATCGTTTCTAAACGGCTCTGTGCTAATATGTAATATCTGCTTCATAAGCCTAAGTGGCTTTGGGGTTTCGAAGATACCTACATCGCCAAATATCTGACGGATTGTTCTTCTTGCCTCTTGGTTATCACCAACCTCGCTTCGACGCCATATCGTACAAGGAGTTAGACCTTGCTTAACTTCAGACAAGAATCGTTTGAGCCGAGGAACATTGCTTCCGTTAGAGCCAAACCATATGCGATTATCAGCCACTAGACTGTTGAAAGAGTCATGGCTCATGCCCCAACATCGTCCCGGAGGAGGGCTCACATCTCGTCCGGACGGCGTTATAATCACATAGTCGTAGTCTTTGTTATAGGTCTTGACAGTCAGGTCGCTTGATGTCCAAGGCCCTCTAGGATCGTCATCATGATTCTTGTAGCGCGAATCGGTCTCGTCGGTTCTTGGGAGTAGGCGAGGTCTCCACAGTTCCTTGTTCCGCGCATAGACGAGAATGTAGTCGTGATTATCCGAGAACCATCGAGCATCATTTTGGGGAGAGGACTTCTTTTCCCAGATTATTGAAGCCACGAAGTTGCTCTCACCAAATACCTCATTCATAACCATTCGTAGATTATGAACCTCATTGTCATCAATTGATACAAAGATTGCTCCATCTTCGCATAGGAGTTCTCTTGACAATAGAAGGCGCGGAAATATCATAGAAAGCCAATCAGCGTGTGTTTGATCAAGTCTGTCACTATAGACGAAGCTGCCACCTTTGTTATAGGGCGGGTCAATATAGATTACTTTGACCGAACCACTATGACTTTCGTTTAAGAGCTTGAGAGCCTCTAGATTGTCACCTTCAATGAAAATATTCTCAGTGGTATCAGGGCAAACGGATCGGCCTTTTAGAATCTTCAATGAATGAGTTGAATGTCCAGCTGCAGCATTTCTGGCAGCCTCTTTCCCAGGCCACATGAAGCTGCATTCGTGGGATTCATTCTTCAACATATTTCCTCCAAGCAATCATACATGAGGCAAGAGAGGCTCCTTTGGACCTCATATTTCAGTATTTTCAACCTCTCTCAATTTGATCACGTATGACATCATGTGAGTTTTCTGGAATCTCCCACCTCTCGAATTCATCATTATACAATTCCAGAGGGTGAGGGGAACTGGTTCGGCGAGGATTATGCATTGTCTGAAAGAAATAGGAACTCAGGTGTGGCCTCAACAAATCAAAACCCATCAGAAATCCAGTGAAATCTGATGCGTTTAAACGGAATTGAATGCAAAAGCGGTTCCTCGACTCCATCATAATCAGCAAAGGAAATGGAAGCTCATACAAGCTCGATAGAACTCGTTCAACAGGCTCCTCTATCTCAAGAAATAGACTATGTGAGAATTGATTACTCGTCGGGATGAGAGTTGACTTGTAGCCCTTTATCACACCAGTTGTTTCCAGCCTTTGGAGTCTTTTCACGGCTCGAGTTTCTGACATTGATAGGGTTTCAGCCAGTTGTCGCTGCGTGGACTCTCCGTTATTGATTAGATGTTTCAAGAGAGCGAGATCCATTGAATCAAACTTGATAACCTGAGGGCTCTCATCCATCTCGATTATGAATTTGGATTTGTGCTTCAGATTTCTCTTGATTATCTTGTACCAGGACTTCCAGTCCCAATCCCAGCGAATATCTGCCGTCAGATGTTCGTAATTCGCAAGCTTATGTTCGTAGTCCACAATGTCAAATATTTGATAGTCTAGCACCAGTCCCTCTTTGGCAAATGTACTCATTAATGATGGGATGTTATCAGCCAGTTCTAGAGGGTAAACACCCTGGACCATAAAGCCATCGTATGCCCCATAGGACTCAGTCATCCAGTAAAATGATGGCAATGTGTCGATGATGTCTGGGAGATGCATAGCCCCTAGTTTAGTGACCTTCATACAAATGACTGACTCACCGAGACCGATCTTCCTCTCATGTATCAATGCTCTCGGTGGATATAGAAGCCCTTTCTTCCTAAGCCGGGAGAGACGATATCGGATAGTTCGAGAAGGAATGCCCAATACTTCACCCAGCTGCTCCGCTGATACTTTTGCGCCAACTCTGTCAAGCGCTCCGATGATGGCCAGGTCTTTCTTGTCTAAAGCCATCTCGTGTGTCAGAAAATCACTTCCGAGGGACCATCAACGGAGGTTCTCATTTAACGATGTGTTTCTGAGCACCAAAAGATTACGTCATTGGCAACGCTTATAAAAAATAAAATGACTCTACTGAGGTCGAGCAAGTGTTTGTGGCAACACGATGGCCTTAATATGGCCGATAGTTGCCATAATACACCTGACGGTGATAACAGATGCGCCTGCCTTTCAACCTAACAAGAAGCTCAATTGTGATATTAGACACATTGGCTTCTGACGGTCCGATGTACCCACAGGAGATTGCAACTAGGGTGGGACTCGCTCCCAGAACCGTGACTTTGGCACTCCGAAATCTATTGAAACAAGATCTTTGCCACAAGGTTGCGAATTTCCAGGACATGCGTAAACCGCTTTATCACGCAGATGTAGCCAGGGTTCAGAAGCTTAGAAAGGAAATTGAAATTTGGAAATCAATTGCTACATTGCATCTCCGAGTCTAAGCGCTTGTTTGATTATATTCGCACTCCTCAATAGGTCCTCTTGCTCCTGTGGGAACCGAGAGGACCTCACATCTACAATGCTAGATGATAGAATGACTTATCGCGAACTCTGAATCAAAGCGATTGATGAATATTCACGAGGCAATCGCAGCGCTCCCAAAGGCAGAACTCCATATACACCTGCTTGGCACCATAAGACCTTCGACATTGCTTGAGTTCATAGATGAAGCCGGAATTGAAACCCCTTACAGGTCAGAGGCAGATCTGGCACAGCTTTTTCAATATCAAGACTTTGGTCACTTTATCTCAGTTTATGGAGAAGTAGTCAACTACATAACCAAGGAAAAGCAGTTCGAGCGACTAGCGTATGAGATGCTTGAGGACCTTGCAGCCCACAACGTCCGTTATGCGGAAATCAGCTTCTCAGCTCCAGACCACATGAGAAGAGAGCTTGAATTCAACGCAATGATCGACGCAATAAACAGAGGCATACGTCGCGCGAATCGGAAGGAGGGGATTGAAGCAGATTTGAGAATCGACCTCGTTAGGAATTACGGACCTGAATCAGGTTTGGAAGTCCTGGACTTGATTCGAGGTAGACTTGACAGTATTGCTTCTGTGGACATTGGTGGCAGTGAACACAAGTTTCCTGCAAAGCCATTTGCTCCTGTGTACGAAGAGGCTCGAAAGATGGGATTGCATCTTGTTGCACATGCGGGAGAGGCAGAAGGACCCGAGTCAATATGGGATGTGATTAAGTATCTGGGTATAGAACGGATTGGCCACGGTACGTCAGCATCTAATGACACCAAATTGATGGACCATATCAAGGAACATGGAATAGCTATTGAAGCATGCCCAGTAAGCAATGTGAGAACAGGGGTAGTTTCTTCAATAGAAGAACATCCAATCAGAGAATTCTATGATAGAGGTCTCCTCGTTACCGTGAATAGCGATGACCCCGCATTCTTTGACACTGACATTTCATTCGAATATAAGCAACTTCATGACAAGCTTGGATTCTCTCTGTCGGACCTCTACTTAATTACACAGAATGGAATCAGGTCCGCCTTTCTATCAGATTCCAAGAAGAAAGCCTTGCTCAATGAAATTGAAAGAGCATACAACAAGAATCTGCAATTGTCATGAATCATTCAGTGAAGCATTGCCTTAGGACCGCATGCATGATGGCTCCTCTTATGTGGTCGACGTCTGGAATTCCTACTATTACTTCCCCACAGATTTGTATAGTTGGGAGACCCAATGGTCCAGTCAAATCAAGCTTCTCCGGCTTGACAGAGTCGGCATTGATCAAAGATATCGCTTCGTAGGGAAGACTGAAGTCAGAAACGACCTCCTTCAATATCTCCCAGGCAGCGTCGCAGAAGAAGCAGCCATCACCAGTATAAAGAGTGATACAGCCTGTTTTTCCGCAAGGTGTCTTGCACTCTGCAAAGTCGTATAGGGGTTGATGGGTCCAGACAGTCATTGCAAGAAATCCAGTTGGAAGTGAGTATATAGGGGATTGTAGAAAAACTCTCCACCAATAATCTTGCGAGATTGAGCGTCTAGCTTAGCCCTGTGCAAGGTCTCCCAAATTCACATCAATTCTACTCGGGTTCTTTTCCATTGGAGATTCAGAGGGGTCTTGGAGGTTACGCGGCAACTTAACAAACGGTCATTCCGGCAGGTTCAACATGTCTTGTCAAGAGCATTCTTGAGGTCAAGCAGCAAATCGTGTGAGTCCTCAATCCCAACAGACAATCGGATCGTAGATTCTGAAATCCCCATTTCAGCAAGAACATCTGAATCTAGGCCATAGTGAGTGGACAGAGCAGGAATACTGGCTAGGCTCTCCACACCGCCAAGTGACACAGCGTTGAGGAATATGTCCAGCGAATCAACGAAGGTCTTAGCAGCCTCCAGGTCACAATCCAATTCAATTGAGAGCATACCTCCAAATCTTCGCATCTGTTTCTTAGCAACAGAATGATTTGGATGTCCAGGTAGGCCTGGGTAATGTACACGCCTAACTCTGGAGTCTTTGGACATCTCTTCTGCCAAGAAAGACGCATTGTAATTATGCTGCTCAACACGAACTGCTAGGGTCTTGATTCCTCTATCGAGTAGGAATGCAGCAAACGGATCCATGGTCCCCCCTAGAAGCTTCGCAGCACTGCGAATCTTGGTCATGATTTCTTTGGAGCCTGAAAGGGTTCCAGCGATGATGTCACTATGGCCGCCAAGGTATTTGGTGGCACTATGCATGACAATGTCGATACCAAGTTCATGAGGTCTCTGATTGATAGGAGTCCCGAATGTGCTGTCAATCATACTGATTGCCCCCGTAGCACGTGCTGCATCTGCCACTTTCTCAATGTCAACTATCTTGAGAGTTGGATTTGTGGGGGTTTCAAAGAAACATAGCTTATACTTGCCCCCTGATGCCATCACATGTTCATGGAAATCATCTGTTTCAGCATAGTCGACCTGAATACCGTATTGAGGAAGCACGTCATCGAAGAAGTGGACGGTACCGCCATAGATTGATTCGCTAGCGAGGATTCGTTCACCACCCTTCACAAGACCAATTATGGCAGTAGAGATTGCAGCCATTCCTGATGAAAGCGCTAGCGTGTCTTCAGTTCCTTCAAGTGAGCTAATCTTTGCTTCCACATTTCGTGTTGTAGGATTGCTCCAACGCGTGTACACATCTTTTCCGGATTTGCCAGTGACAGAATCAACCATATCGGTTTGATCCTCGAATACAAATGTTGATGTTTGAACAATCGGCACAACCGCAGGTCCAGACCTTTGGGCTTCCGTGCCTTGAACGCATAATGTGGAAGCCTTTCGCTTCTTGTTATTCATTATTGATACTCCCATCTTAGCCTACTGGCTAAAGCCATTTTCATGGAAGAGTACTCTGACTTATAGATGAGTGGAAATGGACATGAAAAGGGAACTCTAAAGTATCGGGACACTACTTTGGAGTAGCTGAAGGGCTCAGAATGGGAAAGGCAACTCCATGCACTTGGAAAGACGAGTCAATCTGTGAAGAATGCAGCCTTTCAGAGGACCTGAATTGTAGATATGACGACAAGCTAGTGTCTTGTTTTCGCAGTCGTCATATTCCCTTTCGCCTCTTGGGCTTTGCTGTCACAGGTGTTGCATCTCTCGCTGTTAATTCGATTTGGCCATTTCTAGTCTTTGCGCTTGTAACTGTTCTAAACTTCACTTTGATTGAAACGTGGTACTTGTGTAGACACTGTCCCTTCTATTCGAAGGATGG